>JAYRLC010000006.1:0-155499 GCA_041905405.1 Ramlibacter sp. | reverse complement strand
ATTTAACATAATGCACATCGTAATCTTGAAATTAGAATATCCGGCATGAGTCTGTTCGACGATTTGCCCCCAGTACCACCAGCAAGGCCGCCGTCCGCCAAACGCCGGCTACAAGGTGCTGCATCCGTACTGCCCGCAACCGTGAGCCCGGACATTGAACGACTGGCCGCCGCTGTGCCGCGACGCATCCGGCTTGGCACATCGTCCTGGAGCTTTCCGGGCTGGAACGGCCTGGTATGGGACGGCGTTTACGCCGAAACCGTCCTCGCCAAATCCGGTCTGGCGGCTTATGCCCGGCATCCCGGGCTGCGCGCGGTCAGCCTGGACCGGACGTTCTACCGGCCGATGTCTGCCAGCCAGTATGCGGCGTATGCCGCACAGGTTCCTGATGATTTCCGGTTCGTGGTCAAGGCGCCGAGCCTGATCACAGACGCCGTGATCCGCAGTGAGTCCGGGCGCGGATCGCAGGCAAACCCGGCATTTCTCGACCCCGCGCTGGCCGTGGCGGAGTTCGTGGAGCCGGCGCTGCAAGGCCTGGGGCACCATATCGGCGCCCTGGTATTCCAGCTAAGTCCCCTGCCCGCCCCTTTTCTGCAGAATCTGCCGGATCTTTGGGCCCGCATGGCCGCCATGCTGGCCGTACTGCCATCGCTGCATACTGCCGCGCCCGATGCGGTCGTGGCGATCGAGGTTCGCAACGTTGAGCTGCTGACGCCGGATTTCGCGCGGGTTCTCAAAGCGGCCGGTGCGACCTACTGCCTTGGACTGCATCCCCGCCTGCCGCCAGTGCAGGAGCAGTTGCCCCTGTTGCGGACGCTGTGGCCGGGCCCGCTCGTTTGCCGCTGGAACCTGCACGCGCGACACGGGGCACAAGGCTATCAAGAGGCCAAAGGCCTGTACGAGCCCTTTGACAAACTGGTTGACCCCGATCCATCGACGCGGGATGTCCTGGCCAAGGTCATGGCGGCCACCGCCGCGGCAGGGCACAACGTTTACGTCACCATCAACAACAAGGCCGAAGGCAGCGCGCCGCTGTCCGTGCTGGCGCTGGCGACGAAGCTGGGGTCAGCGTAAGGGCTGGCCCGAACGATGGGCCAGCTCCACCGAGCCGCCGGATAGATTGAAGTTCACGGTCGGCACGGTGAAGTCGCTGAACGGCGCACCCAGCGCAATCTCACCCTTGCCGTGGAGCACGCATTCGTCGCGCCGCAGCGCCAGCTCGGTATCGCTGCCCGCAAAGCGTACCCAGGTGCCATAGCTGCTCAGGTCCACCAGCACGAATGCACCGTTGCGCCATTCCACCTTGGCGTGCAGGCGCGAGACGCGCTGGTCGTTGACCACGAATTCCGCTTCGACAACCCGGCCCAGGTGGATCGGCAGGTCGCTGGATTTGAACGACGCGTTCACGTCCAGCCACGACAGTTCGATCTGGCCCAGAACCGTGTCCGGACGCTGCTGCGCCTTCAGCAGGTCCAGCGAACCCGGCGCCGTGAGCAGCTCGGACACCACTTCTTCCTGCCATTCGATGCGGAACACCACGCGCTTTTCAGCCTTGCCGCGGATGCTGATGGGCCCCAGGCTGCGAAACCGTACGCCGTCCGGCGGTGTGGCAATGCTGTTCACGACAGAATCCGTGGCCCAGATCTGGTCGGCCCCCGACAGATCCGACAGGCGTGACGCCACGTTGACCGCGTCGCCATAGCAGTCGCCATCGACTTCCACGATTTCGCCGCAGGCCACCCCGATCTGCAGCCGCATGCGCAGCTTGGGCGGCCAGTTGAGGATGCGCTTGAGATGGTTGCGCTGCAGTTCCACCACAGCGTCCACGGCCTGCCGCTCGCGCGGGAACACGGCCAGCACGCCGTCGCCCAGCGTCTTGACGACCCGGCCGTCATGGGCTTCGCAGACCTGGCTGATCCACTGTGTCAGCCGGGTGATGGCCTCGGTTGCCTTGGCGTTGCCCAGCGCTTCAAACACGCCGGTACTGCCCGTAAGGTCCGCAAATACAACAGTACGATTGACCGCCATGCCCCGCCGCGATGGAGTTGTTCTGCGCGCAGTTTAGAGCATCGGCCGGATTTCTCCCTTTGGGCATCGGCTGTCAGAAATTAGAAGTAACCTGACGATTCGTTACTAACTTGTTGATTTTGCGCGTTGTTTTCCGTTAACTAGGTCACGGCTTTGACTTGCGCTGCCGTCATGCTCGGCATACTTTAGGTAGGGCTGCGCAAAGCGGCCGCTTTCACAACAGAACAATCATGCGTTGGATCAAACCGAATCTTCGAAGCAGCATCTACGGGTTGCTGGGCGCATCGACCCAGCCATCCGAGTCCATGCTGGAGAACGGCACCGAAGACATCCGCCAGGCCATGCTCGACATGCTGGGAACCGCCGGCGCGCAGCAGTTTCCCCAGGTCACGCGCCGCGTACGCTATGCCAATGACGTGCAGGCGCTGTGGTACCTGCGCGGGGACCTCATGGCGGCCTTGTCGGCCATGCAGGGTGAAGCCCAGGCGCGCGAGCAGATCCTGCGCCTGACCGGCATGTTCAAGGGATTGCTGCCAGCGGGGTTGACTTCACGCCCCAGCCCGCTGATCGGCTGACCGTCCGCTCCGCGTCAGCGGGTTTTCATCCGTGATCGTGATCATGGCCATGCGAGCCCGGCTGGTGGCCCCACAGCATGAATGCGTCGCGGCCTTCCACCGCCAGCTCCACCTGGGCTCCCACGGGCAAAAGCACCTTGGTCGGCACATGGCCGAAAGGCAGGTTCTGCAGTATGGGGGCTTTCACCTTGGTGCGCAGCCAGTCCACCACGGTCTGCAGTTTGAACCCCCGGTCATGAGGGGCCAGCTTGTAGTTGGTGAACTGCCCCAGGACGATGGCCTTTTGCCCCGCCAGCACGCCACTGTGCAGCAGCTGGGTCAGCATGCGCTCAAGCCGGTAAGGGTGCTCGTGCACGTCTTCCAGAAAGAGGATGCCGCCTTTGACAGCCGGCAGCCACGGCGTGCCAACCAGGCTGCACAGCACAGCCAGATTGCCCCCCCACAGCATGCCTTTGGCTGACCACACGCCGTCCTTGCGCGTCGGCAGCGGCGGCGTGTTGCGCGGCAGTTGCCAGCCGGTGCCTTCGCCATGGCCGCCGATCAGGTCATCAAAGCAGGCCTCCATGATGTCGTCAGGGGTGCCGTCGACGCCAAAGTCCTCGCCCACCGCGGGACCAGCCCACGTGGTGCCGCCGGTTTTGGCCAGCACGGCGTTCTGGAACGCGGTGAAATCGCTCAGGCCCACGAACCGCGTGCCGCGGCCGATGGCTTTGGCCACGCGCCGGTAGTCAAGGTCCGCCAGGATGCGGGTCAGCCCGTAGCCTCCGCGCGAGATCAGCGCCACATCGGCGCCACTGTCCGCCGCGCGGCGGATGGCCGCCAGCCGCGTGGCGTCGTCGCCGGCAAAACGCATGTGGCTTTTGAGCGCGGCTTCGTCGATCTCGACGTCATGGCCCAGGGCCCGCAGCCGGGCCACGCCTCGCCGGAAGGCCGGTTTGTCGCGCACCGCGCTGGAAGGCGAGAAGATGTAGATATGCTTTTTCACGGGCGGAAGTATCCCACCGCCGCCTGCGCGACGGCTTCACCATGCTCCTGCACAAAATGCCCGGCCTGCGCCAGCACCATGGGCGCGGGGCAGTTGCGGATGGTCCGCTGCAACTGCTGCATCACCGGCGGCCCCAGCACGGGGTCCTGCGCGCCCACGGCCATCAGGGTCTGGCCCGCCCAGTCGTCCCGCCAGAACGCACGTGCCCGGCGCGACACCGCGGCCCCGTCGTCATCCGCGCGTTCAGGCACCATGGGAGGAAAGGCCCGCAGCGCGGCCCGGTGTCCGCGGTCAGGAAACGGTGCGTTGTAGGCCGCGCATTCGGCGACGCTCAGGTGGGGGTTGCCTCTGGCCAGCAGGCGTGCAACATCGAAGTCCGGGTTCCTGGCGCACATCTCGCGCCAGGCCATGAAGCCCGCGCTCAAGGGCGCGTCACCCGTGGCCAGCGTGGTGTTCATCACCAGCAGCCCGCGATAGCGATGGGGCGCGTCCATCGGCAGCGTCAGGCCCAACAGCCCGCCCCAGTCCTGCACGACCAGCACGACGTTGCGCAGGTCCAGCCGCTCGACGAACTCCAGCAGCACCTGCCGGTGCCAGCTGAAGCTGTGCGCGGTGTCCCGTTTGGGTTTGTCGCTCTTGCCAAAACCCGGCATGTCCGGCGCCACGACGCGGCCGCCAGCGCCCAGCAGAACGGGGATCATCCGGCGGTACAGGTAGCTCCATGCGGGGTTGCCGTGCAGGCACAGCCAGGTCAGCGGCGCCTGCACCGGACCTTCGTCCAGGTAATGCATGCGCAGGCCCGCCAGCGCCGGCAGGTCATGGACATGGTGCGGCGCCCATGGATAGCCAGGCAGATTTTCGAAGCGCTCGTGCGGCGTGCGCAGTGCATCGTCACGCAAGGGGGAAGCCGCCGCACGCGAAGCCTGACGCCGGTTCTGGAAGAACGCGCTGAGCAGTTCGCCGCATTCGGCGGCAAGCACCCCGCCGAGCACGGCCGTCTGGTGGTTGATGCGCGGCTGGGCAAACAGATCCAGCACCGAGCCGGCAGCGCCAGTTTTGGCATCCGGCGCACCATAGACCACGCGCTGCAGCCGGGCGTGCAGCATCGCCCCGCTGCACATGGCGCACGGCTCCAGCGTGACGTACAGCGTGCAGCCATCCAGCCGGTAGTTGCCCAGGCGCGCGGCCGCGGCACGCAACGCCGCAATTTCGGCATGGGCGGTCGGGTCGTGGCTGGCCACTGGCGCATTGCGGCCCGTCGCAATCACTTCGCCATTGCGCACCACGACGGCGCCTACGGGCACCTCGCCCGCGTCAGCCGCCTGGCGGGCCTGTGCCAGCGCCAGGGCCATGAACTGCCCGTCAGCCGACGTGGTCATGGCGCTCCGTCGTTCGCGGGCACGCCCAGGCCCAGCCTGTTCATCCATGCGGCCAGTGCCTGTTCGTTCTCATTGCCCGACGCATACAGGGCCTGCATGGCCGCATGCGACTCGCGCCGGTGCTGGTTGAGCTTGAGCTTGCATTGCAGGTCGCTGACCTTCAGCTCAAAGGCCACGATGCCCGCCAACATCTTGTGGGCAAACTCCTCGCCCAGGCCTTTCCATTGTTCTGCGTAGGGCGGCTCATGGTCACCGATCAGCTTCTTGAGTAACCGGTCCTTGGCCTGTGGTTCTTCCACCAGCGTGGCCTGCACCGTGCAATGCACGGCCAGATAGTTCCAGGTGGGCACGCGCGCCAGATCGGGATACACCCTGGGCGACAGGTAGGCATGCGGCCCCAGGAAGGTCGCCACCGCCGTGGGCCGCGCCTGCAGGTAACGCCAGTGCGGATTGGGCCGCGCACAGTGCCCCAGCAGGACAAAGCCGCCTTCCTCGCCCCGGTCTTCCAGGTGCAGCGGCAGGTGCGTGACATAGGGCAGCCCGGCATCGTCAACGGAGATCAGGCTGGCGAACGGATGCTCGCGCATGAGGCGCGCAGCGATCGCGCGGTCGGTCGATTTGAACTGGGGCGGCTGGTACATGGGCGGATTGTGCCGCGCCCGCCCGGCCGGCGCCCGGCGGTCAGTCTTTCAGGCCGGCCAGCGCAGTCGCCCACAGCTCCATGGAGGGACTGCCCGATTTCATGTCCCCCAGGAACGCCAGGCTGCAGGCCAGGTCCAGCGTCATGTCCAGATGAAACCCCGGCATGTCCAGCGTGACCTGCGGAAAGGTGAATTGCGCCAGGCTGCCTTCGACGTCCAGCGGCGTAGCGCCGGGAATCAGCGCGCAGAAGTCACGCTCGCCCAGGCTGCCCAGCGCGCCGTCCACCGGCAGCCGCCGTCGCAACACCTGTGCCAGCAATTGCCGCATCAGGTTGGCCTGGGTTCTGTCGCCGCGGCTGGCAAGCGCTTCATAGTTGCGAACACGCGCGTAGCAAAGTGCCAGGGTCGTGCCACGCAAGAGGCAGTCTGCCGCTGTCAGGGAAACCAGCTCGCGGAACGCGCGCGCGTTCCAGCAGCCGGTTGCAGCGTCCATGCTGGCGCGCCGCTCGGTCTTGCCCAGCTCGCTCAGCAACTGCTTCTGCGACAGCCCGAGCGCGTCAATCCGCAGCTCGGCCTCAGCCATCGCCGCCAGGTCCTGCATGCCCAGAATGTCCTGCTGGGTGAACTCGCGCACCCGCGTGTCCAGTGCGCACAGCGTTCCGACACGCACGGTCGGCGAGATGGCAAGCGGAACGCCAAGGTAGGAACGGATGTAGGGTGCGTGCGTCACCAGGGGGTTGTCCCAAAAACGGGGATCGCTGGTGGCGTCGGGAACCACCAGCATCCTGCCGGACGCAACCGCATGACCGCAGAACGAAATGCTGCGAGGCGTCTCCAGGTCCTGGAGCCCCTGGGCGGACCGGAACCACTGGGCGTCGACGTCCACGATCGAAATCAGCGCCATGGGCACGTCCAGCAGGCGACGGACGGTGCGCGTGATGCGGTCAAACCGCTCTTCCCGGGGCACGAACGCGCACATCGCCGCGTCCATGGCATCAACGCGCTGCGCGTCGTTGTCGGGGATGGGTGCTTCCGTCATGACGTCACTCCCACTCGATCGTGGCGGGCGGCTTGGAGCTCACGTCGTAGGTCACGCGGTTGATGCCGCGCACCTCGTTGATGATGCGACTGGACACCTTCTTGAGCAGTGCATAGGGCAGCTCGGCCCAGTCAGCGGTCATGAAGTCGCTGGTCTGCACGGCGCGCAGGGCCACCACATAGTCGTACGTGCGGCCATCTCCCATGACGCCGACGCTCTTGACAGGCAGGAACACGGTAAAGGCCTGGCTGGTCAGGTCATACCAGGTCTTGCCGCTGGCTTCGTCGCGGAAGTTGCGAAGCTCCTCGATGAAGATCGCATCGGCGCGGCGCAGCAGGTCGGCGTATTCCTTCTTCACCTCACCCAGAATGCGCACGCCCAGCCCGGGTCCCGGGAACGGATGGCGGTACACCATCTCGGGCGGCAGGCCCAGTGCCACGCCCAGTTCCCGGACCTCGTCCTTGAACAGGTCACGCAGCGGCTCCAGCAGCTTCAGGCCCAACTGCTCCGGCAAGCCGCCCACGTTGTGATGGCTCTTGATGGTGACGGCTTTCTTGCTCTTGGCGCCGCCGGATTCGATCACGTCGGGGTAGATCGTGCCTTGGGCCAGCCATTTCGCGCCTTTGGCTCCTGCGCTCGTCAGTTTGGCGGCTTCCTGCTTGAAGACGGTGACGAACTCACCGCCGATGATCTTGCGCTTGGCTTCCGGATCGCTCACGCCCGCCAACTTGCCCAGGAACAGTTCACTGGCATCCACGCGAATGACCTTGGCGTGCAGTTTGCCGACGAACATGTCCATGACCATGTCGCCCTCGTTCAGGCGCAGCAGGCCGTGGTCCACGAACACGCAGGTCAGCTGGTCACCAATGGCGCGGTGGATCAACGCCGCTGCCACGCTGGAGTCCACACCGCCCGAAAGGCCCAGGATCACCTCTTCGTCACCCACCTGCTGGCGGATGAGTTCCACCGCTTCGGCGATGTGGTCACGCATCACCCAATCGGGCCGGGTGCCGCAGATGCCCAGCACGAACCGCTCCAGTATCGCCTTGCCCTGCCGGGTGTGGGTGACTTCGGGATGGAACTGGACGGCGTAGAACCGCCGCTCCTCGTCGGCCATGCCGGCGATGGGGCAGCTGTCCGTGCTGGCCATGAGCTTGAAGCCCGGCGGCAGCTCGGTCACCTTGTCACCATGGCTCATCCAGACGTTGAGCATGCCGTGGCCGTCGGCCGTGGTGAAGTCCCCAATGTCCTTGAGCAACGCCGTGTGGCCCCGCGCGCGCACGGACGCAAAGCCGAACTCACGCTTGTGGCCGCCCTCGACCTTGCCGCCCAACTGGTGGGCCATGGTCTGCATGCCATAGCAGATGCCCAGCACGGGCACGCCGAGCTGGAAGACCGCCTGCGGCGCCTTGTCGGTCGTATCTTCGTAAACGCTGGCATGGCTGCCGGACAGGATCACGCCCTTGAGAGCGCCGTCGGCCGCGTACTGCCTGACCCAGTCGTCCGACACGTCGCAGGGGTGGACTTCGCAGTAAACATGCGCCTCACGGATGCGCCGCGCGATGAGCTGTGTGACCTGAGAGCCGAAATCGAGGATGAGGATTTTCTGGTGTTGCATAGAGGACATTCAGAACAGATCAGTCGGCGCGGTAGTTCGGCGCTTCTTTGGTGATCTGCACGTCATGGACGTGGCTCTCACGAATGCCCGCCGCCGTGATCTCGACGAACTCGGCCTTGTTCTTCATGTCCTCGATGGTGGCGCAGCCGCAATAGCCCATGCTCGCCCGCACGCCGCCAGCCATCTGGAAAATAATGGACACGAGCGACCCCTTGTAGGGCACCCGGCCCTCGATGCCCTCGGGCACGAGTTTGTCAGCGTTGGGATTGCCGGTGGTGGCTTCCTGGAAATAGCGGTCGGCACTGCCCTGCTGCATGGCGCCGATGGAGCCCATGCCGCGGTAGCTCTTGTAGCTGCGCCCCTGGAACAGGATCACTTCGCCGGGCGCTTCCTCGGTACCCGCGAACATGCCGCCCATCATGACGGAGCTGGCGCCGGCCGCAATGGCCTTGGAGATGTCGCCGCTGTAGCGGATGCCGCCGTCGGCAATCAGCGGAACGTCCGTGCCCTGAAGCGCGGTGGCCACGTTGTCGATGGCCATGATCTGCGGCACGCCCACGCCGGCCACGATGCGGGTGGTGCAGATCGAACCCGGGCCGATCCCCACCTTCACGCCGTCGGCGCCGGCTTCCACCAGCGCCAGCGCGGCGGCGCCGGTGGCAATGTTGCCCCCGATGACATCCACCTGCGGGTAGTTTTGCTTGACCCAGCGCACGCGGTCGATCACGCCCTTGCTGTGGCCGTGGGCCGTGTCCACCACGATGGCGTCCACCCCCGCCTTGACCAGCGCCTCGACGCGTTCCTCGGTGCCCTCGCCCACGCCAACAGCCGCGCCCACGCGCAGCCGGCCCGCGGCATCGCGCGCGGCATTGGGAAAGCTGGTCTGCTTGGTGATGTCCTTGACCGTGATGAGGCCCTTGAGCTCGAAGGCGTCGTTCACCACCAGCAGCCGCTCGAGCTTGTGCTTGTTCAAAAGCGCCTTGGCTTCGGCCGGCGTCGTGCCGTCCTTGACCGTCACGAGCTTGTCGCGCGGCGTCATGATGTCGCGCACCTTCACGTCGTAGCGCGTCTCGAAGCGCAGGTCGCGCCCGGTCACGATGCCAATGACCTTGCCGCCGTCCACCACCGGAAAGCCCGAAATACCGAGCTCGTCGGACAGTTGCATGACCTGCAGCACCGTGTGCTCGGGGGTGATCACGACGGGGTCGCGCAGCACGCCTGACTCATAGCGCTTGACCTTCGCGACCTCAGCAGCCTGCTGCTTGGGCGTGAGGTTCTTGTGGACGATGCCGATGCCACCTTCCTGGGCGATGGCAATCGCCAGGCGCGCCTCCGTCACGGTGTCCATGGCTGCGGACACGAGCGGCAGGTTCAGGTGGATGTTTCGGGAGAGGCGGGTCGCGAGGGACGTGTCCTTGGGCAGGACCTGGGAGAACGCCGGCACCAACAACACATCGTCGAAGGTGAGCGCTTTTCCAAGAAGGCGCATGAGAAAGCTCCAAAAAACGGATTGTACCCGTGGCCTTGGTACTACACTGAACGCATGAAACCGATCTACGCCCTCACCGCAGCCTTCGCCCTGGCCCTGCCCCTGGCCGCCGCCGCCCAGTGGCAGTGGATCGACAAGGACGGACGCAAGGTCTTCAGCGACCAAGCGCCTCCCGCCGATGTGCCGGCCAAGAACATCCTGAAGCGGCCGCCGCAGGCGGCGGCGCCGGCAGCCGCGGCGGAGCCCTCTGCGGGTAGCGGCGCTTCCGGCGCGCCGGGTGTGCCGGCCACCGCCGCAAAGCCGCCCTCCGCGCCCGCGCCGAAAGTGACGGGTGTCGACAAGGACCTGGAAGCGAAGAGAAAGCAGGCAGAGGCGGCCGAAGCCGCCAACAAGAAAGCGGCTGAGCTCAGCCTGGCTAAAACCCGGTCCGAGAATTGTGAACGGGCCCGTCGCGCCAAGGCATCCCTGGAATCCGGCGTGCGGATCGCCACGACCAACGCCAAAGGCGAACGCGACTTCATGAGTGACGAAGCGCGTGCGGCTGAAGCCCGCCGCATCAATGAAGTCATTGCCAAGGATTGCCAGGCTGGCTGACGGTCTGGTCGGTTCAGTAACCCGCTTTGGCCCCGGCGCGTTTGCGCGCGAACAGCCCGGCTGAACGGGCGCCTTGCCGCGCAAACCGCTCCCGTCGCGCCACTTTGGGGTCGACCACGAGCGGCCGGTACAACTCAACGCGGTCGCCCTCCCGCAGTGGCTGATTCAAGGCCGTCTTTCGTCGCCACACACCCACGGACAGTTTTTCCAGTGGCAGATCGTGAGCCAACCCGCTGGCGCGCAGGGCCTGCTCGACCGTCGCGCCGGCAGGCAGCTTAATAACCACCTCGGTCACCTGCCGGGGCCCGGGCGACGCCACCACCACCACCCGGATGCCCGGCGTGTCATCCATGGACCTGCTCCGCGCGCTTGACGAACGCATCCACCAGGCTACCCGCGATGCGGTCGAACACCGGCCCCACCAGCGTGGCCAGGGCCATGTTGTCGAAGCCATAGTGAAGGTCGAGTTCGACACGGCACGCCCGCTGTGCGGCGTCGCCCAGCGGCACGAATCGCCAGTACCCGTCCAGCCGCGAAAAAGGTCCGTTCACCAGCCTCATGGCGACTTCACGCCCTGCGACATGTTCGTTGCGGGTCGTGAAGGTCTGGCGGATGCCTCCGAAAGAAATTCCGACCTCTGCCTTCATGCCACCGTCATCGGACTCCAGCACCGCCGCATGGTCGCACCAGGGCAGGAATTCGGGATAGCGGGGCACGTCGGTTACCAGGGCGAACATTTCTTCGGCGCTGTACCAGATGAGGACGGATTTGTGGACGTGTTTCATGCAACTGCCGGCGCGGCCGGGAACGTACAATCGCGGCCCACGGCGCACGCAGGCGCCCATGCCGGACGGCTTTCGATTGTATTGAGCCTTCCGGCCCCCATATCCCCTCATGGCCAAGAAACCCGATACCGCCGCACGCATCGCCGACAACAAGAAGGCGGCGTTCAACTATTTCTTCGAAGAGCGCTTCGAGGCGGGCATGGTGCTGCAGGGCTGGGAAGTGAAAGCGCTGCGCGAGGGCAAGGTCCAGCTCACCGACGGCTATGTGGTCGTCCGTGACGGCGAGCTGTATTTGATCGGCTGCCAGATCAACCCGCTGAAGTCAGCATCGACCCATGTGAACCCGGATTCGGTACGCACAAAGAAGCTGCTCATGCACAAGGATGAAATCCGCAGGCTGATTGGCAAGGTCGAGCAAAAGGGTTACACGCTGGTGCCGCTGAACCTCCACTGGAAGGAGGGCAAGGTCAAGTGCGACATCGCGCTGGCCAAGGGCAAGGCCGAGCACGACAAGCGCGACACGATCAAGGACCGCGAAGGCAAACGCGAGGTCGAGCGGGCGATGAAGAGCAGGAACCGGTAGCCGCTCAGTTCAGCCGGGCAAGCGGATGCGCGTGCGCAGGCCAGGGACTTGCGAAGAACGGCGCCACCATGTCAGCCGTCACGTCCTCGATCCGAGCCGGGTTCCATTTCGGCGTGTGATCCTTGTCCACCGCCAGGGCGCGGATGCCCTCGACGGTTTCTCCCGCCGCGCCGGGCCGCAGGTGAAAGCAGTGACGCACCAGATCGCGCTCCATGCGCAGGTCGTCAGCCAGGCCCATGGCGCGGCCGCGGCGCACCTGCTCCAGCACCACATGCAGCATCAGTGGCGAACGCTGGCGCAACAGTTTAGCCGTGTCCCGAGCCCAGTCCGATGCGTCCGCTTCGAGCGTGTGCACGATGGCAGGAACGCTGTCCAGTGCAAAGAAATGGTCGATCTGGGCAGCCGAGCGCGCCAGGGTTGACTGCGCCGCTGCCACATCGGCATCGACCTGCGCCGGCAAGGCGTCTGCACCCAGTCGGGCAAGTGAACCCCACAAATCCGGCAGTTCCTTCGATGCCAGCACCACGTCGGCCAATCCGGCTGCGAGCGCGTCTTGCGCCCCAATGACATTGCCCGTCAGCGCCAGATACTCGCCGATCCGGCCCGGGCACCGGCCCAGGAAGAACCCGCCGCCAACATCGGGGAACAAGCCGATATTGGTCTCAGGCATGGCCATCTTCGTGCGCTCGGTCACGATGCGCACCCTGGCCCCCTGAGAAATGCCCATGCCGCCGCCCATGACGATGCCGTCCATAAAGGCGACGTATGGCTTGGGGTAGGTCTGGATCAGGTGGTTGAGCGTGTATTCCTCTGTGAAGAAGTCCTCCAGCCGCGGATCGCCGGCCAGCGCGGCCTGGTGGAAGAAGCGGATATCACCACCTGCGCAGAATGCACCAAAAGCGCCCTCCTTGCCCGTACCGCGCACCGCCACGACCTCGACGGCCGGGTCGTCCAGCCAGGCGAGCAGCGCCGCCGTGAGGTCGCGCACCATGTCCAGCGACAGCGCGTTCAACGCCTTGGGCCGGTTAAGGGTAATGAGGCCCGCACGGCCCTGGACTTGCGCCACTACATCGCTCATGTCCGTTGTCTCCATCCGATCAGTTCATTGACGACCAGTGCGCCCAGCACCAGCGCGCCGCCAGCCAGCACATTGGAACCGGGCTGTTCGTTCGCGCCGAACCAGGCCAGCGCAATGCCAAAAATGATCTCCAGCAGCGCCAGCAGCGACACCTCGGGCGCCTTGAGCACCCGGGCACACATCACCGACAGCGTACAGGGAATGGCCAGTTGCACCAGACCCAGCAGGCCCAGCCAGGCCACGTCCTTGCCGGTGGCCATGAAGGGAAATGACAGCGGGAACGTCACGGCACTGGAAATGACGGCGCCAACCAGCACGCAGGGCACCAGGTCGAGTTTTTCGCCATGGGCCTGGCTGCGTTGCGCCACCGTCCACTGAACGGCACCAGCGACGGGCACGCACAGCGCGACCATGGAACCCAGCAGCACACCCGGCGCGCCCAGGCTGACCTGGGAGCCGTACATCCACGCAATGCCGAGGCCGGCGACAACAATGGCGCCCCAGGTACGCAACGGCAGTCTGTGACCGATGAACACACGCGCGATCAACGCGGTGAACAGCGGTCCCAACGCCATCGTGACCAGCACATTGGCCACGGTCGTGATCGTGAGCGCGACCATGAAGGCCGTGAACATCACGCTCCAGCACACCCCGGACAGCCAGAAGTACGGGCGTTTCCAGTGCATGTTGCGGAATACGCGTGAGCCCTGCCAAAGAGGCAGGATCACCAGCAGCGACAACATCGTGAAGAAGCTGCGCCAGAACGTGACCTCGAAGCTGCGAGCATGCTCTAGCTGGCGCGTCACCACGCCAGCGATGGACCACATCAGGGTCACCGCCACCATCAGCCAGACGGCTTGTCCGTGCCGCAGTGTCATGACGTCAGGGCGTCACGCGCCTTCACGCGATGCGCGCTTGCGTTCATGTTCTTTCAGGTGGCGCTTGCGCAGGCGAATGCTTTTGGGCGTGATCTCGACCAGCTCGTCATCCTCGATGAACTCCACGCCGTATTCGAGCGTGAGCTGGATCGGTGGCGTGATCTTGATGGCGTCTTCCTTGCCGCTCACGCGGAAGTTGGTCAGTTGCTTGGTGCGCGTGGCGTTCACCACCAGATCGTTGTCGCGGTTGTGGATGCCGACGATCATGCCCTCATACACCGGGTCGTTGGCCCGCACGAACATGCGGCCGCGGTCGTCCAGCTTGCCCAGCGCGTAGTTGAAGATTTCGCCGTCGTCCATGGAAATCAGCACGCCGTTCTTGCGGCCGCCAATGTCACCCTTGTGCGGCTCGTAGCCGTCAAAGATGTTGCTGATCAGGCCCGATCCGCGCGTGAGGTTCAGGAATTCGTTGGTGAAGCCGATCAGCCCCCGCGCGGGGATGCGGTATTCCAGGCGGACGCGGCCGCGGCCGTCCGGCTCCATGTTGATGAGGTCGCCCTTGCGTTCACCCAGCGCCTGCATCACGCCGCCCTGGTGCTGCTCCTCGATGTCGGCGGTCACCATTTCGATGGGCTCGTGGCGTTCGCCGTTGACGGTGCGGAACACCACGCGCGGCTTGGACACGGCCATTTCATAGCCTTCGCGGCGCATGTTTTCCAGCAGGATGGTGAGGTGCAGTTCACCGCGTCCCATGACCTCGAAAATGCCTTCCTCGTCGGTCTCGGACACGCGCAGCGCCACATTGTGCTGCAACTCTTTTTGCAGGCGGTCCCAGATCTGACGGCTGGTCACGTACTTGCCTTCGCGGCCCGCCAGCGGGCTCGTGTTGACGCAGAAGTTCATGGTCAGCGTGGGCTCGTCCACCTTGAGCATGGGCAGCGGTGCCGGGTTGACCGGATCGGTCACGGTCACGCCAATGCCGATGTCTTCAATGCCGTTGATCAGGACGATGTCGCCTGGGCCGGCTTCAGGGGTCTGCATGCGGTCCAGACCCTGGAAGGTCAGCACCTGGTTGACGCGGCCCTTGATGGACTTGCCGTCCGGGCCTTCCATCACCAGAACGTCCTGCATGGGTTTGAGGGTGCCCTGGCTGATGCGGCCCACGCCGATGCGGCCTACGAAGGTCGAGAAGTCCAGTGCCGAGATCTGCAGCTGCAGCGGCGCCGACGCGTCACCCGCGTTTGGCGGCACGTGCTTGAGAATGGTGTCGAACAGGGCCGACATGTCAGGGCCCCACTGCTCACCCTGGCCGCCTTCTTCCAGCGACGACCAGCCGTTGATGCCCGACGCGTACACCACGGGGAAGTCCAATTGCTCGTCTGTCGCGCCCAGCTTGTCGAACAGGTCGAAGGCGGCGTTGACGACATGTTGCGGACGGGCGCCCGGCTTGTCGACCTTGTTCACGACCAGGATGGGACGCAGGCCCAGGGCCAGCGCCTTCTTGGTCACGAAGCGGGTCTGGGGCATGGGGCCTTCCTGCGCGTCGATCAGCAGCACCACGCTGTCCACCATGGACAGGGCGCGCTCGACTTCACCGCCGAAGTCCGCGTGGCCGGGCGTGTCCACAATGTTGATATGCGTACCCTTCCAGCTCACGGCGCAGTTCTTGGCCAGGATGGTGATGCCGCGCTCCTTTTCGATCGCGTTGTTGTCCATGACCGTATCGACCACTTTCTCGTGGTCGGCGAACGTGCCTGACTGGCGCAGGAGTTGGTCCACCATCGTGGTTTTGCCATGGTCCACGTGGGCAATGATGGCGATGTTGCGGATTTGCTTGGTACTCATGATGTCGTTTCCAGGATTTGCTGTATTTCAGGGGGGCTCAGCAATCGCCCCGGGATCAGTTCGCCGGCCTTGACGTGGGCCGTGCCCAGCAAGGCGCGGGGTTCGGCGCCAAAGACGGCCACGCTGGCCGCATCGGGCCAGGCCCCGCGGCGGCGCATGCCGCTCAGGAACCGGGCGGCATTGTCACCATCCAGCGTGACAGCCGCATGGCCGGGCAGCAGCGCTTCCACCGGCAGCAGGGCGTCAAGGCGCTGCGCTTCGGGCATCGCTTCCAGGGTATCCAGCGTCACGCAGTGCGTGATGTCGAACGGGCCGGTCGCCACCCGGCGCAGCGCCGACAGGTGCCCGCCGCAGCCCAGTACCTCGCCGATGTCCTCGCCCAGCGTGCGGATGTAGGTGCCCTTGCTGCAGCGTACGCGCAGCCGCAGGAACGGCGCGTCTGCCCCCAGGCCGGCCTCGAGCAGTTCCAGGTCGTGGATGACCACGTCACGGGCTTCGCGCTCCACCGTTTCACCTTCGCGGGCGTACTCATACAGTGCCTTGCCGTCCTTCTTGAGCGCGCTGTGCATCGGCGGCACCTGCCGGATCGAACCGGTGAAACGGTTCAGCACCTCGACCACCTGCCCAAGCGTGCATTGCACGGGCCGCGTCTGGATGACCTCGCCCTCGGCGTCAGCGGTCAGCGTCTTGATGCCCAGACGCACGGTCGTCTCGTAGGTCTTGTCGGCATCCAGGTGAATCTGGCTGAATTTGGTGGCGGCGCCGAAACACAACGGCAACACGCCGGTGGCCAGCGGGTCCAGCGTGCCGGTATGACCCGCCTTTTCGGCGCGCAGCAGCCATTTGCATTTCTGCAGCGCGTTATTGCTCGAAAGACCCAGCGGCTTGTCCAGAAGCAACACCCCATGCACAGGGTGCCGCTGCACCCGTGTGCGTGGCGCGTTCATGCTCAGTCCTCTTTGGCGCGGGAAGAGACGGCCTTGGCGATCAGCGCGTTCATGTCCGCGGCCCGCTCGGTCGTGCGGTCGAACACGAAATGCAGCGTGGGCACCGTGTGGATGTGCAGCCGCTTGAACAGGCCGTTGCGCAGGAAGCCGGCGGCATGGTTGAGCGCTTCCTCGCACTGATCGGGGTCACCCACCAGCACGCTGAAGAACACCTTGGCATGGGCGTAGTCTGGTGTGACCTCCACCGCACTGAGCGTGACCATGCCCAGCCGCGGGTCCTTGACCTCGCGGACGAGCTCAGCCAGGTCGCGCTGAATCTGGTCGGCGACCTGGTAGGAGCGGTTGGGCTTGGTCTGCTTTTTCATTGCCAAAGGCGCATCAGGGCCTTACAAGGTTCTGGCGATTTCCTTGACCTCGAAGAACTCCAGCTGGTCGCCTTCCTTGATGTCGTTGTAGTTGCGCAGCTTGATACCGCACTCAAAACCTTCCTTGACTTCGCGGACATCATCCTTGAGACGTTTGAGTGTGTCGATTTCACCTGTGTAGACCACGACGTTGTCGCGCAGCAAGCGGAACTTGGATGTCCGCGTGACCATGCCGGACGTGATCATGCAGCCGGCCACAGTGCCGATCTTGGACGCCACGAACACCGTGCGGATCTCGGCCGAGCCGATGACTTCCTCGCGCTTCTCGGGCGCCAGCATGCCGGACATGGCCGCCTTCAACTCATCCACGGCGTCGTAGATGATGTTGTAGTAGCGGATGTCCACGTCATTGCCTTCGGCCAGCTTGCGCGCGCCGGCGTCGGCGCGCGTGTTGAAGCCGATGATCAGCGCCTTGGAAGCAATCGCCAGGTTCACGTCGGACTCGCTGATGCCACCGACGGCGGCATACACGAGCTGCACCTTGACTTCGTCGGTGGACAGCTTGAGCAGCGACGCAGCCAATGCTTCCTGCGAGCCCTGCACGTCCGCCTTGACGATGATGGGCACCGTCTTGACCTCGCCCGCCGTCATGTCGGTGAACATGTTCTCCAGCTTGGCGGCCTGCTGCTTGGCCAGCTTGGTGTTGCGGAACTTGCCCGCGCGGTAGGTCGCGATTTCGCGCGCCCGGCGCTCGTCGGCCATGACCATGAACTCGTCGCCCGCCTGGGGCACTTCGGTCAGGCCCTGGATCTCCACGGGAATGGACGGACCGGCAGACTTGATGGACTTGCCATTCTCGTCCAGCATGGCGCGCACGCGGCCGTAGGTCTGGCCCGCCAGCACCACGTCGCCCGTCTTGAGCGTGCCGGACTGCACCAGCACCGTGGCCACCGGGCCGCGGCCCTTGTCGAGCTGGGCTTCGATAACCAGGCCCTTGGCCGCGGCATCCACCGGCGCCTTCAGCTCCAGCACTTCGGCCTGCAGCAGCACCTGCTCCAGCAGATCGTCGATGCCCTGGCCGGTCTTGGCCGAGACGCTGACGAACGGCGAATCGCCGCCGTATTCCTCGGGGACGACCTCTTCAGCCACCAGCTCCTGCTTGACGCGGTCCGGGTTGGCGTCGGGCTTGTCGATCTTGTTGACCGCCACCACGATGGGCACGCCCGCCGCTTTCGCGTGCTTGACGGCTTCCTTGGTCTGAGGCATCACGCCGTCGTCGGCAGCCACCACCAGGATCACGATGTCGGTCGCCTGGGCGCCGCGGGCACGCATGGCCGTGAAAGCCTCGTGACCCGGCGTGTCCAGGAACGAGATCATCCCGCGCGGTGTTTCGACGTGGTAGGCGCCAATGTGCTGGGTAATGCCACCGGCTTCACCCGCGGCCACCTTGGCGCGGCGGATGTAGTCCAGCAGCGACGTCTTGCCGTGGTCGACGTGACCCATGACGGTCACGACCGGTGCACGGGCGAGCGCCTCGGCGTCGTGGGCCGAAGCCTCCTCCACCGTGAAGGCCTCGGGATCGTCCAGCGCGGCGGTGATCGCCTTGTGGCCCATTTCTTCGACCACGATCATTGCCGTGTCCTGGTCCAGCGGCTGGTTGATGGTGACCATCTGGCCCAGCTTCATCAGGTGTTTGATCACCTCGGACGCCTTGACGGACATCTTGTGCGCCAGTTCCGCCACCGTGATGGTTTCGGGCACGTGCACTTCGATCACGCGGGCTTCCGCCGGCGCGGCCTGCATGTGCTCTTCGCGGTCGCGGTCGTTGCCGCGACGGCCGCGGGGACCGCCACGCCAGTTGTTGCGGCCCACGCCGCCTGATGCGTCGCCGCGGGTCTTGATTTCCTTTTTCTTGGCGGGATCTCCGGCCCAGCTGGAGGACAGCTTGGCCGATTTGACTTCCTTGCCGGCACCGGGGCCCGCCGGCGCGGCCGCCGTGCCCGCTGCGCCGGGCCTGGCGCCTGCCGCGGGCTTGTGCAGCGTGCCCTTGACGCCGGTCTTGGCCGCATCAGCCGCCTTGGCGACCGGCTTGGCCTCTTCAGGCTTTTTGGCGACCAGCACCTTCTTGGGCGTGGACATCATCGAGCGGATGGCGGCCGCTTCGGCCTCGGCCTTGCGACGACGCTCGGCCAGCTCGGCGGCACGGGCGGCTTCCTCATTGGCACGGGCCTGCGCTTCGGCCGCAGCCTTGTCGCGGGCCTCGGCCTGCACGCGCGCCTGGGCGGCGGCGTCATCGGCGGCTGCCTGCGCGGCAGCGGGCTCCTGGGTCTCCGATGCGGCTTTGGCTTCGGCCTGCTTCTGCGCAGCGGCTGCGGCAGCGGCGCGCTCGGCGGCTTCGCGCTCACGCGCTTCCTGCTCCTCACGCTGGCGGCGCTTCTCGGCGAGTTCTTCTTCCTGACGGCGGATCAGCTCGGCCTGGCGTCGCGCCTCTTCCTCGCGGCGGGCCAGTTCGGCGTTGTCGATCACGGGCGCGGCAGGCGCGTCGGGCACCGCCGCGGACGGCTCGCCAGTGCCTTCATTTTCGTCGCGCTTCACGAAGGTGCGCTTCTTGCGCACTTCCACCTGGATGGTGCGGGCCTTGCCAGTGGCATCGGCCTGCTTGATCTCGCTGGTGGACTTTTTCACCAGCGTGATCTTCTTGCGCTCGGGCGAAGCAGTGCCGTGGCTGGCCTGCAGGTAGCCCAGCAGCTTCTGTTTGTCGGCATCGCTCAGCGAGTCCGCGGCGGATGCCTTGGACACCCCTGCACTGCGCAGCTGTTCAAGCAGCGTATCGGTTGATTTCTTGAGTTCGGAAGCAAACTCGGCGACGGTCGTACTGGACATGTATCGTCTTACCTTTCATGACCGTTACTCTTGAGAGGCGCCGGCACCGGTAAACCAGTGCTCGCGCGCCTTCATGATCAGGGCCTTGGCCTCGTCCGCAGACTGGCCGGTGATCTCGGTGAGCTCGTCGACCGCCAGGTCGGCCAGCTCGTCGCGGGTGTGAACGCCGGCCTCGGCCAGCTTGGTGATCAGCGCGGGGGTGAGGCTGTCCAGGTCACGCAGGTTCTGCGACACCTCCTCGACGTTTTCCTCACGGGCGATCTCCATGGTCAGCAGCGCATCCTTGGCGCGCGAACGCAGTTCGTTGACGGTGTCTTCGTCGAAGCTTTCGATCTCCAGCATTTCCTGCAGCGGCACATAGGCCACTTCTTCCAGGCTGGTGAACCCCTCGGCGATCAGGATGTCGGCGATTTCCTCGTCCACATCGAGCTTTTCCATGAACAGGGAGCGTTGCGTGCTGGTTTCCTCGGCCTGCTTCTGGGCAGACTCGTTGGCGTCCATGATGTTGATCTTCCAGCCGGTCAGCTCGGAAGCCAGCCTGACGTTCTGGCCGCCGCGGCCGATGGCGATGGCAAGGTTTTCCTCGTCCACCACCACGTCCATGGCGTGCTTTTCCTCGTCCACAACGATGGAGGTCACGTTGGCAGGCGCGAGCGCGCCGATCACGAACTGGGCGGGGTCCTCGGACCACAGGACGATATCCACGCGCTCGCCGGCCAGCTCATTGGTTACGGCGTTCACGCGCGTGCCCCGCACGCCCACGCAAGTGCCGATAGGGTCCACGCGTTTGTCATGGCTGAGCACGGCGATCTTGGCGCGGCTGCCGGCGTCGCGCGCGCAGGACTTGATCTCCAGCAGGCCCTGCTCGATCTCTGGCACTTCCTGACGGAAGAGTTCGATCATGTATTCAGGCGCCGCACGCGACAGGATGATGGGCGCACCGCGCAGCGTCAGGTCCACCTCCATGATCATGGCCCGCACGCGGTCACCGTTGCGAAGGTTTTCCTTGGGGATCATTTCGCTGCGGCGCAGGCGGCCTTCCACCCGGCCGGATTCGACAATGATGTCGCCCTTGTCCATGCGCTTGACGGTGCCGACAAAGATCTTGTCGCCGCGCGACATGAAGTCGTTCAGCAGCATCTCGCGCTCGGCGTCCCGGATCTTTTGCAGGATGACCTGCTTGGCCGCCATGGCGCCGATGCGGCCGATCGGCACAGATTCGACGGGCTCCTCGATGTAGTCACCCTCTTCCACGTCCGTGACGCGCTCCTGCGCATCCATCAGCAGTTCCTCGGCATCGGGGTTCTGCAGGCCAGCAGAGTCGGGCACGACGAGCCAGCGGCGGAAGGTGTCGTAGTTGCCGCTTTCACGGTCCACCGCCACCCGGATGTCCACCTCGCCGGAATAGAGCTTCTTGGTCGCTTGCGCCAGCGCGGACTCCACGGCACCGAACACCACGTCGCGTTCGACGTTTTTTTCGCGCGAGATGGCTTCCACCAGCATCAACATTTCGCGATTCATGTCACAACTCTCCTGTTTGATCGGTCGGGGGCACGCCTTGGCCGCCCAGGTCACGGGATTTGCGTCCCTTGAAATCCACTATCGAAGCAAGGCGTGCTTCCTTCAGCTCGTCCAGCGTGAAGCCCAGCGCCTGCAGCGGTGCCGGCGTACGCTTCTTGCTGACTTTCTGGCCGGGCTTGGCGGCGGGCTCGTCGCTCCAGACGATCTGCCAGCCGCCAGATTCGGCGCGCTCTAGCGTGCCGCGAAACTTCTTGCGGTTGGCGGCCACCTGGCCGCCGGCGGCGCTGCCCATCGGCGCCTTGAGCGTGATGTCGACCACCTCGCCGGCAAAACGCTCGAAATCCTTTTCATGGCGCAGCGGCCGATCAATGCCGGGCGACGAGACCTCCAGCCGCTTGTAATCGACCTCGTCCACCTCCAGCGCGTACTGCAACTGGCGAGTCACCTTCTCGCAGTCTTCGACATTGACGAATTGCTCCGGCAACGCAGGTGCCCCGGAAGCCGGCTCTTGCCACGGCAGGTCGATGGTGACGCGCAACAAGCCACCGGCAGAGCGTTCGATCTCCACCAGGTCATAGCCCAGTCCAGTCACGGTTTGTTCGACGATTGCCTGCAGCGCCACGTTGTACTGTTGTCCTTTTTCTTTGCCCCAAAAAGCAAACTTGTATTCGCCCCAAAAGCAAACGACCAAAAAAAACGGGCGGTTGGTACCCGCCCGTTTTTGGTCGTGAAGCAAGGATTATACCGCGCAGGGCCCTGTATTTGCAACGATTTATTGGGCCGCGGCGACCAGGGTGCGCGTGTAGTCATGCTGCGGTGCATCCAGCACCTGCTGGACCGCGCCAGACTCCAGGACCTCACCGTCCTTCATGACCAGCACATCATGCGCCATGGCACGGATCACGTCGACATCGTGCGTAATGAGCAGGTAGCTCAGGCCCTTGTCGCGCTGCAGGCGTTGCAGCAGCTTGAGTACTTGTTTCTGAATGGTCACGTCCAGCGCGCTCGTGGGTTCGTCCAGCACCAGCAGTTGCGGCTGCACGATCAGGGCCCGGGCAATGGCCAGGCGCTGGCGCTGTCCTCCTGAAAATTCATGCGGATACCGCGCCAGCAGGCCCGGAAACTGCGCTTCATCCAGGCCGACGTCGGCCAGCGCCTGTACGACGCGCTCCCTGCGCGCGGCAACACCCAGACCAGGTTCATGCACCAGCAGACCCTCGCCCACGATTTCGTCAACGGTCATGCGAGGCGACAGGGACGAGAACGGGTCCTGGAACACAACCTGCACCACGCGGCGCAACGACTGGTCTGCAACCGTGCGCCCCGTCCAGGCCCGGTCCGCGACCTGCAGGTCCCCGCGCGAAGGGACCAGCCCCAGCGCCGCCAGCGCCAGAGTGGACTTGCCCGAGCCGGATTCACCAATGATGCCGAGCGTCCGGCCGGGGCCAATGGAAAAGTCCGCCGCCTTGACGGCCACGAATTCGCCCTTGCGGAACCAGCCGCGCAGGCCAGACACGGCTACCGGGTAGCTGACGCGCAGCGAGCGGGCCTGCATGATGGGGCCGCCGCCGGCGGGTGATTCGTCCACATCACGCACCGGCCGGCTGTCGATGAGCTTGCGCGTGTACGGATGCTCCGGGTTGGCGAACACGCTGGCCACCGCCCCCTGTTCCACCAGATGGCCGTGTTCCATGACCGCCACCCGGTCGGCAAACTGGCGCACGAGGTTCAGGTCGTGCGTGATCAGCAGCATGGCCATGCCGGTCTGCCGCTGCAGGTCGGCCAGAAGCTCCAGCATCTGCAGGCGCAACGTGACATCCAGCGCCGTCGTGGGTTCGTCGGCCAGCAGCAGCCGGGGCCGGCAGGCCAGCGCCATCGCGATCATGGCGCGCTGCCGCTGCCCGCCCGACAGCTGATGGGGGAACGCCAGCGCGCGCCTTTGGGGCTCGGGGATGCCGGTGGCGGCCAGCGCCTGGACCGCGGCGTCCCAGGCCTGGCGGCGGCTCAACGCCTGCTTGACTTCCAGCACTTCGGCCACCTGGTCACCCACGGTGTACAGCGGGTTCAGGGCCGTCATCGGCTCCTGGAAGATCATCGCGATATCCCGACCGCGGATGTCCATGAGGTCGCGCTCGGGCAAAGCCAGCAGGTCGCGCGGCGCCCCTTCTGGCGACGCCGCGGCAAACACGGCCTGACCGCCCAGTTGTGCATTCTGTACAAGGCGCAGCAGGCTGAGCGCCGTGACGGTCTTGCCCGAACCGGACTCGCCCACCAGCGCCAGCTTCTCGCCGGCACCTATGGAGAAATCGACGCCGTGCACGACCTCCTTGCCACCAAAGGCCACGCGCAGCCCGCGCACGTCCAGCAAGGGCGCGGTCATCGGTCGGCCTTTCGGGGATCCAGCGCGTCGCGCAACGCATCTCCCATGAAGGTCAGCAGCAGCAGCGTGAGCACCAGTACGCCAAAGGCGGACAGCGATATCCACCATGCATCGATGTTGGCCTTGCCCTGGCTCAGCAGTTCGCCCAGCGACGGCGTCCCGGGTGGCACGCCCAACCCCAGGAAGTCCAGGGAGGTCAACGCCAGGATGGCGCCGCTCATGCGAAAAGGCAGGAACGTCACAACCGGCGTCATGCTGTTGGGCAGGATGTGACGCCACATGATGCGGCGGTTGCCCACGCCCAGCGCACGGGCGGCGCGAACGTAATCCATCTGCCGGTTGCGCAGGAACTCGGCGCGCACGTAGTCGGCCAGGCCCATCCATCCGAACAGGCTCAGCAGCACCAGCAGCAGCGCAACGCTGGGGGCAAAGATGGCGCTGAAGATGATGAGCAGGTACAGCTCGGGCATAGCCGACCAGATTTCGATGAAGCGCTGGAAGGCCAGGTCCGTCTTGCCGCCGAAATACCCCTGCACAGCGCCCGCCAGGATGCCCAGGACCGTGCCGATGGCCGTGAGCGCCAGGCCAAACAGGACGCTCACACGAAATCCATAGATCAGTTGCGCTAGCAGGTCCCGCCCGCGGTCATCGGTGCCCAGCCAGTTATCGGTGGTAGGTGCCGCGGGGCTGGGCGACTTGGCAAAGTAGTTCAGCGTTTTGGGGCCGTAGGGATTGGGCGAATAGACGGCCCAGTTGCCGCCTGAGGTGATGCGCTCGCGGATGAACGGGTCAAGGTAGTCAGCCGGTGTCGCAAAGTCGCCACCGAAGGTCTGCTCGGAATAGTCCTTGACGATCGGGAAATACGTGGTTCCCTCGTAGCGCACGATCAGCGGCTTGTCGTTGGACAGCACTTCCGCAAACAGGCTCAGGACCACCATGGCGCAGAACAACACCAGGCTGTAGAAGCCCAACCTGTTGCGGCGAAAGCGTTGCCACGCCCGCCGTCCCGGAGAAACATGATCAGTCAAATTTGACACGGGGGTCCACGAGTACGTAGGAAAGGTCGCTGATCAGCTTTGTGACGAGGCCGATCAAGGTAAACAAATACAGCGTGCCCAGCACAACGGGATAGTCGCGGCGGATCACGCTCTCGTAGCTCAGCAGGCCCAGCCCGTCCAGCGAGAACAGCGTTTCGATCAGCAACGACCCTGTAAAGAACGCGCCGATGAACGCCGCCGGAAAGCCCGTAATGATAGGAATGAGCGCGTTGCGGAACACATGCTTCCACAGGACGCGCCGCTCATGCAGTCCCTTGGCACGCGCCGTCAGCACGTATTGCTTGCGGATTTCTTCCAGGAAGGAGTTCTTGGTGAGCATCGCGGTCACGGCAAAGCTGCCGAACACCATGGCCGTGACGGGAAGCGTGATGTGCCACAGATAGTCGACGATGCGGGCGCCCCAGCTCAGCTCCTCCCAATTGGGCGACGTGAGGCCCCGCAGCGGAAACCATTGCAGTTGCCCGCCAAAGATCACGAGCAGCGCCACCCCCAGGACGAAACCGGGAATGGCGTAGCCGATCAGGATCAGCAAAGTCGTCACCAGATCAAACCGCGTGCCCGCGCGCACGGCCTTGGCCACGCCCAGCGGCACCGCCACGCCATAGCTGATCAGGAAGGTCCACAAGCCCAGGCTGATGGACACCGGCAGC
Source organism: Ramlibacter sp. (assembly GCA_041905405.1). GTDB lineage: Bacteria > Pseudomonadota > Gammaproteobacteria > Burkholderiales > Burkholderiaceae_C > RAM1. Next base: position 130,178 of record JAYRLC010000006.1, on the reverse strand, counting down.
TTTTCAACGATGAGATCCCACACGCCCTTGTTCTGGAAGAAGCTCTTGCCCAGGTCAAAGCGGGCAAACTGGCCCAGCATCTGCCACAGCCGCTCGTGGGCAGGCTTGTCAAAGCCATACAGTGCCTTGATCTCGGCGATGCGCTTGGGGTCCACGCCCTGATTGCCGCGGTATGTGGCCCCACCAGACTCCACCCCGGCCGCACCACGCGCCTCGGCCAGATACTGCTCCACCGGCCCGCCCGGCACGAACTGGATCACCAGGAACGTCACCAGCAGTACACCCAGCAATGTTGGGATCATCAGCAGCAGGCGTTTGAGGATGTACGCAGCCATGTCCGTCCGTTTTATTTCTTGGCCCACCAGGTGGTCATGACCCAATCCTCGGCGCCCGGATACGGCGGCATGGGCTGCTTGAAGCCCAGCCGCCACGCGTTGTACGCCACGCGGTGCGACATCAGCGTCCACTGCGGGATCAGGTAGTGGCTGTGCATGATGACGCGGTCAAGCGCGCGGCACGCCGGCAGCAGCTCGGCCTTGGTGTTGGCGCGCACGGCGGCCGACACCAGCGCATCCACGGCCGGATTTTTGACGCCCATGTAGTTTCCCGAGCTCTCGGTGTCGGCGGCCTTGCTGCCGAAGATCTCGGCCAGTTGCTGACCGGGGTTGTGCGTGCCGGGAAAGTTGATGGTCGTGATGTCGAACTCGAACTTGTCCAGCCGCTGCTGGTACAGCGCGAAGTCCACTGGGGAAAACCGCAGCACGACGCCCAGCTTTTCCAGGTTGCGAATCCACGGCGACAGCGTGCGCACGCCGGTATCGCGGCTGTCCAGGTATTCCAGCACCATGGGCTCGCCTTTGGCGTTGCGCAGCGCGCCGTCGCGGTACTCCCAACCGGCCTCTTTCAGCAGCGCCTGGGCGCGGCGCAGGTTGTTGCGCAACGACTGGCCGGGCCCTTCGGTCACCGGCGGCTGGTACATGGGGCCGAACACCTTGTCGGGCACCTTGCCGCGCCAGGGCGCCAGCAGCGCCAGTTCATCGGGCGACGGCTGGCCCGTCGCCGCGCAGTCGGTGTTGCCAAACAGGTCCTGCACGCGCGGGTAGCCGTTGTAGAACATCTGCCGGTTCATCCACTCGTAGTCCAGCGCCAGGCCCAGGGCCTCGCGCACGCGCGGGTCCGCCAGGCGCGGGCGGCGGCTGTTGAGCACGTAACTCTGAAAGCCCGCAGGCTGCCGGTGCGCGAACGAGTTCTTGACCAGTTCGCCTGAATCAAAGCGCCGGCCCGTTACCCGCCGGGCCCAGTCGCCCGCCGAGTAGAAGCTCATCATGTCGAACTCGGCCGCCTTCAGTGCTTCGAGCCGGGCCGTGTTGTCCTTGTAGATCTTGACCGTGATGCGGTCGAAGTTATGGCTGCCGCGCTTGACGTTGAGGTCGCGCGCCCAGTAGCTGGCGTCGCGCACGTAGGTGATGTCCTTGCCAAAGCGCACCGGGCCGACCTTGTAGGGGCCGCTGCCGATGGGGATGTCCATGACCACCTGGTCAAAGCGCTTGGGCTTGCCGTTTTCCATGCCCCAGGCACGGCTGAACACCGGGAGGCCGCCCACGGTCAGCGGCAGTTCGCGGTTGGGCTTCTTGAAGCGGAAGCGCACGGTCTTTGCGTCGACCACGTCGCAGCCGGCGACCTCGTCCAGCAGCGTCTTGTAGCCGGGCGAAGTGTAGGGACCCATCAGCGTTTCGTAGCTGTGCTTGACGTCGGCGGCTTCCACCGGCGACCCATTGTGAAAGCGCGCCTCGGGCCGCAGGCGGAAGGTGACGCTCAGGCGATCGGGCGCGACCTCGACGTCCTGCGCCAGCAGGCCGTAGCCCGACGCGGTTTCGTCCATGGCGCCGGTCAGCAGGGTGTCGAACAGCAGCGCGCTCAGGTAGGCCGGGGCCGTGCCCTTGATCGTGAACGGGTTGTACTTGTCGAAGGTGGACACGCGCAGGTTGCTGACCAGGCGCAGTTCGCCGCCCTTGGGCGCGGTGGCGTTGACATAGTCAAAGGCCGTAAAGCCGTCGGGGTACTTGAGATCGTTCCACAGCGCATAGCCGTGCGCTGCCCATGACGGCATCGACACCCCCGACGTCAGCCCCAACAGCAGCCCGGCCAGCAATTTGTGCATGCGACAATTCTGCACAGTTTTTCACTTCGAGAGTGCTATGGGATTCCTCGCCGGTAAAAAGTTGCTCATCACGGGCGTCCTGTCCAACCGTTCCATTGCCTACGGCATCGCCAAGGCCTGTCATGCGCAGGGCGCCGAGCTGGCGTTCAGCTATGTCGGCGAGCGATTCAAGGACCGCATCACCGAATTCGCCGCCGACTTCGACTCCAAACTGGTGTTCGACTGCGACGTGGGCAGCGACGAGCAGATCGAGGCGCTGTTCAAGGACCTGTCGGCCCACTGGCCCAAGCTGGACGGCTTCGTGCACGCCATCGGCTTCGCCCCGCGCGAGGCAATCGCTGGTGACTTCCTGGACGGCCTGAGCCGCGAAGCCTTCAAGATTGCGCACGACATCAGCGCGTACAGCTTCCCCGGCATGGCCAAGGCCGCCCTGCCCTACCTCAACGACAAATCGGCCCTGCTCACTCTGAGCTACCTGGGCGCGATCCGCACCGTGCCCAACTACAACACCATGGGTCTGGCCAAGGCATCGCTCGAAGCGTCCGTGCGCTACCTGGCCGAGTCGCTGGGCCCCCGGGGCATCCGCGTCAACGGCATCAGCGCCGGACCGATCAAGACGCTGGCCGCCAGTGGCATCAAGGGTTTCGGCAAGATCCTGAGCGTGGTGGCTGAAACATCGCCCATCCGCCGCAACGTGACGATCGACGACGTGGGCAACGTCGCCGCGTTCCTGCTCAGCGACCTGGCCGGTGGCGTGAGCGCCGAGATTACCTATGTGGACGGCGGCTTCAGCAACGTCGTGGGCGGAATATCGGAATAACCCCCCCCCGAAGCGCCTGCGGCGCCTCCCCCCAACGAGGGGGCGCCATCAGCCGCCCGGCAGAGCCGGCTCCGCGATGGCCCTGGAAGGTGCCTGAGGCCGGCAACCGTGTCAGTTACTTGGGAAGCAGCACCTTGTCCACGACGTGGATCACGCCGTTGGACTGGTAGACGTCGGCGATCGTCACGGTGGCCACGCCGCCCTTTTCGTCGGTCACGGTCACTTTGCCGCCGGCCGATTTGGCCACCAGCGTGCCACCCGCCACCGTCTTGATCGACGCCATGCCCTTGCCATCGGCAATCATCTTGCTGATGGCGGCGGCGTCCCATTTGCCGGGCACCACATGGTAGGTCAGCACGCCGGTCAAGGCGCCCTTGTTTTCAGGCTTGAGCAGCGTGTCGACGGTCCCCGCCGGCAGTGCCGCGAAGGCGGCATTCGTCGGTGCGAAAACCGTGAACGGACCGGGCCCCTTCAGAGTGTCGACCAGGCCGGCGGCCTTGACGGCTGCAACCAGCGTGGTGTGGTCCTTGGAGTTGACGGCGTTGTCGATGATGTCCTTGCTGGCGAACATCGGGGCACCGCCCACGGTGACCTGCGCCATGGCGCCGACGGAAGCTGCAGCGATCGCCGCGGCGAGGATGATTTTCTTTGCGAACATGCATGTTCTCCTTGATGGTTTGCGCCGCACGCGAACGCGTGGGCTGCAACCATTACGGAGGACTCGGGGACGCGGATGTATTGCGTTGGAATGTCCCCGCGCGGCCGCGGGCTACGAATCCACCCGCACGCAGTCCGCGTAGTAGCGCGTTACCCCGTTCGGGTCGACCTCTTCCACCAGGCCATGGATGTCGGTCTCGAAGCCCGGGCACTGCTTGCCGAACTCGCGCGAGAACTTCAGGTAGTCCACGATCTTCTTGTTGAAGACCTCACCCGGGATCAGCAGCGGAATGCCCGGCGGGTACGGCGTGACCAGGCCCACGGTGATGCGGCCTTCCAGGTGGTCGATCTCCACGCGCTCGGTCTTGCGGTGCGCGATGTACGCGTAGGCGTCGCTGGGCTTCATGGCCGGCGTCAGCTCGCTCAGGTACATGTCGGTGGTCAGCCGCGCGATGTCGTACTTGGCGTACAGCTCGTGCACGTGCTGGCACAGGTCGCGCAGGCCCATGCGCTCGTAGCGCGGGTGCGCCTTGCAGAACTCGGGCAGGATGCGCCACATCGGCTGGTTGCGGTCGTAGTCGTCCTTGAACTGCTGCAACGCCGTCAGCAGCGTGTTCCAGCGGCCCTTGGTGATGCCGATGGTGAACATGATGAAGAAGCTGTACAGGCCCGTCTTCTCCACGATCACGCCGTGCTCGGCCAGGAACTTGGTCACGATGCTGGCCGGGATGCCGGTCTTGGCAAACTTGCCGTTCAGGTCCAGGCCCGGCGTGACGATGGTGGACTTGATCGGGTCCAGCATGTTGAAGCCTTCGGCCAGGTTGCCGAAGCCGTGCCACTTGGCCGTGCGCGCCTCGCCCTTGATGATCCAGTCGTCGGCGCGGCCAACGCCTTCGTCCACCAGCTTGTCCGGGCCCCAGACCTTGAACCACCAGTCGCCCTTGCCGAACTCGGCTTCGACCTTGCGCATGGCGCGGCGGAAGTCCAGCGCCTCCAGGATGCTTTCTTCCACCAGCGCCGTGCCGCCGGGCGGCTCCATCATGGCGGCGGCCACGTCGCAGCTGGCGATGATGGCGTACTGCGGGCTGGTGCTCGTGTGCATGAGGTAGGCCTCATTGAACAGGTGGCGGTCCAGCTTGCGGTTTTGCGAGTCCTGCACCAGCACGTGGCTGGCCTGGCTGATGCCGGCCAGCAGCTTGTGGGTGGACTGGGTCGCGAACACCAGCGACTCCTTGGGCCGGGCGCGGTGCTTGCCCATGGCGTGGTAGGGACCGTAGAACGGGTGGAACGCCGCGTGCGGCAGCCACGCCTCGTCGAAGTGCAGCGTGTCCACGTAGCCGTCCAGCATGCCCTTGATGGTCTCGGTGTTGTAGATCACGCCGTCATAGGTGGACTGCGTAAGCGTCATCACGCGCGGCTTGACCTTGTCGGCGTCCACGCCCTTGAGCAGCGGGTTGGCGCGGATCTTCTCGCGGATGGCTGCGGGGTCGAACTCGCTCTGCGGAATGGGACCGATGATGCCGAAGTGGTTGCGCGTGGGCTTCATGAACACGGGAATGGCCCCGGTCATGACGATCGCGTGCAGGATCGATTTGTGGCAGTTGCGGTCCACCACCACCACGTCGCCGGGCGCCACGGTGTGGTGCCAGACCATCTTGTTGCTGGTGCTGGTGCCGTTGGTGACAAAGAAGCAGTGGTCGGCATTGAAGATGCGCGCCGCGTTCTTCTCGCTTTCGGCCACGGGGCCGGTGTGGTCCAGCAGCTGGCCCAGTTCCTCCACCGCGTTGCACACGTCGGCGCGCAGCATGTTCTCGCCGAAGAACTGGTGGAACATCTGGCCGATGGGGGTTTTCAGGAATGCGACCCCGCCTGAATGGCCCGGGCAGTGCCAGCTGTAGGAACCGTCCTGGGCGTAGTCCACCAGCTCGCGGAAGAACGGGGGCTGGATGCCCTCCATGTAGCTCTTGGCCTCGCGGATGATGTGCTTGGCCACGAACTCCGGCGTGTCCTCGAACATGTGGATGAAGCCGTGCAGTTCGCGCAGGATGTCGTTGGGCATGTGGCGCGACGTCTTGGTCTCGCCATACACGTAGATCGGCACGTCGCGGTTCTTGCGGCGCACTTCCTGGATGAAGTTGCGCAGGTTCAGCACCACCGGGTCCAGTTCGGGGCCGGGCGTGAATTCTTCGTCGTCGATGGACAGGATGAAGGCGCTGGCGCGGCTTTGCTGCTGCGCGAACTGCGACAGGTCGCCATAGCTGGTGACGCCCAGCACCTCGAAGCCCTCGGCCTCGATGGCTTGTGCCAGCGCGCGGATGCCCAGGCCCGAGGTGTTCTCGGAGCGGTAGTCTTCGTCGATGATGACGATGGGAAAGCGAAACTTCATGCGGGGCCTCCAGACAGCCGGGCCAAAAAAGGAAAACAGGCGCGAAGTGTAGGGAAAAATGAAGTCGCACCTCTTGCGGTGTCATGGATTCCGCCCAAAATGTGGTGGAACCCATACAAAGGAGGACGTACATGAGCGAACCCACCGTCTGGTGGATCCTGGCCGGCGCAGCGGTTGCGGTCGAACTGATGACCGGCACTTTCTACCTCCTGATGCTGGCCATCGGCCTGGCCGCAGGCGCCGTGGCCGCACACATGGGCGCTTCCGTGCCCGTCCAGCTCGTCGTGGCGGCCGTGGTCGGCGGCGGCGCTGTGAGCGTCTGGCACATCAGGCGCAGCCGGCAGCCCAAGGGCCCGCCTGCCAGCGCCAACCGCGACGTCAACCTGGATGTGGGCGAATCGGTGCACGTGGACGGCTGGAATGCCGACGGAACCGCTATCGTGAAGTACCGCGGCGCCAACTGGACCGTGGTGCACGTGCCCGGCACGCTGCCCGGCACCGGCGCCCACCGCGTGCGCGAGGTGGTGGGCAACCGCCTCGTCGTCGAAAAGATCTGAAACCTACCGCCTCAAGGACCGCAGCATGGAAATCGCGATCATTCTCTTCGTCATCGCCGTCATCTTCATCACCCGCTCGATCAAGGTCGTGCCGCAGCAGAACGCCTGGGTCGTCGAGCGGCTGGGCAAGTACCACGCCGCGCTTGCGCCGGGCCTGAACTTCCTCGTGCCGTTCATCGACAAGGTGGCCTACAAGCACAACCTGAAGGAAATCCCCCTGGACGTGCCCAGCCAGGTCTGCATCACGCGCGACAACACGCAGCTGCAGGTGGACGGCATCCTGTACTTCCAGGTGACCGACCCCATGCGCGCGAGCTACGGCTCGTCCAACTACATCGTGGCCGTGACGCAGCTTGCACAGACCTCGCTGCGCAGCGTGATCGGCAAGCTGGAGCTGGACAAGACTTTTGAAGAGCGCGACATCATCAACGCCCAGGTCGTGCAGGCCATCGACGAAGCGGCCCTGAACTGGGGCGTGAAGGTGCTGCGCTACGAGATCAAGGACCTGACGCCGCCCGCCGAGATCCTGCGTTCCATGCAGGCGCAGATCACGGCCGAGCGCGAGAAGCGCGCCTTGATCGCCGCGTCCGAAGGCCGCCGGCAGGAGCAGATCAACATCGCCACTGGCGAGCGTGAAGCGTTCATCGCCCGGTCCGAAGGCGAGAAACAGGCCGAGATCAACCAGGCCCAGGGTGAGGCCGCCGCCATTCTGGCCGTGGCTGAGGCCAAGGCCGAAGCCATCCGCAAGATCGCCGAAGCGATCCGCCAGCCAGGTGGCGAGCAGGCCGTGCAACTGGAAGTGGCCGAGAAAGCCGTGGACGCCTACAGCAAGGTCGCCGCCGACGCCACGACGACGCTCATCGTGCCCAGCAATATGACCGAAGTCTCCGCGTTGATCACTTCCGCGATGAAGATGGTGCAAGCCCAAAAGCCGTAACGCCACGACCGCGTCACCCATTCCAGAATGCGTGGATCCGGCTACGCCGGTCCACTGCATTGCCCCCCAGTGGGGGGAGGCGGCCAGAGGCCGCTTCGGGGGGCGTTATACTCCTTGGCTTCGGAGCGGTGGATGAGTGGTTTAAGTCGCACGCCTGGAAAGCGTGTGAGGGTTAATAGCCCTCCGCGGGTTCGAATCCCGCCTGCTCCGCCACAAACATCAAGCCACAATGAAAAAAGCCACCTCGCGGTGGCTTTTTTCTTGGAGTTGAACGATCAGTTCAGCGCGGTCTTCTTGCCGTCCTTGTAGACGTACAGCGTGATCGCGGGGTTCTTCAGTTCGCCATTGGGCTCGAACTGGATCGTGGTGGTCACGCCCTTGTAGTTGGCCTTGATCAGCTCGGGGGTGTAGACCTTGGGGTCGACCGAGTTGGCACGCTTCATGGCGTCGACCAGCAGGAACGTGGCGTCGTAGGTGTACGGGCTGTAGACCTGGAACTGGTTGGGGTACTTGGCGTCGTACTTGGCCTTCCAGGCCGTACCGCCAGGCATCTTGGCCAGCGAGGCGCCGCCTTCGGCGCAGACCACGTTGGCCAGCGTCTTGGCGCCGGCAGCCAGCTTGGCGATTTCAGACGTGCAGATGCCGTCGCCGCCGAAGTACTTCACGTTGGCCATGCCCAGCTGTTCCATCTGGCGCAGCATCGGGCCAGCCTGGGGGTCCATGCCGCCGTAGAAGATGGCGTCAGGCGCCTTGGCCTTGATGGCGGTCAGGATCGCCATGAAGTCCGTGGCCTTGTCGGTGGTGAACTGCTCGTCCACGACCTGCAGACCCTTTTGCTGGGCGGTACGCTTGAACACTTCGGCAACGCCCTGGCCGTAGGCCGTACGGTCGTCGATGATGGCAACCTTCTTCAGCTTGAGCGCGTCAGCCGCATAGAAAGCCAGACCGGCGCCCAGCGCGTTGTCATTGGCGATGATGCGGAAGGTCGTCTTGTAGCCGGGCTTGGTCAGGTTGGGGTTGGTGGCGGCGCCGGTGACGTGCGGGATGCCGCAGTCGTTGTAGACCTTGGAGGCGGGGATGGTCGTGCCGGAGTTCAGGTGGCCCACCACGCCAGCGACTTTGGCGTCGCACAGCTTTTGTGCAGCGGCCGTGCCCTGTTTCGGATCAGCGGCGTCGTCTTCAGCCTGGATCTCGAACTTGACCTTCTTGCCGCCGATCGTCACGCCCTGGGCGTTGAGTTCCTCGATGGCCATGCGGACGCCGTTTTCGTTGTCCTTGCCGTAGTGCGCCTGCGCGCCGGAGACCGGGGCCACGTGGCCAATCTTCACGACCTGGTCCTGCGCGGCAGCCATGCCTGCAACGGCAGCGATCGCGGCAGCGACGGTCAGTTTCAACTTCAATTGCATAAAAGCCTCCAGAAATAAGGAAAAGGTTGAGATATTTTCTTTGCTCAACGGGCGGGAACATATCGCAATTTCCGGGCCCGAACCATAGGGAACATGCTAGGTGCCGGCCGATAAGGGGGATTACGCAACGGTCAGTCCCGCTAATGGTCCCGCAAGCGACTTTTAGGGCCTGCCCCCGGGCGGCTCGCCGTCGCGGCCGGCCAGTTCCTCGCCCACGGCCTCAGAGACCGACTGGCGCACGACCAGTTCTATTTCCTCGCGCAGCAGCGGCCCCAGGTTGCGCGTGTGCTCCAGCACCAGCGTGGCGATCGCCTCGCGCAGGCGTCGCTCAAGCGACAGGTCCACCCGCTGCATGACGCGGTGGATCATCTGCTCCTGCAGCTTCTCCAGCGAAACCGCCCCACCCTCGGCAGGCGCCGCAGCCGGCTGCACCACTTCGGTCAGTGTCGGCACGTAGCGCGGCGGCGTGCGGGGCGCGCCTGCCATCAGGCCTGCTCCTTGAGCACCAGGTCGTGCTTCTGGATGCCATAGCCACGGTCGGCGTAGTGCTTCCAGCGGCGTCGCGCGAGCTGGCGGTCCTGCTCGTCCAGGGACACCACTTCGATCAGCCGTTCAAAGCGTTCAAAGCCTTCCGGCACGGCCTCACCCAGGTTCACCAGCACCGCCTGGTGCGGCGTGTCGTGTACCACTTCGGCCAGCACCACGGGGGACGCAGCCAGCACCTGGGCATCGGCCCGCGCGTGGCAATGCGGGATGAATTCGAGCGGCGAGAACGTCCACAGCACCGTGTCCAGCGCGCGCAACAAGCCCCCGTCCGCCGTCACCACCACGCGCGCGCCACTGCCCACGGCCTTGCGCAGCAGCCGGCAGGCATAGGACAGCTTGTCCGGCGCGTTGAAGTGAAAGGAGACCTCAGTCATGCGGAGAGGTCAGGCGGGCTTCGTGGCGGGCTTTGGGGCACCCTTGCGCCGCGCAGCGCTGCTGGCCGCCCTGGCGGGTTTGGCGGGCTTGCCGGAACCGGCGGCCTGTCCCGCGATGTAGTCCAGCAGCAGCGGCACCGGCCGCCCGGTGGAGCCCTTGGCGCCGCCGCTTTTCCAGGCTGTCCCGGCAATGTCCAGGTGGGCCCAGGGCATTTTGGCCGTGAAGCGCTGCAGGAACTTGGCCGCGGTGATGGCCCCGCCAGCGCGTCCGGCCACGTTGGCCACGTCGGCAAAGTTGGATTTCAGGCCGTCGGCGTAATCGTCGTCCAGCGGCATGCGCCAGCAGGGGTCCAGCGCCTGTTCTCCCGCGGCCTGCAATGCGCTGGCCAGCGCGTCGTCGGACGAAAACAGCCCGCTGCGCACAGCACCCAGCGCGATCACGCAAGCGCCCGTGAGCGTGGCGATGTCCACTACCGCGCGCGGCTTGAAGCGTTCGGCATAGCTCAGCGCGTCGCACAGGATGAGCCTGCCCTCGGCGTCGGTGTTCAGGATCTCGATGGTCTGCCCGATCATGCTGGTGACGACGTCACCGGGCTTGACGGCACGCCCGTCGGGCATGTTCTCGCAGGACGGGATCAGCCCCACCACGTTGACCGCGGGCCGCAGTTCACGCAGGGCGGCAAACACGCCCAGCACGCTGGCTGCGCCGCACATGTCGAACTTCATCTCGTCCATCTCGGGCGCGGGTTTGATCGAGATGCCCCCCGTGTCGAAGGTGATGCCCTTGCCCACCAGCACCACGGGTGCATCGGCACGCGCGCCGCCGTTGTAGCGCATCACGATGAAGCGCAGCGGCTGCTCGGAGCCCTGGGCAACGGCCATGAAGGAGCCCATGCCGAGTTTTGCGACCTCTTTGGGACCCAGCACCTCGCAGCTGAAACCGGCGCCCTTGGCCAGCGCCCTGGCCGCGTCGCCCAGGTGCGTGGGCGTTGCGTGGTTGGGCGGGCGGTTACCCCACTCCTTGGCTGTTTCAATTCCTTTCACCGCGGCCACGCCATGGGCGAATGCTCCGCGGACCGCGGCCGCGTCCGGCACGGCCAGCAGAACGTCGCGCAGCTTGCGCGCCTCTGCCTTGGGCTTGGTGGTGGTGTAGACGTAGCTCGCGTCGGCCACGGCCATCACGGCAGCCCGCACGGCATAGGCATCCGCCTTGCCCGCGAAACAGATGCCCAGGCGCTTGGCTGCCGTGGCCCTGACCGCGCCCACCGCGCCCTGCACGGCGGTGCGTACGGCCTTGGGCGAGCCGTCGCCGCAGCCGGCCAGCACGACGCGGCCGGCGGCCACGCCGGACGGCTTGTACAGCGGCAGGAGCTTGCCGGGCTTGGTGTCCAGGTCGCCGGCCTTCAGCGCCGCGGCCAGAAGCCGGCCCAGTTCGCCGGTTCCGGGTTTGAAGCCGTCGGCCACCAGCACGATCAGTGCATCACAGCGGACGGCGCAAGCGCCATCCAGGTCCAGGGTTTTGAGTTCGAAGTCCATAATCCGGTGTTTGCTGCGTACCGCACGGACATACCGCGCAGATTCCGACCGATGTTATTCCATTCCTCTTTGCGCAAGGAGCTGGCCCGCAGTTTCGGCGCGACGCTGGTGGTGCTGGTCACCATCGTGATGACCATGACGCTGATCCGCACGCTGAGCCAGGCCACGCGCGGCAGCGTCAACCCGTCCGAGGTCATGATGGTCATGGGCTACACCGTGCTGGGCTATCTGCCGCCCATCCTCACCCTGTGCCTGTTCATTGCCATCGTGGGCACACTGTCGCGCATGTACCGTGACAGCGAGATGGTCATCTGGTTCGCCAGCGGCCGCGGCCTGATGGCCTTCGTCGGGCCGTTGTTCCGCTTCGCCTGGCCCGTGCTGCTGGTGATCGTGGTGCTGGCGCTGGGCGTGTGGCCGTGGGCCAACCAGCAGACCCAGGACCTGCGCGACCGGTACGGCAAACGCGGCGACCTGGAGCGCGTGACACCCGGGCAGTTCCAGGAGTCGGCCAGCGGCAACCGCGTTTTCTTTCTGGACAAGGACACGCCGGACAACCGGTCCGGCCGCAACATCTTCATTTCCACCCACGAACGGGGCCGTGAGACCGTGACCTCGGCACGCAGCGGGCGTGTGGAGTTCATCAACGGCAGCCAGTTCCTGCTGCTGTCCAACGGCCAGCGCCTGGAATCGAGCGACAACGGGGCCGAGCTGAAAATCAGCGAGTTCGAAGAGTACGGCAACCGCGTGAGCGGCGGCGATCTGGCCAACAGCAGCGATGCGCCCGCCAAGGCCCGCTCCACCCTGGCCCTGCTGATGGAGCCCACGCGTGTGAATCAGGGCGAGCTGGCCTGGCGCATCGGCCTCGCGCTGGCCGCGATCAATTTCGTCGTCATCGCCATCACCGTGTCCAGCGTCAACCCACGCGCCGGGCGTAGCGGCAACCTGGTGTTCGCGCTGTTCGCCTTCGTCGTGTACTACAACCTGCTGAACCTGGGCCAAAGCTGGATCGGTTCGGGCCGCGCCACACTGTCCGGCTTTCTGCTGGGGCTGCACGGCGCGGCGCTGGCGCTGGGCCTGCTGTGGCTGGCCAAGCAGCACAACAACTGGACCTGGCGCGCCATGCTGCGCCGCAAGGCGCCGGTGACAGACGTGAAGGCTGCCTCATGAAAACGCTGCGCAGGCTCGTCTACACCGAGGTGCTGGCCGCGGTGCTGTTCGTCACGCTGGGGTTCCTGGCGCTGTTTTTCTTTTTCGACTTTGTCGACGAACTGCCCAATGTGGGCAAGAACGGCGCCACGGGCTACCAGGTGACGCATGCCCTGGCCTATGTGGCGCTGCTCGTGCCCAGCCACCTCTACGAGCTGATGCCCATCGCGGTGCTGATCGGCACGATCTTCGTCATGGCGCGGCTGGCACAAAGCTCCGAATACACCATCCTGCGCACCAGCGGCCTGGGGCCGTGGCGGGCGCTGCGCATGCTGATGAGCCTGGGCGGCCTGTTCGTGCTGCTGACCTTTGCCACGGGCGACTACCTGGCGCCGGTGGCCGACCGCACCGCGCAGTTGCTCAAAAGCCGCTACCAGGGCACGCTCACCATCGGCCAGACGGGCGCCTGGATCAAGGAGCGGCAGGTCTACAACGCCTATACCGTCAACGTGAGCGCGCTGGCGCCGGACGGCAGCATGCGCGGCGTACGGGTCTTTGAATTCGACGCGCGCGGCGCGCTGGTGTCGCAGACCCAGGCGGCCACCGCGGTTTTCAACGGCGACGATTCCTGGACCCTGCAGGACGTTGAACGCAGTGAGTTCACCGCGCGCGGCACCGACGGCATGAAGGTCGAGCGCCGACGCATCGCAAGCTTCCGCTGGCCCACGGCCATCAGCCCCGAAATGGTGTCGGTCGCCCTGCTCAAGCCCGACCGCATGGGCACGATCGACCTGTTTCAGTACATCCAGCACCTGGACGCCAACGGCCAGACCTCGCAGCGCTACGAGATCGAGTTCTGGCGCAAGGTGTTTTATCCCCTGAGCTGCCTGGTGATGGTGGCGCTGGCGCTGCCCTTTGCGTACCTGCATTTCCGCAGCGGCAGCATCACCACCTATGTGTTCGGCGGCGTGCTGGTGGGCATCAGCTTCTTCCTGCTGAACAACGTGTTCGGCTACATCGGCAACCTGCAGAACTGGTGGCCCTGGCTGACGGCGGCCGCGCCGGGCCTGATCTATTCGGTGGTGTCGCTGGCGGCTTTCGGCTGGCTGGTGCTCAGGCGCTGATGTTCTGCATCATCCTGTTCGCGCATGGGTCGCGCGACCCGCTCTGGCACCGGCCCATGGAAGCCGTGGCAACCCGCCTGCGCGCCATGGCGCCCCATGTGCCGGTACGCTGCGCCTACCTGGAGCTCAGCCAGCCCAGCCTGCCGGAGGCGGCGGCTGAACTGGTGGCTGCGGGCGCGACACGCGTGCGCATCGTCCCGCTGTTTCTGGGCACCGGCCGCCATGCGCGTGAGGACCTGCCGGCGCTGGCCGCGCAGTTGCGCGACCAGTATGCGCGGACCCGGTTTGAGCTGCAGGACGCCGTTGGCGAAGACCCCCGCCTGATCGAACTGCTCGCAAACATCGCCCTGGAACCCGGCGCCGGCAATCAATAGACGCATGCGGCATAATGAATTTCGGTTTTATTAGAAATTCAATATGAACCTGCATCAATTCCGTTTCGTTCAGGAAGCCGCCCGCCGCAACCTGAATCTGACCGAGGCGGCCAAGGCCCTGCATACGTCGCAGCCCGGTGTGTCCAAGGCGATCATCGAGCTGGAAGAAGAACTGGGCGTGGAGATCTTCGCGCGCCACGGCAAGCGGCTCAAGCGCATCACTGAACCCGGCCAGCACGTTCTGAAGAGCATCGAGCTCATCATGCGCGAGGTCGGCAACCTCAAGCGCATCGGTGAACAGTTCAGCGCGCAGGACAGCGGCACGCTGTCCATCGCCACCACCCACACACAGGCGCGCTACGTGCTGCCGGTGCCCGTGGCCAAGCTGCGCGAGGCGTACCCCAAGGTCAACGTGAGCCTGCACCAGGGCTCGCCCGACCAGGTGGCCCGCATGGTGCTGGACGAGGTCGCCGAGATCGGCATCGCCACCGAGTCGCTGGCCGACTACCCCGATCTGGTCACCCTGCCCTGCTACGAATGGCAGCACGTGCTGGTGGTGCCGGCCACCCATCCGCTGGCCCGCAAGGAACGCTATTCGCTGGACGATCTCTCGGCCGAGCCCATCATCACCTACCACCCGTCGTTCACGGGCCGCACGCGCATTGACAACGCGTTCGCCCAGAAGAAGCTGCAGCCGCGCATTGCGCTGGAGGCCATCGACTCCGACGTGATCAAGACCTACGTTCGCCTGGGCCTGGGCATTGGCATCGTGGCTGAAATGGCCGTGCGCGACGATGGCAGCAACAACGATCTGGTTGTGCGGCCGCTGGGCCATCTGTTCGGCCAGAACGTGGCCCGCGTGGCGTTCAAGCGCAGCGCCTACCTGCGAAACTTCGTGTTCAAGTTCGCGGAGCTGTTGTCCGACCGCCTTGATCGCAACCTCATCGCCAAAGCAATGACCGGCCACGTGAACGACTACGAACTTTGACCCCGCCATGAACATGCAAGTGACAGAACGCACGCCCCCCATCCAGACCAAGCTGCCCGCCGTCGGCACCACCATCTTCACCGTCATGTCGGCGCTGGCCGCCGAAAAAGGCGCGGTGAACCTGGGCCAGGGGTTTCCGGACTTCAACTGCGACCCGGCGCTCGTCGATGCGGTGACGGATGCCATGGCCAGGGGCCTGAACCAGTACCCGCCCATGACGGGCGTGCCCGTGCTGCGCGACGCCATCGCGGCCAAGATCGAAGCGCTGTACGGACACAAGTACGACGCCGGCAGCGAGATCACCGTCACGGCAGGCGCCACGCAGGCCATCATCACGGCCATCCTGGCCGTCGTGCGGCCCGGTGACGAGGTGATCGTGCTGGAGCCCTGCTACGACAGCTACGTGCCCAACATCGAGCTGGCCGGCGGCACCGTGGTGCGCGTGCCGCTCACGCCGGGCACCTTCCGGCCCGACTTCGGCAAAATCGCCGCGGCCATCACACCGCGCACCCGCGCCATCATCGTCAACAGCCCGCACAACCCCAGCGCCACGGTGTGGTCACGCGATGAAATGCTGGCGCTGCAGGACCTGCTGGCCCCTACCGATGTGCTGCTGATCAGCGACGAGGTCTATGAACACATGGTGTTCGACGGCGAACAGCACCAGAGCGCTGCACGCTTTCCAGGTCTGGCGGCGCGGGCGTTCATCGTATCCAGCTTCGGCAAGACCTACCACGTCACCGGCTGGAAGGTCGGGTATGTGGCGGCGCCCGCAACGCTGTCGGCCGAATTCCGCAAGGTCCACCAGTTCAACGTCTTCACGGTCAACACGCCGGTGCAGCACGGGCTGGCCCGCTACATGGCGGACCCCAAACCCCACCTGGAGTTGCCGGCCTTCTACCAGCGCAAGCGCGACCTGTTCCGCGAAGGCCTGCGCAAGACGCGCTTCAAAATCCTCAACACGCAGGGCAGTTATTTCCAGTGCGTGGACATCTCCGGCGTGTCCGACCTGCCCGAGGCGCAGTTCTGCCAATGGCTGACCACCGAGATCGGCGTGGCTGCCATCCCGCTGTCGGCGTTCTATGGCGACGGCTTCGACCAGCGCGTCGTGCGCTTCTGTTTCGCCAAGCAGGACGAGACGCTGCACACGGCACTGCAGCGGCTGGCCAAACTCTGACCTTGCCGACAGGCCCCGGATGAACAGCCCCGCCGCCCTTGTCGCGTGGCCGCGTGAGGCCGCCGCGGGCCTGGTGGCGGGACTGGTGGCCGTGGCTTATGCGCTGTCGTACGCGGCGCTGTTGTTCGCCGGGCCATTGCATCCGCTGCTTCCGCTCGGCCTGGGCCTGTGCCTGGTCAACGCAACACTGGGCGCGTTCTGGCTGGCATGGCGCAGCCAGTTGCCCTTTGCCATCGCCGGACCCGACGGCAACACCACGTCCATTCTGGCGGCCATGGCGGCCGGGGTCGCCGCGTCGTCCGGCACGGGGCCGGCGGGCGCGGGCAGCGTGCTGCTGCTGGTGTTGTTGACCACGTTGCTGTGCGCGGCGCTTTTCCTGGCCCTGGGCCTGGCGCGGCTGGGCCAGGCGGTGCGCTACATCCCCTACCCCGTGATCGGCGGCTTTCTGGCGTCCACCGGCTGGCTGATCGCCACGGGCGCCCTGCGCGTGGCTGCCGACCTGCCGGGCGGGCTGGCGTTCTTCACGGCATTGCCCGGCGCACTGGCCGATCCCCGGTTGCTGTGCACACTGGCCCTGGGCGGATGCTGCTTTGGGCTGCTGCGGGGCCGCCGCCACCCCGCGCTGCTGCCAACATTGCTGCTGGGCGCCACCGCGCTGGTGCTGGCCGGTCTGGCCGCTGCCGGCCATTCGGCCGCGACCGCCCGCGCGGCAGGCTGGCTGTTCGAATCTGCGCCCGTGCAATGGGCGCCGCCCTGGCGGCTGGATGCCGCAGCCGCCGACTGGCGCTGGCTGGGTCAACAGTGGCTGGACATGCTGGCCGTTGCGGCGGTCGCCGTCATCACGGTACTGCTGGGCGCCACCGGGCTCGAAGTCATGTCGCGCCGCGACATTTCGCTGGACCACGAACTGCGCACCCACGGTTGGCTCAACCTCGCCGCCGCGGCGCTGGGCGGCTACCTGAGCCTTGTGTCAGTCGGCCGCAGCGCGGTGCTGCTGGACGGCGGCGCGCGCACGCGGGCGGCAGGCCTGCTGGCCGCCGGCGTCTGCGCCCTGGCGCTGGGCGCGGCCAGCCTGCTGCTGGGCTGGGTACCCAAGGTGGTGCCGGCGGCGTTCCTGCTGTACCTGGGCGTGGCGATCCTGCACGAATGGGTCGTTGCGTCGCGCCGCCGGCTGTCGCTGGGCGACTGGGCGCTGGTCGTGGCGATCCTGGGCATCACCGCCACCATCGGCTTCACGCTGGCCGTGCTGGCCGGGGTGCTGGCCAGTTGCCTGAACTTTGCTTTCAACTACAGCCGCGTCGGCGTCGTGCAGCACGACCTGGACGGCACGCAGCTGCACAGCTCGGTCGCGCGGCCGGCCGCACACCGGCAGTTGCTGGCCGCGCAGGGCCGCAGCATCCGCGTGCTGGTGCTGCGTGGCGTGATCTTCTTCGGCACGGCCAGCGGCGTGCTGGACCGCGTGCGCGACTTTCTTGATACGAGTGCATCCGCGACCGGGCGCGCGCTGGTGCTGGATTTCACCCACGTGGCGGGAGCCGATTCGTCCGCCGCCATGACGTTTGCCAAGATCGGCCAGCTCGCGCAGACCGCCGGGGTCGTGGTGCTGCCCTGCGGCATGAACCAGGAAACCGCCCAGGCCATGGCAGGCAGCGGGCTGGGCACAGGCCACGCCACCCTGGAGCGGGCGCTGGATGCGGCCGAAGAAACGCTGCTGCGCGGCCACGGCCAGGACCCCATGGGCGCGCAGGTGCCGCTGGCCGTCTGGCTGCTGCAGGAGCTGGGCGATGCCGTCCATTGCGAGCGGCTGATGCCGCGCCTTGAGCGGCGCACGCTGGCCGAAGGCGACCTGCTGATGACCCAGGGCGAGCCGTCCAACGGCGCGCTGTACCTGGTGGAAAGCGGCCGCATGGCCGTCACGCTGCCAGGACAGGGCCAGGGCCGCAGGCTGGCCAGCCTGATGGGCGGCAACATCGTGGGGGAAATGGCGCTGTACTCCAGCGCGGCGCGTTCAGCCACCGTCACCGCCGAGACGCCGTGCACGGTCTGGACGCTGACGCGCCATGCGCTGCAAGACCTGCACGAGCAGGCGCCTGCCACGGCCATGCAGTTCCATGCCTTCGTCATGCGGACCATGGCCGAGCGCGTGCGCATGGCCAACGCAACCATTGCGGCGCTGCAGCGCGAAGCCTGATACGGCGCGCCCGCAGCGGCGCCCGCCCACAACGCAAGCAGGAAAGGCCCTACGCCGGCGCGCGGCGGCGGCTGTCGGGATGCGGGCTTGCAGGATGAAAAACTCCCTGACACAACTTTCCCAAGGAGAAAACCATGTCGATCTCATTCATCCTGCTCATCGTGCTGATCCTGCTGCTGATCGGTGCACTGCCTACCTGGGGCTACAGCCGCAGCTGGGGCTACGGGCCTACCGGCGGCCTGGGCCTGGTGCTGGTGGTGATCCTGATCCTGATGCTCATGGGTCGGATCTAGAGCTGCCTCATTCTGCTTCGGCAGAGTCTGTAGCAATACGGCGCGCGGGCACCAGCGGATAAGGCGGGCCCGCGACGCCGCAGTAGATGAAATGACGCTCCGCTTGGCTTGCGTGCGCTGCTGCCTCGGCACCTGGAGTGTGAAGGTGCAACATCCAGTGAAGTCGGGCCCGGTCATAGCGCAGATCATCTTCCGGCCAGCTCGCAAGCCCCTGTTGCCATTGCTGCACCGCCTGCTCTGTCTGGCCTGACATCGCCAGGACCATGCCTTTGTACAGTCTGTTGCGGGGGGTGAAAATGCCGATGCCTTCGGTCAGGCGCACGTAGCGCGCCACCAGCGCGGTGGCCATGCCACGCGCCTGGTCGCTCGTCAGCACAGGGTCTGCCGCCACATGCAGCGCCGCATCGATCATGACCGCCAGCGGCGCCATCGTGTAGAACCGCGCCCCGCTAATGCTCATAGACTGCTCGAGGATGAACTGGCCACGCTCCAGCACCGCTGCAGCATCCCCTTGGGAGGCCATCAACAGAGCTTCATTGGCGCACAGGCGAATTTCTTCCATCCGGGTGCGCCAGCTCGGTATTTCGTGAACAGCACGCATGCAGTCCAGGCCTTCGCCCGGCATACCCCGCCCGGTGCGCAGCAGCAGTTGCAATTTGAAGATCAGCGTCCACCGCAGAATGATGGGCTGTTCGATCCGGCGCGCTTCATTTTCGGCCTCCCACAAGCTGTCAGTCAGCGCGCGGAAGTCGCCCCGGTGCATCATCATCATATTCACCTGGGCAAGGCTTTCCTGCATGTCGTAGCCATAGCCCAGTGCGCCCAACGACGCGCTGGAGCGACGCAGATAGGCTGCGGCATCGTCCCAATCGCCCCTTGCCAGCAGTGTCTGCGCAATGGACTTGACCGCATACGCCTCATACACGGGGTCCACATACTTCAGGTTGTTCTGTATGCGGCGCAACAGCGCGGCGGACACGCGCGGATGGCGACGGCACCATTCGAATGCCACTGCCTTGCCCAGCAAGAGAATGCGTGACTCGGGCGCGTCGGCGCGCCGCGCCGTCAGCCACCCGGCACACAAGGCTACAAACAATTCGGACGGGGCCGCGCCGTTGACATATCTGTATTCCGCCAACCTCAGCAACGCGTGGGTCAGGGCCTTCTGGGCCTGCCGGGCCACGTCGGTCGCGGCTGGCCTCGCAAGCGCACCGTGTACCAGAAAGCGAAATCCCCTCAGCCACCCCCTGTAAGGCCTGGTGGCGGGCAATTCAATGCCTGCCAGCGATGCAGCCGTGCTGAAATGCTCACTGTTGAAGTGAAAGCCGTGCAAGTCGCGATTGACTTCGCCGGCCATGTGGTGCCAGATGATCCGCCACTCCACGGGTGCTTGCGCATGCCGCTGCATGACGGCATCGAGCAGCCGGCTTGCCGCGCGGTGCCAGCCCATGCGTTGGTACAGGCGCCGCAATGCCGCCAGCGGCGGATAAAGTTCTTCAGGCGTGGCCCACTCCAGCATCATGTCGAATGCCGCGGCGATCGTGGCCGTCTCGGATTGCAGCGCCTCCAGGGCCGGTGATGCGTCCTCCTGCACCAGCTGGCGGGCCTGCTGGACCAGACGTTCCAGCGCCGCCGATGCAAAGGCGCGGCGGTAAGCCACGCGCTGCGGCATGCCATCCAGCTGCGCCAGCCCATACTGGCGCGCCATCGCATGCATCACAAGCCGCCCCGGAGACTCACTGGTCAGGATGGACCATTCCACCATCAGCGTCATCTGACGGTCACCCGCCCCCGCGCAGTCGTGCGCCCATTCCAGCGCGAAGGGGCCCTTGAACAGCGCACAGCGTGCCCACGCGTGCTGAAGATCGGGGCCAAGCTGGTCCCAGGTATCCGCCATCACGTCCTGCAACGTGCTGTACCGGTAGCCTGGCAGGTGCAGGCTCGAATCAGGCCAGGCATCTTTTTCCAGCTTCTGAGCAAGCTGCTCGGGCTGCAACAGCCGCAACGAGTGCGCGGCGAAATGGATCGCCAGAGGCGATCCGTCCAGCAAACGTGCCAGCCGGCCGAGCGTCTGCGCATCCCTCTGGTTGTCCAGCGTCACGCCCGCGCGGTGCGCGCAGTCCACAAGCAGGTCCACGGCAGGGCCACGTCCCTCGCCCGCATCGGCCCCCAGTCCCTTGAGCTCGTGCGTCCAGCCATGGGAGACGGCCAGACGCATGCGCGACGTCACCAGCAGCAGGCACTGCGGGGCGGCTTGCAGCACCTCCACCACAGCGGGCGTTGCCTTGATGCAGGCCTCAAAACCATCCAGTCCCAGGATGATGCGCCGCGTGGCGAGATGCGCCTTGAGCATGTTCAGCGGCTGCGCGGTCAGATCAAGATCCAGGCCCAGCGCCGAGCCGATCGTCGCGGCGAAATGGTCCTGACTGGCCTCTTCGCCGATCCCGGAATCCAGGAAATCGAAACTGCAGTTGACCTGGCCGTCGGGATAGTCAGGCGCCAGACTCTGGGCGAGTGCGCGGGCCAGACGGGACTTGCCGATACCCGCCGGCCCCAGCAGCGTGACTAACCGGTCGCCTCGAGCAATACGCTCGCGCACCAGGTTGAGGTCCTGCTCGCGGCCATACAACGGCGCCGCCGGCTCCACAGCCGCGCCCGCGGGGGTCGTGACGGCGGGCGCGAGCGGTTGGGCGGCCGCAGCCGCAAACGGCAGCGACGCTGGCGCCGTGACCTCGCCGCGACGTACCTGCTCGGCCAGCAGCGCGAGCGCGACAGAAGGACGCGCCGCCAGTTCCTCGGCCAGCGCCTGGCGGCATGCTTCGAAACTGTCCAGCGCCGCCGCCGTCGAGCCGGTCTGCGCCAGCAGCCGGATGAGCGGCAGTTGGGCTTCTTCGTTCCAGGGTTCGATGCGGGCCCACTGGCCCAGGTAGCGGATTTCGTTGCCGGTCTTGCCGGTCCGGCGGGCCCCCTGCGCCAGCTCGCGCAGCAGCACCACAGCCCGGCGGTCAATGCGCTGGCGCTCAGCGGCGACCCAATCCTCGAACCCTGCGCAATCACGCAGACCGAAATCCTGCAGGAAAGGGCCGCGGTACACGGCCACTGCAGCCTCCAGCGCGGCCGCAGGCTGTTGCAACAGCGTGTCCACTGTCCGCAGAAGCTGCAGCGCATCAACCTGCAGCGGCGCGGAATGCAGCAGGGCCACGCTTTCGGCATCGGTGTCCACCACGCCAGGCAAGGCCTGGCGAAGCTTGGTGAGCGCCAGCCGCAGGTTGGCGCGCGCACCATCCTCGCCCGTATCACCCCAGAACATGTCGGCCAGCGCCTCGCGCCGGGCCCGGCGGCCCGTCATGGCCAGATACACAAGCAGGGCCTGCGTCTTGGCAGGCAATGACACGGGCGCACCGCCGGATCGGATCTCCAGTGGCCCCAGCACCAACAATGTCAAACCCGCGGACATGTGCAGCTCTTCCCAACCTTCTTCTGATTCATCTTCCCACAATTGCCCGGGGAACCTGTCACCCAGGCGCCGTGGGAATGAAGGGATACGGAAAATTCACACCACAGATCGCAAACAGCTGCGTGGCAGCCAGTTCATGACGCTGCGCCTGTTCTTCGTGCAGATACAGGGACAGCATCCAGTTCAGCCGGGCTGCATCGTAGTCCAGCGCCAGGCGCTGTGCCAGCACCAGGCCCTTGCGCCACGCACCGAGCGCCTCGGTCGAACGGCCCGTCAGTGCCGCCGCCTGACCCGCGTACAGCAGGCTGCGAGGCTCGAAGATGCCCATATGCCGGGACAGCTTCACAAAACGTTCGGTCAGCGCGCGAGCCAGCTCACGCGCCCGGTCGTCGCCAGACCGATCAAACGCCATGAACATGACAGCGTCCAACGTCAGTTGCAGGGTGGCCAGCGCATGAAAGCGTCCGGGGGCGACCCGATGGGTCAGGGCCAGCACTGCTTCGGCCTGCGCCAGTACTTCGCCGCCTTGCGCGTGGCGGCAAGCCAGCAGGCTGCCATGTCCGCGCACACTCAACTCTTCGACCGGGGACTTGTACGCCGGGATCGCCTGTATCTCCGTCAGGCAAGCCTGCATCTCATCCGGCGAGCCCCCGCCCGTGCGCAGCCACAACTGCAGTCGCAGCAACAGCGTCCATCGCAAAATGCTGGGCTGGTTCATCTGCCGTGCGCGCGCTTCCGTGCGTGCGACATCCCCTGCAGCCGCGGAAAAGTCGCCGCGGTGCAACTGGGCCGAATGCCATTCGGACATGCATTCAAGCGCATGGTAGCCATCGCCCAGCGCCCCAAGGGACTGCGAGGCACGATGCAGATGCGTCGACGCGTCATCCCAGGCGCCGTAGTTGATCATGATGAGCCCCAGATCGCGCGCCGCGTAGGCCTGTTGCACGGGGTCCACATCTTTCAGCGCCAGGTGTATGGCCTGTATCAGCCATGCCCTCAGCGCCGCCGGCAGATCGGTCGGCAAAAACCTGAGCAGCCTCAGCAGCACAACCAGACGGGCGTCCACACTGCCCGAGCGGCGGGCGGCCAGCCACGCGAAGGCAACGCCGGCCAGCAGCTCAGGTATGGGTGACCCATTGAGGTAGCGCGGCGGCAGCATCGCTGCAATCGAGTGCGCCAGCATGCGTTGCGCGTTTCGCCGGGCAACAGTCTTCTCAGGTCGCGCGAAAACTGCCCTGAGGCACGCCCGCGCGCATGCGATCCAGGGCTTCCAGCGGCCCCGCACCAGCCCCGCACCGCCCAGTTGCACTGCTTTTTTGAAATGCACGTCCGCGCGCTGATAGCCGTACAGGCTGCGTGCCGCCTCCCCGGCCATGTGATGCCAGGGTATGAGCCACACGCTATCAGCCTGCGCATGGCGGGCCAGCGCGGACTCCAGTACGCTGACCGCGGCGTACTGCCATCCCAGCCGGTGGTAGGCCCGCCACAGGGCTTGCAGCGGCTCATGGATGTCCTGCGGCGACTCCCATTGCAGCGCCATCTCGAAGGCGCTGGCCAGCGTGCTGACTTCCGGCTTGAGCAGGTCCACCACCGCGGCGTCCTCGTCCTGCAGGGCCGGCAGCAGGTGCACGAGCCTTGCCAGCGCCGTCCGCGCAAAGTGGCGACGCAGATCCTGAGCCTGCGGCATGCGGTCCAGCATGGCCAGCCCGTACTGCCGCGTGAGCTCGTGCATGCGCAGCCGTCCATCGGGCTCGGCGTCCACGATGAAACGGTCCCTCAGCGCGGCCATGGGCGTTTCGCTCACCCCCGCGCATTCGGTGGCCCAGCCCAGCGCAAAGGTGCCCTGGAACAGCGCGCAACGCGCCCAGGCCTCCTGCAGCGGCGGCGTCAGCTGGGACCACGCATCGGCCATGACGTCGCTCAGGCTGCGGTGGCGGTAGCCAGGCAGATCGCGGGGCGCGTCAGGCCAGGCGCCGGCTTCGAGCCGGTCGGCCAGCTGCGCGGGCCGGTAAAGGCGCAGCGACTGCGCCGCGAACTGGATGGCCAGCGGCGAGCCGTCCAGCAGCCGGACGATGCGCGCCAGCTGTGCATGGTCGCCCGCTTCATCCAGCCGGACAGCGGCCGCCTGTGCACATGCCACCAGCATGCCCACGGCCGGCGCGCGCTCCCTGCCGCCCGCCTCTGTGTTGAGCCCGCGCAGCTCATGCGCCCACCCTGCCGCCAGCGGGAGCCAGACGCGCGACGTGACCAGCAGCAGGCACTGTGGTGCCGCCTGCATGACCTGCACCACCAGGGGCGCCGCGGCCACGCAGGCCTCCAGCCCGTCCAGGCAGAGGATGGCGCGCAATGTGCGCAGGTGGGCCATCAACAGGGCCGTGGGCTGCATGGTCTGCGAAAAATCCAGCCCCAGCGTGGTGCCCAGCGCCGCCACGAAATGGTCCTGGCTTGCCTGGGCGCCGGCCTCGGGGTCCAGAAAGTCGAAGCTGCAGGTGACGGCCCCGTCCGGATAGTGCGGCGCGGCGCCGTGTGCCACGGCGCGCGCCAGCCGCGACTTGCCCACGCCGGCCGGCCCCAGCAGCATGACCAGGCGCTCACCCTGCACCAGCCGGTCCTGGATCAGCGCCAGGTCCTGCGCACGGCCGAAAAGATCGCCCGTTTGCTGATCGGGTACCGGCAGCGATGGCGCAAAACCCGATGGCGTAAAGCCCGACTGCGCAAATCCTGATTGTGCGAACTCCGCCGGCAGGCTGGCCAGCCCCGAGGCGCCACCCTGGCGCACTCTCTGCGCCAGCTCCGCCAGTGCGGCGGACGGCCGCTCGCCCCGCTCCTCTGCCAGCGCACGGCGACAGGCCTCGTAGCGGTCCAGCGCAAGTGCCTGCGCGCCCTGCTGCGCCAGCAGCTCCATCAACGGCAGCACGGCCTCTTCGTTCCACGGCTCGATGTCCGCCCAACGCTCCAGGCAGTTGCGCTGGGCCATGGCGTCACCCTGCGCGCGGGCGGTCTGCACCAGCTCGCGCAGCAGCACGATGGCATGGCGGTCGATGCGCAAACGCTGCGCCGCCGCCCAGTCCTCGAAGTCGGGACAGTCGCGCAGCGCGAAGTCCCGCAAAAACGTGCCGCGGTACGCGGCAATGGCGTCCTGCAATGCACGCGCAGGCGGCCTGGGCGTCAGCGTCGCCGTGCGCAGCAGCCTGAGGGCATCGACGTCGTCCACCAGCTCGGCATGCAGGCTCACGGCCTGTGCATCGGCATCTATGACGCCCGGCAGCACCTGTCGCAGCCGCGACAGGGCCAGCCTCAGGTTGGCGCGTGCGCCGCCTTCGCCGGTATCGCCCCAGAACATGTCCGCCAGCACCTCGCGGCGCACCGGCCGGTCCGCAAAGGCCAGGAACACCAGCAACGCCTGGGCCTTGGCAGGCAAAGCCACAGCCGACTGCGCAAAGCGCACGTCCAACGGTCCCATGACTGCAAGGGTCAGCGCCATCTTCGCCTGTCTGTATTCCGCCGGCCTGCGCCGACGGTCCCAACCACAGGCCCTTAGGTTCCCAGTTGGCCCCAGACTTTGTCAAGGCGTTTTGTGCTCACCGGCTGCGGTGTGCGCAGCTCCTGCGCGAAGAAGCTGATACGAAGTTCTTCCAGCAGCCAGCGCAGCTCCTGCATGCGGTCATCCACCGCGCCCTTGCGCTCTGCCACCAGGCGCCAGTAGCGCTGTTCCTGCGGACGCAGTTCGGCCAGTTTGGCGGCGTCACGGGCCGGGTCGGCGCGCAGCTTGTCCAGGCGCAGCGTGATCCCTTTCAGGTAGCGCGCAAAGTGCTGCAGCTGCGCCCATGGCGTCGCCGCAATGAACCGCTTGGGCATGAGCCGCTGCAGCTGCTGCGCCACATCGGCCGTGGCGTCGGGCTGGCTCCTGGTGTCCTTGAGCTTGCGCGTTGCAGCCGCGTATTCGGTGAGGATCACGCCCGCCAGGCGGGCCACCTCGTTGGCGATCAGCGTCAGCCGCGCGCGGCCCTCCTCCACACGGCGCGCAAACGCCTGCGCATCCGTGGGCAGCGGGTCCAGCAGGAACGCCCGGTCCAGCGCCACGTCGATGACCTGGTCGCGCAACTCTTCCTGCGTTCCAAGCGGCATGTAGGCCACCGCCATCTTCTGCAGGTCGGGAATGTTCTTTTCCAGATACTTGATCGCGTCGCGGATCTGCAGCGCGAACAGGCGGCGCAGGCCCGTACGGTGCTTCGCAGCCGCGACCTCGGGCTCGTCGAACACCTCGATGCTGACCGCGTCCTTGTGGTCCACCAGAGCCGGGAAGCCGACCAGCGTCTGGCCGCCCTTGCGGATTTCCATAAGCTCGGGCAATTCGCCAAAAGTCCAGGCGGTGTACTTCTCTCCTCCCCCCGCTGGGGGGAGGCTGGGAGGGGGGCTTGCGGGAGAGGGAGCAAGCGAGGCAGGTGCTGAAGCCGCGTTTGCCACCTTCAGCCCCGCCAACGCCTGGAACGCGCCGCGCGCCTGCGCACCCAGCTCGGCCTTCAGCGCGCCCAGGTTGCGGCCCGTGCCCAGCTGGCGGCCATGCTCGTCCACCACACGGAAGTTCATGAACAGGTGCGGGCTCAACATGTCCAGCTTGAAGTCTGCGCGCTTGACGTCCAGGCTGGTCTGGTCACGCACGAGTTTGAGCAAGGCATCGGTCAGCGAGCCGGTGCCGAAGGTTTCGGGTTGCGTGAGCGTCGCTGCCAGCCGCGCGGCCGATTCAGGCAGCGGCACGAAACGCGAGCGCGGACGCTGCGGCAGGCTTTTGAGTAAAGCCTGGACCTTGTCCTTGAGCATGCCGGGCACCAACCACTCGGCGCGCTCGTCGCTCACCTGGTTCAGCACGAACAGCGGCACGGTCACGGTCATGCCGTCGCGCGGGTCGCCAGGCTCGTGCAGGTAGGCCACCGTGCAGTCCACGCCGCCCAGGCGCACAGTCTTGGGGAATGCATCGGTCGTGATGCCGGCGGCCTCGTGCCGCATGAGCTCGTCGCGCGTGAGCTTCAGCAGGTTGGGTTGCCTGTGCGATTCAGCCCTGTACCAGGCCTCGAACGTGGGACCGCTGTAAACGTCCTGCGGCACCTGCTGGTCATAGAAGGCGTAGATCAGCTCGTCATCCACCAGCACGTCCTGGCGGCGCGACTTGTGCTCGATGTCCTCTACCTGCTTGATCAGCTTCAGGTTGGCGGCCAGGAACGGGAGCTTCGTGTCCCACTGCCCGGCCACCAGCGCCTCGCGGATGAACACCTCGCGCGCCGACACCATGTCCACCCGCCCGAAGTTGACACGCCGGCCGCTGTAGATGACCAGGCCATACAACGTGGCGCGCTCCAGCGCCATGACCTCGGCCGACTTCTTTTCCCAGTGCGGGTCCAGCAGCTGCTTCTTCAGCAGATGGCCCGCCACCTGCTCGATCCACTGCGGGTCGATGTTGGCGATGCCGCGGCCGAACAGGCGCGTGGTCTCCACCAGCTCGGCCGCCACGATCCAGCGGCCCGGCTTCTTGCTCAGGTGTGCACCGGGATGGCGGTGGAACTTGATGCCGCGCGCGCCCAGGTAGATGTCTTCTTCATCGGGCTTGACGCCGATGTTGCCCAGCAGGCCCGACAGCATGGACTTATGCAACTCGTCGTAGCTGGCCGGCTGCGTGTTCAGGCGCCACTTGTGTTCGGCCACCACGGTGTGCAACTGGGTGTGGATGTCGCGCCATTCGCGCACGCGGCGCACGTTCACGAAGTTCTGGCGCAGAAGCTGCTCGTACTGGCGGTTGCTGAGCTTGTGCTCCTTTCCGTGGCCTCCCCGCGCATCGTTGATCCACTTCCACAGCTTCAGGTAACCGCTGAACTCGCTGCGCTCGTCGTCGAACTTCACGTGTGCCTGGTCGGCCTGCTGCTGCGCGTCCATGGGCCGGTCGCGCACGTCCTGCACGCTCAGCGCGCTGGCGATCACCAGCACCTCGTCCAGCGCGCCGCGCGCACGCGCCTCCAGAATCATGCGGCCCACGCGCGGGTCCAGCGGCAGCCGGGCCAGCTCCGCGCCCATGGCCGTGAGTTCGTTGGCGTCATCCACCGCACCCAGTTCATTGAGCAACTGGTAGCCGTCGGCAATAGCCCGGCCCGACGGCGGCTCGATGAACGGGAAGCGCGCCACGTCGCCCAGGTGCAATGACTTCATGCGCAGGATCACGCCGGCCAGCGAACTGCGCAGGATCTCGGGATCGGTGAAGCGCGGACGGCCGTTGAAGTCCTTTTCGTCGTACAGCCGGATGCAGATGCCGTTGGCCACGCGGCCACAGCGGCCCGCGCGCTGGTTGGCTGCGGCCTGGCTCACCGGCTCGACCAGCAGCTGCTCAACCTTGCTACGAAAACTGTAGCGCTTGACGCGCGCCGTGCCC
Organism: Ramlibacter sp.; assembly: GCA_041905405.1. Classification (GTDB taxonomy): domain Bacteria; phylum Pseudomonadota; class Gammaproteobacteria; order Burkholderiales; family Burkholderiaceae_C; genus RAM1. The sequence goes on along the minus strand of JAYRLC010000006.1, from coordinate 101,630 downwards.
GCGTCGATCACGTAGCGGATACCCGGCACCGTCAGCGACGTTTCAGCCACGTTGGTGGCCAGCACGATGCGCCGGCCGCCGTGTGTGTCGAACACGCGGTCCTGCTCGGCTTGCGACAACCGCGCGAACAGCGGCAGCACCTCGGCGCCACGGGTGATGGCGCTGTGCGACAGGTGTTTGCGCAGATGGTCGGCGGCCTCGCGGATTTCGCGTTCGCCGGGCAGGAACACCAGGATGTCGCCCGCCGCGTTGCCCTGCCAGAGTTCGTCGACCGCGTCGGCAATCGCATCGTTCAGGTCGTGCTCGCGCGTTTCCTCGAACGGCCGCCAGCGCTGCTCTACGGGGAACATGCGCCCCGACACCATGATGACGGGCGCCGGACCTTTCACAGACGCGAAATGCTGCGCGAACCGGTCCGCATCGATGGTGGCCGACGTCACGATCACCTTCAGGTCGGGCCGCCGCGGCAGGATCTCGCGCAAATAGCCCAACAGAAAGTCGATGTTCAGGCTGCGCTCGTGCGCCTCGTCGATGATCAGCGTGTCGTAGGCCTTCAGCAGCGGGTCGGTCTGCGTCTCGGCCAGCAGGATGCCGTCGGTCATGAGCTTGACCGACGCGTCGCGGCTCAGCCGGTCCTGGAAGCGCACCTTGTAGCCCACCACCTCGCCCAGCGGCGTCTGCAGTTCCTCGGCAATGCGCTTGGCCACGCTGCTGGCGGCGATGCGGCGCGGCTGCGTATGGCCGATGAGCTGGCCTTTTTGCCCTGCGGGCGCGTTGAGCTTGCCGCGCCCCATGGCGAGCGCGATCTTGGGCAACTGCGTGGTCTTGCCCGAGCCCGTTTCGCCGCAGACGATCACCACCTGGTGCGCCGCTATGGCGGCCATGATCTCGTCGCGCTTGCCGGATACCGGCAGGGATTCAGGAAAGGTGATGTTCAGGGACGTCAAGGAAATTGCAGCCGCTCACGTGCAAAGCCCGTAATTATCTGCGCTGCGTGCCGGCCGCGGTGGGCTCAGGCTTCGTCCTGCGGCAATTCCGCGATCTGCCCCGCGCCCTGGTCGTACCAGGCAATGCGGCTCGCATACGCCCAGGCGCTGCGCGACATGGCGCGCGCCATGGACACTGCGCTGGCGGCGCGAATGTTGGGGTGCGCGGCCGCCAGCACGCCCACGCCCACGTCCGCTTCCCAGTAGGTCTGCCCGGATTCCAGCGACGCCGCATCGCGGCTGGTGCTGAGCGCCACCGGCCTGGACAGCCGCGCCACCACGGTGCGCGCCAGCTGGATCAGCCGCTCCGGGTTGCGCATGCTGGGCAACAGCAGCAGGAAGCCGTCCTCTCCCAGCCGCCCCATGTCCACGCCGCCGCCCACCAGCCGCCGCAGCCGGGCGGCGCAGACGAACAGCGCATGGTTGACCGCGGCGCGGCCGTGCAGCTTCTCCAGCGCATACAGGTTGCTAATGGCGATGGCCACCACACCCACCGACAGCGGCTCGCCCTGTGAGCGGTAGAAGGCCGCGCCCACCATCTGGCCAGTTTCGGCGTGCGAGCGCATGCGGGTCACGGGGTCATAGGCCGGGCCATAGGCCATGACCTGGCGCAGCTCGATCAGGTAGGAATAGCGGCCCCACAGCACGGCCGCGATGATGGACAGGTACCCCGTGGCGGCTAGTGCGCCGGCCGCGTGCAGCGGCCAGGCCGCCCGGTGGCCGGACACGGCCGCCCAGCTCAGGCTGGTCAGTGCCACCAGCATGAACATCACGCCGGCCACGGCCGCCCAGGTCAGCCGGTCACCGCGCAGCGCGCTGCGCACGGCCAGCGCCAGCGCCACGGCGCCCAAGGCGCAGGCCACGCCAGCGCTCAATGCCAGCGCGCCGCGCGCCGGCATCCCCCAGCCCACCAGCAACACCACCAGGGCACCGCCCGCAAGCGCGGCGATGGATTTCAGCGCAACGCTGCGCCGGCGCAGCAGGCCCAGCATGTACATCAGCATGTAGGCCAGCAGTGACGAGGTCAACGTGGCCACGTGGGCCAGCACGCGCGCTTCGGTGTCGGGGTTCGGCAGCGGCAGCCAGCCCAGAAAGGCGACCACGAACACGGCGGAAGCGGCGGCGGACAGCGCGGCGTTGGTGCCGATGCGGCGCAGGCCGCGCACCCAGGCAAAAACGGACCCGGCCAGCATCAGCCCCACGGTGCCGAAATAGCTGCCCCAGAACCCTGTAGAAATCGCGTCCATCCCCGGCATGCGTGTTTGTTGAAGGCGCCACTCTAGCCCCGCGCCAGCGTCAAGGCAAACGCCGGCAAAGCAACTTACACTTCGAGCCGATGTCCGCCGTCTTCAACTTTACTTTCGTGCCGTGGTTCCGCTCCGTGGCGCCCTACATCCATACGCACCGGGGTAAAACCTTTGTCGTCGGCCTGTGCGGCGAAGCCATTGCCGCGGGCAAGCTGCCCACGCTGGCCCAGGACCTGGCGCTGATCCAGAGCATGGGCGTGAAGATCGTGCTGGTGCATGGCTTCCGGCCCCAGGTCAACGAGCAGCTGCGGGCCAAGGGGCACGAGGCCCGCTACTCGCACGGCATGCGCATCACCGACGAGGTCGCGCTGGACTGCGCGCAGGAGGCCGCGGGTCAGTTGCGCTACGAGATCGAGGCCGCCTTCAGCCAGGGCCTGCCCAACACGCCCATGGCCGGCTCCACCGTGCGCGTGATCTCGGGCAACTTCATCACGGCGCGACCCGTGGGCATTGTGGACGGCGTGGACTTCCAGCACAGCGGCCTGGTGCGCAAGGTGGATGTGGCCGGCATCCAGCGCACGCTGGATTTCGGCGCCATGGTGCTGCTGTCGCCGTTTGGCTTCTCGCCCACGGGCGAGGCGTTCAACCTCACGATGGAGGAAGTCGCCACCAGCGTGGCCATCGCGCTGCAGGCCGACAAGCTGATCTTCCTGACCGAGATCCCCGGCATCCGCATCAAGCCCGGCGAGCCCGAGGGCGAGGACAACCCCATCGACACCGAACTGCCGCTGGCCGCGGCCGAAACGCTGCTGGCGTCGCTGCCCGGCGCCCAGCAGCCCACCGACACGGCGTTTTACCTGCAGCACTGTGTAAAGGCCTGCAAGGCCGGCGTGGAGCGCAGCCACATCCTGCCGTTCGCGCTGGATGGCTCGCTGCTGCTGGAAATCTACGTACACGACGGCGTGGGCACCATGGTCATCGACGAAAAGCTCGAGGAGCTGCGCGAAGCCACGGCCGACGACGTGGGCGGCATCCTGCAGCTGATCGAGCCGTTCGAGCGCGACGGCACGCTGGTCAAGCGCAGCCGCACCGAGATCGAGCGCGACGTGGCCAACTACACCATCATCGAACACGACGGCGTGATCTTCGCGTGCGCGGCGCTGTACCCCTACCCCGAAGCCCGCACCGCCGAAATGGCAGCGCTGACCGTGTCCCCGCAAAGCCAGGGCCAGGGCGATGGCGAAAAGGTGCTGCGCCGCGTGGAGCAGCGCGCCCGCGCGATGGGGCTGGACAGCATCTTCGTGCTCACCACGCGCACCATGCACTGGTTCCTCAGGCGCGGCTTCGTGCAGGTCGACCCCGACTGGCTGCCGGACGCGCGCAAGCGCAAATACAACTGGGACCGCAAAAGCCAGGTCCTGGTGAAAAAGCTCGCTCCGGGCTGACGACGGCGGCCGTCCCGCCTTTCGTATAGGTCACATCCATTGCCACGAACCCTAGACTGGCCGGCACCCATCAGCCGACCAGAAGGGGTTCATGGAACCGGACGCAGCCACATCACCCGAGCAACTGCTGGCGCTTGCCGAGCAGATCCGCCAACACCAGCCTGCCAACGCGACCATTGAACGGGTCCGGGCCCGCGCGCTGCTGGACCTGCGGCGACCGCTGGAGGCGCTGCAGGCCTGCGACGAGGCTGTGCGCCTGGACGCAGGCAACCTGACCGCCCATGCCACGCGGGGCGAAGCGCTGATCGAGCTGGGCCGCCACGAGGAAGCGCTGGACGCCTACGCGCAGGTCCTGCGCATCGACCCGCGGTGCGCGCCGGCCCTGTACAACCGGGTGCAGGCGCTGGTTCGCCTGGACGAGACCCGGCCCTGCGACGAAACGCTCCTGTGTGCCCTGCGTGAACTGGAGCAACTCCTGGCGCTGGAGCCGCAATACCCTGGTGCCCGCCGCATCCATGGCTCGATGCTTAAGCAACTGGGCAGGCTGGACGAAGCTGTCGCCAGCCTGCAAGAGGCCATTCACGTGAACCCGGCCGACCAGGATGCCCACTACGGCCTGGCCGAGTGCCGGATTCTGGTGGGCGACTGGCCGTGGGGGTGGCGGAAGTTCGACGAGCACCGCAAACATCCGCAGCCCGATGCCGGCGCGCGGCAGGCGTGGGACGACGCCATCGCGCATGCGTCTGTCTGGCGCGGCCAGCCACTGGCCGGTAAATCCATCCTCGTGGTGTCCGATGGCGGGCTGGGTGACACGCTCAACTTTTACCGCTACATCCCCTTGATGCGCACCATGGGCGCAGCCCGCGTATCGGTATCCGTCCAGCAGCCACTGCAACCCCTGCTGTACAAGGATGTGTCCGGGAGCAGCACGGCCGGGGGCGCCGGGCAGGCGCCGCCTGACTACTACGTTCGCATGATGTCCCTGCCGGCTGCGTTCGGCACGGCGACCGACACGGTGCCCGCCGTGGGCGACAGCATCCGTGCCGACGCCGCCAAGGCCGACCGCTGGCGTGGCCGCCTGGCAAGCCTGCAAGCGCGCCAACCCAAACTGCGCGTGGGACTGGCCTGGAGCGGCAACCCTGCCCACCTGAACGACCACAACCGCAGCCTGCGGCTGTCGCAGCTGGCCAGCCTGTTCGACGTGCCGGGCATAGCCTGGTGCAGCCTGCAGCAGGTTGTGCGTGGCGCCGACAGGGACACGCTGGCAACGCTGCCGCAACTGGCTTTTTTCGGCGACGAACTCCGGGACTTCGGCGACACCGCTGCGCTGTGCGAGGCCATGGACCTGGTCGTCACGGTGGACACCAGCATCGCCCACCTGGCGGGGGTTCTGGGCAAGCCCGTATGGATCATGCTCCCCGCCATGCCCGACTACCGCTGGATGCTGAGCCGTGACGACACGCCCTGGTATCCGACCGCCAGGCTGTTCCGACAAGCCCGCCGCACCGAATGGGCTCCCGTCGTGGCGCGCATTCATAAAGAACTCCAGGTGCGGCTGGCGACCCGCAGGCAGGCATGAAACCCACCCATGTTCAGGCCCACTTCCTGAGCGCGCTGATCGCGGTGCAACAGGGCCGGCTGGAACAGGCGCGCAGCTACCTGGACACCGTTTGCACAATCGACCCGGCTCATGCCCAGGCAGCAATGCTGCGCGGTCACGTACTGGACCGGCTGGGCGACCCCGTGAACGCAGTCGCGAGCCTGGACATGGCCGCTGCGCTGATGCCGGGCTCCGCCATGCTGTGGAACTACCGCGCGCAGGCGCTGTTCTCGCTGAAGCGCTACGACGAAGCATTGGCATGCTGCGACCGCGCGCTGTCACTGACGCCTGGCCGGACCGACACCGCATTCCTGCGCGGCGTGCTGCTGCAGATGCTGGGCCGCTTCAGCCAGGCCATGCGCACATGGGACCAACTGATGGAGGCGTCACCTGCCGACGCGGGTACGCACGAACTCATCGCGCGCGGCCTGCTGGCAGGTGTGGGCCATGGCCGGCCCGAAGCCGAGCTGCTCTGCGACGCCCTGAAGTACGCGGACACCGCCATCGCGCTGCAACCCGACAGGGGCACGGCCCATGAGGTCCGCGCTTCGGTGCTTGAACGCTGTGGCGACATACTGGCGGCACTGGCGAGCTACCGGCAAGCCCTGCGGTTGCGGCCGGAACTGGACGACGCGTCCTACGGCATGGGGCGATGCCTGCTGGCGCTGGGCGATTGGAAAGACGGATGGCTCGCCCACGAACGGCGCTGGTTCCGTCCCCATCACATGGCATGGCGGCGCGACACGGGCGCGCCCCTATGGCTGGGCGAATCGCTGACCGGCAAATCCATCGCGATCGTGGCCGAGCGGGGCTTTGGCGACGTGATCCAGTTCTTCCGTTTCGTCGAGTCCGTCCGGCTCATGGCGGCGTCCGTCTCGCTCGTACTGCCACGGGCCTTGCAGCGGCTGCTCACCCCGGCCGAGGCTGAAGGCCCGGCAGGCCCCTTTGACTATCACTGTCCCCTGCTGTCGTTGCCCCACCGGCTGGGCACGACGCCGCTCACGGTGCCGGGCACGCAGGGGTATCTGCGCGCGGATCCGGCGCTGGCAGCGCCATGGCGGCAAAGGCTGGGGCTCGCCACGCGGCCACGCATCGGTCTGGTGTGGCGCGGCGATCCTGCCCACGGCAACGACCACAACCGCAGCATGCCGTTGGCCCAGTTGGCCCGCCTGCTGGACATCGCTGACGCCGAATTCGTCAGCCTGCAGCAGGTCATGCCCGACGCCGACCAGCCGGCGCATGCGGCCTGGCCCCAGCTGGCCTTTCACGGACCGCAGTTGCACGACTTCGCCGAAACAGCCGCGCTATGCGATGCAATGGATCTGGTCATCAGCGTCGACACCAGCGTGGCGCATCTGGCAGGCGCCCTGGGCAAGCCGGTGTGGATCCTGCTGCCCGCCATCGCCGAGTGGCGCTGGATGCAGGACCGCGAAGACTCGCCGTGGTATGCCCGGGCCCGCCTGTTCCGCCAGACCCGCCAGGGAGACTGGGACGGCGTGGTCAGCCGTGTGCGCGAAAGCCTGCTGGAATTTATCGGCGCCGCGCCAGCAGCGCGATGAACACCCCGCAGAAGATCACAAAACACACGAACGACCAGTTGGCGATCGAGCCGCCCAGGAACGTCCAGTCGATCTTGGTGCAGTCGCCGCTGCCCTTGAAGATCATGGGCACCGCGCGCTTGAGCGGGAAGGTCTCGATCATTCCGTAGAAGTCGCGCCCGCAGGACACGATCTCGGGCGGATACCACTGCAAAAAGCTCTGGCGCGCCGCCACAAAGGCGCCGAAGCCGCTCATGAGCAGCGCCAACACCCCCAGGCCAAGGTGCGCCGCCCTGCCCTTGAACATCGCCGCCAGCAGGGCCAGCGCGCCCACGAGGATCAGCGCATAGCGTTGCACGATGCACATGGGGCAAGGCTCCAGCCCCACGACGTGCTGCAGGTACAGCCCGAAAGCAAGCATGGCCGCGCAGGCGGCGGCCACGAGTCCAAACACACGGCGCGGGTGCGCGCTAAACCAGTTCAGCAAGATCAGTCCTTCTCACATTGCGCGGTGTCACCACCAGCGTTTCGCCTTCTCGGATCCCCAGCTCCCGGAACTGCTGCGCCGGAATCTGCGCCTCAATCACCGGGTCCTTGGCCGGATTGTCCGATGGTTTGGCGTCTTCGGCGGGAATAAGTTCCAGCCGTGTGAGCAGGCCGACGGTGATGGCGCGCTCCAGCTGCACCACGATGCCCTCGCTGCCGGGGGCGTAACGCTGCACGTCCAGGTCGTACGGGCGCACGTAGCCGTGGCCGGGGATCAGGTTCACGTCACCCAGAAAGCCGTGCACGAACGGGCTGGCCGGGTGGTCCCACACGTCCTGGGGCGTTCCGACCTGCTCGATCTGGCCCTGGTTGATGACGACCACGCGGTCGGCGACCTCGAGCGCTTCTTCCTGGTCGTGGGTCACGAAGATGCTGGTCACGTGCAGTTCGTCGTGCAGGCGGCGCAGCCAGCGGCGCAGTTCCTTGCGGACCTTGGCGTCCAGCGCGCCGAACGGTTCGTCCAGCAGCAGCACCTTGGGCTCCACCGCCAGCGCGCGGGCCAGCGCGATGCGCTGGCGCTGCCCGCCCGACAGCTGCGCCGGAAAGCGGTCGGCCAGCCAGTCCAGCTGCACGAGCTTGAGCAGGTCGTGCACCTTCTGGCTGATCTGCGCCTCGGACGGGCGCTGGCCACGCGGCTTGACCCGCAGGCCGAAGGCCACGTTCTCGAACACCGTCATGTGGCGGAACAGCGCGTAGTGCTGAAACACAAAGCCCACCTGGCGGTCACGCACGTGTTTGTCGGTTGCGTCCTCGCCGCTGAAGACGATGTTGCCGCGGTCGGCCGTCTCCAGGCCGGCAATGATGCGCAGCAGTGTCGTCTTGCCGCAGCCCGACGGGCCCAGCAGCGCGACCAGCTCGCCGGACTCGATGTCCAGCGACACGTCGTTGAGCGCGCGGAAGTCGCCAAACTGTTTGCTGATGTTGCGGATTTCAATGCTCATGATGTTGTGCGATGGATTTGATGGCAAGGGTGACCAGCGCCAGCAGCGCCAGCAGAGACGCCACGGCAAAGGCCGCGACAGACTGGTACTCGTTGTAGAGCACCTCCACGTGCAGCGGCATGGTGTTGGTCTGGCCGCGGATGTGGCCCGACACGACCGACACGGCGCCGAATTCGCCCATGGCCCGCGCATTGCACAGGATCACGCCATAGACCAGGCCCCACTTGATGTTGGGCAGCGTCACGCGCCAGAAGGTCTGCCAGCCCGTGGCGCCCAGCACGATCGCGGCCTGCTCTTCGTCGCTGCCCTGCGCCTGCATGAGCGGGATCAGTTCGCGCGCGATGAACGGGAAGGTCACGAAGATCGTCGCCAGGATGATGCCCGGCACGGCGAACACGATCTTGATGTCGTGCGCCGCCAGCCACGGGCCGAACCAGCCCTGCGCGCCGAACACCAGCACGTAGATCAGGCCGGCCACCACCGGCGACACCGAGAACGGCAGGTCCACCAGCGTGGTGAGGAACGCCTTGCCGCGGAATTCGTACTTGGCGATCGCCCAGGCCGCCGCGATGCCGAACACCAGGTTCAGCGGCACGGCGACGGCCGCAGTGATCAGCGTCAGGCGGATGGCCGACCAGGCGTCGGGCTCGCGCAGCGCGTCCAGGTAGGCCGCCCCACCCTTGCGCAGCGCCTCGGCGAACACGGCCGCCAGCGGCAGCACCAGGAACATGAGCATGAAGCCCAGCGCCAGCGCGATCAGCGTGCGGCGCACCCAGGCAGATTCGGTCGAGGTGACCGAGGAACGGTGTGCAACGCTCATGCCATGGCCCCACCGGAACGTTTGCGCTGCCAGGCTTGCAGCGCGTTGATGACGAACAGCAGCGCGAACGAGATCAGCAGCATCACCACGGCCACGGCTGTTGCACCCGCGTAGTCGTACTGCTCCAGCTTGCTGATGATGATCAGCGGCGTGATCTCGGACACCATGGGCATGTTGCCCGCAATGAAGATCACCGAGCCGTACTCACCGATGGCGCGCGCGAATGCGAGCGCAAAGCCCGTCAGCAGCGCCGGCAGGACCGTGGGCAGGATCACGCGGGTAAAGGTCTGCAGCCGCGTGGCGCCCAGGCACAGCGCGGCTTCTTCCAGCTCTTTCTCGGTGTCTTCCAGCACCGGCTGCACCGTGCGCACCACGAACGGCAGGCCGATGAAGATCAGCGCGATCACCACGCCGTTGGGGTTGTACGCGAGCTTGATGCCGTGCGGCTCCAGGAATTGCCCGATCCAGCCGTTGCCCGCCAGCAGCGCCGTGAGTGAAATGCCGGCCACGGCCGTGGGCAGAGCAAACGGCAGGTCCACCAGCGCGTCCACGATCTTCTTGCCGGGAAACTCGTAGCGCACCAGCACCCAGGCCACCAGCAGGCCGAACACCAGGTTCACGGCGGCCGCAATGGCCGACGCGCCGAAGGTCAGCCTGTACGACGCCACGACCCGAGGCGAGCTGATGGCGACCCAGATCTGGTCCCAGCTCAGCGTCAGCGTCTTGAACACCAACGCCGACAGCGGGATCAGCACGATCAGGCACAGGTAGAACAGCGTGAAGCCCAGCGTGATGTTGAAGCCGGGCAGCACCCTCTTCGGCTTGCGCCGCTGCGTTTGGGCCGCCGGCAGCGGCAGCTCCATCGTTGTTGTTGTCATTGCAGGCCGGTCACTTCACCATATAAATCTTGTCGAACTGGCCGCCGTCGTTGAAGTGGACCTTCTGGGCTTGCGTGCCTGGCCGCGATCTCGTGCGCTTCGTCGGAATACAGGAAGACCGACGTGGCGTCACGGCCGCCACGCGCCAGCACCGGCACGTTCTTGAACAGCTTGGCCACGAACTCGGCCGCCTGTGCGTCGGTGCCGCCCTTCTTGCGCACATAGCTCCAGGCCGACAGGTAGGCCAGGCGGCCGTTGCCGCCGGTCTTGGGGTTGACCACCACGACGCTCACGCCGGGCTTGACCAGGTCGTCCCGGTCCTTGATGCCCTTGGGGTTGCCGTTGCGCACCAGGAACAGCATGGTCGGCGATGCGGCGTTGGGGAAGCGCTTGGTCCAGTCCTGCGCGACGGCGCCGCGGAGGCCAGCAGGGTTTTGATTGTCGGTTTCATGCGGTTGCGAAAGATGATGGAGAGACGGCGCCCCGAACCGGGGCCTGGGTCAGCGACTGCAGCAGCGCCAACCCCAGCGGCCATTCACCATGGCCGGATTCGACATTGATGTGCCCCGCGTCGGGCAGGCGAACGAATTCACTGCCCCAGGCGCGGGCGTATGCGCCGGCCAGGCGCACCGGACAGTACGGGTCGTTGGTGCTGCCCACCACGATGCTGCGGTAGGGCAGCCGTTCATAGGGCACCGGGGCAAAGTCGTTCAGCACGGCGCGGCGTTCCGGGTCGGCCGGTGCCACCAGCAGCGCCCCCTGGATGCGCGCTGCGGCTTGCGGCGGCAGATGGGACGTAGCGATGCAGCCCAGGCTGTGGGCCGCCACCACCACCGGCCCCGGCGCCGCCAGGATCTGCCGGGTCAGCGAGCCCACCCAGGCCGCGCGGGTCGGCGTGATCCAGTCGTCCTGCACCACACGGTGAACGTCGGCGAGCTGTTCGGCCCACAGGGTCTGCCAGTGACCCGGACCGGAGTCACGCCAGCCCGGCACGATGATGAGGGTGGGCGCCTGCGCTGCCATGTCACTGCTCCGGCCGGGGCTTCAGCGGTTGGGCTGGGGCGTCAGGCGCAGCCAGGGCCGCACGGCGTTGAAGCCCTTGGGGAACCGCTGGGCCAGCTCGGCCGGGTCCTGCAGCGACGGCAGGATCACCACGTCGTCGCCATCCTGCCAGTTGGCGGGCGTGGCGACCTTGTAGCCGTCCGTGAGCTGCAGCGAATCGATCACCCGCAGAATCTCGCTGAAGTTGCGCCCCGTGCTGGCCGGGTACGTGAACGTCGTGCGGATCACCTTCTTCGGGTCGATGATGAACACGCTGCGCACCGTGGCGGCGGCCAGCGCGTTGGGGTGGATCATGTCGTACAGCGTCGCCACCTTGCGGTCGGCGTCGGCCAGGATCGGGAAATTGACGGTCGTGTTCTGGGTGTCGTTGATGTCGTTCACCCACTGCCGGTGGGATTCCAGCGGGTCCACGCTGACCGCGATGGGCTTGACGTTGCGCTTGGCGAATTCGCCACCCAGCGCGGCGGTGCGGCCCAGCTCGGTGGTGCAGACAGGGGTGAAATCGGCGGGGTGCGAGAACAGCACCACCCACGAATCGCCCGCCCAGTCATGGAAATGGATGGGACCGGCGGTGGAATCCTGCGTGAAGTCGGGCGCGGTGTCGCCCAGTCGCAAAGTGGCCATGAATCACTCCTTTAAATGCCTGAAAGCATTGTGGGGAGCGTTCTTCAGAACTCAAACGAATATATTGTTGTTTGTTTATGCCCATGGCGGCGTCAGGGCTCAACGGTAAGGCGCGGCCGTGATGAATTGCTGGAACGCCTCGCACCAGATGAGCACGCCGGCGTAGCGGCCTGCATCGACCCCCGCCGGCACGGGCACGATGAACCCGTCGAACGACCGGATGTCCGCTATGGCCACGGACTGCGCCTTGATCTTAAGGAACGCGTCGCCGGTGTCCACGAAACGCGGCGTCAGGTACAGCCGGTAGGCCGGCCCCGGCGCCAGGCGGCCACTGTGCGCCACTTGCGTGGCGCTGACCGTGACGGTCCCTTCCCCCCAGTGCAGCGCATCGCTGCCCGGCAGGTCGCGGCGCAGCGGCGCGCGCCAGCTTGCCGATGCCTGCGCGGCCTGCAAGGCCGCCGCCGCGGGCGCGGGTGGCGCGGCCAGAATGGGCAGGAAATACACCCCCAGGGCAAAGCCGGCGGCCAGCACGGCGGTGTGGGAGGCCAGCAGCAGCAGGGTCTTTTTCATGCCGGTGTGTCGCGGGGGCTGCGGCTGCTCTTACAGGGCCGTGGGCGCCACGGTCAGCCCTTCGGCCGTCACGTGCTCGCCCAGAAAGTCCAGGAACCGCCGCACGGCCGGCGTCATGCCGCGGCGGGACGGGAACACGGCATGCATCACACCGGGCTTGGGCGCCCAGCCCGGCAGCACCTCCACCAGCCGCCGCGCGGTCAGTTCGCCCCGGCACATGTAGTCGGGCAGGATGCAGATGCCCGTGCCGCGCTCCACGGCCTGTTTGAGCGTCATCAGGTCGTCGGCCACGTAGCGCGGCTGGTGTTGCAGCACGTGCGTCTGCCCGCCCGGGCCCGACAGCGTCCAGGCCGCGCGGCCGTCCACCGCCGACATGGCCACCGTGTCCAGCTTCGCCAGGTCTTCCACCCCACGCGGGCGGCCCTGGCGCGCCAGCTGCGACGGGCTGGCCACCAGCAGACCGCCGGTCAGGCCCAGCTGCTTGACCACCAGGCTGCCGCTGTCGTCCAGCGTCGGGCGCACGCGCAGCGCCACGTCTACGCCCTCTTCCACCAGGTCCACCACGCGGTTGTTCACCTGCATTTCCACGCGCACGTGCGGATGCCGCGCCAGAAACAGCGGCAGCGCCGGCCCCACGGTCGTCTGGGCCAGTGTGACGGGGCACACCACCCGGATCGTGCCGCGCGGCTCGCCCTGCACCTGGGCCACGGCGTCGGACGCGGCCTGGGCCTCGTCGCGCATGGCGGCGCAATGGCGGTGGTAACGCTCGCCCGCCTCGGTCAGCGACAGCTTGCGCGTGGTGCGTTGCATCAGCCGCACGCCCAGGCGCGATTCCAGCTCGGCCACCCGCCGCGACAGGCGGGACTTGGGAATGCCCAGCGCCCGGCCGGCAGCGGCAAAGCCGCCTTTGTCGACCACCTCGGCAAAGTACAGCATGTCATTCAGATCCTGCATCGGCCACCTCATTCGCAACAAATTCAGGACAATCTATCGTGAATTAGCCGTCTTATCAAGCGATCGACCCATCTCCAGAATCTATCCATCGCCGCAGCCTGCGGCATCAACCTGGAGATACCTCATGAAACTGCTGCACATCGACTCGAGCATCCTGGGCACCGCATCCGTGTCCCGCCAACTGACCGAGCGGATTGCCGCCCAGTGGCGCGCCACCCATCCCGGCACCATGGTGGACTACCTGGACCTGGCCACCGATGCGCCGACCCACCTGTCGGCGCAATCGCTGGGCTTTCGCCTGCCCGCCGGCGCCGACCTGACCGACGCCCAGCGCCAGGAAAACGCCGTGTCAGAACGGCTGGTGAGCCAGTTCCTGGCGGCTGACGTGGTGGTGGTGGGCGCGCCGCTGTACAACTTCTCGATCCCCAGCCAGCTCAAGGCCTGGATCGACCGCATTGCCCAGGCCGGCCGCACCTTCAAGTACACCGACAAGGGCCCGGTGGGCCTGGCCGGCGGCAAGACCGTGATCGTTGCCTCCACCCGGGGCGGCGTCTATTCCACGAGCGACGCCGGCAACGCCATGGAACACCAGGAAAGCTACCTGAAGGCGGTGTTCGGCTTCCTGGGCATCACCGACGTGCGCTTTGTGCGGGCCGAAGGCGTGGCCATGGGCGATGCGCCCAAGACACAGGCACTGGCCGCGGCCGAGGCGGACATCCGCGCGCTGTCGGCGAGCGCAGCCAACGAAGCCCGGGCTGCCGTCGCTGCTTGACCCTGGGGGCGGGACCACGCTACCGCCCTAGCTGCTGTCCCCTTGGTGACAAGGAATGATATTTTTTAACAAAAAGTTTTACGCCAGTGTTGAATATTTGATTACTTTAGGTCACTATTTGCTCAAGGGACTAATACGCGGGTATGCAATATAAAAATATCATCCGCCCTTTGAGTACAGGCGAGAACGATGACCACGAGAATCGCAAGCTGGCAAATGCAAGAAGGGCGTACGGCGCTGCCACCAAGGCTGCATCGGCTGAACGACGCGGTGACATCACCGCTGTTCGCTTTTCTGTCACTGGGACTCGTCTTGCTGCTGCTGGGCGAACTGCAGTGGCTGGCGCTGCTCACCTACGTCGCCACCGCATGGCTGTTTTACCGCGCGGGCGCAGATCGCGCCGCTGCGCGGCAGGCCACGCCAGCGGTTGACGACAGGACACAACGCTCGCTGCAAAAGCAGTTGCTGGCGCTGGCCAATGCCAGTCACGACCTGCGCCAGCCCATGCACGCCATGGCCCTGTACCTGGGCGAGCTGTCTTCACTGGACCTGCCCGAGCGGGCACGGCGCGCCGTCGGTGACGCACGGCTGTGCGCGGACGACCTCAACGACATGTTCCGTTCCGTGCTGGACATGGCGCAGCTCGACTCGCAGGCGGCCAGGCCCCAGCCGCGACCCTTCTGCGTGGCGGCCCTCCTGGACCGTGTGGAACGCACGTTCAAGCCACTGGCCGACGCCGAGGGCGTGGACCTGCGTGTTTTGTCCCGCGCGCAATGGGCGCACAGCGATCCCGCCATGGTCGAGCGGGTCATCATGAACTTCACGAGCAACGCACTGCGCCATGCGCGTGGCAACCGCGTACTGGTGACTTGCCGGGCGCGGGGCGACACGCTGCGGCTGGCCGTGCACGACAACGGCGCAGGCATCGCGCCCGCGCAGCAACAGGCCATCTTCGAAGCCTTCTACCGCCTTGACACCGGTGCGCACCAGCGCCACACGGGGTTTGGCCTGGGCTTGTCCATCGTCAGCCGGCTGACCCACATGCTGGACGTTCCGCTTGTGTTGCGGTCCGCTCCGGGCCACGGCTCCATGTTTGCCATTGATCTGCCCCGCGCCAGCACCAACCCTGTCCCCACCGAAGAGGAAGCATCATGATCGAAAAGACCATTCTCGTGGTGGATGACCACCCCATGTTCCGCGATGCGATGTCGCGCCTGGTACAGGAACGCGGCAACCGCCGCGTGCTGACCGCGCCCAACGCCGAAGAAGGCCTTCAGCTCGTGCGCCAGGACCATGTCGACCTGATCCTGCTGGACCTGGGCCTGCCGGGCGCATCCGGCGTCGACGCGGTCACGCTGTTCCGCCAGGCATGCAACGCGACGCTGATCGTGGTGTCTGCCACCGAACACAGGCAGGAGATCGCGTCGGCCACGCGGGCGGGTGCAACCGCCGTGATCTCCAAAGGGGTCTCTCGCGAAGTCCTGCAGGACACGGTGGACCGCGCGTTGTGCGGCAGCGAGCCACAGCAGAAATGGATTCACCCGCCCAGCCTTCTGGCCGTGGGCGACGAAGTCGGCCGCGGCCTGACACCGCGCCAGCGCCAGATTGCCGCGCTGCTCATGAACGGCCACTCCAACAAGGAGATCGGCATGCGGCTGTGCCTGGCCGAAATCACCATCAAGACCCACCTGACAGCAATCTTCAGGCTGCTGGGTGTCACCAACCGCACCCAGGCCGTGGTGGCCATCCGGCGCCTGGGCATTGACTATGGCGGCAGCCACGAAGCAGGTGCTCCCGCCGGCAGCACGCCCGGCGTGATGCATGGGGCCCACGGCACGACGCACATGATCGGCATCGCCTCATGACATCCGCATACCTCCGTCTGCGCCCCGCGGGCCAAACGTATAGCTGAAATTGCAGGTCGAAGAACCTAGCATGGGTTCAGGCAGTCCCCACACTCCTTGAGTCCACGCCCCGGTGAAACGTCCTTCATTTTTCCCCGTCAAAGCCGCACTGGAACCGGCCAGCGGCCACGCGACCGCGCCCGGCAGCCAGTACACGCAGCTTGCGCTGCTGCCCGACGACGACATCGTGGTGGACGGCATTGCGGGCCAGTTCATCAAATGGCACCACGAAGGCCGCGGGCGCTGGCTCGTCATGCGCACCGAGCGGCCGGTGCCGGCGCTCGCGCCCCACGCGCATGGCCCCCGCCATTTACCGCTGTACCGCCTGCCCGCGACTCCTTCGCTCGATGTGCGGCTGCGCTGGGTGCATCTGCCCAGCTTCGAGCAGCTTGCGCGTTGCGACTGGGGCACCCACGTCACGGTGCTGGGGCAGCCCGCGCGTTTCAACCAGGCGGGCATCATCGACGGCCGCCAGGTGGTGGTGGTGTTGACCTGGGGCACCAACCCCCTGCTCAAGGCGTGCGCCCGGCGGTGCGAGCAGGTCGGCCCGACCGAAACCGCCTGCTACATGGACTATGCCGACACGGGCCTTCGCATCGGCACGGCGCCCGGCACACCGCTTCTGCCGGACCAGATCCGCTGCGGGCTGCGCCGCGGCGATCACGTGCTGGTCTGCGGGCTGCCCGCAACTTACCTGGCAGCGCGCGAGCGTGACGGCCTGTGGCTCAAGCTGGACACCGACCCGCGGCACGCGGCGCGCCTGCGTGAAGCCGGCGCACAGCTGGTGACGGAAGGCGCCGACGGTGCCGAATGGCGAATCCGGTGGCGTTGGGGCCTGCAAATGCGGCTGCTGTCCGCCAGCCTGCCCACGTTCACGCAGCTGCGGCGCATGCCGGTGGGTACGCGCATCACGCTGGGCAGGGACGGCACGCGCGCGACGCTGCAGGGCACCAACGTGGAAGACGGCACGCGCCAGTTCGTGCTGACGCTGCCCGAGCCGCGTCCGGTGCAGGACGGTCTGTTGCTGATGAACCGCACGCGGTTCCAGCACGCGGGCCTGCGGCTGGCCGGATAGACCGCCACCGGCGCGCGCCGCCCGCTGCAGCGATCGACTTACGCCGCTGGCAGCGCCGACCCTACGAGGGCAGCCAGGCTGCCCGTCGCGGGCGGCGTCAGCGCGCACCCCAAAAACCTCGACGCGCTGACGCTGGGGTCGGCGATCCACATGGCCACATCCACCGGTGACGCATCCGTGGCGGGCTGAGCGGATGCCGGCGGCAAGGACACCAGGCGCATCTGCAGCGCGCCGCCGTCCGTGGCTCGTGCCGGTCCGCCGGGGCCTGCCACGCCAGACGTGGCGGGCGAATGAGTGGACCAGGGCTGGTGGGACCCCGCGTTGTGGATGGAGCTCATGCAATCTCTCCCGTCGCGGATCTGCCGGCCGGGCCCGACGCGGCAAACACGCGCTCGCGCACGTCGCGCGCAATGGCAGCCAGCGACTGCAACTGCCCGTAAAGTTCGTGGGGTGTGGCCTGATCGAGCGGGCAAGCGTGCTGCAGTGTCACTTCGTGCGTCAGCGGGTGCAGGCTGAAGCAGGGGCCGCCATGCGCCAGCAGCGCGGCGTTGGCGTCCATCAGCGCCTGGCAGGCCGCCAGCTCATTCCCGATGGGCAACGGGCCGAACGCGGCCATCAGAAAAAAATGGGAGTCGCTGCGCGAAGGCTCATGGGTCAGCGTGACCCGCACATCGCCCAGCGCGAGTTCCACCGCCAGACAGCCCGTGGCATCGCGCGCCAGCGCCGGCACGGGCGCGCCGCCCAGCTCGCAGACGGCGCTGCACAGGTCTTCAAAACTCGCAATGGCCATGCGCCCTGCTCCTTCGGTCTAGGCAAATGCGCCTAGCCAGGGTCCCGGTGGCGGCGTCGCGGCCGCGCCCTCTGGCAGCGCCCAGCAACGCACCAGGCGGGTCATGGTCGTGACGGCCTCATGCAGGCGCACGGCGCTCGTGTCGATGAACGGCAGCGTCCACTGAAACACCGCTTCGCCGGTCTGCGGGTTGCGGCTGAAGGTGGGCGGGTTGTCCGAGCGCAGCCAGTAGTTGGCCTGCAGCAGCGCGCGCCAGCCCTGCAGCTCGGCGCCGGGCGAGCCGGGACGGCCCAGCTCGGCCACCAGAAACAGGGTGCGCGGCAGCGCCCGCGCATCATGCAGCACCGTCAGACCGCAATGGCCTACGTCCAGTGTGAAAGCCTGCAGCCCGTCGCGGCCTGTGTTCACCTCCGGCACGGGCAGGCCCTGCAGCGCGCAGAAGGCCTGGCAGAGGCTGGGGAAAGAATGCATTGCCATCGGGACCGGGTTGACAGGTAGCCTTTAGTCGAATGGCTTTTGATTTACCGGGGCGTCCTCGCAGGCCTGAAACAGTTCGGCGCGCGTGCTCACCAGCCTGGCTTTGACATCCTCGTCGCTCAACGACTTCCAGCCATCGCAAAAGCTTGTGATGACGCCGCTGATGCCCGTGGCGCTGCCCGCCAGTTCGGGTTTGTCCGCCATGGCCTGGCCGACCTGTTTCAGCAGGTCGTGTCCCAGTACACCACAGCCATGACCCGCCCTGTCCTGCATGTTCCGATGCATGAAGTGGACTTCGCCAGCGCCTGCACCCGTGTTGTCGAGCAGGCCGTGAAGCCTTTCCCTGATCTGCTTGTTGCGTTCCTCGCTACGCGCGTCAGTATTCAGGATGTGATAGTGAAGTTTGCCGGCGCTGTCACGCTGGATCACCATGGGCATGTAGTGGGGATATCCCTTGCTGCCTGTGTGCAGCCAGATGGCCTTGCAGCTTGACTTTTCCAGGCGCGCAGTAATTCCCTTGATCGCATCCGCAAACCCGGCCTTGTCCGTGCCGGTGAGCGACTTGTCCAGGTCCAGTCCGATTGAAACGCGGTCATCGAGCTTGAGCCTGTCTCCGTAGGCGTTCGACGCTGCCTGAAGTTCCGACCCGTCGACCTGCCGCGTGGACCCCAACCGGTCCGGGTCGTCGTGGCCCAGCACATTTTCAAGGCGGCCGTTCAAATGCTTTTCGATATCTGCCCGGCTGCTGCACGTCGACTCGCTGGATTGCGCGCCAAGGTAGGCAACCGAGGTCGACAAAGGATGATCAACGGCGTGCCCCTGCTTGTCCCTGGCATTCAGGGACAAGCCGCACAGGCTGTGAGCCGCGCTGGCCAGCGCTTCACGAATCCGCTGCTTGTTGTGATCGCCCAAGGTGTTGGGCTCTGCAAAGACGCCAGGGTCGGCGTACAGGTCACACAGCACCTTTTGCGCGGCCCGGCCATCGACACCCGTACGCGCAGCCAGTTGCACCAGCATATCGATGGCCAGGTCGCTTTCGCCCCGGTTGTTGTCCACGATAGTGCGAGCCAGGTCCTTGACCTGCTCGGGCGTGAAGTCGTCCTTGGCCGCCGGATTCCCGGCCCCTCCCAGCGGGCCGAGTTCCACCGCCCCGGCGCGGGGCGTTAGCAGAATGCTTTGCATATCTTCCTCTATGTTCCCGGCGCGATCAGCGACAACATCACGTTGTCCTTCCACACGCCGTTGACTTTCATGAAGTCGCGCGAATAGCCTTCGATGCCAAAGCCCAGGCGGCGCAGCACGGCGCCGCTGCGCAGGTTTTCGGGCTGGTGCGACGCCAGGATGCGGTGCAGCCCGTGCCGCTGGAACATCGCGGTGATGGCCGGGGCCAGCGCGGCGCGCATCAGCCCGCGCCCCTGCAGCGCCCGGTCCATGCGAAAACCCAGCCAGCAGCAGTCGAACTCGTCATGCACGATGCCCGAGAAACTCACCATGCAGCCGATCCCGCCGGCGGGGTCTGACTTGAGGAAGCCCGCCAGAAACACACCCGTGCCGTCGTTGAACGCCCGTTCCTGCTCCCGCAGCACGGGCTCCCAGAACGAGGGCTGCGTCATGGCGGGCTCCAGCGACATCGCCAGGCGAAAGTGCTCGGCGTTGCGCTCGTGCAGCCGCGCCAGCAGCGGCGCGCAGGCCGGCGTCACGGTGACGAGCCGCCATTCGGGCGTCTCCAGCCAGGCCGCGCCACGCGGCAGGGCCTGGGGCGCCGCGGCGCCCGCAAGGCGTGCCTGCGGCGGCTGGGCGACGGCAGGTTCGTCGATCACGGCCATGGACAGTCTCCTTGCCTGCGGGCCTATTTGCGCGGCTTGGCCGCGCGGGTGTTCAGCAGGCCCAGGCGCTGCCACACCGGCGCGGTGGCCGCCAGGAAGTGCGCCGCCTGCTGCTCATGGTCGGCCAATGCCTGTTCGCCCGCGTCCGGCGCGGTCACGGCGCGCGCCAGGTCGGCGGCGCTGCGCGCGCCGCCGTGCCAGGCCAGCCAGAACAGCCGCTCGATGCGGCTGGTGTCGATGCCGCAGCCGGCCACAGGCGACGCCAGGTGCCGCAGCGTGTTGTCCGACAGCGACCGCTGGGCGATGGCTTCGTTGAAGGCCTGCGCATGCGCGTCGCGCACGCGCAGCGCGTCGTCGGCAAAAACGGGGCAGATGTCGCGGCGCGCCACCAGGCGCGACAGCGTCAGCACCAGCTCCTCCACGGGCCAGTCCGCCAGCTGCGCATCGGCGCGCAGCACGGACAGCGCCAGCGGCTGCTGCGCGGCGGCCAGCCGCTCCAGCAGCGGGCGCACGCGGGCTTCATCCAGCGCCATCTTGCCGTAGGGCGTGGACAGGAACATCTGCACGTCGGCGGCGGGCCGGGCCAGCACGAATTTCACGTCGTCCAGCGCGGCCTGGCGCTCGGCGGCGGACAGGCGCAGCGAGCCGCGCGTGAACACGTCGCGCCGGAAGCGCCGGTTCAGCACGAAGTCGGACGCCGTCTCGCGCATCGGCACGCCCAGCTGCGCGTCGATAAAGCCCGCCCCGGCCAGCCGGTCGCGCACCTCGCCGGCCACGTCCGACAGGTGGACCGAACAGGCGAAGTTCAGGCGCGCCGCCTGCAGCTGCTGCTCCACTTCGGCAAAGTAGCTCAGGCACCACGACTGGTTGAAGTATTCATGCGCCAGGCTGCCCGGGTCCTGGCGCAGCATGTCGTCCAGCGCCTGGCTGGCGCGGGTGTTTTCGGTGAAGAACGCGCTGCCGTGGCGGCGCAGCGATTGCGCGAACTTCAGCGCCTGCGCGATGCGCGCGGGCGTGGGCGCGTCCGGCGCGCCCGCATGTTCGGTGTGCAGCCACAGCAGGTCGCGCAGGGGTTTTTCCGCGTTCCAGCCGGGCAGGACGTTGTAGCTCATGAAGACCGCGCCGCCGGGCTTGAGCTTGCGGCGCATGAATTCGACCAGCGCATGCTGGGCGGCGGGGCTGACCCAGGACCAGACACCGTGCAGCACGATGAAGTCGAAGGATGGCGTGGGAGTGTCCAGCATCGCCTCGAAACTCAGGTCCAGCCACTGTGCGCTGACGCCCGACTGGCGTGCCAGCGACCGTGCGTACAGCGCGTGGTCAGGGTTGAAGTCGGTGCCCCAGAATTCACCGCGCGGGTTGGCCGCGGCATGCAGGTTGGCCGACACGCCCTGGCCGTAGCCGAGCTCGCAGTAGGTGTAGGCGCCGCCGTCCGATGGCAACGCCAGTCCGTTGGCGAGCAGGTGGTACCGCAGGTACGACGGCGCCAGCTCGTGGAAGTAGCCGTGTGAATAGGTAATGTCGGCCACGTAGCCGTCTGACCAGTCGCGTTTCATGTCCTGGCTCCTCTGATGTTGCGTTGGGGCGGTTCAGACCTTGGTGATGGCGGCCTGCCGCTCCTGGGCGGCCTGCCGGTTCAGCGTGGCCAGCAGGTCGGGCAGCACGTGTGCTTGCTGCACGGCGCCCTGCACCAGCAGCACGGTCTGCACCGTGGCCTGGTTGTCCACGCCGGTCATCACTGTCTTCAGCCGGTCCTGGGACTGCTTGAGCGCGTCCAGCAGGTTGGCGCCGGCCGGTTCATCGGCCGACAGGTTGCCCGCCGCGGTGCGGGGTGCGGGCCCCGCCGCGGCGCCGTTCGCCGCAGGCGCGGCGGCGGGCGTGGCGGGTCCGATCAGTTGCGCAGACTTGATGTTGGCTTCCATGCGATGCCCCCGTTCAGCCCGATTTCTGCACGATGCCCTTGATCGAGTCACCCACCTGCTTGGTCACCGAACTGGTCAGTTCCGTCATCGTGGTGTAGCCCTGCATCTTGAGCTGGATCTTGAGCATCTCGCCGATGTCGCCATCCGAGCCCAGGGTGGTGATGGCAGCCTTGACGGCGTCATGCGAGGTTTCGACCGCCGGAATGAACGTGGTCTCGATGTACTTCAGCGACAGCGTGTTTGACATGGAATTTCTCCTGGTTGCGGGTCAAAAAGGCCATCCGCGGCGTGCAACACCGTCGCGGTTGGCAGGTAAAGGGGGGGCCGTGCCCACGATCCATTCGCCCAGCACGGTCTGCGCCGCCTGCGTGGCCTGCAGGCAGGCGTTGACGGCGGCGAACTCGTCGCGCGGCAGCGGTGCGGCCAGGCGGTGTTTCAGGCGAAGCCCGGTCTGAGTCAGGCGCGCCGCCAGCTCGGTGCGCAGTGCGGCGCCGCCGGCGGCGGCCAGGCGTTCTTCAAGTTCGGTCAGCTGCATGGCATCACCTCGCAAGGACAGCGCGCTGCGCGCCGTTTTCAAAAGTCACCTGGGTGGCCGTCACGGACGCGAGCCGCCAGCCCTGCCACACACCGCCCTGGGACAGCTTGTCGCCGTTGGACAGCAGCACATAGGCCATGTCGCCGCCCACCACGCCGCGGATCTGGAACGGCAGCCGCGCCTCATTGGCGCGCGGCGCGGGCGACGGCGCAGGCGCGCTTTGCGCAAAGGCCATCGTGGCGCGCAGCGGCACCGCGTGCGTGCGGTTCACGGCCAGGAGCGTCTGTTCCCAGTTGGGCACGTCGCGCTGCTGCAGGGTCACCTGCACCTGCAGCGCGCCATCTTTCCATTCGCCGCCGGCCTGCCAGCCACGGTTGCGCAGCTCGGCCAGAAGTTCGGCGGCGGCCTCTTCGGGTGTGAGCACACCGTTGTCCCAGGCCGCCTGCGGGAAGGCTTCGGCCGCCGCGCGCAGCAGCTTGTCGCGGTCCTCTGCACGGGCCATGCGGCCTTCGAGGCGGAATCGGCCGGGCCCCATGGGGCGCAGCTTGACGGCGGACGCATGCTCGCCGACCAGCCGGGGCAGCGCTTCGGTGACCTCGTCGCGCAGTTCCTGCTCGGTCGGCAGGCGCAGCAGGGGGCGCGGCTGCAGGCGCGACAGTGCGGCGCCCAGCGCCTCGCCATCCTGATCGGTCATGACAGGCGCACGCACCAGCCAGAGCGCACCGGCGGGTTCGACGCGCGCACGGCCAGCCAGCCCGCGCGCCGCCAGCGCCGATTCGATGGCCTGGCGCTGGGCAGGATCTGGCGCGACGGCCTTGGGCGGCTGCGCCACGGTGGCCTCACCGGGGCCGCCCAGGTGGTCCAGCCCCAACGGCCAGGACACCAGCGCGGCCGCGGCGGCGGCCGACAGGCCCAGCGTGACGGCCGCCACTGCCGCGGCCATGCGCCGCGCCGACACACCGCGCAGGCGTCCGCGCAGCCCGGCCAGGGGCGCCTCATGCGGCTCGGGCATCTGCGGCGGCGGCAGGCTGGGCTCCAGCGCGGGCGCGTGGGGCACCAGCACCAGTTGCTCCAGCGTGGGCCAGGGTGCGCCCGGCTCGTCCACGGCCACCACGATGGGCCCCAGCGGCACGGCCTTGCCATGCTGCAGCCGCGTGGGCGCCAGCAACGGCTCGCCGCCCTCCTGCGCCACCCAGTCCAGCTGCCAGCCGCCTTCGGCGCCGTCGTCGCCTGCATCACCTGCATCGCAGCGCGACAGGCGCGCGTGGTGCGGCTGCACCCCCGCATCTTCCAGCACAAAGTCACAGTCGCTGAGCGCGCCCAGCAGATAGCCTTCGCCCTGCAGCGGCGCGCGCGCGCCGGCGTGCATGCCACTCAGGATGCGCAGCTCCAGCACCGGCTGCGCGCGCGGCAGTGGCTGGGTGAGGATGTCCGGTGAAGATTCGCCGGGACCATCCAGCGCCAGGAGATCAAGCACCTGCAAGGCATCGGCACCGGTATCGCCGGCGTTCGGCACGTCTTCGGCCAGCGCCTCGTCCATGACGTCCAGAACAGCATCCATGTCGGCATTGCTCATAGCTCGATCCTTGCCAGCGGCTGGATGTTGATTTCCTGCGTCATTTCCTGGTAGCTCAGCACCGGCAGCTCATAAAGCTCCTGCTCGATCAGCTTGCGCAGGTAGCGGCGGATGTCCATGGACGTGAGCAGCACCGGCTTGTGCGCGGCGGCGGACAGGTCGCCCACCGCCTTCTTGATGCTTTCCACCAGGCGCTTGCCCACCGACGGGTCCAGCGCCAGGTAGCTGCCGGCGCTGGTCTGGCGCACGGCGCCGCGCAGGGTTTCCTCGACCTGCGGGGCCAGCAGGTAGGCGGGCAGCATGTTCTGCCCGCTCGAATACTTGTAGCTGATGTGGCGCTTCAGGCTCGCGCGAACGTACTCGGTCAGCAGGACAGAGTCCTTTTCCTTCTGCCCCCATTCGACGAGCGACTCCAGCACCGCGCGCAGGTTGCGCACCGACACCTCCTCGGACACCAGGCGCTGCAGGATCTCGGCGATCTTCTGCACGGGCATGACGCGCGTGGCCTCCTTGACCAGGTCGGGGAACCGCGCCTCCATCGACGACATGAGGAATTTGGTTTCCTGGATGCCCAGGAAGTCGGCCGAATACTTCTTGAGCACGAACGCCAGGTGGTACGTGAGGATCCTGCTCGGGTCCATGACCGGGATGCCGGCGCGTTCCAGCGTGTCCTTGAGCGACGCGGCCACCCACAGCGTGGGAATGCCAGGCAGGAACTTCTTGTCTTCTTCGTAGGCCACACCCAGCGCCTGCAGGTTGTGCGGGTTCTCGCGCGCCAGCAGCCAGTCGGCCCGCAGCCGGCCTTGCGACACGGGAACCTCGGACAGCAGGATGCTGTAGCTTTCGGGCGGCAGGTTCTCGTTGAAGCGCAGCTGGATGCCCGGGAACGGCACGCCCATGTCGAAATACAGCGCCTTGCGGATCTTCAGCAGCTCGTCGTTCAGTACCTCGGGGTCGAACTCTTTCTTCAGGTGGTCGGCCACGTCCACCAGCAGCGGCACCGTGGGCACGAACTCCTCGCCGGCCTCGTTTTTGGTCTTGGGCGGGGCGCCGGCGGCCTGCATGGCCGGCACCTCGGTCACCTCGCCGGTCTTGCTGTCCACCACCTTGCGCGTGCTGCGCAGCAGGATGAAGCCCACCCCGCCCAGCGCGGCCGCCAGGCACACGAAGGTCAGCGTCGGCATGCCCGGGATCAGGCCCATCCCCAGCGCCACGACCGCGGCGATGATGAGCGCGCGCGGCTGCGACAGCACCTGCGAGCCGATGTCACGACCCACGTTGGACGGGCCTTCGCCCGTGTTCACCCGCGTGACGATGATGCCCGCGCAGATCGCGATGAACAGCGCCGGAATCTGCGCGATCAGACCGTCGCCAATGGTCAGCACCGAATAGGTCTTGACCGCGTCGCCCATCGTCATGCCGCGCTGCAGGCTGCCCACCATGATGCCGCCCAGCAGGTTCACGGCCACGATGATCAGGCCCGCGATGGCGTCGCCCTTGACGAACTTCATCGCGCCGTCCATGGCGCCGTACAGCTGGCTTTCCTTTTCGACGATGCCGCGGCGGCGCTTGGCCTCGTCCATGTCGATGGAGCCGGCGCGCATGTCGCCGTCGATGGACATCTGCTTGCCCGGCATGGCGTCCAGCGAGAAGCGCGCGGCAACCTCGGCCACGCGCTCGGCGCCCTTGGTGATCACCACGAACTGCACGATGGTCAGGATCAGGAACACCACCAGGCCCACGATCAGGTTGCCGCCCACCACGAAATTGCCGAAGGTCTGCACGATGTGACCGGCGTCGGCCTGCAGCAGGATCAGCCGCGTGGTGGCGATGGAAATACCCAGGCGGAACAGGGTGGTGACCAGCAGCACCGACGGAAAGCTGGAGAACGCCAGCGGCGACGGCAGGTACATGGCCACCATCAGCAGCATGGCCGATACCGTCATGTTCATGCCGATCAGCACGTCCACCAGCCAGGTGGGCAGCGGCAGGATCATCATGAAGATGATGGCCACGATCATGACCGCCAGAACGATGTCGTTGCGGCTGGTCAGCGCCATCACCCCGCGGTGCAGGCGGGTCTGCAGGCTGGCGCTGATCATGCGGCCACCTCCACCTGCCGCAACGCCATCTGGCGGGCCCGCAGGCAGGCGGCCATGGCGGCGCCGGCTTCCTCGCGGCGTTCGCACGCGGCCAGCGCCCGGGCGCGCAGCAGGTGCCAGGCGGCGTCGGCCGGGCCGGTGACGGCCATGCGGTCCAGCGTGTCCAGCGCGCGCTGCGGCTCGTCGCTGCGCACCAGTGCCAGCGCCAGCGTGCGCAGCACCTGGCGCTGGCCGGGCGCCACCACGTCCAGCGCGGCCAGCAGCGTGGCAGCCTTTTGCGGCCGGGCGTTCTGCAGCCAGGCCCAGGCCAGCAGCATTACGAGGTTCTTTTCCTGTTCGTCCATGGTGTCCATCCCTGCGTCATCCCTGCAGCAGCGCGTTGCGGTAGTAGGTCAGCAGCTCGCGCAGCTCGCTTTCCTCGGCCAGCAGCCGGCATGCGCTGTCCAGCAGCCGGCCCACGCGCGGATTGGCATAGCGGCGCGCGTCGGCCGTGCGCGCGAAATGCGCCGCCACCTGCTCCATCGCCGCGCGAAACCGCTGGGGCGCCAGCAGCTCGCGCCCGGCCACGTCGGGACGAGACGCGGACTCCAACAGCGAATCGAGGTTGACGACGCCCAGCAGATCGTCCAGCGCCGTGGTGCGGGCCAGCGACGCGGGCGCCAGGTCCTGCGCGTGCGGCAGGGTCAGCAGCTCGGGCGCGTCGGGTGTTCCGACGATGCTGTCGATGCCGCGGTCGAAAAAGCCCCGCCCGCCGGTGCGCACTTCAACCATGGCGCACCCCGTCGCTCCAGCGGCCCAGGTAGTCGACCACGCGGCTGAGCATGGACGTGGTGAATTCACGCTCGGGCACGCGTGCCAGCACCAGCAGCAGCGCCTCGGGCCCGTCGCCGCGCACGGCGACCTGCACCGGCAGCACGCTGGCCGCGCTGTGGTGGGCGCGCATCAGCGCGTTGCGCAGCACTGCGGCGCCGTCAAAGCCGATCGGGCGCCCCAGGTACACCAGCACATCGCCTGTATCCGGCGCAGGCTCCACGGCCAGCATGCCGCCGGCCTGCAGCGCCAGCTGCGCCGCGCCGTTGTCGCCCAGCGCCAGATCGGGCAGGCCCAGTTGCTGCCCGTACTGGGCCACGGCGTCCTGAATCCACTGTGTGCTCATAGCAGACCCAGCCTTTCCTCTTCGGCGGCGACGGTTTCGTCGTAGACCTGCTGCGCCACCTTGAGCAGGCTGTCGCGTTCGTCCAGCCCCAGGAACACCCACACCGGCAGCTTGCGCAGCGCGTTGCGGGTGCCGCGGTGAAAGGCCAGCCGCTCCGGCAGGCCCGCCACCATGAATTTCTGCGCCAGTTCCATGAGCCGCCCGGGCATCACCCAGCGGTCGCTGGTGTAGGTCACCAGGTCTTTCATGAGCTCGGCGGGGTTCACGGTGAGGATGCCAAAGCGCTGCGCAACCTCTTTGGCGATCGCGGTGCATTCCTCCAGCGCCGTGCCGGCCACCTGCAGCCGGTACACGTCCTGTACCAGGGCCTGCAGCCGTTCGGGCTGGGTGGACGCGCGCGCGGCTGTGAGTTCCGCGCCTAGCGCGCCCAGCAGCGCCTTGAGCGCACGCTCGAAATCCTGCCCCTGCACACCGCCCAGCCGCTTGAGCACCAGCTGCAGCGTCTGCGCGAAAGTCTGCTCACCCAGCACGATGTCGGTGTAGGTGCGCTGAAATGTTTCGACGCCCTTGCTGTCGGGCGCAAATTCACTGGCCACCTGGGCGGTGTTGAGTCCGGCCTGGATCTCGCTGCCGTATTCCAGGTCCAGGTCTTCGAGCGCGTCGCGCAGGCGTTCGACCACGTCGTCGGGCAGCCCGCGGCGCTGCGCGTCGTGCAGCGCGAATTGCAGCAGCGCGAACCAGTGCGCCGGCGACTGCGACGACTGCTGCGCTACGTCGCGCGGCCGGCCGGCGTCCTGCATGCGTTTGGCCAGGCTGGCCAGCTCGGCCGGGTCGGGGTGGCGGCGCGTAGCGTCCAGATAGGCCTGCACCTGTTCGATCTGCATGCGGCGCACACCGCCGCCCGCGGCCACCTGGCGCTGCCTGAAAGTCTTGCTCTCGCCCTTGTGCACGGCGATGGCCACGCTCAGCTCTTCGCGCGCATCTTCCAGGATGGATGCATCCGACTTGGCCTGCACCACCTGCTCGCCGTTGAGCGACCCCGAGCCTTGCCGGGCTACCGCCCCGGTGGCGTTAATCCGCGCGCTGGCGAGAGGGTTGTTGTCGATGCGGGGCGAGGCCATGGGCGTTGCGCGTGTTGTGCCGTGCGTGTTGTGCCGTGCGTTGTGTGTTCAGGTTGCGAGTCAGCATAGGTGGGGGTCCACGGCGCGCCTAGAGAGACAGAGGTATGTGCAGGCCCACCGCTGGACCTGCCTCGGTGGATACGTCGGTATAGCTATCGCGCAAGCGGTCGCGCTTCTAAATTGGCTGCACCGGAATGCAGCGCGCTCCGGCACCAACCGGAGTTTTTTTCATGACCACACTTGAAGCATCGACACAGGCATACCTGAAGGGCCGAAACATCTCGCTGACCAGCACCGCGGTGGATCAGGCCAAGGACGCTGCGCTGACGTCGCTGAAAAACGCGCTGCGAACCGGCGACCCCGTCGACGCCCAGGCGGTCGCGTTCCTGATGGACTACTTCAACGACTCAGACCCCGACATTGCGACCTTGCGCAGCACCCTGTATGGCAGCGACGCGCTGATGGACGGCTACGTCATCACCCAGAAGCGGCCCATGACTGACGCGCTGACACCGCTGATGATGAGTGCGCAGTTTGCGCCCGACATCGCCAAGCGCGACGCGACCGTACTGGCCGCGCTGAGAAACGGCAACACGATGGGCGGACAGCCGCCCGTCCAGGCACTGGCCATGCTGGCCACGCTGCCGTCATTCACCAACCCGGCCGGCACTTCGCCCGCATCGGTGACGGGCAAGCAGGCGGCAGCTTACTTTGCCGAGCAGTTCATCAGCAAGGCAGCCGCGAGCGGACAGGCTGTTCCACTGGACCTGCTGAACACCTACATCGCATTCAATCCGTTGGCGGCCACCGCGTTCCTGGATGGCGTCCTGGTATCCCACTGGACCACGGCCCACGATGGCCTGCTGGATGCCTACCGCCAGCTCAATCCGCTGGGCGCCAACAGCCCGGTGAACGGGGTCACCACCCTGCCCGGCGACCTGAACAGCAGCTTTGACACGGACCCGCCGGCCATCAAGGGATGGTCCTGGTTTGCGTTGCAGCGCCTCATTGCCGACACGGCCGCCGGCCGACCGCTGGACGAAGCGATGTTGCGCCAGCTGAATCAGGTCAACCCGTTTGCCGCAGCGTACGCCGGGTGGATGAAGCTGGCCGACCAGCTGGACAAGGGCGAAGGTTTTCACGCCCTGAGCCTGGAGGTCCTGGCGGGCGTCAAGCCCGACCTGGCCAAGGCGTTCGCACTGACGCGGCTGGAGCAAAGCTTTGGCGTGCCCAACGCGTTGATGCAGGTGGACGCCAACGGCATCATCACCCGCGATGCCGACGGGCTCACCAACGACACCACGCCCACCTTTCGCGTGGACCTCAACGCCATGGGCAAGGCCCTCAAGGCGGGGGACAAGCTGCAGCTCTACATTGACGAAACGTTCAAAACAGAACTGGACCTGACCGCAGAATCCATTGCACGCGGCTGGATCGACATCACCAGCACCGACCTCAGTGCCTGGCAGGGCGCGCATTCCGCCACCATGCGCATCAAGGACGGGGTGACTGGCGCGCTGTCAGAACAGACGCCTGGTGTGCAGTTCACGCTGGATTCAACAGCAGCGACCGTAATTGGTTCCTCTTGGGCCAGTACTTTCGAAGGCTTTGAAATTTGGATTGAATTTGACTCGGCGTCCGAGCTTGCCTCCGTGAGCAAACCCACAACGATCGAGGTGGTAAAGAAGCCGCCGCCACCCTACTTCGGAGATCCAATTTTCGAGTTTTATTCCGTTGACGGAATAACTGTCGACGCCGTAACCAAGCGAATAAAGTTGAATGCGCCAGGTACTGTCATCGACCCGCACACCATAGCCGCCATCAACGTGGGGTTCAGTTCAATCTCAGACGTCGCAGGCAACACGGGCGAAGTTTCTGCCAGTGTTTCGAACAATGGACGACCGAACCAGGAAGTCATTCCCCGGGGGCCTACTACCAATCCCACACCTACCCCACCTCCACCGCAGCGCATGCTGGACCACAGCGCGCTGATCGCCCTGCAAAACCTGGACGCGGCGGCCGCCACCAAGTGGCGCGACTTCTATACCCACGCAGGCCTGCTGGGCACCGCCCCCGCTCCCGCTCCGGCTCCTGCAACAGGCAACGGCACCGGCACATCCCCGCCGCTGACGGCCGAAGAGCTGCTGAACCTGGACCTGGAGACTCTGGTCTACCGCACGTTCATGGGCCGTTTTGACGCCATTGACGACCTGCTCAAGCAGCAGCTGGCCAGCGTCCAGAAGATCAATGAAGACATGGCCAAGCTGTCCGACCTGCTGGGCGCGGTCAACGGCCTGGTCGAGCGCATCCCCGCCGATACCGCACCCAGCAAGAGAATTTCTGAAATAGATCCCAAAGTGGAAGATGCCAGCGACGGCACCAAGATCAACGCTGCGATCGCGCAGATACCCGGCCTGATTCTTTTTGATGAAACCAAGGGCATCCCGGCCCCCGGCCAATACAACCGCGGCTTCGTCACCAAGGGCGGCCTGCTGGCCGTGCAGACCAACCTCAAGGCCAAGCTGGACTCCATGAGCAACATGCAGCAGCACGAGACGCTGCGCACCCAGATGATGAACTCCAAGCGCCTGGAGTGCCTGACCGCCATCAGCAACCTGCTGGAGGCCGCCAACAACTGCAAGAAGGAAATCCTGCGCAACCTGGGCTGACCTGGCCGCTTGCACGCCCTGCGCAAAAGACATTGGTATAGCTATCGCGGCGCGTGCATCACGCCTAAATTGGATCGACCCCAGCACACCTGTCGCCCACCATGTCTTCCCCCCCCAACCCGCAGGACATCATGGCCGCCGCCCAAGCGGCGATCACGCAGGCCACGCAAAGCCTGAACGATTCGCAGGCTGGCTTTGGCAGCCACAGCCACGATGCGGGCGACATCCTGGCGCAGATCCAGCGCAACCGCGCCACGCACCTGGTCCGGTCTGTCATGGACCAGGTGCGCCTGGCGCAACTGCAGCCCGGCCTGCCCGCCACCGAGGTCGTGATTGACCCGGTCACCCATTTTTCGCGCCAGGTCTGGCGGCGCCGCAACGCGGTCTGATGCGCCGCACCCTTTTTTACACGGAGGACCTTCTGTGATGACACCCCCCGCCACCCCCCCCCACACCCCACCCACCCCCAGCGATGTGCCGCCCGAAACGCTGGCTGCCCAGCTCCTGGCGCACCTGGCCCACGGCGGCGTGCTGGGCGACCTGCAGGGCATGGACGAGCGCGACTACGAACTGCTGTATGCGCTGGGCCATGACATGTACACCAGGGGCAAGTACGACGACGCCGTCAACCTGTTCGGCTTTCTGGTCATGCGCAACCATCAAGAGCGCCGTTTCATCATGGCCTATGCCGCCGCGCTGCAGATGACGCGCGACTATGTCAACGCGATCAGCCTGTACACGCTGGCGTCGGTGCTGGACCTGCGCGACCCGCTGCCGGGCTTTTACACCTGCGAATGCCTGATCGGCCTGGGCCTGAAGAACGAAGCCTCCCAGGGACTGGCCATCGTGGTGCGCCAATGTGGCAGCGCCCACGCCGGCCTGCGCGAACGCGCGCAGGCCCTGCTGGGCCTGCTTTCGCCCCCCGCGCCCTCAACCGGCTCTGCCACCAGCACCCCCAGGACCGCCCCATGACCGAAATCTACGTTGCGCCGCCCTCTCCGGTGCCAGCCCCTCCACCCGCGGCGCCACCGCCCCCGGCAGCGCCGTCGCCAGCACCCGCACCGGCTTCGTCCGAGGGCTCCTCCCAAAGCGGCAGCGCCGCGCCGTATGTGCAGCCGCCCTTGACGCCGCTGATGTCGGCCCCGCGCACGTCCACCGCCGCCGGGCTCACGCTCATACCGTCGCTGCTGGGCAAGCCGGGCCTGGGCGACACCAAGGGCATGTCGCCCGATGTCATGAAGGCCCTGCTGGCCCTGTTCAACGCCAAATACGGCGACGAGCAGATCAAGGCCGGCAACCACGGCATCGAGATGATTGCCAAGAAAAAAGAAGACGCGAACCAGCTCGCCGAAAAGCGCATGGAGGACATGTTCACGGCGCTGGAAGACGCGCTCAAGAACGATGGCGCGTCCGATGCCCTCAAGTGGGTCACCCGCATCCTCGTGCCGGCCCTTGCCGTGCTGGCGGTCCCGCTGACGCTGGGGGCGGCTGCGCCCGTGGTGGTTTTTGTGGCCGTCATGAGCGCCTATTCAATCGCCCAGTTTGCCTCTCAGGAAGCCGATGGCCCGTCGCTGAGCATCGCCGACCAGATGGGCAAGGGCATTGCCAGCCTGCTGCAAAGCCAGATGGGCCTGTCCGAAAAAGATGCCGAGCACTACGGCATGATCGCCACGGGCGTGGTGACCGTG
Organism: Ramlibacter sp.; assembly: GCA_041905405.1. Classification (GTDB taxonomy): domain Bacteria; phylum Pseudomonadota; class Gammaproteobacteria; order Burkholderiales; family Burkholderiaceae_C; genus RAM1. The sequence continues at coordinate 68,806 of JAYRLC010000006.1, read as the reverse complement.
GTGGCCGCCGTGGCGATGCGCAACGCAGGCGGCGTCGGCGGCCTGGCAGGCGCCGCCAAGGCCGCCCAGGGCGGCCTGCAAATGGCCAAGGTCGGCGCCCAGGCGGCCGCTCCGCTCATGGTGGCGCTGGACGCCAAGTTCGTCGGCAACCTGGCAGGCGGCATCGCCTATGTGAGCGCCAAGGAGCTGGGCGGCCAGAGCGAAGAAGACGCCGCCAACAACGCCGCCATCGTGAACACCGTGTTCACCGTCGCCACCCAGCTGGCCGCGGGCGTTGCCCTGGGCCGCCAGGGCGCTGACCTGGGCAAGGTGCTCAAGCTCGGCGCCCACATGACCAAGGTGGCCCAGGGCGCCGGCACGCTGCAAAGCGCGCTGACGATAGCCAACGGCGGCAACACGGCAACCCGCGGCGGCCTGCACATCGAGACCACCCAGCTCAAGCACGAGGCTGATCTGGCAGAGATTGAAACCGAGCGCAGCGCCGTCGAGGGCGAGGCGCTCCAGGACCAATATGAGCTGTACCTCGGCATGGCCCAGCAGGCGCAACAGGCCGATCAGGTCACCACGCAGCGCCTGGGCGAAATCGAGCAGGAAGAAGCGCAGACCAGCAAGCAGATCGTCGCCCGGATGCGCAACGAAGCCTGAACCCTCCCACACGTCCCCATTCAAGGAAACTCCATGACCACCATCACTGGCCACTCCCCCATCGTTTACGGTCCAACATCCCAGGCCCTGCCTTCGGACATCCAGCTTCCGGCCGGCCGCAGGCCGCTGGACCCCACCATTGCGACTCCACTGCAGCGCGCCCTCAGCCTGAGCGCCAACCCGCTGCCGTCGCCCGGCGAGATCCGCCTGGAGCCGGGTTTGCAGTTCCGCCTGCAGGACATGTCGTCCAGCCACCGTGCAGACGCCCGGCTGGTGCTGGCCGAGTTTGAGAGACAGGAGCGCGAGCGCGACTTGACCCTGCGTGTGTCGCAGGCTTCGGTGGACCAGAAGTACTACGAAACCAAATACCAGGCCCTGGACCAATCGCGCGAAGCGGCCGGGCACCGGCGCGACGCCGGCCTGACCGAGGGCATCACCCAGATTGCCGGCGGCGCGTTCGAGGCGGGCTCTGGCAGCATCGCCCTGCGCCAGGGCGACAAAGCCAACAAGGCCGCAGGCGAAAAGCTCAGGAACGAGGATACGGTCACGACCGAAAGCAAGGCCCTTGCCGAAGACCGGGCCGACGCCACGCGGTTCAAGAATGAAATTCAGGAACTGGAAGAAGGGGGGCCGACGAACGAAGGCGTCAAGAGGGCCGACCCCGCAGCACAAATCGAAGACAAGCTCAAGCAGCAGGACCTGGTCAACAAGTCCATCGGCGAGCGCACCCAGCGCATCGACGAGGCCGGCAGGGCCGCTTCCAAAGCGGAATTCACAGAAAAGGATCACCGCACCTGGGAAACGGCGTTGCCCGCGATCGGCCGCGGGCTCAATGCCCTGATCGGCGGGGTGGGCAACACGGCTTCGGCGCAGCTGAAGTACGAAGGCGAACTCGACGAGAACGACGCCCAGCGCCTGAACGTGCGTGGCGAGATGCTGCAGTCCCTGTCCAGGCGGATGGAAGACTCGGCCAACACCGCGAAGGCCGGCGCGAAGAAAAGCGATGACCTGTACCAGGAGATGGTGCAGCTGGAAAACACCACCAACTCGAAGATCCTGGCCTGACCATGCAAGCCCATGCCGCCCCCGCCGCGGATGCGGTCGACGCCGCGATCACGCAGCTGCGCCAGGACCTGAACGCGCTGCCGTCCACCAGGCGCCTGACCGACAGCGACGTCAATGCAGTCTATGCGCTGGCGTACCGCGATTTCAGCCAGGCCCGTTACGACAAGGCGCTGGAGCGCTTCCAGCTGTTGCTGGTGTACCGGCCGCTGAACACCGTCTACATGCTCGGCGCCGCGCTGTGCCTGCAGCGCCAGCGCCACTACGGGCTGGCGGCCGCGGCGTTCGGCGCCCTGCGCTACCTGGAACCGGAGGCGCCCCGGCACATCCTGGCCATGGCCGAATGCCAGCTGCTCAACCACGAGCAGGCGGCGGCAAGCGAAACGCTGGCCGAGGTGATCGACTTCTGCGATGCGCACACGGGCCACGACGCCATTCGCGCCCGCGCGCAGGCCATGCTCGAACTCATGAAGGCCCGCCATGAGCCCGTTGCAGCCTGAAGAAATCCGCCTGCTGACCGAAGTCGGCTTTCTGGCCGGCGCGCGTGGCGACATCAAGCACGCCACGGCCATCTTCGACGCACTGCAGGCCTGCCGCCCGAACGCCGGCTTTGCCTATGTGGGCATGGCCATGGCGCACCTGAACCGCCGCCAGTACGACGACGCGCTGCGCCGGCTGGACGATGGCCTGAAGCGCGCCGAAGAAGCCGACGCGGCCGACCTTCATGCAATCCGCGCCCTGGTCCTGCACCTGGCAGGCCGCGCCAGCGAATGCGACCGGGCCATCCAGGCCGCGGGCAATCACCTGCTGGCGCGCGCGCTGGCCACGCAGGGCGCATTGGCCGCATGACGCAGCGGCCCCATCCGTCGCCACCACCCACTGAACTCACGCCAAGGACAGCCCCATCATGGACGCCACCGCACTGACACTCAAACTGGAGCGCGAACCTTCGCTCGGCCTGGACGACGCCGTCCCCGTACGGGCCGCGCCGGATGCAGGCGCCATCGGCCGCTTCAACGACTACATGACCCCGGCCCCCGCCGCTGCCGATGGCGTGGCGCCGGCAAGCGCCGCCGGTGCAGAGGGCGCCATCGCCCGCGCCGGCCGCGCCACGCCGGGTGACGGCATCCTGAACGGGCTGAACAGCCTGGGCGCGGACATGAGCCGCGACTGGCAGTCCGTCAAGGACGTGCTGGCCGGCAAGAACATGCCCGACATCAAGGACATGCTCAGCGTGCAGGTGTCGCTGATCGGCCTGTCGATGCACCACGAGCTCGTCAACAAATGCGTGACGCGCTCCACGCAGAACCTTGACCAGCTGGTGAAGCTGCAATGAAGCTGATCGCCGCGCTGATACTGGCCCTGGCGCTGGCCGCCTGCTCCAGGCAGGTCGAACTGATGGCCGCGATGCCAGAGACCGAGGCCAACGAGGTCATGGCCGCCCTGCAGAACGCGGGCATCGACGCCGACAAGAAGCCGGGCAAGGAAGGCATGGTGAGCCTGTCCATCGACGCAGCCCAGCTGGGCCGCGCCGTGGACCTGCTGCGCGCCAAGGGGCTGCCCCAGCAGCGCCATGCGGGCATGGGCCAGGTGTTCAAGAAAGAAGGCCTGATCTCCTCGCCGCTGGAAGAGCGCGCCCGCTACCTCTATGCGCTGTCGCAGGAGCTGGGCGCGACGCTGTCGCAGATCGACGGCGTGGTGCTGGCGCGCGTGCACGTGGTGCTGCCCGAGCGGCCCGCTGCCGGTGAAACGGCCGGCACGCCGTCGTCGGCCGCCGTGTTCATCAAGCACCAGGAGGGCTACAACCTGGACGTGCTGCAGCCGCAGATCCGCCGGCTGGTGAACAACGCCATCCCGGGCCTGACGCCCGAGAAGATTTCCATCGTGCTGTTCAGCGCCGAGCCGCCGCGCAAGACCGCGCCGCCACGCGACACGGGCCCGTCCACCGGCGTGCTTGCCGCCGTGGCCGCGCTGGTGGCCGCCGTGCTGGCGGCTGCGGGCTACGGCATCTGGCGCGCGCTGCGCGGGCGCAAGGCGGCCACGCCCGCCGCCGCGGAGGGAGCCGAGGCATGACCCGCCCCGCCCTGCCCGGCTGGCTGCGCCACCCGCTGGCGCAGGCGCTGATGCGCTTCAACTTCATGCCTGCGCTGCTGCTGCACCCGCGCCGTGCGGACGCGGGCGTGCCTGCCCCGCTCAGGTCGCTGCCCACGCTGCAGCGTCACCAATCGGCCGCACTGCTCAAGCAGCACGGGCTGGACCCCGTGCTGGGGCTGGACGACCCGGCCCTGCCCCTGGCCATGCTGCCCGACGCCCACTTTGACCGCCTGCAACTGCTGCTGGGCGCTGCGCTGAACGCGCCGCACATCCGCCGCACGATCGCGCGCGACGATCTGGCCGTCCTGCATGAACGTCTGGGTGTGGAGGCCGTGGCCGTCGCGCGCACGCCCGTGGCCGCCGCGCTGGCGGGCCTGCCCGTGGCGCCCGACTGGAACGCCGACAACGCGCGGGCGCTGTGCAGGGCCTGGGGCGCGGCCGTGCTGGCCCAGGCGTTTGACGCCGCCGCGCCCGCCGTGGGCAACCGCGCGCGCCTGCGCCTGGCACCGGAAGCCGACGCCCAGCGCGCGCCGCTCGCGGCCGCCGGCCTGCACCCCGAGCGCGCGTTGCGCATCGCGCGCGAACTGCTTCAAACCCTGGAGCCGCAATGGCTTTCCTCATTCCCCGCAACCCGCTGACGCCCAGCCACCGGCTCCGGCTGGACATTGACCCGGCGGCCCGCGTCGTGCGCGCGGCGGACCTTGGCGCCTGGCGCGACGCGCAGCAGGCTGTGGCGGCCGCCCATGAGCAGGCCCAGGCCATCGTGGCGGGCGCGCAGGCCGCCTACGACGCCGAGCGCGAGCGTGGCCATCGCGAGGGCAAAGAAGAAGCCAGCCACGAGCTGAGCACCAACATGGCCGAGCAGTACGTGCGCGTTGCCCGCTACTACGACGGCATCGAGGACCAGGTCGCCAGCCTGGTGATGCAGGGCGTGCGCAGGATCATCGGCGGCTACAGCGACCACGAGCGCGTGCTGCATTCGGCGCGCAGCGCGCTGGCCGCGGTGCGCAACCAGAAGCAGATCACGCTGCGGCTGCACCCGGACAACGTGGACTACGTCAAGTCGCGCTCGGCCGAGCTGCTGGCCGACTACCCAGGCGTAGGCCTGCTGGACGTGGTGCCCGACAACCGCCTGGCAGCCGACTGCTGCGTGCTGGAAAGCGACATCGGCGTCGTGGAAGCCAGCACCGAAAGCCAGATGGCCGCGCTGGAAGCCGCGTTCCGCAAGGCCCGGGGCAACGCCGCATGAACCCGGCCGTGCACCCCCAACCGGTGAAGCTGCCACTGGAGCTTCCGCCGGAACGCTTCTCGGCGTTGCCCGACCTGCTGGGCCGCGCACTGGAAAACGCCGTCACGCTGCGCATCAAGGGCCGCGTGATCCAGGTCATCGGCACCATCATCAAGGCCGTGGTGCCCACCGTGAAGGTCGGCGAGCTGTGCGTGTTGCGCAACCCCGGCGAGGACTTCGAGATGAAGGCCGAAGTGGTCGGCTTCGCCAAGGAGGCCGCGCTGCTCACCCCCATCGGCGACATGTTCGGCATCGGCAGCACGACCGAAGTGATCCCCACCGGCGCCCCGCACGTGGTGCCGGTCGGCCCCGGCCTGCTGGGCCGCGTGCTGGACGGCCTGGGCCGCCCGCTGGACGAGGCCACCATGGGGCCGCTGGACGTGCACCAGTACTACCCCGTGATCACCGACGCGCCCGCGCCGCTGAAGCGCCGGCTCATCAGCAAGCCGCTGTCGCTGGGCGTGCGCGCGCTGGATTCGCTGCTTACCTGCGGCGAAGGCCAGCGCATGGGCATCTTCGCGGCGGCCGGCGGCGGAAAGTCCACGCTGATGGGCATGCTGGTCAAGGGCGCCGACGTGGACGTGACCGTGGTGGCGCTGATCGGCGAGCGCGGCCGCGAGGTGCGCGAATTCCTGGAACACGAACTGGGCGAGGAAGGCCGCAAGCGCGCCGTGATCGTCTGCGCCACGTCCGACAAAAGCTCCATGGAACGGGCCAAGGCCGCGTACGTGGCCACGGCCATCGCCGAATACTTCCGCGACCAGGGCAAGCGCGTGCTGTTCCTGATGGACAGCGTGACCCGCTTTGCACGCGCGCAGCGCGAGATCGGCCTGGCCGCAGGCGAGCCGCCCACGCGCCGGGGCTTTCCGCCCAGCGTGTTCGCCACGCTGCCGCGCCTGATGGAGCGCGTGGGCATGAACGACAAGGGTTCCATCACCGCCCTGTACACCGTGCTGGTCGAAGGCGACGACATGACCGAGCCCGTGGCGGACGAGACCCGCTCCATCCTGGACGGCCACATCGTGCTGTCGCGCAAGCTGGGCGCGGCCAACCACTACCCCGCCATCGACGTGCTGGCGTCCGTCAGCCGCGTGATGAACCACGTCACCGGCGCCGAACACCGGGCCGACGCCGGCCGGCTGCGCGAGCTGATGGCCAGGAACAACGAGAACGAGCTGCTCGTGAAGATCGGCGAGTACAAGCGCGGCGGCGACGCGCTGGCCGACGAGGCGCTCGACAAACGCGACGCGATCAACGCGTTCCTGCGCCAGCGCACCGACGAGCACAGCACCATGGATGACACGCTGGACGCGCTGGCGGGCCTGGTGCGTTGAAAGCGGACGCCATGCCATGAAAGAGTTCAAGCAGTTGGTCACCGTCAAGAAAATGCGCGAGGAACAGGCCGAGCGCACGGTGCACACGCAGCGGCGCGCTCTGGAGCAGGCCGAACACGAGCGCGACGGCGCCCAGCAGCGGCTGGAGGACTACCAGGCCTACGCGGTCCAGCAGGAACGGCGCATCTATGACGAACTGTGCACCCGGGTCGTGAAGCTGCGCGACATCGAGGACGTGCACGGCCAGGTGCAGGCGCTGCGCTTTCGCGAAGCCGACTACCGCGAAGAGCTCCAGACCGCGCAGCAGCAGCGTGACCGCGAAGAGCAAAAGCTCGTGGACGACAAGGCTACGCACAAGGTGGCCCAGCGCGCACGCGACAAGTTCGTGGAAATGAACGACCTCTTCACCCGGCAGGCACGCGACGAAGCCGACCGCTCGGAAGAAGCCGAGATCGAGGAAATCGCCGGCAACCGCCGCCCTGGCGTCCCCACACAGGAGCCGGCATGACACCGTCGCCACGATCCGCTGCCGTCGCGCTGCCCACCGATCCGGGCTTGCCCGCGGGGATGCCTCTGGCCGGCGACACGGCGGACATGGAACTTGTACACCGGTTCGAGCAGGCCCTGAACCCGCCGGCGCAGGAGCCCGTGGACGCCACATTGCCCGCGGCTGCATCACCCGCCACCTTATCACCCGCCGCTGCACCTCCAGCGCCACCTGCCACAGCACCATCCCCAGCCCCAGCCCCAGCGCCGTCCGCCCCCGGCACGCGCGCGCAAGTCCGCGCCAGGACGGGTGCGAAAGTCCAGAACGACGATGCACAGGTGCAGGACATGCCGGCCGCTGCACAGCAACCGCCAACCGTCCTGGCCGGTGCACCACCCGTCGCGCCCCCGGACATGGACCCGGCACCCCGCATGACGCCGCCACACGGACACACGTCGCGGCCGCCCTTGAAGAGCTGGCCTCAGCACACCGCACGGCAGCCTGACCTGAACCGCATGGCAGGCGCCGTACCGCCAGCCGAAACACCGCGCGTCGCCGAACCCCAGACCCAGGTCGAAGCCCCGCCGCCGGCCGGCCCTGCATCCCGGGACCTGGCATCTCACCCGTTGGCGCTGGCCGTCCGCTCGCCGCTGGTCGACAGTGTCCAGCCCATGACCGCGGAGCCACCGCAAGCCAGCACCGTGGTGCAGCGTGTCGTGCAAGCCCTGACCACGCCGCAGATGCCGACGGTGCGCACGATGCCAGCACAACCAGAACCGCTGACAGCGCCGCAACCGCAGCAGATCATGCCGCCGACCACCAACGGCCCCGCCAACCTTGACGCGCCCCCAACAACGGTTGCCCGCACGGACACACAGTCCGCACCCGAAGCGCAGAGGCCGCACGCGCAGCCCGGTCCGCGCCGCGATACGTCCGCGCCGACAGTTGCCGCCGCCCCGCTTGCCCCCGGCCTGCGGATGCCGGACATGCCGACGGCGCGAACGGTGCCAGCAGAACCAGAGCTTCTGACAGTTCCTCAACCGCAGCCGCAGCCGCAGCAGATCATGCCGCCGCTCGTCACCGCACCGGCCCCGGCCCGGCCTGCCGACCGCACGCCCGCCAACGCCCATGCCGACCTTGACGCACCCCCACCCACGGTGGCCCGCACGGACACACAGGCCGCATCCGAAGCGCAGAAGCCGCACGCGCAGCCCGGTCCCCGCCGCGATACATCCGCGCCGGCACCTGCTGCCGCCGCCCCGCTTGCCCCCGGCCCGCGGATGCCGGACATGCCGACGGCGCGAGCGGTGCCAGCAGAAACAGAACGGCTGACAGTGCCGCAACTGCAGCCGCGGCCGCAGCAGGCCATGCAGCCGCCCGTCACCGCACCGGCCCCGGCCCAGCCTGCCGACCGCACGCCCGCCAACGCCCATGCCGACCTTGACGCGCCCCCACCCACGGTGGCCCGCACGGACACACAGGCCGCACCTGAAGCGCAGAAGCCGCACGCGCAGCCCGGTCCCCGCCGCGATACATCCGCGCCGGCACCTGCTGCCGCCGCCCCGCTTGCCACCGGCCCGCGGATGCCGGACATGCCGACGGCGCGAGCGGTGCCAGCAGAAACAGAACGGCTGACAGTGCCGCAACTGCAGCCGCAGCCGCAGCAGGCCATGCAGCCGCCCGCCATCGCACCGGCCCCGGCCCCGGCCCAGCCCGCCGACCGCACGCCCGCCAACGCCCTCGCCGACCTTGACGCGCCCCCACCCACGGTTGCCCGCACGGACACACAGGCCGCACCTGAAGCGCGGAAGCCGCACGCGCATCCCGGTCCCAGCCGCGATACATCCGCGCCGGCACCTGCTGCCGCCGCCCCGCTTGCCACCGGCCCGCGGATGCCGGACATGCCGACGGCACGAGCGGTGCCAGCAGAACCAGAACTGCTGACAGTGCCTCAACTGCAGCCGCAGCCGCAGCCGCAGCAGATCATGCCGCCGCCCGCCATCGCACCGGCCCCAGCGCAGCCTGCTGACCGCACGCCTGCCAGCGCCCATGCCGACCTTGCCGCGCGCCCACCTGCGGTTGCCCGCACGAACACACAGGCCGCACCAGCAGCGAAGAGGCCCCATGAGGAGCCAGGGCCTGACGAGGAGCCCGGACTCGACCGCGATGCACCCGCGCCTCAGCCGCCTGCGTACCCGGCCGCGGCACTCGCGCCCGCTGCGACCGCTTCGGCCCCGTTTGTCCCCGCCCCATTCATCCCGGCCCTGCCGCCGCCCGTCGCCCGCGACGCGCATGGGCCGGCGGACACGGCCCTGCACGAGCGGCTGATCGAATCCGTGCAGCAAATGCTGGTGAGCGTGCCGCAGACGCCGGACGCGCCGGTGCAGGTGCGCATGGTGCTGCAGGACAGTCTGCTGCCCGGCACCGCCGTCACGGTCCAGCAGGTAGGCGCGCAGCTGCACGTGAGCTTCGAATGCTCGGCGCACATGGCCCGCCAGCGTCTGGACCGCAACGCCCCGGGCTTTGCGCAGGCGCTGTCCCGCCGGCTGGGGCGCGACGTCCTGGTGGAAGTTCACGACACAACCGACGATGCGCTGCCGCCCGTACAGGCCCGCGCCGACGCCTCGGAGACAGCCCTATGAGCAAACGCCCCCCGCCTGTGGCCCTGCCGCTGGCGCCGCACCGCCTGACGCGCAACGAGGCCGAAGGCCGCACGCTGATCGCCCAGCACGTGCGCCAGCGCGAAGTGGCGCTGGGGGATACGGTCTGGTCGCTGACTGTAGAACCGCTGGCGCGCGACGCGGCCGTCGCTTTCGGCGCCGATGACTGGACCGTGACGGGCGCCTGGGCTGGCGCCCCGTTCGAGCTGCGCCTGGCTGCGTCCGTGGCGCAGCAGTGGCTGAAGGCCCGCATGGAGCCTGTAGACCTGCCCGAGCAACTGCCCGCGCCCCTGCAGGCGGCCGCTTTTGAGGCGGCGCTGCAGGACACGCTGGACGCGCTGGAGGCGGCGGGTCAGGGCGACGTACGCATTGACAGGGTCGCGCAGGACGACGCGCCTTCCTCCTTTGCCGCCACGCCCACCGGGCCGCGGCACCAGTTTGCCCTGGCACTGGCCTGCGGCGGTGCGCGCCTGTGGGGCACGCTGACCACCGACGCGCTGGGCCTGATGCTGATGGCCGGCCTGGCCGCCCACCACAGCCCCACCCGCGGCCCGGTCGCGCGGCACGGCATGCCCGTGCTGCTGCGCGCCGACATTGGCACCGCGACGCTGACGCGGGCCGAACTGCAAAGCCTCACCCCCGGCGATGCCGTCGTGCTGTCGCACAGCTTCACCGACGACGACGGCCAGATCTGGCTGGGCTCGGGCGGCTGGGGCCTGCGCGCGCGGCCCGACGGCGCCCAACTGGTGGTGACCCAAGCACTGCACATGACGGAGGTACAGATGAGAGACGACCTGGACGATGCCGACCTGGACAGCCTGCGCGGCGATGCCGCCGTGGCGCTGGACGCGCTGCCCGTACGGCTGCAGTTCGACCTGGGGCAGCGCACCATGCCGCTGGCCCAGGTCAGCGAACTGCAGGTGGGGCAGGTGCTGGACCTGGGACGGCCGCTGTCACAGGCGGTGAACATCCGCGCCAACGGCGCCCTGATCGGCACCGGCGAGCTCATGGAGATCGGTGGGCGCATCGCGGTGGGCATCACGTCGCTGGGCCCGGCGCAGAATCAGGCACAGGGGTCGCCCGAATGAACACGACGCTGGATCCGGTCGCCCTGGCGGTCGTGCTGGCGCTGCTGGCCCTGGTGCCCACGCTGGTGGTGTGCAGCACCTGCTTTCTGAAGATCACGGTGGTGATGTCCCTGCTGCGCAACGCCCTGGGCGTGCAACAGATCCCGCCCAACATCGCCCTGTACGGGCTGTCGCTGATCCTGACCGCCTACATCATGGCGCCCATCGGCGCACGGATCCAGCAGGAGGTCGTCAAGCAGCCCGGCGCGATGCGCAGCGTGGAGTCCCTGGTGCAGGTCGCGCGCGCGGGCGCCGAGCCGCTGCGCGAGTTCATGCTGCGTCACAGCAAGGCCGAGCAGCGCGGATTCTTCATGGACCACACCAAAAAGCTCTGGGGCCCCGAGCTGTCGGCGGACGTCCAGCCCACGGACTTCGCCGTGCTCATGCCGGCGTTTCTGGTCAGCGAGATCACGGCCGCGTTCCAGATCGGCTTTTTGCTGTTCCTGCCGTTCATCGTCATCGACCTGGTGATCTCCAACATCCTGCTGGCCATGGGGATGATGATGGTGTCGCCCGTGACGATCTCGCTGCCGCTCAAGCTGTTCCTGTTCGTCGCGGTGGACGGCTGGTCGCGGCTGATCCACAGCCTGGTGCTCACCTACGTCTAGGAGCCGTCATGGACCAAGCCAACCTGATCTCCATCCTGGTCAAGGCCATGTACCTGACCCTGTGGCTGTCGCTGCCCACCATCATCGTCGCGTCCGTTGTTGGCACGCTGTTCTCGCTGTTCCAGGCGCTCACGCAGATCCAGGAGCAGACGCTGTCGTTCGCCGTCAAGCTGATCGCCGTGATGGCCGTGCTCGCGCTCACGGCTACCTGGGTGGGCGGCGAGATGTACAACTACACGCTGCACGTGCTGGACGCGATCCCCATGGTGGGTCGCTGAGGACAACATCATGGGTTCGGGCGGCCTGCACCAGAACGTCACCGACTTCATGCTCGCGCTGGCCTATGCCCAGCCGCGCACGATCGCCATGCTCGCGGCGCTGCCGATCTTTCACCCGCAGATGGTGCCGGGCATGCTGCGCCTGGGCGTGGCCGCCGGCGTCACGGTACTGGTGGCGCCAACGCTGGTGCCCTATGTGCAGGCCGGCCAGTCGGGCGCGCACCTGCTGGTGATGCTGTGCAAGGAAGCCTTCGTGGGCTTCGTGCTGGGCTTTCTGCTGGCCATTCCGTTCTGGGCGTTCGAGGCCGTGGGCTTTTTGGTGGACAACCAGCGCGGCGCAAGCATCGCGTCCACGCTGAACCCGCTGACCGGCAACGACAGCTCGCCACTGGGCATTCTGTTCAACCAGGCGTTCATCGTGTTCTTCCTGGTCAGCGGCGGTTTCCTGCTGATCCTGGGGCTGCTGTACGACAGCTTCCGCCTGTGGCCGGTGTTCGAGTGGACGCCCGCGCTGAACGCCGACACCGTCCCGCTGCTGTTGGCCCAGCTGGACCGGCTGATGACACTGTGCATGCTCTATGGCTCGCCGGTGATCGTCGCCATGTTCCTGGCCGAACTGGGCCTGGCGCTGGTCAGCCGCTTCGTGCCGCAGCTGCAGGTGTTCTTTCTGGCCATGCCGATCAAAAGCGCGCTGGCGCTGATGGTGCTGGTGGTCTACATGGCCACGCTGCTGGACCTGGGGCGCGGCGCCATTGATGACCTCGCGGCGAGCGTGCCGTTCCTGAACCAGCAGTGGTCCGCTGCGCCCGCGGCGCCGCGGTGAGCCCGCCATGAGCGAAAAAACCGAACAGCCCACACCACATAAGATCCGCAAGGCGCGCGAGGACGGCCAGGTCGCGCACAGCAAGGACACGACCCAGACTGTGCTGATCGTGGCGCTATTCGGCTACATGCTGGGCAACGCCGAGACGCTGGTGCGCGGCTTCGCGTCCATGATCCTCATGCCCGCGGGCGTGCTGGGCATGGAGTTCACCCAGGCCGTGAACGCGCTGGCAACCCAGCTGCTGCGCGAGGCGGTTGGGCTGCTGGCGCCGTTCCTGGGCATCGTGATCGGCCTGGGCCTGTTCACCGAGATGGCGCAGACCGGCATGAACTTCTCGTTCAAGGCCATGATGCCCTCGGGCAAGAAACTGAACGTGGCGGCCAACGTGAAGAACCTGTTCAGCGCCAAGACGCTGTTCGAGTTCCTCAAGTCAAACATCAAGATCGCGCTGCTGTCGGTGGTGGTGTATCTGGTGCTGCGCAGCGCGCTGCCCGCGCTGATCACGCTGCCCGGCGGCGGTCTGACGGCAGTGGCGGTGGCCACCGGCGTGCTGCTGAAGAACCTGATCCTTTTCGTGTCGCTGGGCTACGTGGTGCTGGCCGCCGTGGACTTCCTGTGGCAGCGGCGCCAATACACCAAGCAGCTCATGATGTCCAAGGACGAGGTCATCAAGGAATACAAGGAAGCCGAAGGCGACCCCCACATCAAGCACAAGCGCAAGGAGCTGCACCACGAGCTCATGGAGAGCAACGAGGTCAATTCCGCGGCCAGCGCGTCGGCGGTGGTGACCAACCCCACCCACTACGCCGTGGCGCTGCTCTACACGAAGGACGTGACGCCGCTGCCCATCGTGCTGGCCATGGGCGCGGACGCCAAGGCGCACCGCATCGTGGCCGTGGCCCGCAAGGCGGGCGTTCCCGTGCTGCAGAACATTCCGCTGGCGCGCGCGCTCGTCGCCACGGCCAGGCGCGACCAGTACATCCCCGAAGACCTCATCGAGCCCGTGGCCGAAGTGCTGCGGCTCGTGCAGGAAATGAACAACGACAACCAGGAGCACTGAACCATGCCCGCCCCCGACCATTCCCTGGCCGCGCTGCCCCCCGTGGTGCGCGCCTTTGTGCAGACACACCGCATCCCGCCCGATGCGATCCGCTCCGAAGGACGGCTCGTGCTCACCCTGGACCAGCGCTGGCGCGTGCATGTGCTGCCGGCGCCGCAGCAGCGCGTGGCGCTGCAGGCAGAGCTCGCCAGCGTGCCGCAGGTGCCTGACCGGCGCACCGACGATGCCCTGCTGCGGCTGTGCCGCACGGCCGCGGCGCTGCTGAAGGAACACGCCAGCACGCTGTGCATCGACGCGCGCCGCCAGGCGCTGGTGCTGCAGCAGATGATGCCGCAGGCCAGCGACGTGGGCACGCTGGAGGACGCGCTGGGCGACTTCGTCAACGCGCTGTCGTTCTGGAGCCGCCTGTGCCGTGCGGAGTTGGGCAACAGCCAGGGAGCCGCAGCATGAAAACCCGCATCCTGCACCGCCTGCGCACCCTGGCCGCCTGCGCCGCCCTGGCATGCACAAATGCCGCGTTTGCCGGCGAGCCGCCGTGGCCGGCCGAGGCGCCATACAGCTATTTCGCCAACGCGGCCAAGCTGGAAACCGTGCTGGCGGACTTTGCCACCGGCTTCAGCCTGTCGCTGGCCATCGAGCCGGCCGTCGTCGGCACCGTCAACGGCCGCTTCGCCACCAAATCGCCCACCGAGTTCGTCGCCAAGCTGGCCAGCGTCTACGGTTTTGTCTGGTACACCCACGCGGGCACGCTGTTCGTCAGCCGCGCGAGCGACGTCGTGACCAAGGGCATCTCCGCCCCCGGCGGCAATGTGGCCAGCATGCGCAAGGCGTTGGCCGACCTGGGCGTGCTGGAGCCGCGCTTTGGCTGGGGTGAGCTGGCCGACCACGGCATGGCCATCGTGTCCGGGCCGCCGAGCTACATCCAGTTGGTCGAAACCACCATCCGCAACCTGCCGGCGCGCGCCCAGCAGATCAAGGTGTTCCGCCTGCGCCACGCGTCCGCGCAGGACCGTACGGTGCCCTACCGCGGACAGGAGCTCAACATCCCCGGCCTCGCCTCTATTCTGCGCGGCATGGTGGGCGGCGGCGCCGGGGGCAGCGGCCCGGCGCCCGGCCTGCAGGTCACGGGCCCGCGCCCGCTGACGCCACTGGGTGAGTCGCCCGCCGGCGCGACCAGCCCGGCGCAGGCCGTGGCCGCCACGAACGGCGGGCGCCCCACCATCCAGTCCGAGCCGCGGCTGAACGCGGTGATCATCCAGGACGTGCCCGAACGGTTGCCGCTGTACCAGCAACTGATCGACCAGCTGGACGTGGCGACGCCGCTGGTGGAGATCGAGGCGATGATCCTGGACATCAGCACTGACAGCGCCAGCGAACTGGGCGTGAGCTGGTCGGGCCGCATCGGCAAGCTGGGCTTTGAGCTGGGCTCACAGACGTCGCTGAACTACGCGAGCAACGCCACGTCCGCCGGCAACTTCCTGGTGGCGCAACTGCGCGCGCTGCAGAGCAAGGGCGACGCCGAGATCCTGAGCCGGCCGTCAGTGCTCACGTCCGACAACATGATGGCGCTGCTGGACCTGTCCGAAACGTTCTACATCCGCTCCCAGGGCGAACGCGTGGCCAACGTCACGCCGGTGACTGCCGGTACCACGTTGCGCGTGACGCCCCATGTGGTGGAAGACGGCGGCAAGCTGCTGGTGCAGCTGAAGATCGACATCGAGGATGGCCGCATCAGCGAACGGCAGGTCGACTCGCTGCCCACCGTGGGCAAATCCTCCATAAGCACCGAGGCCACGATCAACAGCGGCGACGCGCTGCTGATCGCCGGCTACGCGGCCAGCAACAACCTGTACTCCAAAGACCAGGTGCCCGTGCTGGGCGACATTCCCGGCGTGGGCGCACTGTTCTCCACCCGGACACAAACGGCGCAAAAGCGCGAGCGCATGTTCCTGATCCGCCCCCGCGTCGTGGGCTGGCCCGGCCAGCCGCCGCTGCCCGGCCCCGTCGCCGCCAAGCCCACGCCGCGGGCGCCGGGCGCACAGTAGAGGCTGGCACGCATCGGCAGCCAGACCTGCAAGGCTCTACACCTGTCCTGGCTTCCGGGGCGTCGAATTCCGCCCGTTCCTATGGGCAAACAACGCCTCGTCGCCCGCCGTCATGCTGTCTGGCAGGTCGCCATTCAGTTCATTTTCTTTTCCCCTGGATGGCGTCGATCCTTTGTTGCTTGTCATGTGAATGGTCGTGGTACTCGCGGCAAACGACGATGACGATGACGATGCGAAAGTTGAGGTCAACTCAATATCTCGCGGGCTGGGGTCATCTGCTTTCCGGTCCAGCATCCCGCCGGACTTTTCCTGATCAGGTTGCCGCATGGTTTCCTGAAAATGCGCGTTGACCTCTTCGCCCGTCATGCTCTTCACGGGCGGGCCCTGGCGGCCCATGATGGACATCATGTCGTACAGGGCACCCAGTGTCTTCCTGATCTCAGGCCATACAGGGCTGTAGGGCGTCTTTGCCAGCATCCTGTTTTTCCCTGCCACCACGCCCAGCGTCAAGCCCGCCATCATCGGCACGGCCACCACGGGCGCAAATACGCTGGCCACCAGCGCGGAGCCGCTGATGGAGGCAAACATCGCGACACTGTCGACAAGGTATCGGTTGACTTTCAGCGGCTGCTTGCCATCCGCCTGACTCTTCTCAATGATCGACTGCGGCGCGGACGCTGGATAGCCGGCATTGCCCACCAGCGGCCTGGACCACTTGAGCGAGGCAATGCCCAGCACGGCGCCGAATGAAGCGGACATCAGGACCACAGCAAGGTTGTCGGCCATGTCGCCGCCATCTTTGCGCGTGATTGCAAAGTCGCTGTCGCCGTTCATCAGTTTGCGGGCCGCCAGAAAGAACATTCCGCTGTTGATGCCGGAGCCAACCTCCATGACCACGGCCAAGACCTGGTCGCCGAGCGTGGGCTGAAGAAAGCCGCCTTCCCTTCTCGCCTTGCGGTCGTCCAGCTCGTGCTGGAGCCACTGCAGGTACAGTTTTGACACCTGAACGGGTCTGTCGCCCCTCTGCTGCACGCCGCCCGCGCCCGGTTTGTCACCGTGTATACCCACCTCCAGATCCGCGCTCCTGGAGTCAGCAGGGGGTGAATGCTTTGTGTCCGTGCCGACTGAGACTGCCGTCGTGGTCGATGCCGGGAGCAGTGGCCGATCCTCAGATACCTCATCATCCACCACGCCCCCCCCGAGCGTCGCCGCCTTCCTTTGCGCGTCCATCTCCTGGAGCGCGGATTGCACCGCGTTGATTTCCGTTTCAAAATCTTCGTCCGAAAACTCGCAGATGCGCCTGTACTCGCCCCAGCGATTGAGCAGGATCCCCATCGACACGCCACCACCGCCAGCCTGCACGAGCCTGGCAGCCTCCGGATGGCCCCAGAGCTTGAGCAGCTTGGCGGCGAAGTTGGTCAGGGCGATGGTCAACGGGACGCTGAGCCGTTCCATGGCGCTTGCGTTGATCTTCTTCACCGAACTGTTTTCACCGACTTCCTGCCGACTGATGACGGAGGCCCGCAGAAAGTCAAGGAACTGCCCGTCTTCCAGCTTCACCTTGGCGGCCGGGCCGAACTGGATGCCTCCGTCGCGAACGGCTGCCCAGGTGTAGGCAACCACGAATGGCAGGAATGTGCCGATAGGGCTGGACAGGTTGCTGGCCGACAGGGGACTCAGCGGAATGACGCCCCGAAGGCTGCCTTCGACGTTGGTCGGTGGGACGACCCCCCCGGATTTGGCGGGATTGTCGCCCTCGTAGACGATGGGATCCAGCGTCGGTTTCAGGATGCCGACCAGGACGAACGAGATCGTGAGCAGATGGTCGAACATCCGCCGGACGTTGGCATTGGACACCACACGCAGGAAGTCCCCCGGCACCTCGGCATCTGTGCCGCACAGCCGGGATGCGAACACATAGCCTTCCTTGTGCAGGAAGTTGATGGCGTTGCGCATCATGTTCATGATGGCTCCACCGGCCCCGTTGAGCGCACCGATTGACGACATCGAAAACGCCGCGGCCTGCATGAGGAAGAACGATTCCAGCGCGAGGTACAACGGCTGGGTCGGCTTGGGCAGGTCTTTTTCGGCCACGCCGGCGGTCAGGAGAATTTCGCTCAGAAGATTCATGCACGACACGACGTATACCGACATGAATGCCGGCCGCACACCCAGGGACGCGGTTGACGGGATGAAGTATTCCGAGGTGTTGTACAGCAGGGAAGCCACTTTGCTCAGGCCGCTTTGCGCCTGCTCCACCCGCCCCTTGTCGTCAACGACAGGAACGGGCTTGCCGTCCTGCATTCGGGCCGCGAATGTGCGATGGGGTGTGACCGGGGTCTTCGTGACGTTGCCTTGCATGGTTTTCTATACGTTGACGGTGGATGGGTGGGCGGCGGCCGGATTGAGCGCCTGGTCGATGTCGCGCTTCAGCTCATCCATCAGTTCCTTGAGTCCGTACGTAACGGACGTGATGAGCGCGGCGATGGCATCCGCGCAGTCGGCCTGGGCCGAAAGGTCCAGGCGGACGAAGTACAGGATGACCTGGGTTCCGGGCACCATGCCGTAGTAGCCACAGACCGCCGCGGGCGTCAGCACGTGGCGTTCCAGCAGGTGGCGAAGCACTACGGCCTCGCTGCCCGGCTCCACCGTGCCAACCTCCACCACCACCAGCAGGCCCTGCGGGTCGATGTGGCCATGGTGATCAAACCGGAAGCGAACACCCTCGTAGTCGATGGGGTGTGACTGCAGTAGATGGGCAGGGTCCACGCAAATGCGCTCGGCGAATTTCCCGACGGCCTCGCGGTATGCCGCAGACATCGGCGGTGTGAACTGACTGTCCATGGGCGCTCCTGAAAAGCGGCGATCGTAGGGCGCACCACGTGCCCGTCCAATAAGACCTTGGTCTGTCCTCCAAACACTACTTTTGTCTGTGGCGAGGTGTGAGTCCGGTCAATAGCATGGTCTTCACAAGTTCAAAGGAGGTATGCATGAAACGTTATACGGCCCGCCGGGGAAAGCCCGGCCTGATCACCCTCAAGACACTGCTGCTCGTTGGCGCACTGCTGATCAGCACCGCCGTTCAGGCACAGATCCTCATCGGCCAGACGGCCGGCTTCACCGGCCCCGTCGCCGCGGGTGTGAAGGAAACGTCAGACGGCGCGCGCCTGTACATCGACAAGATCAACCGTGAGGGCGGCATCCGCGGCCAGAAAATCGAGCTGGCCACGATGGACGACAAGTTCGAGCCCAAGCTCACCGCCGAGAACGCCCGTGTGCTGATCGAGGACAAGGGCGTGCTGGCCCTGTTCCTCACGCGCGGCACACCCAACACCGAGGCCACCCTGCCCTGGCTGGACAAGTACGGCGTGCCGCTGGTGGGGCCTTCCACCGGCGCCATGGTGCTGCATGCACCGCTGCAAAAGCACGTGTTCAACGTGCGCTCCACCTACCAGCGCGAGGCCGAAAAGGCCGTGCAGCACCTGGCCACGATCGGCGTACGCCGCATTGCCGTCGTGCACGCCGACGATTCGTTCGGACGCGACTGCCTGGGAGGCGCGAACAAGGGCTTTCTGACGGCCGAGCTGGAGCCGCTGGCTGTCATCAAGGCCGACCGCCAGAAGCCCGACTACGGCCCCATCGTGCGGCGCATCGCCGACAGCCAGGCCCAGGCAGTGCTGTGGTTCGGCTCGGGCAACGCAGTGGCCGACGGCATTGTCAAGCTGCGCGGCACGGGTTCGGCCGCGCAGGTCATCACGCTGTCCAACAACGCGTCGTCGGGTTTCATCAAGAGCCTGGGCGTCCATTCGCGCGGCGTGATCGTGACGCAGGTGTTTCCGTCCGAGCGTTCCACCGCCAACGGCATGGTGGCCGAGGCAACGCAGCTTGTCCGCGCCCACGGCAAGGGCGATCTGTCGCCCGCCATGCTCGAAGGCTACGCCGCCGCCAAGGTGCTGGTCGAGGGCCTGCGCCGCGCCGGCCCGCGCATCACCCGCGACAAGCTGCTCGCCGCGCTGGAAAGCATCGACCGCCTGGACCTGGGCGGCCTGGAGATGGGCTACAGCCGCACCAGCCACACGGGCCTGAACTTCGTGGACCTGTCCATCATCGGCCACGACGGCCGCTTCCGCCGCTGATCAAAAGTTTGCCGTCCCCGGGCCGGGGTGTCTCTTCCGTCTCCTCCCCCGGTCCTTGTTTACCGCCGCACCCTGTGCGGCGGCTTTTTTTGGGGGGTGTATCACATCGGCAGGCATGATCGGGGCATGACGGGTGTTCTTCTTCACATTGCCGGCCTGTGGATGCTGTCCGCGCTGGATGCGTCGGGCAAGCTGCTGGTGATGGCCGGCGTGCCGGTGCTCATGGTGTCCTGGTTCCGCTACACGGTGCACACAGTGCTGATGACCGCAGTGGTGCTGCCCCGGCGCGGTACGGCGATCTTCCGCACACAGTCGCTGCCACGACAGCTGCAGCGCGGGGTGCTCATGATCCTCACCACGGTCCTGTTCTTTTCGGTGCTGGGCCGGTTGCCGCTGGCCGAGGGAACGGCCATGAACTTCATGGCGCCGCTGTTCGTGCTGGCGCTGGCGCCCTGGCTATTGGGCGAGCTGCACCGGGCACACCGCTGGGTGGGCGTGGCCGCGGGCTTCGCGGGCATGCTGGTGGTGGTGCGGCCCGGCAGCGCGCTGGACCCGACAGGTGTGGCGCTGGGTGTGGCGACGGCCGTGACGTTCGCGCTGTTCCAGGTCAGCACGCGGCGCGTGGCGCACGACGACCCGCTCACGACCAACTACTACGGCGGCCTGTTCGGCACCGTGGCGCTCACGGCCGCCCTGCCCCTGTACTGGCGCATGCCGCAGTTGCAACCCTGGCAATGGCTGCTGCTGGTGTCCACCGGGCTGACCGGCTTCATCGGGCACTGGCTGCAGGCGGCTGCCTACCGGCGCACGCCCGCGACGCTGCTCGCGCCGTTCAGCTACCTGCAGATCGTGGCCGCCGCAACGCTGGGCTGGCTGGTGTTCGGCCAGTCGCCCGACGCCGTCACCTGGGTGGGCATCGCGCTGATCTGCACGGCGGGCCTGGGCGTGGTGCTGTGGGAGGCGCGGCTGCGCGGACGGCCCTGAACGCAGGCAGCACGCGGGCTATTTGCGCGTGTAGATCTGGTCAAACGAAGCGCCATCCGCAAAGTGCTCCTTGTCAGCCTTGGTCCAGCCGCCGAATGCCTGGTCGATCGTGAACAGCGTGCTCTTGGGGAACTGCCTGGCGTACTTGGCCTGGGCCTTGGTGGACACCGCGGGGCGGTAGAAGTGCTTGCCGGCGATGTCCTGGCCTTCCTCGCTGTACAGGTACTTGAGGTATTCCTCGGCCACGGCACGCGTGCCCTTCTTGTCCACGTTCCTGTCCACCACGGCCACGGCCGGTTCGGCCAGGATGCTCAGCGACGGCACGACCACGTCGAACTTGGTGCCGAATTCCTTTTCGAGCAGGTAGGCCTCGTTTTCCCAGGCAATCAGCACGTCGCCCTGGTTGCGCTGGGCAAAGGTGATGGTGGAGCCGCGCGCGCCGGTGTCCAGGATGGACACGTTGCCGTACAGCTTGGCCACGAACTCCCTGGCCTTGGCGTCGCTGCCATATTTGCGCTTGGCGAATTCCCAGGCGGCCAGGTAGTTCCAGCGCGCGCCGCCCGAGGTCTTGGGGTTGGGCGTGATGACGTTGATGCCGGGCTTGATCAGGTCGTCCCAGTCCCTGATTCCCTTGGGGTTGCCCTGGCGCACGGCCAGCACGATGGTGGACGTGTAGGGCGACGCGTTGTGCGGCAGCTTCTTCTGCCAGTCGGCCGCGAGCCAGCCGCCGTTTCTGGCCAGCGCGTCGGTGTCGCCGGCCAGTGCCAGCGTGGCCACGTCGGCGTCCAGCCCGTCGATGATGGAGCGGGCCTGCTTGCCCGAGCCGCCGTGGCTTTGCTTGATGGTCACGTCCTGGCCCGTCTTGGCCTTCCAGTATTTGGCAAAGGCGGCGTTGAACTCGACATACAGCTCGCGCGTGGGGTCGTACGACACGTTCAGCAAGGCGACGGGGCCTTTGGCAGCGGCAGGCGCCTGGGCCAGCGACGGCAAGGCCGTCAGGGACAAGGCACCCGCAACGGCGGCGGCCAGGGGAATCTTGATAAAGTCGCGGCGAAGGCTCATGGAAGTTCTTTCTGGAGATGAAATATCAACAGAAACGATTCTGAAAGCCGCTCTTCAAAACTGGAACCAATAAGATTTCAGTTGTTTATTGCATAAACATCCTAAGAACCACCCTCCCAAAGGCGTCCCCATGGCCCGTACCGTCAATTGCATCAAGCTCGGCCGCGAAGCCGAAGGCCTGGATTTCCCCCCCTACCCCGGTGAGCTCGGCAAGCGCATCTGGGAAAGCGTGAGCAAGGAGGCCTGGGCCGCCTGGCTCAAGCAGCAGACCATGCTGGTCAACGAGAACCGCCTGAACCTGGCCGACCAGCGCGCCCGCGAATACCTCAAGCGCCAGATGGAAAACCATTTCTTCGGCGGCGGCGCCGACGTGGCGCAGGGCTACGTGCCGCCCACCGCCTGAACGCGCCCCCGGCTGGCGCCCTGCAACGGGCCCGGCACGTCTTTCTGGCCGGCTGTGGACTGCCGGCCGCCTGGGCCAACCAGGCGCAATGGCGCATCCTGCAGGCCGGCTTTGGCGCGGGGCTGAACTTCCTGGCCGCGTGGCAGGCCTGGCGCGACGACCCGCAGCGGCCCCGGCTACTGCATGTCGTGTGCATCGACGCCCTGCCCGATCCGTCCCCCGCTCCCATCCTGCGCGGCGCGGCGCCGTGGCCGGCGCTCGCCCCGCTGGCCCAGGCGCTGGCGCGCCAATGGGTGGGCCTGACGCCCGGCATTCACCGGTTCGCGTTCGACGACGGCCGCGTGCTGCTGACCCTGTGCGTGGGTAATACGCACGAGATGCTGCGCGAGCAGGCGTTCACCGCGGATTCGGTTTTTCTGGACATGGCTGACGCGGTGGCGGACATGCCGCCCCTGAAAGCCGTAGCGCGGCTGTGCCGCCGCGGCACCACCCTGGCGGCCGGGCCTGGCAGCGCGGACGCGCAGGCGCTGCGGTCCGGGCTGGTCAGTTGCGGGTTCGTGCCGCGGACAGACGCTGCGGTCAGCGCCCCCACGGACGGTGACAGCGGCCTGCACGCCGTGTTCGACCCGGCATGGACGCCGCGCAGCACCATGGCCGCCGCACCGCATGCACCACACGCACCACGCACACCGGGACGGGCCGCCGTTATCGGCGGCGGGCTGGCGGGCGCCGCCATGGCAGCCAGCCTGGCGCGCCGCGGCTGGCAGGTGCAGGTGCTGGACGGCGCCGCTGCGCCAGCGGCCGGCGCATCGGCGCTGCCTGCGGGGCTGCTCGCGCCGCACACCTCGCCCGACGACAACCTGCTGTCACGCCTGTCGCGCGCGGGCGTGCGCATGACATTGCAGCAGGCCCACGCGCTGCTGCGCGCCGGCGTGGACTGGTCGCCCTGCGGCGCGCTGGAACAACGGCTGGACGACCATCGCGCCCTGCCCGCCCTGGGCGGCACGGGCCATGACTGGCAATGCGACGCGTCGTCGCTGCAAGCGCCACCCGCGCATGCCCAGCCCGGCGCCGTCTGGCATGCGCTGGCGGCCTGGGTGCGGCCCGGTTCGTTGGTCCACGCCTGGTTGGCGCAACCGGGCATCACCTGGCGCGGCGGCTGCCCGGTGGCCGCGCTCAGGCCCGCGCAGGGCGGATGGGAGCTGCTGGACGCCGCGGGCCACGTGCTGGCCCACAGTGATATCGCCGTGGTGGCGACGGCACTGGACAGCGCGGGCCTTCTGGCGTCGGCCGCGGCCCACCTGCCCCCGCCAACGCTCAACCCTGTGCGGGGCCAGGTCAGCTGGGCGCCGCACGCTGCCAGCCCCCACGCCTTGCCACCGCTACTGCCCGCGCACGCGCTCAATGGGCACGGGCATTTCATTCCGTGCGCCCCCGTGGGCGGTGAGCCCGCATGGTTCTGCGGCTCGACCTATGGGCGCGGCGAGCAGGACACCACGCCACGCGCTGCCGACCATGCGGCCAACCTGCAGCGCCTGCAGGCGCTGGCGCCGCAACTGGGCGCTGCGCTGGCGCCGCTGTTTGACACGGGCCGCGTGCAGGCGTGGACGGGCGTGCGCTGCACGTCGCGCGACCGTCGGCCCCTGGTGGGCGAATGGGCGCCAGGCTTGTGGCTCAGCACGGCCCTGGGCTCGCGCGGCCTCACCTTTGCGGCGCTGTGCGCCGAACTCATGGCCGCCCGGCTGCATGGCGAGCCACTGCCGTTGCCGCAGCGGCTGGCGCAGGCGCTGGACGTGCGGCGCGTGCTGCCGGGCAGTTGACTTAGCGCCGATTTTTGCCGGAATGAAAGCGGCTTGCTACAGTTTCTGTAGCAGGTCGTTGAGCCGCGCCGGATGCGGCGGGTTGTCCAGCAGCGCATGCAGGCCGGTGCGGCGGGCGCGCCAGCGCTCCAGCAGGCTGATGGCGCGCTTCATGCCCATGCAGCGCCCCGCCTGCGTGCGCACCAGTTCCTGCGCCAGCGGCCAGCCGCCGTCCGGCACGTCCCAGTCCACCAGCGCAACCGCGTACGGCTGCTGGCGCGCCATCTCCAGCGCCTGCGTCCCGGTCTGCGCCTCGTCGGCAAACACCAGGCCCGCCAGCGACAGCCGCGCGCGCAGGTAGAGCCGGCTTTCGGCATCGGCCGCCACGATGAGCGCCCGACGGGCCGGAGGCTCGTCCGCCGCGGGCTGCGTGTCCGGGCCCTGCGCGTCGTCTGCGCTGCCCAGGTCCAGGTCGAAATCCGGTGCATCGGTGGCCGCGCCAAACAGCCCGTCCATGGCCCTCACCACATTCGGCCAGTGCAGCGGCCGGCTGAAGGCGCGTGCGGCATGCGCGGGCGCGTTGTCGCCCACCCAGACCAGGGGGAGCGCACCGTCGGCCTGCAGGCCATGCGCCAGCAACGCTTCATAGCTCTGGCCGTCCACCAGGGCGAGCCCCGCGGTTGCCGGCGCATCGGCCGTCCACAGCATGTAGTGCACCGGCCCCTGCTCGGACAGGCGGAACACGGTGTTCAGCGCATGACGCTCCGCGTCGTCAAAGCCCTGCACCTTCACGAAAACCTGTTGAACCATGTCGCGCTTTTCCGTCCTGGCCGCGTGCCCCGCAGCGTCCTTGTTGGTAGGTCCGCGCATTATGGAGCGCCGCAGCGCCAGCCACACCGCCTTATCCGGCATGGCGCCCGGATCGCCCGCAAACCCGCGCCAGCATTGGCGCATAAGCTTATCTGCATAAGGCGTGAACGAAAAAATCGTTGGGATTCATAAGCCCTGTCCGTACAGTCGCGCCCATGCATGAAGTGGCGTTCGTTTTCGCGGGTTTTTTCGTCGGCGTGATCGTCGGCCTGACGGGCGTGGGCGGCGGCTCGCTCATGACGCCCATCCTGATCTTCGGCTTCGGCATCAAGCCGTACCTGGCCGTGGGCACCGACCTGCTGTTCGCCGCCTTCACCAAGGGCGGCGGCGCGCTGGCGCTGGCCCGCGCGCGCCTGATCGACTGGCCCGTGGTGGGCCTGCTGTCGCTGGGCAGCATCCCGGCGGCGCTGGCCACCATCTGGGTGCTTCACCAGGCGGGCCCGGCCAACGCCGGCGTGCAGCACGTGATGACCACCACGCTGGGCGCGGCGCTGCTGCTGACCGCCGCGGCCACGCTGTACAAGGCCGTGCGCGGCAAGTCCACCCCGCGCCAGATCGACGCCGGCCAGCTCGCCCGCGCCACCCGCCCGCGCCATGCGGCGCTGCCCGTGCTGTTCGGCGCGGCCATCGGCACCCTGGTGTCGCTGACTTCCGTGGGCGCCGGCGCCATCGGCGTTACCGCGCTGATGCTGCTGTACCCCGCCCTGCCGCTGCCGCGCATCGTGGCCGCCGACATTGCCTACGCCGTGCCGCTGACGCTGGTGGCGGGCCTGGGCCACGCATCCATCGGCTCGGTCGACTGGGGCCTGCTCGGCCTGCTGCTGACCGGTTCGCTGCCCGGCATCTGGCTGGGCTCGCGCCTGGTGGCGCGCACGCCCGACCGTGTGATCCGCTCCCTGCTGTCCATCTTGCTGGCTTATGCCGGCGCCAAATTGATCTCCATCTGAAGGAGACGCCACGATGTACCAATACACAGAATTCGACCGGAACTTTGTCCGCCTGCGCGCCGCGCAATACCGCGAGCAGCTCGGCCGCCATCTGGGCGGCACGCTGACCAACGAGGAATTCCTTCCCCTGCGCCTGCAAAACGGCTGGTATGTGCAGCGCTACGCACCCATGCTGCGCGTGGCCGTGCCCTATGGCGAGATCTCCAGCGCGCAGCTGCGCGTGATGGCCCGGATCGCCCGCGAATACGACCAGCCGTCCGACGCGCTGTTCGCGCAGGCCCGCGCCACGCAGGACGCACTGGGCCCGGTGGCCCTGGCCGGCGGCGGCAGCGTGCATTCGAAGCTCACCGCCGGCTATGGTCACTTCACCACGCGCCAGAACGTGCAGTTCAACTGGATTCCGCTGGCCAGAAGCGCCGACGTCATGGACCTGCTGGCCAGCGTGAACATGCACGGCATCCAGACCAGCGGCAACTGCATCCGCAACATCACGACCGACGAGCGCGCCGGCATCGCGGTGGACGAGATCGCCGACCCGCGGCCGTTCGCCGAGATCCTGCGCCAGTGGAGCACGCTGCACCCGGAATTCGCGTTCCTGCCGCGCAAGTTCAAGATCGCCATCAGCGGCGCCAGGGAGGACCGCGCCGCCACCGCCTGGCACGACGTGGGCCTGCATGTGGTGCGCTCCAGCGACGGCGAGATCGGCTTCAAAGTCATGGTGGGCGGCGGCATGGGCCGCACCCCCGTCATCGCCACCACGATCCGCGAGTTCCTGCCCTGGAGCCAGATCCTGAACTACCTGGAGGCCGTGGTGCGCGTGTACAACCGCTGGGGCCGCCGCGACAACAAATACAAGGCCCGGATCAAGATCCTGGTCAAGGCCGAAGGCCAGCGCTACATCGACGAGGTCGAGACCGAGTTCGGCGACATCATCCAGAAGGACGGCGCGCCCCACACCATCACCCAGGCCGAGCTGGACCGCGTGAGCGCATCATTCGTGCCGCCCGCGCTGCAGTGCGACCGCAAATCCGCCGACGCCAAGATCGCCCACATCCTGCGCGCCGCGGCCGAGGACGACGTGGAGT
The DNA here is from genome assembly GCA_041905405.1 of Ramlibacter sp. Classification (GTDB taxonomy): domain Bacteria; phylum Pseudomonadota; class Gammaproteobacteria; order Burkholderiales; family Burkholderiaceae_C; genus RAM1. Next base: position 42,009 of record JAYRLC010000006.1, on the reverse strand, counting down.
TTGGCCGCTGGCTGCACCAGAACGTGGCCCCGCACAAGAACCCCGACCTGCGCGCCGTGACCCTGTCGTTCAAGCGCCTGGGCCAGGCGCCCGGTGACGCCACGGCCGACCAACTGGACCGCGCCGCCGAGCTGGCCGACCAGTTCAGCGCGGGCGAGGCACGCGTCACCCACGACCAGAACCTGCTCCTGCCCTGGGTGCGCTGCGACGACCTGCCCGAGCTGTGGCGCGCCGCGCGCAAGCTGGGTCTGGCGCGTCCCAACATCCGGCTGCTGACCGACATGATCGCCTGCCCCGGCGGTGACTTCTGCTCGCTGGCCAACGCACGTTCGCTGCCGCTGGCCGAAGCCATCACGGCCCGCTACCACGACCTGGACGAGCTGCACGACCTGGGCGAGATCGATCTGCACATCAGCGGCTGCATCAACAGCTGCGGCCACCACCACAGCGGCCACATCGGCATCCTGGGCGTGGACAAGGACGGCAAGGAGTGGTACCAGATCACGCTGGGCGGCTCCGACGGTTCGGCCCTGAGCGGCGAGCCGGCGCCCGGCAAGGTCGTGGGCCCGTCCTTCAGCGCGGCCGAAGTACCCGAAGTGATCGAAGCCGTGCTGGACACCTACCGCACGCACCGCCAGACGGACGGCGACAAGGCCGAAACCTTCATCGCCACGCTGCGCCGCCTGGGGTTGGAGCCGTTCAAGGCCGCCGCCAATGCCGCGCGCTTTGCCAACGCACAGGCGGCCAGTGCACAGGCCGCCTGAGGACACCGCCATGACCCTGAAACTCATCAAGGCCGCCGACACCGCTACTGCTGAGCGTACCGTCACCTTGGCCAACGACGCAGACGCGCTGGAACTTTCGCTGGACGGCGTGGACTGCGTCGAGCTGCAGTTCCCCAAATTCACCGACGGGCGCGCCTACAGCCAGGCGTTCCTGCTGCGCCGCCGCCGAGGTTTTGCCGGCGACATCCGCGCCACCGGCGACGTGCTGGTCGACCAGCTCGCGCAGATGCAGCGCACGGGGTTTTCCAGCGCCGTGCTGCGCCAGGACCAGGACGCTGCGCTGGGCGAACGCCTGCTGGCGCACTACCCGTCGTTCTACCAGGGCGACGCCGTCACGGCCCAGCCGCTGTTTGCAAGGAGCGCATGACATGGGCGCGATCGACCTGCACGCCCGCCCCTCGGCGGATTTCGAACTGAAGCTGGCCGAAACCCGGGCGCTGCTGCGCCGCGCGGCCACGGCCTACGCCCCGGTGACCCAGGCCTCCAGCCTGGGCGCGGAGGACGTGGTGATCACGCACCTGATCAACAGCCTGGCCCTGGACATCCCCGTGTTCGTGCTGGACACGGGGATGCTGCACCCGCAAACGTTGGAACTGCTGGAGCGCACACGCGCCACGTCACGCGCGCCCGTCCATGTGTACCAGCCGGTCCAGGAATCGGTCGTGCACTTCGTCGGCCGCGAAGGCAAGGACGCCATGTACCGCAGCATCGAGCTGCGCAAGGCCTGTTGCCACATCCGCAAGATCGAGCCGCTGGAACGGGCCCTGGCCGGTCAGCGCGCGTGGATCACAGGCCTGCGCAAGGAGCAATCGCAAGCGCGCGCCGACGTGCCCCTGATCGACACCACGGACGAAGGCAAGACCGGCCGCGTCAAGTTCAACCCCCTGGCCGCGTGGACCTGGGGCGACGTGTGGCACTACATCGCGACACAAGGCGTTGACTACAACCCGCTGCACGACGAGTTCTTCCCCAGCATCGGCTGCGCGCCCTGCACACGCGCCATCAGCCTGGGCGAGGACTTCCGCGCCGGCCGCTGGTGGTGGGAGGACGAGGCCGCCAAGGAATGCGGCCTCCACGTGAACAACGACAACCAGAACGAAAAGGTGGCCGCATGAACGCCCGCACCGAACCCCAACTGCTGGCCAGGCTGAGCAACCGCCACCTGGACGCGCTGGAAGAAGAAACCATTTTCATCCTGCGCGAAGTCGCCGCGACCTTCGAGCGGCCGGCGCTGCTGTTTTCCGGCGGCAAGGATTCGCTCGTACTGCTCAAGTGCGCGGAAAAGGCCTTTGGCGTGGGTCGCATCCCCTACCCGCTGCTCATGATCGACACGGGCCACAACTTCCCCGAGGTGACGGACTTCCGCGACCTGCGCGCGAAGGAGCTGGGCGCCGAGCTCATCGTGCGCAGCGTCGAGGATTCGATGAAGCGCGGCACCGTGCGCCTGGCCCACCCTGGCGAAAGCCGCAACGTGCACCAGTCGGTGACGCTGCTGGAGGCGATCGACGAATTCCGCTTCGACGCGCTAATCGGCGGCGCCCGCCGTGACGAGGAAAAGGCCCGCGCCAAGGAACGCATCTTCAGCCACCGCGACAGCTTCGGCCAGTGGCAGCCCAAGGCGCAACGCCCCGAGCTGTGGACGCTGTTCAACACCCGGCTGCAACCCGGCGAACATTTCCGCGTGTTTCCCATCTCCAACTGGACCGAGCTGGACGTGTGGCAATACATCGAACGCGAAGCCATCGCCCTGCCGTCTATCTATTACGCGCACCAGCGCGAAGTGGTGGAACGCAAGGGCCTGCTGGTCCCCGTGACCGGCCTGACGCCGCCGCGGGACGGCGAAACGGTTGAAACGCGCACCGTGCGCTTTCGCACCGTGGGCGACATCACCTGCACCTGCCCCGTGGAAAGCCCCGCGGCATCGGCCGCCGAGGTCGTGATCGAAACCCTGGCCGCCGACGTGAGCGAACGCGGCGCGACGCGCATGGACGACAAGACGTCCGACGCCTCGATGGAAAAACGCAAGAAAGACGGGTACTTCTGATGGGCGCCGCACACGTGGAACACCTCAAGACAGACATCAGCACGGCGCTGCGCTTCATCACCTGCGGGTCGGTGGACGACGGCAAAAGCACGCTGATCGGCCGCCTGCTGGTGGACAGCAAGTCTGTCCTGCAGGACCAGCTTGCCGGCGTTCAGCGCTCGGGTGAAACCGACCTGGCCCTGCTGACCGACGGCCTGTCGGCCGAGCGCGAACAGGGCATCACGATCGACGTGGCCTACCGCTACTTCGCCACGCCCGCGCGCAAGTTCATCATCGGCGACGCGCCGGGCCACGAGCAGTACACCCGCAACATGGTCACGGCGGCGTCCAGCGCCGACGCGGCGGTGGTGCTGGTGGATGCCACCAAGCTCGACTGGCGCAACCCGAAGCTGGAACTGCTGCCGCAGACGCGCCGCCACTCGCTGCTGGTCAACCTGCTGCGCGTGCCGTCGATCGTGTTCGCCGTCAACAAGCTGGATGCAGTGGACGACGCCGCGCTGGCGTTCCGCCACATCGGCGACGCGCTCAAATCCTTTGCCGCCGCCGCCGGCATCGCCGTGCGCGCCGTGGTGCCGATCTCGGCGCTCAAGGGTTTCAACGTCGTGAGCGCCGAGCCCGGCTGGGCCGGCTATGACGGGCCAGCGCTGCTGAGCGTGCTCGAACAGTTGCCCTCGACCCCTGCCGAAACCACCGAAGCCTTCTCGTTCCCGGTGCAGTGGGTCGAGAAGTTCTCATCGTCCTCCGACACCTCCCAGGGCCGCCGCGTGTTCTGGGGCCGCGTGGCCACGGGCGGCGTGCAGCCCGGCCAGGCCGTCAAGGTCATGCCTGGCGGCCAGACAGCGCGCGTCGCCCAGGTGCTGAACCATGTGCGCCAGCCCGGGCCGGTCCTGGCAGGCCACGGGGCCGGCATCGTGCTGGACCGCGAAGTCGACGTCTCGCGCGGCGACTGGCTGCTGGCCGATGGCGAAGACCCCGCTGCCGTGCAGCCCGTGCGCGAACTGCAGGCGACGGTGGCCTGGATGGACGACGAGCCCCTGGTCGCCGGCCGCGCGTACTGGGCGCTGCACGGGCACCGCTGGGTCAAGGCCAAGGTGCGCCGCATCGTGCACCGCCTGGACGTGAACACCCTGGCCGAAGAAGACGCGACGGAACTTCCCCCCAACGCCATCGGCCACATCGAGCTCGTGCTGCAGGAGCCCGTCGCGGCCCTGCCGTTTGCCCATTCACGCGTGCTGGGCGCCCTGGTGCTGGTGGACACGGCCACCCACAAGACCTCGGGCGCCGTGCTGGTTCGCTGATTTACATCAATCGCCCTTGGGCGGACGCGGCTACGATAAAAGCCGTGTCCGCGCAAACCCAATAAAATCAAGGGTTTGTACCGACACACCCCCCAAAAGACAAAATGACTCACGTTGTCACCGAAGCCTGTATCCGCTGCAAGTACACCGACTGCGTGGACGTCTGCCCCGTCGACTGCTTCCGCGAAGGCCCCAACTTCCTCACGATCGACCCCGACGAGTGCATCGATTGCGCCGTTTGCATCCCGGAATGCCCGGTGAACGCGATCTATGCCGAGGAAGACGTCCCGGCCGACCAGATTTCCTTCATCCAGCTCAACGCCGACCTGGCCAAGCTGCCCAACTGGAAAAGCATCACCAAGCGCAAGGAACCCCTGCCTGATGCCGACGACTGGAAGGACCGCACCGGCAAGCTCGGCGAGCTGGCGCGCTGAACCCCGACCATGGACGCCCAGCCCAGCCAGGAACTGATCCACGACGCCGCCTTACACGACGGCCCGCTCGAAACCGATGCGGTCATCATCGGCGCCGGGCCCGTGGGCCTGTTCCAGGTGTTCGAGCTGGGCCTGCTGGAGATCAAGGCGCACGTCATCGACTCGCTCCCCTACCCCGGCGGCCAGCCAGTCGAGCTGTACCCAGACAAGCCCATCTACGACATTCCGGCCATCCCCGTGTGCACGGGACGCGAACTGACCGACGCGCTGCTCAAGCAGATCGAGCCGTTCGGCGCCACCTTCCACCTCGGCCAAACCGTCCAGAAGCTGCAAAAGCAGGACGACGGGCGCTTCTTCATCGAAACCTCGCGCGGCACGACCTTCCTGACCCGCACGGTGTTCATTGCCGCGGGCGTCGGCGCGTTCGAGCCGCGCACGCTCAAGGTGGACGGGCTGGAACAGTTCCATGGCACACAGCTGTTCTACCGCGTGCGCAACCCGGCCGATTTCGCCGGCAAGAACCTGGTGATCGTGGGCGGCGGCGACTCCGCGCTGGACTGGACGCTGAACTTCGCCACCGACGGCCCCCACAAGGCGGAAAGCGTCATCCTCATTCATCGGCGCGACGGCTTCCAGGCAGCCCCCGCCAACGTGGCGCGCATGAAGGCCCTGTGCGATGCCTACGAAATGCAGTTCATCGTGGGCCAGGTCACCGGCTACGAGGAAAAAGACGGCCGCCTGACCGGCGCCAAGGTGACCGGTTCCGACGGTGTCACGCGCGTGGTGCCGCTGGATGTGCTGCTCGTGTTCTTCGGCCTGAGCCCCAAGCTCGGCCCCATTGCCGAATGGGGTCTGGACATCGAACGCAAACAGCTCATGGTGGACACCGAAAAATTCTCCACCAGCGTGCCGGGCATCTTCGCGGTGGGCGACATCAACACGTATCCGGGCAAAAAGAAGCTGATCCTCAGCGGCTTCCATGAATGCGCGCTGGCCGCGTTCGGCGCCGCGCCGTTCATCTTTCCCGAAAAGAAGATCCACCTGCAATACACCACCACCTCGCCCAAGCTGCACAAGGTGCTGGGCGTGGATACGCCGGTCTTCGATTAAACTTCGCTCGCGTTCGCAAGAGCGCACATCCGCTAGGGGTGTTGTTGCACGGCCAATGGCCGCGCAGCGACTGAGAAAGTCCCTTTGAACCTGATTGAGGTAATCCTCGCGCAGGGAAGCAAGCTCCACGGTGGCGCCCTCTTCTCGCGGGCATGCGGCCACCCCAGCAAGCCGACCTGCCATTACGTTGAAAGACAAACGTCATGGCAACCCATACGACCCTCCGGCGGCCGCGCAGGCCGCACCTTCCCGTGTCCCGCATGGCCAGCGCGCTGGCCGTCGCACTGGCAGCCAACCCCCCGCTGTGGGCACAGGACGCCACACTCAAGGCCGTGACCGTCAGCAGCGGCGCCGCCGCGACGCAGGCCGACGTGACCGGCTTTGGCGACGTGCCCCTGAAGGACGTGCCGGCCTCCGCCACCGTGGTGGACCGCGAGCAGCTGCGCCAAAGCGGCGCGCGTCGGCTGGCCGACCTCACGCAGTTCGACGCGTCTGTCACGGACGCCTACAACTCGCCCGGCTACTGGGATTTCCTGAGCATCCGCGGCTTCACACTGGACAACCGGTTCAACTACCGGCGCGAAGGCCTGCCCATCAGCGCCGAAACGTCGATTCCGCTGGACAACAAGGAACGCATCGAAATCCTCAAGGGCACGAGCGGCATCCAGGCCGGCACCAGCGCGCCCGGCGGCCTGGTCAACTACGTCGTCAAGCGCCCCACGCAGCAGGACCTGCGCGAAGTGCGGCTCGAAGCCACCAGCCGCGCCAGCATGCTCGCGGCCGTGGACCTGGGCGGCCGCTTCGGCGCCGACCGCGCCTTCGGCTACCGGCTGAACGTGGCGGCGGAGCAGCTGCGGCCCGTGACACGCGCACTGGACGGCGAGCGGCAACTGCTGGCCCTGGCCACGGACTGGCGCATCAACCGCGACAGCGTGCTGGAGGCCGAAATCGAATGGAGCCACAAAAGCCAGCCCAGCCAGGCAGGCTTCAGCCTGCAGGGCGGCAGGCTGCCGGCCCCGGCCGATCCGCGCATCAACCTGAACAACCAGCCCTGGTCGCAGCCATCGGTCTTTGATGCGCTGACGGGGACGCTGCGCTTCGAGCAGGCCATCAACAGCCAGTGGCGCTGGTCGGCCCAGCTCGGCAGCCAGACGCTGAAAACCGATGACCGCCTGGCCTACGCATTCGGCTGCAGCGCAGAGGGCAACTTCGACCGTTACTGCTCCGACGGCACCTTCGACTTCTATGACTTTCGCAGCGATGGCGAGCGCCGCCGCCAGCAGGCCGCAGGGGCAAACCTCAAGGGCCGGATCACCGCCGGTGCCGTGGCGCACGACCTGGCGTTCGGGCTGCTGTCCAGCACGGTGCGAAACCGCTTCAACCGGCAGGCCTACAACTACGTGGGCACGGGCAACGTCCTGGGCACGGCCATGGTGCCCGCGGACCCGAGCCTGACCGACGAAAGCACGAACCGCGACGAGAAATCCCTGGAGCTGTCGGTACAGGACGCCATCCGCTGGAATGACCGGTTCACGACCTGGCTGGGCCTGCGCCACACGCGGCTGGACCGCGACAGCATCCGCACGAACGGCTCGCGCCCCACGTCGTACAGCGACGGCCTGACCACCCCCTGGCTGGCCGTGAGCTACAAGCTGGGCAGCGACCTCACCGCGTATGCGAGCTACGGCGAAGGCGTGGAGTCACAGGTCGTGCCCAACCGCACCGCGCAGTACACCAATGCCGGCGTGGCGCTGCCCGCGCTGAAATCCAGGCAGATGGAAGCCGGGCTCAAGGGCGGCGCGGGCGCCATGAGCTGGCAGTTGGCGCTGTTCCAGATCAAGCGTCCCATGAGCAACCTGGACGCGTGCAGCCGGCTGGGCACCACCCCGTGCCTGGGCCAGTACGACGGCGAAGCCGTGCACCGCGGGCTGGAAGCCGGCGCGCAATGGACGGGTGGGCCGTGGCGACTCGGGGGCGGCCTGACACTGATCGATGCCAAGCGCCAGGGCAGCACGGCCGAGCCCGCCACCAACGGCAAACATCCCACCAACGTGCCGGACCACGTGCTGCGCGCGATGGCAGCCTGGAAAGTGGCGGGGGTGCAGGGACTGGAACTGCAGGGCCAGCTCTCGCGCGAAGGCCAGCGCTCCGTGCTGCCCGACGGGTCCGTCACCCTGCCGGCGTGGACACGCCTGGACGCAGCGCTGCACTACGACGCAAAGATCGGGGCCACACCGACGCGCTGGACATTCGGTGTCGAGAACCTTGCAGACAAACGCTACTGGAAAGAATCGCCCTACCAGTTCGGCCACGTCTACCTGTACCCGGGCGCCGCGCGCACTTTCCGCGTGTCGTTCACCGCGAACCTGTGAACGGCCGCAAAATTGACGCTATAATCTGAGGCTGTTCCTCGATAGCTCAGTCGGTAGAGCGCCGGACTGTTAATCCGTAGGTCCCTGGTTCGAGCCCAGGTCGAGGAGCCAAAATAAAAGCCGTTTTGAAACAACGGCTTACGAAAAGCCCAGATTTGTTCACTGCGAACCATCTGGGCTTTTTTTCGTCTTGGGCCTCCGGGATTTCGGTTTCAAGTGCTCCGGCCAATTGAATTGCGCTGTCCCTACGACGAACGGCGCGGCCGTATAGGTACGAAGGAAATGCGACTTCATGTCGGGGCCTGCGATGGGTAGCTCGCGCACCCGATAGGCGACGCGCTTCTGTGGATCCTCTGTGTCCTCGGCGGCCGATCTCAGGAACTTGGCGGTCGGCTTCGATTCAATGCTTTTTCTTGGCATGAGCCACCGTACAAGAACGGCGGCATCCAGGTGTTAGCAAACTGTGACGGTCGGCTTGCCTGAGGATTAACGTTGAAGCTGAGCCGCGAGCGGCGGCTTGCCGACGCGAGTCGGCTCGAGCGACTGGTTAGCCCGCTCTTCGCTGCTCAACATGAACTGGTCCATCGTCACAAAGACGAAAGAGGTTTCGCCCAAATGGTTTTCGGCTCTCAGCCAACGCTTTGACCGCGAATTCTTCAGCCCGTCCCAGAACAAGCTCGGAACAGTCGCTCGCAAAGAGAACTGCCGAATCCCGCTCCGAAACAATAGCGTACAAATCGTCGGAGCCAAGCTCATTCCTGAACCAAGGATAGAGCCCAGGATCGGTGATGGCTGCAGAACCAAGCCAGTGACCTGCAAAGCCGGCGCTCTTCCCACCATCCTCGTGACTCGCAACCATGAGCTGTAAGCGCCCCTCTAGAATTTCGCGGCGAAGATTGTCTGTGGCTGCGTCCCAGGCCTCCGCATCATCCAGGCCAGCGCCAGACAGTTCCTGGGGCGCAACGCTCCGAAGTGCAGAGTCAAGGTCCAAGGAAAGCATGACGATCAGGTGCGGCCCCAGTTCCCTGTAGCTGCAAGCAGCTTTTCCCAGATCTATCAGATAGCTTCTGGGCACGACAGAGGGAAACAAACGTTCGATATCAAGCATGCGGGCTAACGTAATTTATGCCGCACCGCTGCGGAATAACGCTGCGGGATAAAACTTGTAGTGGCGCTTAGAAGTTTCTCGTAAGTCATTGATTTATCAGCGAGTCGCTTGACGAAAGATCTACGATTTAATAGCTTAGTGTACGCACAAACCCCGCACTGCTACTCATGCGCGCGCTGCCGTTCGGAATCGAGGTGGCGCCTGAAACGTGACGCGTTTGGTTCGCAGTGGGCCACATACGGGGAGCCATCACAATAAAGGCCTGCAACGGCAACGTTGCAGGCCTTTTCTTTTGGCGCTCATGCAACAACTTCCCTGGCTGGAACCTGGAGAACCCTTTCCTGACGTGTCGCACACGTGGGGGCCGGCGGCCCCCGTGCCGGGCCTGCTGGCGGCGGGGGGCTCGCTGGACGTTCCCGCCCTGACCCGCGCATACAGCCACGGCATCTTTCCCTGGTTCAGTGACGGCCAGCCCATCCTGTGGTGGAGCCCCGACCCGCGCATGGTTCTGCACGTCGACGGCTTCCGGTTGCACCGGTCGCTGCGCAAGACGCTGGCCAGGTTCCGCGCGGATGCGGGCTGCGTCATCCGCGTGGATCATTCGTTTGATGACGTCATTGCAGCCTGCGCCGGCAGCGCGCGGCCCGGGCAAAGCGGCACCTGGATCGTTCCCGACATGGTGGATGCGTACCGCGAGCTGCACCGCGCCGGCCTGGCCCACAGTATCGAGACCTGGATCGACGGTGAACTGGTGGGCGGGCTGTACTGCGTCGCGATCGGGCGCGCGGTATTTGGGGAGTCGATGTTTGCGCGACGCACCGACGCATCCAAGATCGCCCTGGCCGCGCTGATCGCGCTGTGCCGGACGGCGGAGGTCCGGCTGATCGACTGCCAGCAGAACACCCGCCATCTCGCCTCACTGGGTGCACACGAGATCGAACGCCGCACTTTCGTGACGCATGTCGCACAGGCGGCGCAACAGCCCCCACCGGCGTGGCGGTTCGACCCCGTATACTGGGACCAACTGCTGCTGCCCACCGCTCAAGCGTGACGCACCTCAAGGATCTTCCGCTCCAGGCCCTTCAGTTCTATGCCACGGCGCCCTACCCGTGCAGCTACCTGCCGGGCAAGCAGGCCCGCTCGCAGGTGGCCACGCCGAGCCACCTGATCCACAACGACACGTATTCCGATCTGGTGACCAGCGGCTTTCGCCGCAGCGGCATGTTCACCTACCGCCCCTACTGCGACGGCTGCCGGGCATGCGTGCCACTGCGGGTACGCGTCAATGAATTCGCCCCCGACCGCAGCCAGCGTCGTGCCCGTAACCGGCACCAGGGCCTGCAGGCGCGCGTGCTCAAGCTTTGTTTTGTGCCGGAGCACTATCACCTGTACCTGCGCTACCAGACCGGCCGCCACGCGGGCGGCGGCATGGACCACGACAGCATCGACCAGTACACGCAGTTCCTGCTGCAAAGCAGGGTCAATTCGCGTCTGGTGGAGTTTCGCGAGCCCACGACCGACGGTTCACCCGGCGCCCTGCGCATGGTGTCCATCCTGGACGTGCTGAACGATGGCATTTCCGCCGTCTATACCTTCTATGAGCCGGACGCATCGACCAGCTACGGCACCTACAGCATCCTGTGGCAGATCGAGCAGGCCCGCCGCCTGAACCTTCCGCATGTCTATCTGGGCTACTGGATCGGCGAAAGCCCCAAGATGAACTACAAGGCACGCTTCGAACCCCACGAAACGCTGCTGGACGGGGAGTGGAAGCTCGTGAACTCCGGAAACTCACGGCCCTGAGCCGAGCTTGAATTTCATAAGATAAAATGGGCAGTACCAAGCGATTGGGAAGCCCATGAAAAAATCCAACCCGAGCGCTCCCGCGACGCCGACCATCCAGGTCATCGAACGGATGTTCTCGCTCATCGACGTGCTGGCCTCACGCGAAGAGGCCATTTCGCTGAAAGAGATCAGCGAAAAGACCGGCCTGCACCCGTCCACGACCCACCGCATCCTCAACGATCTGGCCACGGGCCGCTTCGTGGACCGGCCTGAAGCCGGCAGCTACCGGTTGGGCATGCGCTTGCTGGAGCTGGGCAATCTGGTCAAGGCCCGGCTGAGCGTGCGTGACGCGGCCCTTCTGCCCATGCGCGAGCTGCACAAGCTGATCCAGCAGCCCGTCAACCTGAGCGTGCGCCAGGGTGATGAAATCGTCTACATCGAACGCGCCTACAGCGAACGATCCGGCATGCAGGTGGTGCGCGCGATCGGCGGCCGGGCACCGCTGCACCTCACGTCAACGGGCAAGCTGTTTCTGGCGGCCGACGACCCGCAGCGTATTCGTGCCTACGCCACGCGCACGGGCCTGGCAGGCCACACGCGTAACAGCATCACGCAGTTGCCCGTTCTGGAGCGCGAGCTGGGCAAGGCACGCCAGTACGGCATCGCCCGCGACAACGAGGAACTGGAACTGGGTGTTCGCTGCATGGCGGCCGGAATTTATGACGACCAGAACAGGCTGATCGCCGGCCTGTCGATCTCCGCGCCGGCGGACCGGCTCGACGAAAGCTGGATGCCCAAGCTGCAGGCGGCAGCGCATGAAATTTCTGCGGCCTTGGGCCACACGCCAGCCTCGACCGCATCCAGCTGAGACTGCGCACCGCTCCAAAAGAAGAACGGCCCGTACGGGCCGCTTTCATTGGCTTTGCAAGGAGCTCGCGTCAGCCGCTGACCTGCCGGATGACGATGTTGCCCGTGCCGGGCTGCGGCGCCACAGGCGTCGATTCGACCCAGCGGCGCACACGCTCTGCATCACCCAGGCGGCTGAGCTTGCCAGCCGAATCCAGGAACACCATGATCAGCTTGCGCCCGGCAATGCGCGCCTGCATGACCAGGCATTGGCCCGCTTCAGAGATGTAACCGGTCTTTTGCAGGCCGATCTCCCATTCGGGGTTTTTGACCAGGCGGTTGGTGTTGTTGTACTGGAGCGTGCGGTTTCCAACGGCCACCTGATGGCCCGGAGACGTGGAAAGCTCGCGCAGCATGGGGTCGTTGTAGGCCACATTGACCAGCGTCGCCAGGTCCTTGGCGCTGGACTGATTGCGGCTGGACAGGCCCGTGGGTTCCACATAGCTCGTATCGGACATGCCCAGGTTGCGGGCGCGGGCGTTCATCTGCGCCACGAACACCGAAAGGCCGCCCGGATAGGTGCGTCCCAGGGCATGGGCTGCGCGGTTTTCGCTGGACATCAGCGCCAGGTGCAGCAGCTCGCCGCGCGTCAGCTCGGTGCCCACGCGCAGGCGGGACGAACTGCCCTTTTCTGTATCGACATCGTCCTGGGTGATGGTGATGAGCTCATCCAGCGGCAGCTTGGCCTCGCTGACCAAAAGCCCGGTCATCAGCTTGGTCAGGGACGCGATGGGCAGCACGGCGGAATCGTTCTTGCTGAAAAGCACTTCACGCGTGTCCTGGTCGATCACCAGCGCCACGCTGGACTTGAGGTCCAGCAGATCCTGCGTGGTGTGCAGTCCGGCCAACTGACCGAAGGAAGGCCGTGCCGGAACCACCGTGCGGACAACCGAGCGGCGCTTGACCACCGGCTTGACAACCTTGCGTGAGACGACAACGGAGCTCTTGCCCTTCTTGGCCACGTTCTTGTTGCGCGTCTGCGCCTCGGCGGCAGGGACCGCCAGAACAGCAGAAGCCGTGGCAATTGCAAGAATTTGTAGGAGACGATTCAAAGTTTTACCCGGCATGAACACTGCACCAAGGACCATGAGTGAACTCCTGAACGCGGCAAGGACGGCCGCAGTTTACAGGCGTTAAAAAAATCGCGCAAGATCAAAGACTTGCGCGATTTTCCTAAACCAGAGCCGGAATTATAGGTAAGCCGGTCAGCCTTGGGCCGCTACGCGGTCAGCTTTACTTTGTAACTTGTTGAGCGCACTGAGATATGCCTTTGCAGATGCAACGACGATATCGGGGTCAGCGCCGACACCGTTGACCACCCGCCCGGAGTTCTGCAGCCGCACCGTCACCTCCCCCTGGCTTTCGGTGGAGCCGCTGATCGCATTGACGGAATACAGCACCATTTCCGCGCCGCTTTTGACGTGCGTCTCGATGGCTTTAAGCGAGGCGTCCACCGGCCCGTTGCCGTCGGATTCCCCATGCACTTCCTTGCCCCCCACGGTGAAAACAACCCTGGCGTGGGGCCGCTCGCCCGTTTCACTGTGCTGCGAGAGCGACACAAAGCCGTACTGCTCCTTTTCATGCGTGACGCTCTCGTCACTGACCAGCGCGAGGATGTCCTCGTCGAAAATCTCGCTCTTGCGGTCGGCAAGCTCCTTGAACTTCAGGAAGGCAGCATTGATGTCAGCCTCGCTTTCCAGCGAAACGCCAAGCTCCTGCAGGCGCTGTTTGAACGCATTGCGGCCGCTCAGCTTGCCCAGCACGATCTTGTTGGCCGACCAGCCCACGTCTTCCGCGCGCATGATCTCGTAGGTATCGCGCGCCTTGAGCACGCCGTCCTGGTGAATGCCTGATGCGTGGGCAAACGCATTGGCCCCCACCACCGCCTTGTTGGGCTGAACCACAAAGCCCGTCGTCTGGCTGACCATGCGGCTGGCCGCCACGATGTGCTGCGCGTCGATGTTCAGGTCCAGGCCGAAATAGTCCTTGCGGGTCTTGACCGCCATCACGACCTCTTCTAGCGAGCAGTTGCCCGCGCGCTCGCCCAGACCGTTGATGGTGCACTCGATCTGGCGCGCGCCGCCGATCTTCACCCCGGCAAGCGAGTTGGCTACGGCCATGCCCAGGTCGTTGTGGCAATGGACGGACCAGACGGCCTTGTCGCTGTTGGGGACCCGCTCGCGCAGTGTCTTGATGAAGTTGCCGTACAGCTCGGGAACGGCGTATCCGACGGTGTCGGGCACGTTGATGGTCGTGGCCCCCTCGGCAATGACCGTCTCCAGCACCCTGCACAGAAAGTCGACCTCGCTGCGATAGCCATCTTCCGGAGAAAACTCGATGTCCGCGCACAGGTTCCGCGCGAATCGCACTGACTGGCGGGCCTGCTCCAGCACCTGATCCGGCGTCATGCGCAGCTTCTTTTCCATGTGAAGCGGCGACGTGGCGATGAAGGTGTGAATGCGGGCCCGCTCGGCACCCTTGAGCGCCTCTGCGGCGCGCGAGATGTCGCGGTCGTTGGCGCGTGACAGCGAGCAGACCGTGGATTCGCGGATGGTGTTGGCAATGGCCTGCACCGCTTCGAAATCACCGTTCGAGCTGGCCGCGAAGCCAGCCTCGATGACGTCAACCTTCAGGCGCTCGAGCTGACGCGCGATGCGGATCTTTTCCTCGCGTGTCATGGATGCGCCAGGGGACTGTTCGCCGTCACGCAGCGTGGTGTCGAAAATGATGAGTTTGTCGGTCATGGGAGTGCTCCTTGTTCTGCGCGACCGACAGGGGCCGAAGCACCGGATTGTGCCCGCTGCAGACCCGACACGATCGCCTTGAGCGATGCGGACACGATGTTGGCATCCATGCCAACACCGAAAAGCGTTTCCTCGTTGACGCGCAGCTCCAGATAGGCCATGGCCCGCGCGTTGGCGCCCGAACCGACCGCGTGCTCGTGGTAGTCAAGGACACGGATCACCTGCCCGGTCGCCTCGTTCAGGGCCTGCACGAACGCGTCGATCGGCCCTGTCCCCTCCCCCGCCAGCTCGTGACCGCGACCATTGACCTGAACATGGGCCTTCAACTGCACGGCACGGCCGGGCGCTTCGCTCACCTGATAGGTCGGTGCGGGCACGGCCTGCAGTCCGTATTCACGATCAAACAGATGCCACAGGTCCTGCGCGGTCAGCTCCTTGCCGTCCGTATCCATCACAGCCTGCACAACCTGGCTGAATTCGATCTGCAGGCGGCGCGGCAACTCCAGACCGAATTCACTTTCCAGCAAGTACGAAATACCGCCCTTGCCGGACTGGCTGTTCACGCGGATCACTGCTTCGTAGGAACGGCCCACGTCCTTGGGGTCAATGGGCAGGTAAGGGATGCTCCAGGCATCTGCGTCCTTGCGCGCGGCAAATGCCTTTTTGATGGCGTCCTGGTGCGAGCCTGAAAAAGACGTGTAGACCAGGTCTCCCACGTAGGGGTGGCGCGGATGCACAGGCAACTGGTTGCAGTGCTCAACTGTGCGGCGGATCTCGTCAATGCTCGAAAAATCAAGGCCCGGGTGCACGCCCTGGGTGTACAGATTGAGCGCCACGTTGACCAGATCCAGATTGCCCGTGCGCTCTCCGTTGCCGAAGAGGCACCCTTCCAGCCGGTCGGCTCCGGCCATGATGGCGAACTCGCCGGCGGCCGTGCCGGTGCCGCGGTCGTTGTGCGGATGCACCGACAGCACGATCGAATCGCGTCGCGCCAGGTTGCGGTGCATCCATTCGATCATGTCCGCGAAAATATTGGGCGTGGAATGCTCGACTGTCGAAGGCAGGTTCACGATGCACTTGCGCTGCGGCGTGGGCTGCCACACCTCGGTCACGGCATCGACCACACGCTTTGAAAATTCAAGCTCCGTCCCCGAGAACATTTCCGGCGAATACTGGAAGGTCCACTGCGTCTCGGGCTGCTTCGCTGCCAGCTCCCTGAACAGGCGCGCCTGTGAAGTTGCCAGCTCGACAATGCCGTCTTCGTCCAGGCCGAGCACAACCCGCCGCATGACCGGGGCTACGGCGTTGTACAGGTGAACAATGGCGCGCCGGGCTCCTTTCAGCGATTCAAAAGTGCGCTGGATCAGCGGTTCGCGTGCCTGGGTGAGCACCTGGATGGTCACGTCGTCCGGGATCCTATCCTCGTCAATGAGGCGCCTGAGGAAGTCGAATTCGGTCTGGGATGCCGACGGAAAACCGACCTCGATTTCCTTGAAGCCAATCTTCACCAGCGTTTCGAACATCTGCATCTTGCGTGCGACGTCCATCGGTTCGATCAGGGCCTGGTTGCCATCACGCAGGTCAGTGCTGAGCCAGATCGGTGGGGAGGTCAGCACGGCATCAGGCCAGGTCCGGTCGCGCAGACCGACGGGCTTGAAGGCGGGGTACTTGCTGGCAGATTGCTTCAACATGATGGTTCCAGGTGTAAGTGAAACCAGCAGCCCCAAAAGAAAAACGGCCCGCTGCTGGTGCAAAACGGGCCGTTGATGAGGATTGCGCGTGCGCTACCGTCTCCGCCCGTCGGGGGATAGCAGTAGTGCCAGCGAAATCTTGCTCATGAAATTACTGTAGCACAAAACTCATTTGTGCAACCCGCGCTCTTCGGGCTCATCGGTGGACGTGCTGATCACGCTCGTGCGCTGCCCCTTGGCCTTGCGCCAGCCATAAAGCACATAGCCACTGAGGCCATACATCACGAACAGGCCGAACAACACCGTGGGCGGATGGATGTTGATGACGGCAATGCCCAGTGCGATCAGCACGATCGCGGCAAAGGGCACGCTCTTTTTCATCTGGATGTCCTTGAAGCTGTAGAACGGCACGTTGGTGACCATGGTGAGCCCCGCATACAGCGCAAAGCCAAACATCACCCATGACACCTCATAACCCTTGATGCCGGCCTCAGTCATCAGCCAGATGAAGCCCGTTACCAACGCGGCCGCGGCAGGCGACGGCAGGCCCTGGAAATAGCGCTTGTCCACCACCGCCGTGTTCACGTTGAAGCGGGCCAGGCGCAAGGCCGCGCACGCGCAGTAAACAAACGCAGCGATCCAGCCCCAACGACCCAGACCCTTGAGCGCCCATTCATAGGCGATCAGGGCGGGCGCCGCCCCGAACGACACCATGTCCGACAGCGAATCCATCTGTTCGCCGAAGGCACTTTGGGTGTTGGTCATGCGGGCCACACGGCCGTCCAGACTGTCCAGGACCATGGCGGCAAAGATGCCGATGGCCGCCATGTCAAAACGGCCGTTCATGGCCATGACAACGGCATAGAAGCCACCAAACAGGGCTGCCAGGGTGAACAGGTTCGGCAGGATGTAGATGCCCTTGCGGCGCTTGCGCACCACAATGCCCTCTACCGCGCCGGGCTGTGATTCGTGATTCATGAACTGAGTTTAAGTCAGCGCTGCCCGGAAATAAAAAAAAGGCTGCCCGAGAGCAGCCCTTTGTGAGGTCGGAAAAATCCGACTCAGTTGCGGGTCTGGTCCACCAGCTTGTTCTTCTTGATCCAGGGCATCATCGCGCGCAGCGTTTCGCCCACGGTCTCGATCTGGTGCTCGGCCATGATGCGGCGCTTGCTCAGCAGCGTGGGCGCTCCGGCGCGGTTCTCCAGGATGAAGCTCTTGGCGTATTCACCGTTCTGGATGTCCTTCAGGACCTGCTTCATGACCTTCTTGGTTTCGTCGGTCACGATGCGCGGGCCCGTCACGTACTCGCCGTACTCCGCATTGTTGGAGATCGAGTAGTTCATGTTGGCAATGCCGCCTTCGTAGATCATGTCCACGATCAGCTTCAGCTCGTGCAGGCATTCGAAGTACGCCATTTCGGGCGCGTAGCCGGCTTCCACCAGCGTCTCGAAGCCGGCCTTGATCAGCTCGACGGTACCGCCGCACAGAACGGCCTGCTCGCCGAACAGGTCGGTTTCGGTCTCTTCGCGGAAGTTGGTCTCGATGATGCCGGCCTTGCCGCCGCCGTTGGCCATGGCGTAGCTCAGGGCCAGGTCACGGGCCTTGCCGGACTTGTCCTGGTGCACGGCAACCAGGTGGGGCACGCCGCCGCCTTGTGCGTACGTACCGCGCACGGTGTGACCGGGCGCCTTGGGCGCGACCATCCACACGTCCAGGTCGGCGCGCGGGGCGACGAAACCATAGTGCACGTTGAAGCCGTGGGCGAACACCAGCGAGGCGCCCTGCTTGATGTTGGGCTCGACGTCGTTCTTGTAGACGGCGGCGATCTGCTCGTCGGGCAGCAGGATCATGACGACGTCGGCGGACTTCACCGCATCGGCCACTTCAGCGACCTTCAGGCCGGCCTTTTCGACCTTGGGCCACGAGGCGCCGCCCTTACGCAGGCCGACCACGACCTTCACGCCGCTGTCGTTGAGGTTCTGCGCGTGGGCATGGCCCTGCGAACCGTAGCCGATGATGGCAACCGTCTTGCCCTTGATCAGGCTCAGATCACAGTCTTTGTCGTAATAAACCTTCATGGTTTCTCCTGTTGAAATCGTTGGGATGAAAAATGGTTCAGACGCGAAGGATGCGTTCGCCCCGGCCAATGCCGCTCGATCCGGTGCGAACCGTCTCCAGGATGGCGCTGCGGTCGATGGCCACCAGGAAGGCGTCGTTCTTGGCCTGGTCACCCGTGAGCTCGATGGTGTAGCTTTTTTCGGTCACGTCGATGATGCGGCCGCGGAAGATGTCCGCCATGCGCTTCATCTCTTCGCGCTCCTTGCCCACCGCGCGGACCTTCACCATCATGAGCTCGCGCTCGGTGTAGGCGCCTTCGGTCAGGTCGACGACCTTCACGACCTCGATGAGGCGGTTCAGGTGCTTGGTGATCTGCTCGATCACGTCGTCGGAGCCGGTCGTGGTGATCGTCATGCGCGACAGCGACGGGTCTTCCGTCGGCGCCACGGTGAGCGATTCAATGTTGTAGCCACGGGCCGAGAACAGGCCCACCACGCGGGAAAGAGCGCCGGGCTCGTTTTCCAGCAGTACAGCGATGATGTGTTTCATGTTGCGTGATTCCTCTTTTCGCCGCCCTCCCCCGCGCACGGTAATGCGCGGGCTCGGCGGACAATAGATTCGTCAGAAAAAGATGCGGTGGAAAAAAATACCGGGGCTCAGAGGTCTTCCGACCCGAGCAGCATTTCGGTGATGCCCTTGCCGGCCTTGACCATGGGGAATACGTTTTCGGTGGGGTCGGTGCGGAAGTCCATGAACACCGTGCGGTCCTTGAGCTTGCGGGCCTCGCGCAGTGCCGGTTCCACGTCCTGCGGCCGTTCGATCAGCATGCCGACGTGTCCGTAGGCCTCGGCCAGCTTCACGAAGTTGGGCAGCGCGTCCATGTAGCTGTGGCTGTAGCGGCCCTCGTAGTCGAGTTCCTGCCACTGGCGCACCATGCCCAGGTAGCGGTTGTTCAGCGAGATGACCTTGATCGGGGTGTTGTACTGCAGGCAGGTCGACAGTTCCTGGATGCACATCTGCACCGAGCCTTCGCCGGTGATGCAGTACACCTCGCTGTCCGGCTTGGCCAGCTTGATGCCCATGGCATACGGAATGCCCACGCCCATGGTGCCCAGGCCGCCCGAGTTGATCCAGCGGCGCGGCTCGTCGAAACGGTAGAACTGCGCGGCCCACATCTGGTGCTGGCCCACGTCGGACGTGATGTAGGTGTCAGCGTCCTTGGTCATGTTCCACAGCGTCTCGATCACGTACTGCGGCTTGATGACTTCCTTGTTGTTGCGGTCGTACTTCAGGCAGTCGCGCTTGCGCCAGCCTTCGATCGCCTCCCACCAGCCGCCCAGTGCGGCCGCGTCGGGCTTGAGACCGGATTCGCGGATCATGGCGATCAGTTCGGCCAGCACGTCCTTGACGTCGCCCACGATCGGAATGTCGACCTTCACGCGCTTGGAAATGCTGGACGGGTCGATGTCGATGTGGATGATCTTGCGCTCGTTCTGCGCGAAGTGCTTGGGGTTGCCGATCACACGGTCGTCGAACCGGGCGCCCACGGCCAGCAGCACGTCGCAGTTCTGCATGGCGTTGTTGGCTTCGATCGTGCCGTGCATGCCCAGCATGCCCAGAAACTTGTTGTCACTGGCCGGGTACGCGCCCAAACCCATGAGCGTGTTGGTGACGGGATAGCCCAGCATGTCCACCAGCGTGCGCAGTTCCTGGGTGGCATTGCCCAGCAGCACGCCGCCACCGGTGTAGATGTAGGGCCGCTTGGCCGACATCAGCAGTTGCAGCGCCTTGCGGATCTGCCCCCCGTGCCCTTTGCGCACCGGGTTGTACGAGCGCATTTCGACCGATTCCGGATAGCCGGCATACGGCACCTTGTTGAAGGACACGTCCTTCGGGATGTCCACCACCACCGGGCCGGGCCGGCCGCTGCGCGCGATGTGGAATGCCTTTTTCATGACGTCGGCCACATGGCGGGCGTCCTTGACCAGGAAGTTGTGCTTGACGATGGGCCGGGTGATGCCGACGGTGTCGCACTCCTGGAAGGCGTCCAGGCCGATGGCGGCCGTCGGCACCTGGCCCGAGATGATCACCATCGGAATGCTGTCCATATAGGCCGTGGCGATACCGGTCACGGCATTGGTCAGGCCGGGGCCCGACGTCACCAGCGCAACGCCCACGTCGCCGGTGGCGCGGGCGTAGCCGTCAGCGGCGTGAACGGCGGCCTGCTCATGGCGCACCAGAACGTGCTGGATGGAGTCCTGCTTGTAGAACGCGTCGTAGATGTGCAGCACTGCGCCGCCGGGGTAACCCCAGATGTACTTGACGCCCTCGGCCTGCAGGGCCTTGATGAGGATTTCAGCGCCGCGTAGTTCCTGCGCAGCAGTGCCGGCCTGTGCGGCGGCTGCCGATGTGATTTCGGCCTTGGAGATTTCCATGATCAACCTTTGTGAATTTCTCTGACGAAAAACCTTGGGTGCCCCTTCGCTGACCCTTGTGGGGGGCGTCGGGACTTAGAGCCCAAACCATGGGCGGGCTGCTTGCACCGCCGGATCAGGGCTCGTTTGCCTTTTGACTTGCAGCGCGCATTATCGCACTGCAGCAACGGGTTACCGCAAGAACCCGGCGCGATGCCATAATTTCGCGCCCACACCGGACGTTTGCAGACCGTGAACGTCCCCAGAACGAGACATATCCCCTCCAGCACGTCGCTGCGGCTACCACCTTTGGCAACAGAACAAGAACTGTCGGACTTCCTCAAGGGTGTCGAAAAACGGGCGTTCAAGCGCGCCCTGTACCACGTCCGCGACGAGGAAGCGGCCCTGGACATCGTCCAGGACAGCATGATGAAGCTGTCTGAACACTATGGCGACAAGCCGGTGGACGAGTTGCCCATGCTGTTCCAGCGCATCCTGTCCAACTGCATGCTGGACTGGTTTCGTCGCCAGAAAACCCGGACCGCGCTGTTTTCGAACATGGGCGACTTCGAGGCGGCATCCGAGGATGGAGATTTCGATCTGCTGGAAACTTATCGGGTCCAGGACGGCTCAGAAGGCTCGGAGAGTACCGAAGACAGCCTCAGCCGGGCCCAGCTATTGCGTGAGATCGAGGATTCCGTGGGTCAGTTGCCGGCGCGTCAACGTGAAGCCTTCCTCATGCGTTACTGGGAGGACATGGACGTGGCCGAAACGGCTGCGGCCATGGGCTGTTCAGAAGGCAGTGTCAAAACGCACTGTTCCCGTGCAGTCCAGGCCCTCAGCAAAGCCCTGAAGGCAAAGGGAATCCAGCTATGAATATTACAAACCAACAACAAATCCAGGCGCTGCAGGACCGGTTCGGCCGGCAGGTGGCGTCGCGTCTGTCGGCCGACATGGCGCTTTCCCACGAAGTATCAGAGCGCTTGCGCGCCGCCCGCGTCCGCGCGCTGGCCCGCCGCAAGGCAGGCTCAGCACGTGTGGTCGCTCTGGGCGGCGGTGCACTGGGGCTTGAAGCAGAGCGGTTTGGCTTCTGGGGGCGCCTGGCTTCCGCCCTGCCGCTGGTCATGCTCGCCGCCGGTCTGGTGGCCATCAACGTGATCCAGAACGACAACCGCGCGGCCGAAGTGGCTGAAGTGGATGCCGCCCTGCTGACCGATGACCTGCCGCCCGCAGCCTACGCAGACCCGGGCTTCATGCAATACCTGAGCGTCACGGGCGACCGCGCACCCTGATCCGAAATGCTGGCGCTCCATCAGCTTGTCGTTGCCTTGATGCTGGGCGCTACTTTCGCGGCGACCGCTTTGGCTCAGCAGCAACCAGCGCCCGCGCGCCCGGCGCCGCCCAAGGCGGTCAAACCTGCCATTGGGCCCGCCTGGAAGGAGCTGTCCCCGGCCCAGCAGCAATCGCTGCGGCCGCTGGAAACCCAATGGGGCTCGCTGAGCGAGGCCCAGAAGCGCAAGTGGATCGCCCTGTCGCAGAACTACCCCCGGATGTCGGCCGACGAACAGGCCAAGCTGCACAGCCGGATGACCGAATGGGTGGCACTGAGTCCCCAGCAACGCGTGCAGGCCAGGCTCAACTTTGCCGACACACGGAAAATCCCTGCAGACGACAAGAAAGCCAAATGGGAGGCCTACCAGTCCCTGAGCCCCGAGGAAAAGCGCCAGCTCGCCGCCAAGGCAGCACCCAAGGCGCCCGGGGCCGCTGCAGCCGTCAAGCCGGTGCCGGCGCAAAAGCTGGCCAAGGTCCCGCCCAAGGACCATTCCGGCCAGAAGGCGAGCGCCCATAGCGCCGTTCCGGCAGGGCTCGTGGATCACAATACGCTCCTGCCGCAAAAAGGTGCCGAGGCGCCTGCGGCTGTTGTGCCTGCCACTCACTGAGCTTTCAATCGCTGATGACTGAACCGACCGACGCGCGGACTGCCGCGCCGGGCCCTGCTTCGCCCGCCCTCGCCTCGTCACTGCAAGCGCCCGGTCTGCGCCGCCGCATGGCCTGCTGGCTGTACGAGGGCATGCTGCTGTTTGCAGTGGTATTCGTCGCGGGCTGGCTTTTCAGCACGCTGGGCCAGATGCGCAACGCCATGGATGAGCGGCGGCATCTGCTTCAGGGGTTCCTGTTCGTGGTGTTTGGCATTTACTTTTCCTGGTTCTGGGCCCGGGGCCAGACGCTGGCCATGAAAACCTGGAATATCCGCGTCGTGGATCGCCAGGGACGGCCGCTGACGCAGTTGCGGGCCCTGGGCAGGTACGCGCTGAGCTGGCTCTGGTTCCTGCCGCCCCTGGCAGCTATTGCGCCTTTCAGGCTGTCGGGCGGCGAATCGGTGGTGATCGTTCTGGGCTGGGTGATGGTCTGGGCACTGCTCAGCCGATTCCATCCACAGCGGCAATTCCTGCATGACGCACTGGCGGGTACACGGCTGGTCACGTCGCCCCCGTTGTCCCGGTAGATCCGTCATGTTGCCCACTAACAATCAGTCCATGGCACCCGTCAATTTGCAGAAAACCCGGACCGGGCTGAACCGCGTCTGGCACGCGATGGGCTATTCGCTGGAGGGGCTGCGCGCCGGCTGGGGCGAAACGGCGTTCCGCCAGGAAGCCATTGCAGCCCTGGCCCTTATGCCACTGTCGTTCTGGCTTGGCCGCAGCTGGGTGGAAATAGCCCTGCTGGCCGGCTCCGTGCTGATTGTCATGATCGTGGAGTTGCTCAACACCGGCATCGAAACCGCGATTGACCGCATCGGCCCCGAGTGGCATGACCTGTCCAAACGGGCCAAGGACATGGGCAGCGCGGCCGTGTTGCTGAGCCTGCTGCTGTGCGCGGGCATCTGGGCGGCGGCGCTGTGGCAGAGGTTTGCGGCATGACGCCCGCTTTTTCCATCTGCGTGTACTGTGGATCGCGGCCGGGCGCGGACCCCCTGTTCGCCGACGTTGCGCGGGAAACCGGCCACTGGATCGGGACGCACGGTGGCCAGCTCGTCTATGGCGGCGGCAACAACGGCCTGATGGGGATGGTGGCTGACGCCACGCTCGCGGCCGGCGGGCGTGTGGTGGGCATCATTCCGAAAGCGCTGGTCGAAAAGGAGTGGGCCAAGCTCGATTGCACGGAACTGCATGTGGTGGACACCATGCATGACCGCAAACGCATGATGGCGGAGCGGGCCGACGCTTTCCTGGCGCTACCGGGCGGCATCGGCACCTTCGAGGAGCTGTTCGAGGTCTGGACCTGGCGGCAGCTCGGCTACCACGACAAGCCGGTGGGCTTGCTCAACGCCGGTGGCTACTACGACGAGCTGCTGGCGTTCCTGCATTCGACCGTGAAGCACGGCTTCATGAGCGAATGGCAGATGGGGCTGATCCGCACCGGCGCGGGCGTACAGGACCTGTTGCCGCCCTTGGTACAGGCCGCAGGGCTTGCGGCCAACCGCGTCAACCTGACCGGGATTTAAACGGCGGATTCGTCGGTCTCGCCGGTGCGGATGCGCACGACGCGTTCGACAGAGGTGATGAAGATCTTGCCGTCACCGATTTTGCCAGTGCGGGCGGCTTTGACGATGGCATCCACACAGCGTTCGACGTCGCCATCCTTGACCACCACCTCGACCTTGACCTTGGGCAGGAAGTCGACCACGTATTCGGCACCGCGGTACAGCTCGGTGTGGCCCTTCTGGCGGCCGAAGCCCTTGACCTCGGTCACCGTCAGGCCGGTCACGCCGCATTCGGCCAGCGCCTCGCGCACTTCCTCGAGCTTGAAGGGTTTGACGATGGCGGTGATCTGCTTCATGAAAATGCCCTTTAGAGAAATTTGCTGGTAATAGGATAGCGCCAATCCTTGCCGAAGCTGCGGTGGCTGACCCTAATCCCCACGGGCGCCTGCCGCCGCTTGTATTCATTGAACTTCACCAACCGGATCACGCGCTGCACGTCGGCGCGATCGAAACCGGCCGAAACGATTTCCTCGGCCGACTGGTCGTTTTCCATGTAGCGCTCCAGGATGGCGTCCAGCACGTCGTACGGCGGCAGGCTGTCCTGATCTTTCTGGTCGGGGCGCAGTTCTGCGCTGGGCGGGCGCGTGATGATGCGCTCGGGAATCGGGTTGGTGCCCGTACCATACGGGTCGTTCTCGTTGCGCCAGCGCGCCAGGCGGAACACGGCGGTCTTGAACACGTCCTTGATGACCGCGAACCCGCCGGCCATGTCGCCGTACAGCGTGCAGTAGCCAGTGGCCATTTCGCTTTTGTTGCCCGTGGTCAGCACGATGCTGCCGAACTTGTTGGACAGTGCCATGAGGATCACGCCGCGGATGCGGGCCTGGATGTTCTCTTCGGTCGTGTCCTCGGGCCGGCCGGCAAACTCGGCCGCCAGCGACGCCTTGAACGCCTCGAACTGCGGCACGATGGAAATCTCGTCATAGCGCACACCCAGGCGGGCAGCCATGTCGCGCGCGTCGATCCAGCTGATGTCGGCCGTGTAGGACGAGGGCATCATGACTGCCCGCACCTTGTCCGCACCCAGTGCGTCCACCGCAACGGCCAGGACCAGGGCCGAGTCGATGCCGCCCGACAGTCCGAGCAGGGCACCGGGAAAACCGTTCTTGCCGATGTAGTCGCGCACGCCCAGCACCAGTGCGTCCCACAGGTCTGCTTCGGCGCTGCGTTCGGCGGCCACCGGTGCGGCCAGCACGGGCCGCCCCTGCGGGCCGTCACTGGCCTCAACCATGAACAGATCAGGCACGAAGCCGGGCGCGCGCCCTGCCACGCGGCCGTCCGCGTCGACCGCGAAGGAGCGGCCTTCAAACACCACTTCGTCCTGGCCCCCCACCAGATGGGCATAGACCAGGGGCAGGCCGCAGTCGGCCACGCGCGCACGCATCATCTGCTCACGCTCGCCGCTCTTGCCCACATGGAAGGGCGATGCGTTGATCACGGCCAGCAGCTGCGCCCCGGCGTCGCGCGCCAGCCGCGCAGGCTCGTCGAACCAGGCGTCTTCGCAGATCAGCAACCCCACGCGCACGCCACCGGCATCGAAGACGCAGGTGCCCTGCCCGGGCGTGAAGTACCGGCGCTCGTCGAACACCTGATAGTTGGGCAGCTCTCGCTTGGCATAGGTGGCAACAACCTCGCCCCCGCGCAAAACGCTGGCCGCGTTGTGGCGCTCCTGCACGGCGACACTGCGGGTGCGCCGGTCGCCGCCCGTGGGATGACCCACGACGACCGTGAGGTCCGTTAACCCGGCCAGCTCGCGGGCCACCGTTTTCACGGCATCATCGCAGGCAGCGATAAACGCGGGACGCAGAAAAAGATCTTCGGCCGCGTAGCCGCAAATGGACAGCTCGGGTGTGAGCAGCAGGCGGGCGCCCGATGCGTGGGCCGTACGGGCCGCGTCGATGATTTTCCGGGCATTGCCGGCCATGTCGCCCACGATGAAGTTGAGCTGGGCAACGCAGATTGTGAGAGCCATACGCGCAGTGAAAGACAACTCGAACGATTATGTCATCCGGGTCTGGGACTCGCCGCTTGCCGTGGACGGCGCCGCATGGAACGCGCTGCTGGCCCGGCAGGCCCACCCCACCCCGTTCATGCGCCACGAGTACCTGAGCGCGCTGCACACCAGCGGCAGTGCCATGCCGGATACTGGCTGGACCCCGTTGTATGTCACCCTGACGCGTGGCGGCGAACTGCACGCGGCCTGTCCGCTGTACATCAAGGTTCATTCGTACGGCGAATACGTGTTCGACTGGGCCTGGGCCAACGCTTACGAGCAGCACGGCCTGCCCTACTACCCCAAGGCGCTGGTGGCGGTGCCGTTCACGCCGGTGCCGGGCACGCGGCTGCTGGCGCACGATGCTGGCGCCCGCGCCGCGCTGGTGCGGGCGCTGGTGAGCCTGTGCCGCGAGCGTGGACTGTCGTCGCTTCACCTGCTGTTCGCATCGGACGACGACTGGGCCGCCTGTGACGCCGCCGGGCTGATGCAACGCCACACCGTGCAGTTCCACTGGCACAACGCGGGGTACGCGAACTTCGACGCGTTCCTGGCCAGCCTGAGCCAGGACAAGCGCAAGAAGATCCGCCAGGAGCGCCGCAAGGTCGCGCAGGCCGGCGTTGCCATGCGTCATGCCCAGGGCACCGCTATCACCGCGCAAGACTGGGATTTCTTCTACCGCTGCTACGAGCGCACCTACCTGGAGCATGGCAACGCGCCCTACCTGAGCCGCGATTTCTTTCGCTGCATGGCCGAGCATCTGCCACAGCATTGGCTGATGTTCATCGCCGAACGGGACGGCCGCCCCATGGCCAGCAGCCTGATTGCCCTGGACGGCGCGGGCGCGGCGTTCGGGCGTTACTGGGGCGCGCTGGAGCGCGTGGACTGCCTGCACTTCGAGGCCTGCTACTACAGCCCGCTGCAGTGGTGCATAGCCCATGGCCTGGCGCGCTTCGAAGGCGGCGCCCAGGGCGAACACAAGATGGCACGGGCCCTGATGCCGGTGAAGACAACGAGCGCCCACTGGCTCGCGCACCCAGCCTTCGCAGAGGCGGTCGACCGGTTCCTGGTCCGGGAGGGCCAGGGAATTTCAAGCTATATGGAACACCTGGACGAACGCAGTCCGTTTCGCCATACCGGGCTGAACACAGCACCGACCAGCGCAGACAAACCCTAGTGACCGCGGCAAGCATCGTCGGGTAACGTGGGCAACCACGGAGACTCCCCATGAAATCACTGAGCGGACTGGACGCCACGTTCCTCTACCTGGAAACCCCCGAAACCCCCATGCACGTCGGATCGCTGCAGCTGTACGAACTGCCGGCGGGCTTCAAGGGCAGCTTTCACAAGGCGCTGCTGGACCATATTGCCAACCGCCTGCATCTGGCGCCCGTGTTCAGCCGCAAACTGGCGTTCATGCCGTTCGACCTCGGCCACCCGCTGTGGGTGGAGGCTGACCACGTGGACCTGGACTTCCACATCCGCAAGGTCAAGGGCGCCAGCCTGACGGTCAAGCAGGCCGAGGCCATGGCCGCCAAGCTGCACGGCGAGCTGATCGACCGCGAACACCCGCTGTGGGAGTTCTATGTGTTCGACAACATCAAGCCGCCGGCGCATCTGGGCGTCAAGGGCCGCATGGTCGGCTTCTATTCCAAGATCCACCACGCCGCGCTGGATGGCAAGGGTGGCACCGTGCTGGCCAACGCCGTGCTCGACCTGGGCCCGGTGCCGCGCGAGGTGCCGCCGCCCGACCCGGCCCGCAAGCGCCGCACGGCGGGCGACCTGAAGATCGGCGAAATGATCGGCGCAGTGTTCTCCAACTCGCTCACGCAATACGCCAAGCTGGCCAGGTCGCTGCCGTCGGCTGCCACCTCGTTGGGCGGTGCGGTGGCGCGACAGTCGGTCAAGGGCGGCGGCAAGGGCATTACCAGCCTGCGGCCCAAATCGCCCATCCAGCTTGCGCCCAAGACTGTCTTCAACACCGGCATCACCACGCAGCGCGTGTTCGCTACCGCCAGCATCCCGTTTGGCGAATGCCGCGCCATGGCCAAGGCGGTGGGCGGCTCGTTCAACGACATCGTGTTGTGGATCTGCTCGACCGCCCTGCGCAGCTACCTGACGAAGCACGCCACGCTGCCCAAGAAGCCGCTGATCGCCGCCATGCCCGTCAGCCTGCGCGAGGAGAACAACAAGGAGCTCAACAACCAGGCCTCCATGAGCCTGGTGGACCTGGGCACGCACCTGGCCCACCCCATGAAGCGCATGAACGCCATCATGGCGTCCACCGGCAAGGTCAAGGAAGCGCTGGTCAACCTCAAGAGCGTGCTGCCCACCGACTACCCGTCGTTCCTGGCGCCGTGGATCGTGGGCGGCGCGGCCCGCGCGGCGCTCAAGACCTATGGCCGCTCGGGCTTTGCCGACCGGCTGCCCATGGTGGCCAACCTGGCCATCAGCAACGTGCCCGGCCCACAGGTGCCGCTGTATCTGGCCGGCGCGCGCATGCTGACTTTTCACCCCCTGTCCATCGTCATGCACGGGCTGGCGCTGAACATCACGATCCAGACCTACGCGGGCAGCGTGGACTTCGGCATCATCGCGGACCGCAAGGCCGTGCCGCACGTGCAGGACCTGGCCGACGCGCTGCAGGCCGCGTTCGAAGAAGCCCAAAAGTTGTATGCCATGGGCCAGGCGTCAGTAGTAACCAGTACACCCGCCGTCGCCAAGGAGACGAAATCCAGGACGAGCGCCTCTAAACCGGTCGCGCCTGCTCCGGCAAAGACAGCCAAAGCTGCTACCGTGCGTTCAGGCAGAACCACAACGGCAAAGAAAACATCCAATGCTCATGGCAACACGAAAACCGCAGGCGCGTCACGATCCGTTGCTGGACGATCTGCCACCGCCAAGTCTCGCGCTGCTCGCGCTTGAGTTTCGCGCGCCGTGGGAATTCGGCGCGCTGTTGCCCGCGTGGCCCGCGCTGCAGCGCGCGCCGGCCAGCGACGGGCATAGCGTCATCGTCTTTCCCGGCCTGAGCGCG
Organism: Ramlibacter sp.; assembly: GCA_041905405.1. Classification (GTDB taxonomy): domain Bacteria; phylum Pseudomonadota; class Gammaproteobacteria; order Burkholderiales; family Burkholderiaceae_C; genus RAM1. The sequence goes on along the minus strand of JAYRLC010000006.1, from coordinate 12,689 downwards.
AGCGACGCCAGCACCATTCCGCTGCGCCGCTACCTGGGCTCGTTGGGCTACGGTACCCAGGGCTGGAGCCAGGGCTTCAATTTCGGCCCGCGCGCCGGCGTGCTGGAATCCGCCAAGCGGCAGGTGCGCGAAGCGTGTGAATCCAGCGGGCGCAAGGTCAGCCTGCTCGGCTGGAGCCTGGGCGGCGTCTATGCGCGCGAACTCGCCAAGGAAATGCCCGAGCACGTGCGCTGCGTCATCACCCTCGGCACGCCGTTTGCCGGGCCGCCCAAATCGACCAACGCCTGGCGCATCTATGAGCTGACCAGCGGCCGCAACATCGACCGCGAAGTCGAGCAATACAACCTGCCCGAAGCGCCGCCCGTGCCCACCACCAGCATCTGGTCACGCACGGACGGCATCGTCGCCTGGCAAGGCAGCGTGCAGCGCCCCGCCGACCACAACCCGCACACCGAGAACATCGAGGTCGTGGCCAGCCACATCGGCATCGGCGTCAACCCCAGCGCCTGGTGGGCGGTGGCCGACCGGCTGGCCCAGCCTGAAGGGCAGTGGCAGCCCTTTGAGCGGTCGGGGTTGCTAGGCCTCAAGGGGTTGCTGTACCCCGACCCGTTGCGCTGAACGCCCAAGAAAAAGCCCCGCAGTGCGGGGCTTTGTTCTGGTGGCCGCGGTGCCGTCAGGCGCCGTGTGCCTTGTTGTAGTTGGCAATGCCGTCCATGATTTCCTTGCGGGCGGAATCGGGGCCTTCCCAGCCGATGATCTTGACCCACTTGCCGGGCTCCAGGTCCTTGTAGTGCTCAAAGAAATGGGCGATGGTCTTCAGGCGCAGCGGGTTCAGGTCTTCGGGTTTTTGCCACTGGGTGTAGATGGACAGGATCTTGTCGGTCGGCACCGCCAGGACCTTGCCGTCCTCGCCGGCTTCGTCCTGCATCTTCAGGATGCCTATGGGGCGGCACGGCACCACCACACCGGGAATCAGCGGCACGGGCGTGATCACCAGCACGTCCACCGGGTCGCCGTCACCGGAAATGGTCTTGGGCACGTAGCCGTAGTTGGTCGGGTAGTGCATGGACGTGCTCATGAAGCGGTCCACGAAGATCGCGCCGGACTCCTTGTCCACCTCGTACTTCACGGGGTCTGCGTTCATCGGGATTTCGATGATCACGTTGAAGGCGTCGGGGACATTTTTGCCGGGGGAAACTTTGTCGAGGGACATGGTTTTGTTGTGGGAGAGCTAGAAAAAAGTTGGCATCCGGGTACGGACTCATCCGGATTAACCCTGATTTTACTTTCGCAAACCTTGCGCGTCGTTGAACCGCAACTTTTTCACGCTACATTGCCTGCGTTGGCCAATCGTCTCCCGTCCGTGGAGCTTGACGAGGAAGCAACGCAGCGGGGGCTAAACCGGTGCGTTGAACCCCCTCCAAGCGATACAACAGAGGAGATTTCAAATGACAGGCAACTCGGCGCTGATTCTGGCGCTCGTCTGCGGGCTGGTGGCCGTGGCTTACGGCATCTGGGCACGCGGCTGGATTCTTTCCCAGGACGCAGGCAACGCCCGCATGCAGGAAATCGCGGCGGCCATCCAGGCCGGCGCAGCCGCCTATCTGGCGCGGCAATACAAGACCATTGGCATCGTCGGCGTCGTACTGGCCGTTCTGATCGGCATCTTCCTGGACGGCAAGACGGCCGTCGGCTTCGTGATCGGCGCGGTGCTGTCGGGCGCCTGCGGCTTCATCGGCATGAACGTGTCCGTTCGCGCCAACGTGCGCACCGCGCAGGCCGCGACCAAGGGCATCGGCCCGGCGCTGGACGTTGCCTTCCGCGGCGGTGCCATCACCGGCATGCTGGTGGTGGGCCTGGGCCTGCTGGGCGTAGCCGGGTTCTACTGGTACCTGGTGGCCGGCGGCGTGCCGGCCGACGGCAAGGCGTTTGCCGCGCTGCTGAATCCGCTGATCGGTTTTGCCTTCGGCTCGTCGCTGATCTCGATCTTTGCGCGCCTGGGCGGCGGCATCTTCACCAAGGGTGCCGACGTAGGCGCCGACCTGGTGGGCAAGGTCGAAGCCGGCATCCCCGAGGATGACCCCCGCAACCCCGCCGTGATCGCCGACAACGTGGGCGACAACGTGGGCGACTGCGCCGGCATGGCGGCCGACCTGTTCGAGACCTACGCCGTGACGCTGATCGCCACCATGGTGCTGGGCGCCCTGCTGGTGGCCGCGGCCCCGGTCAACGCCGCGCTGTACCCGCTCGCTTTAGGCGGCGTGTCGATCATTGCGTCGATCATCGGCTGCTTCTTCGTCAAGGCCTCGCCCGGCATGAAGAACGTCATGCCCGCCCTGTACAAGGGCCTGGCGATCGCCGGCGTGCTGAGCCTGATCGCGTTCTTCTTCGTGACCAAGCAGCTCATTCCCGACAATGCCCTGGGCGGCACCGGCGCACAGATGAAGCTGTTCGGCACCTGCGTGGTCGGCCTGGTGCTGACGGGCGTGCTGGTGTGGATCACCGAGTTCTACACCGGCACGCAGTATTCGCCGGTGCGCCACATCGCGCAGGCGTCCACGACCGGTCACGGTACCAACATCATTGCCGGCCTGGGCGTGTCCATGCGTTCCACAGCCTGGCCCGTGGTGTTCGTGTGTATCGCCATCCTGGTGGCCTACAACCTGGCCGGCCTGTACGGCATCGCCATCGCCGCCACGTCCATGCTGAGCATGGCCGGTATCGTGGTGGCCCTGGATGCCTACGGCCCCATCACCGACAACGCCGGCGGCATCGCCGAAATGTCCGAGCTGCCCGCCAGCGTGCGTGACATCACCGACCCGCTGGACGCCGTGGGCAACACGACCAAGGCCGTGACCAAGGGCTACGCCATCGGCTCCGCGGGCCTGGCAGCGCTGGTGCTGTTCGCCGACTACACCCACAAGCTGGAAACGTATGGCAAGGCCATCAGCTTCGACCTGAGCGACCCGATGGTGATCGTGGGCCTGTTCATCGGTGGCCTGATCCCCTACTTGTTCGGCGCCATGGCGATGGAGGCCGTGGGCCGCGCCGCCGGTTCGGTGGTGGTGGAAGTGCGCCGCCAGTTCAGCACCATCAAGGGCATCATGGACGGCACCGGCAAGCCCGAGTACGGCGTGGCCGTGGACATGCTGACCCGCGCCGCCATCAAGGAAATGATGATCCCGTCGCTGCTGCCGGTGGTGGTGCCGATCGTCGTCGGCCTGGTGCTGGGTCCCAAGGCCCTGGGCGGCCTGCTGATGGGCACGATCGTCACGGGCCTGTTCGTTGCCATCTCCATGTGCACGGGCGGCGGCGCGTGGGACAACGCCAAGAAATACATCGAGGACGGCAACCACGGCGGCAAGGGTTCCGAGGCGCACAAGGCTGCCGTGACCGGCGACACCGTGGGCGACCCTTACAAGGACACCGCCGGCCCGGCCGTCAACCCGCTGATCAAGATCATCAACATCGTGGCGCTGCTGATTGTGCCGCTGGTGGTGAAGTTCCACAGCTGAACGGACACAACAAGGCTCTTCGAGCCTTGTCCTTGGGCGGCCTGCTTTCAGCAGGCCGTTTTACTTGGCGCCGGCCACGGCCCGCACCAAGGCGCTGGCCGGCGCCACCAGCTCACCCAGGGACGCCACCCGGTCCTGCTCGATGTACTGCAGCACCAGTTCGTTGATGCCGCCCACAACCGCAGTCGCCATCTGTGGCGTCAAGCCCTTCTGAATCACACCGAGCATGAAGTCGGCGATCTCCTGGTTGACCCGCCGGCGCGCGGCCAGCCCTGGCGCGCCGAGCCCCAGTATCTCGATGAACAGCGTGCGCATGAGCACCGGGTTGGCCGCCATGCAGGCCAGATAGGCGGACAGGGCCCGCTCCACCTGCGTTTGCCATTCATGAGACGGATCGATGGCGTCGCGCAGCACATTCAGTGCGTTGTGGCTGGCCGCCTCGTACAGCGCGACCAGACAATCGGCCTTGGTCTGGAAATGTTCGTAGAACGTGCGGCGTGACACGCTGGCCTCGCGCACGATGTCGGCGATCGTGGTGTCGGCGTAACCCCTGGCAGCCACCGCATGGGCCATGCCCTCCAGCAAACGGCTGCGGTGCGCGTGTTCTGTTGCAAGTGCTTCTGCCATGGCGGCCATTGTGAGTCATCGCATTTTGGTACTTGACAGTACCAGTCATTGCAATCATCATTCCGCGATCGGTACTGACTTGTACCAAGGAGATGTTCATGTCCGATCTCGTCGTCCGCCGCCTGCTGATTGACCTTGAAGTCCCCTTTGACCGCCACTGGTGCAATGGCGACGCTTTCCGCACGGCCCTGTTCAACGCGCTGTCCATGAGCTTCCCGGTGGGCGAGCAGTTCTTCATCGACGCCGTGCGCAACGGCCTGAAGGCTTTGCCCCCCGAGCAGCAGGACAAATACAGGGCCGAAGTCCAGGGCTTCATCGGTCAGGAGGCCACGCACCGACGGCTGCACGCGCTGTACAACGGCCACCTGGACAAGCAGGGACTGGTCAACAGCTGGGGGCCGCGCACGCAGGCGCGGGCGCAGTTCATCGACGACTCCGACCCTCGCCACCACCTGGCGATCACGTCGGCCAACGAGCATTTCACAGCGATCCTGGCCGACTGGATGCTCGCCAACCCCGACCTGCTCGGCGATGGAGATGACCGCCTGCGCACCCTGTGGCTGTGGCATAGCGCCGAGGAGTCCGAGCACAAGAGCACGGCGTTCGACCTGTACCGGGCGCTGGGCGGCAATGACGAATGGCGGCTCAAGTGGTTCCGCCGCGCCACGATGTTCTTCCTGACCGACCTGCTGCGCCAGACCGTGGACAACCTGCGCCGCGACGGGACGCTGTGGAAATGGAGCACCTGGAAAAGCGGCATGAGCTACCTGTTCGGCAAGCGTGGCGTCATCCGGCAGTCGTACGGGCCCTGGCGTGAGTACAAGCGCGCGGACTTCCACCCCCGCCAGCTGGAAACCGACCTGTCGGCTCGCTGGCTGGCCGACAACCGCAACCGCTACACGCCGGTAGGCGCCTGAGCGGACGGCACCGGCCCTACCCGGCCAACTGCTGCAGCGCGGCCAGGTCCAGGATTTCCAGGCCCCCGCGGTTCAGTCGAAGCACGCCGCGTGACTCCAGGTCCTTGAGGTTCTGGTTCACCGTCTGGCGCGACACGGCAAGCATCATCGACAACTGTTCCTGCGACACGGCGATGCTGCGCCGGTGCGCACCCTGCCCTGTGTCGCGGCGCACGCCATAGCCTTCGGCCATCATGACCAGCCGCCGCGCCAGGCGCTGGGCCAGCGGCAGTGACGCCGCCTCTTCCAGCGCGACAAAGGCCAGCCGCAGCTTGTGGCTCATGAGCAGGCCAAACTCGCGCCAGTGCGCGGGATGCGACGCCAAAAGCCCCGCCAGCGCCGCCTGCGGTACGTGTAACAGGCGCGCCCCGCCTTCGGCCATGGCGTCGTGCGTGCGCGGCGCACCGTCGAACAGGGATATCTCGCCGAACCAGTGCGGCGGCTCCAGCAGGGTCAGCAAAACCTCGCGCCCATCGTCACCGCCGCCGCCCATGCCAGAGATGCGCACCGCGCCTTCCAGCACCGCATACAGGCCACACGGCGCATCACCACGGCGAAACAGCGCCTCGCCCGCCGCCAGCTGGCGCACGCGCGACGCCGCGACCAGCGCGCCGCGCAAACCGGGCGACAGGCGGGCGAACCAGACGCCTGCATCCAGCAGCGGCAACCAGTGAACAGGATCTTGCAAAGAGGACGGCTCGCGCATACAACTTGTGTCGGGAAGCCGACAGTCCGCCGGGTGGGACAAAGAGAGAATTCTCTCCACACCAAGGTAAAGGAGACGCCATGAAAACCCTGATCGACCAGTTGTCCAACTACGCGGCCTACCACCGCGAGCCGCGCAACATCGCCACCCACTTCGTTGGCATCCCGATGATCGTGCTGGCCGTCGCCACCCTGCTGTCCCGACCGGCCACCGACGTGGGCAGCCTGGCGCTGACACCCGCGCTGCTGGTCACGGGCGCCACGGTCATCTACTACCTGATGCTGGAGTTGCGCCTGGGCGCGCTGATGGCCGTGCTGATGGCCATGAACCTGTGGGTGGCGCACTGGATCGCGGGCCAGTCCACCGCGGTGTGGCTGGGTGCGGGCGTCGGCCTGTTCGTGGTGGGCTGGGTGTTCCAGTTCGTGGGCCACTACTACGAGGGCAAGAAGCCCGCGTTCGTCGACGATCTGGTCGGCCTGTTCATCGGCCCCATGTTCGTGACGGTCGAGGCCCTGTTCGCCATGGGCCTGCGCCAGGATTTGCTGCGCGCCATCGAAGCCCGCGTAGGCCCGGTGCGACGGCGCGACCTGCGCGCGGCCCTTTAGTCCTCCCAGGACGGTAGGCTTTCGATCACCACCTCGCTCACGAGCTGCCCGTCGGGCCTGCGCCGGGCTTCCAGCGTGAAAACGAAGGTGGCGCCCTGCCCGGGTTGCGACCGCGCATGGATCTCGCCTCCATGACGGGCCACGACCGCCAGCGCCGTCGCCAGGCCCAGCCCCCAGCCGGGGAACTCCGCGCCTGAATGCAGGCGGGCGAACGGCTTGTACAGGCGGCCTTCGTCCCCCATGTCGAAGCCCACGCCGTTGTCTGAAATGAAGAACGCCGGTGCGCCCGGCCCGGCAGCCTGGGCAGGCTCGCGCCCCATGCGGATCCAGGCGCTGGGCTCGCGTGCCGTGAATTTCCATGCGTTGTCCAGCAGCGCCTGCAGCAGCAACAGGGCCAGAGCCGGGTCACAGCGGCACAGCAGCTCGGGCTCGATCTCCACATGCACACGGCGTTCGGGGTCGGCGCGTCGCAGGCCCTTGACCACCTCGGCCGCCATGGCGCTCAGGTCGGTCAGCGCAGGCTCGAACGGGGCGCGGCCCACCTGCGTCAGCCGAATGGCTTCGCCCAGCAGTTGCTCCACCCGCGCGGCCTTGCGCCGCACGCGCTCCAGATCGGCGGGCGCCGCCGTGTCGGCGGCCTGGATGCGGCGCAGAACAGGCAGCACCTCGGTATTGATCATGTGCATGTAGCCGCCCAGAACCTGGCGGGACGCCTGCAGCGCCGCCACGGCTTCGCCATGGCTCACGCCCAGCCGGTCCATCTGGCGCCGCAGGCGCGATTCCGAGGACAGCCGCGTGGTGACGTCGGCGGCCATGACCAGCCGCGCCGCGCGGCCTTCGAAGCTGATGTTGTGATGGGCGATGTCCACCAGCATCAGTTCGCCCGAGCGTGTCAGGTGGCGCCAGATGGCTGGCTGGTCCTTCAGGGTCCGGTCCGTCCCGTCCTGCTGCACGCTCTGCATGAACTCGTCGCGATCGCCCTCGGGCTGGATGTCGGTGGCCTTCATGGCCAGGAACTCGGCTTCGCTGTAGCCATAGCGCCGCACGGCCGCGGCATTGACCGCCAGGAACTCGAACGTCCGGGTGTCGAAGATCCACATCGCATTGGGGTTGGCTTCGAACAGCTCGCGGTAGCGCCGTTCGCGCTCACGCAGCTCGTCGATCATTTCCCAGTGGGGCGTGCTGTCACGCAGAAACACACCTACCCCGTCGCCCGCCGGAAACAGGCGCACCTCAAACCAGCGCCGGTAGTGTGGGTGGTATTCCTCGAACGAAAACGGCCGGTCCTGCACCACCTCGCGCTCTGCGGCGCGGCGCGCATCGTGCGTGCGGTCATCAGGAAACAGCGACCAGAAATCCAGATCCTCCATATCTTGCGGATCACGCAGCACCAGCTCGGCGGCGCGGCGGTTGCAGAAGTTGACGGACCAGTCGCGGTTGAGCACGAGGAATCCGTCCTCCATCTCGTTGAGCACCGCCTGCAGCCCCGCGCGTGCCGCATCCGAAGCAGCCAGCGCGGCGTCGCGCTGGCGGGCGCGGCGCGCCAGGCCTGCCCACATGGCCGCCAGGCCGCGCTGCATCAGGCGGATCTCGCGCACCCGGCTGCGCATGTCCGGCTCGGGCCCGGCATAGGTGCCCATCTCGATCTGCCGCATGGCCCGCCCCAGTTGCTCCAGCGGCCGCAGCAACCAGCGGCGGCCCAGCCGCCAGATCAGCACCGCGTACACCACCAGCAGCCCCAGCAGCGCGGCCATGAGGCCCGCCAGTTGCCGCACCTGGGGGCGCACCAGCACGTCCACCGGTGCCGACACCGCCACCTGCAGCCGGCTCGTGCCGGCCAGCACCGGCGCGATGTGGTGGAGCCAGTCCCGTCCGTCGGCGCCGCGCGTGCGCAGCGCGCCGGTCGTGCGCTGCGCCAGCGCCTGCGCGAGCATCGGGTCCAGCGCAGCAACGCCGGCGGCGGCGCCGTCCTGGGTGCCGGCCAGCAGCGCGCCAGCGGCATCGGACATCACGGCCGAGACACCTTGCGGCATGGGCACGGCGCGCAACCGCTCGCCCAGCATCCGCAGGTCCATCCCCAGGAAAGCCACGGCCACCAGCGCCCCCTGCGCGTCGCGCACCGGATGCGCGAAAGGAAGGTTTTTGCTGCCCGTAATGCGGCCCACCGTGTATTCGCCCATGGCATACGGCGCGCCCGCCACGACCGCCTTGAAGTACGGCCGGTCGCCCAGGTTGATGCGGTCCGTGGACGTGGTGGACCGGCACACCAGCACACCATCCAGGGCCGCGACACCCAGCGACACATAGTGGGGAAAGCCGGACGCCAGCCGCTGCAGGTAGGCGCTGCAGGCCGGCCAGTCACCCGCAATCACTGGCGGCGCCAGGCTCACCGATGCCAGCAGATGGCGTGTGCCCTGCAGCACCTGCTCCTGTGCGGCCGCATGCAGCCCGGCCCAGGCGGCCATGTCGTGTTCCGCGCGTTCATCCAGATTGCCGCGCTGCACGTGCCAGGCCACGCCCATCACCAGCAGCAGCGGCAGCACCGCCAGCGCAAGCAGTCCCATGCCGACCCGCCGCGAGCTGACGCCGCGCACACGTGTGCCGCTGTGCGCAAACACACTGTCGGCGAAATCCCGGCTCAAAACTCCCCCTGCATGAGTACTTTCTTATAGCGTTTTGCTACAAATTCAATAGCTGATGATGCTGCATTGGCGCGGCTTCGTGCGGTAATTCTTGTAACAGGGCGTGCATCCATGGCGGTTGATGGACAATGGACCACATGCAACTGAACTACATCGCCAACGCCTCCGTTCCCTCGGCTTCCGGCCGCACCCTGCCCGTCATCGACCCCTCCGACGGCCAGACTTTTGATGAGATCCAGCGCAGCAACGCCCAGGACGTGGACACCGCTGTGCGCGCGGCCCGCCAGTGCTACGACGCCGTGTGGACGCGGCTGAGCGCCGCGGAACGCGGCCGCCTCTTGATGAAGCTGTCCCAGAAAGTTGCCCAACACACCGACGAGCTGGCCGCGATCGAGCAGCGCGACTGCGGCAAGCCCACCAAGCAGGCCCGCGCCGATGCGGTGGCCCTGGCCCGGTATTTCGAGTTCTACGCGGGCGCCTGCGACAAGCTGCACGGCGACACAATTCCTTACCTGGACGGCTACAGCGTGCTGACCTGGCGCGAGCCCTACGGCGTGGTGGGCAACATCATTCCGTGGAACTACCCCATGCAGATCTTCGGGCGCAGCGTGGGCGGGGCACTGGCCGCGGGCAATGTCTGCGTCGTCAAGCCGTCCGAGGACGCCTGCCTGTCGCTGATCCGCGTGGCGCAGCTGGCGGCCGAGGTGGGCTTTCCGGCCGGCGCCATCAACATCGTCACCGGCTACGGGCATGAGGTGGGCGATGCGATCGCGCGGCACGAAGGGATCGACCACATCAGCTTTACCGGCAGCCCCAAGGTCGGCACCATCATCCAGCAGGTTGCGGCGGAGCGGCACTGCCCCGTGACGCTGGAGCTGGGCGGCAAGAGCCCGCAAATCATCTTTGCCGACGCCGACCTGGACGCGGCGGTTCCCATGGTCATCAACGCCATCGTGCAAAACGCCGGCCAGACCTGCAGCGCGGGTTCGCGCGTGCTGATCGAGCAGTCCATCTACGAGCCGCTGCTGGCGCGGCTGGCCACAGCGTTCGAAAACCTGCGCGTGGGACCGGCTGCGATGGACCTGGACGTGGGCCCGCTGATCCGGGCCAGCCAGCAGCAGCGTGTGTGGGACTTCCTGAGCGACGCGCAGGTGGCCAACATCCCCGTCGTGGCGCAAGGCCGCATCGTCGACGAAGCACCCGAAAGCGGCTACTACCAGGCCCCCACCCTGCTGCGCGACGTGCCGGTCGATCACCGGGTTGCCCAGGAAGAAGTCTTCGGCCCGGTGCTGTCGGCCATGGCGTTCCAGGGCGAGGACCACGCCGTGGCACTGGCCAACGCCACGCAGTTCGGCCTGGTGGCTGGCCTGTGGACACGCGACGGCGCGCGCCAGCTGCGGCTGGCCAAGCGCATCCAGAGCGGCCAGGTGTTCATCAACAACTACGGCGCCGGCGGTGGCGTGGAATTGCCGTTCGGCGGCTACAAGTCGTCGGGCTACGGCCGCGAAAAAGGCTTCGAGGCGCTGTACCACTTCACCACGGTCAAGACGGTGGCGATCCGCCACGGCTGAAGGGACACGCGGTGGCTGAACGGGTCATTCCCCTGATCGACCAGCGCACGGCGGCACGCGCCGCCGTGGTGCCGCCGCAGCCTATCGACCCCATAGCACCCACCGGCCTGCTGGGCGACACGCTGGGCCGTCCGCTGCGCGACCTGCGCATCAGCGTCACCGACCGCTGCAACTTCCGCTGCAGCTACTGCATGCCCAAGGAAGTGTTCGACAAGGACTATCCCTACCTGCCGCATGCCTCGCTGCTCACGTTCGAGGAAATCACCCGCGTGGCGCGGCAGTTCGCCGCGCACGGCGTGCGCAAGATCCGCCTGACCGGTGGCGAGCCGCTTTTGCGCAAGAACCTCGAAGTGCTGGTCAGCCAGCTCGCCGCCCTCCGCGTCCCGGATGGCACCGTGGACGGCGAGCCGCTGGACCTGACGCTCACCACCAACGGCTCGCTGCTGGCACGCAAGGCACAGGCCCTGCGCGACGCTGGGCTGCAGCGCGTGACGGTGAGCCTGGACGGGCTGGACGACACCGTGTTCCGCCGCATGAACGACGTGGACTTCCCGGTGGCCGACGTGCTGGCCGGCATTGAAGCCGCACAGGCGGCGGGCCTTGCCAACATCAAAGTCAACATGGTGGTCAAGCGCGGCACCAACGACCACGAAATCCTGCCCATGGCCCGCCATTTCAGGGGCACGGGCGTGACGCTGCGCTTCATCGAATACATGGACGTGGGCGCGACCAACGGCTGGCGCATGGACGAAGTCCTGCCGTCGGCCGAAGTCGTGCGGCGCATCCATGAACACATGCCGCTGGTGCCGCTGGAACCCGCGGCGCCCGGCGAGACGGCGCAGCGCTGGGCCTTTCGCGATGGCGGCGGCGAGATCGGCGTGATCAGCAGCGTGACGCAGGCCTTCTGCGGGGACTGCAACCGCGCCCGGCTTTCCACCGAAGGGCAGCTGTACCTGTGCCTTTTCGCCACGCAGGGCCATGACCTGCGCTCGCTGCTGCGCGGCGGCGCGAGCGACGGGCAGATTGCCTCGGCCATCGCCCACATCTGGCAGGGGCGCAGTGACCGCTATTCCGAGCTGCGCGGCTCGATGGCGGCGGATACCGGCGGCGGGCAACGGCGCGTCGAGATGAGCTACATCGGTGGCTGAGCCCGCCGTCACCGGCCTGGTCCTGGCGGGCGGCCGGGGCACCCGGATGGGCGGCGCGGACAAGGGGCTTCAAGACTTCAACGGCGTGCCGCTGGCGCTGCATGCGCTGCGCCGGCTCGCGCCACAAGTGGACACCACGGCCATCAGCGCCAACCGCAACCTGCCAACGTACGCGGCGTTCGGTACGCCAGTGTGGCCGGATGCCATGCAGGACGCCGGCGCCGGGCCGCTGGCAGGCATGCTGTCGGGCCTGACGCATTGCACGACGCCGCTGTTGGCCACGGTGCCGTGTGACAGCCCCTGGTTCCCGGGGGATCTGGTTGCCCGTCTGGTCCATGCACTGAACACGGAAAGCGCCGAACTCGCCATGGCGTGGGCGCCGGATGACGAAGGCACGCTTCGGCCGCAGCCGGTGTTCTGTCTGCTGCGCCGGGAACTGGCGGCCAGCCTCGGGCAGTTCGTGGCGGACGGCGGACGCAAGGTGGGCGCCTGGGTTGCCCTGCACCGCGCTGCGCAGGTCTCATTCCATCAGGGCAGGGACTTTGAAAACGCGAACACCCCGCAGGAGCTGCGGCGTATGGCGGGCTTCTCACCTTGAATAATAGATATTTAGTACTAATATTGTGGGACTCACCGGAGCTCCCCATGAATGAAACCAGCAAGGCTGTCAGCCGCCGCCTGCACGACAGCCGTTTTGCCACCCGTTACTTCGTCGGCGACGGCATCGACATCGGCGCTGGCGATGATTCACTGGGTCGTTACCAGCAAATGTTTCCTGCCATGCGCAGTTGCCGCGCCTGGGACCTGGCAGACGGCGACGCCCAGTTTCTGGCCGGCGTGCCGGACCGGGCATTCGACTTCATCCATTCCAGTCACTGCCTCGAACACCTCGTCAATCCGGTCCAAGCGATGCAGAACT
>JAYRLC010000058.1:0-17952 GCA_041905405.1 Ramlibacter sp. | reverse complement strand
GCGGCCAGGCCAATCTGTGCGCCATGGAGGTTGCGCGCGCCACCGGACAGACACCGGAGCCGTGCTGGTGCACACAGGTGGATTTCAGCGACGCGGTGTTGATCCGCATCCCGGCGCAAGCGCGGCGAAAGGCCTGCATCTGCCGCGCCTGCGCCACCGCGCAGCCTGCCGGCGCAGGCGCATGAGCAAGCAAACGTCCCTGTCGGCGCTGCGCGAACGCTACGGCGCGCGCTACCGCTGGCTTTTGCTGCTGTCGGTGATGGTCGGCACCATGGCGTCGATCATGTCGTCCACCATCGTGAACGTGGCCATTCCCGACATGAGCCACCATTTCGCGCTCGGCCAGGAGCGCGCGCAGTGGGTCAGCTCGGGCTTCATGGTCGCCATGACGGCGTCCATGCTCACCACGCCCTGGCTGCTGGCGCGCTACGGCTACCGCGCCACCTATGTGGCGACCATGCTGCTGCTGATGGGCGGCGGCGTTGTAGGCGGCCTGTCCAACAGCTTCACCCTGGTGCTGGCCGCACGCGTGGCCGAAGGGCTCGCCGCGGGCATCGTGCAGCCCATTCCGGCCATCATCATCCTGCGGGCGTTCGAGCCCGGCGAACAGGGCCGCGCCAGCGGCCTGTTCGGCATGGGTGTGGTGCTGGCGCCGGCCATCGGGCCCAGCATCGGCGGCCTGCTGGTGGACTGGTTCGGCTGGCGCTCGATCTTTTTCATGGTCGTGCCGTTCTGCCTGGCTTCGCTGTACCTGGCATACCGCTTCGTGCCCACCACATCGCCGGGCGGTGTCGCCGCCAACCCCGACGGCGCTCCGCTGGACTGGCGCGGTCTGGTGCTGGGCAGCGCCGGGACCCTGTGCCTGCTGAACGGGCTGGTCCAGCTGCATGGGCACGGCATGGCACAGGCAGCGGTCCTCCTGGGCGGCGCGGCGGCAACGCTGGTCACGTTCGTGTGGTGGCAGCGCCGGCAGATGGCGGCTGGCGGGGAACCCCTGATGAACCTGCACCTGTTCGCGGACCGGCAGTTCACCATGGGCAGCATCGTGGCGTTCATCTATGGCACGGCCCTGTTCGGCTCCACCTACCTGCTGCCGGTGTACATGCAGCTGGGACTGAAGCTGTCGGCGTCGCACGTGGGCACCATCCTGTTGCCGGCCGGCATTGTGCTGGCGTTGACCATTGCCTTCGTGGGCCGGCTGGCAGACCGGCAACCCACCTATGTGCTGGTCAGCACCGGTCTGGCACTGCTGGCCGCATCGTTTGCGCTGATGGTGACCGTGGGACTGGGAACGGCACTGTGGGTGCTGGTAGCGTTTGCCGCGCTGGGGCGCGTGGGCCTGGGCTTCATCCTGCCGTCACTGAACCTGGGCGCCATGCGCGGGCTGGCGCCGGCGCTGATCCCCCAGGGCGCGAGCGCCATCAATTTCGTGCGCATGCTCGGCGGCGCGGCCGGCGTGAGCCTGTGCGGCATCGTGCTGGAGTGGCGGCTGGCCGCCCACGGCGACTCACTGGCCAACCCCGCCACCAGCCCGGCGCGGCTGGCGGCGTTCGACGAATCGTTCCTCATGCTGGCCGCCCTGTGCGTGCTGGCGATGGCCGCGGCCTGGCAACTGCGCGGCGCAAACACCCCTTCCGCGAAGAAGCCCTGACCATGTGCCAACTGCTGGGAATGAACTGCAACACCCCCACCGACGTGATGTTCAGCTTCACGGGCTTTGCCGAGCGCGGCGGCCGCACCGACCACCACGCCGACGGCTGGGGCATCGCATTCTTCGAGGACAAGGGGCTGCGCCATTTCGTGGACCACTTGCCGGCCTGCGATTCACCGGTGGCCGAGCTGATCCGCCGCTACCCCATCAGGAGCGAGAACGTCATCGCCCACATCCGCAAGGCCACGCAGGGCGCGGTCAACCTGCAGAACTGCCACCCGTTCGTGCGCGAGCTGTGGGGCCGCTACTGGGTGTTCGCCCACAACGGCGACCTCAAGGACTTCCATCCCCGGCTGCATGCGGCGTTCCGCCCCGTGGGCAGCACCGACAGCGAGCGCGCGTTCTGCTGGATCATGCAGGAGCTGGCCAAGTCGCATGCCGGCGTGCCCAGCGTGCAGGAGCTGACGCTGACATTGCGCGAACTGGTGCCACGCATCGCCGCCCACGGCACCTTCAATTTCCTGCTGTCCAATGGCCAGGCGCTGTGGGCGCATGCGTCCACGAACCTGTGCTGGGTGGAGCGGCGCCATCCGTTCGCCCACGCGCAGCTGGCCGACGAAGACCTGAGCGTGGACTTTTCACAGGCCACCACGCCCAGCGACCGCGTGGCCGTGGTCGTGACCACCCCGCTGACGGTCAACGAGGCCTGGCAGGCATTCAAGCCCGGTGAGCTCAAGGTGTTTGTGGACGGTGCCCTGGCTGCCTAGGGGCGTCGTGTGCTGAACACCAGCGCCAGGTAGCCGGCCACCTGGTCGGTGCGGTGCTGCCCCGCCGCGTGGATCGCCTGCGCGGGGGTGTTGCCCACCCACTGGTCAAGTGCCGCCGCGGGCAGCGGATACACGCTGTCAACGTCGAGCCCGCTGCCCGGCAGGTCTTGCCCGGCATCGGCGCCAAGGGCTTCAGCCATGTCAGGGCTCAGGCAACCCACCGCCTGCGCGGCGGGCCGGGATGGGCCTGCAGCCCAATCGCCGGGCGAGCCTTGCAGGCTGGCAAGAATGATCTTTGTCAGCTTTGGAATTTCCATCAATGATTGCTCCAGAGAATCCCGTGCCTGTCGCACGTGAACGCCCGCGCCCCGTGGGGCCGTCGCTTGTCAGGCGACCGAATCTGCCGCGGGTGCCAGGGGTTCCCTGGTCCACTGGCGCACGTGCTGCGCCATCATCTGCAGGTTCTGGTAAAGGTCCACCACCGTCGCGCCGTCCGAGAACGGGAGCGCATACTGAAGATGGACAAGACCCGAGGCCGGGTTCATGCTGAAAACGGGCGCGCCGGGGCCTGCCATGTCGTGGTTGGCCTCCATGAGCGCCTGCACCGCCGACAGCGCCCGTTGCGGCGGCAGATCGCCGAACGTCGTGGAAACGAATGCGCATCCGGGATTGCGCCGCGGGTCATGGAAGATGTTGACCTCCACATCGTTGAGCATCACGCAGAACCCTCGCAGGCCCTGTGCTGCCAGCGGCGGAGGCGTCTCGCCGAGCAGTTCGCACAAGCCCTTGCTGAGTTCCTCGAAACTTGCTGTTGCCATTTGTTGTTGCCTTTACCGCTTCCTGAAACCTGGGGCCGCGCCGGCCGTCATGCAAGCTGGCCACGCACACTGACTCCCGCGCTTTCGGCTGCGCCGTCGTGTCCGTCGGACAGGAAATAGTCCTTACGCCAGCGACCGGCCATCTTCACCATGCGCACGATCTCGGGCAGCAGGGCGTCCACCGTCCATTGGTCCAGCGGGTACGCGCATTGCAGCAGCACCTCGCCCGTCGCCGGCCGCCGGCTGAAGCGGGGCGCATTTTCGTTAAGCAGGTGAAAGTTCACCTCCATCAGCGCGCGCCACACCGCCAGCTCGTTATGGGGCGGCACGGCGCCAAGTTCGATCGCGAAGAACACGGTCCGGCCCACGCCCGGGGAGTAGGCCTGCACCATCACGCCGTCCATGAACACGGAAAAGCCGGCGCTGCCATCGCCAGCCACATCCAGAATCGGTGCCTGACGACCGCTCAGGCGGGCGAGCGCAGCGTAGAGGTCGGCAAAGCTGGACTCCCCCATGGATCTACCTCTTGCGGACCAGCGTCCGACGTTATGGCCAACGCAAAGCCTGTAAATGCGTTGGACTGTTTGTAGTCCAGTTGGGGCGCAAATTCGCGCCGACGCAACAAACCTATACGAAGGTATGAGACATCGACTTAACGCACGACCTGACGAACAGCGGCCTCCAGCGCACCCACGAACATGGCGGGCACATCAAAGCCCGTCTGCTGCGTGATTTCCTGAAAGCAGGTCGGACTGGTCACGTTGATTTCGGTCAGGCGGTCGCCGATCACATCCAACCCCACAAGCAGCAGGCCACGCGCGGCCAGCACGGGCGCGATGGCACGGGCGATGGCCCAGTCGCTGTCCGACAGCGGCTGCGCCACGCCCAGGCCGCCAGCGGCCAAGTTGCCGCGCACTTCGGTTCCCTGCGGGATTCGCGCCAGGCTGAACGGCACGGGTTCTCCGCCGATCAGCAGGATGCGCTTGTCACCCTGCGCAATCGCGGGGACGAAGCGCTGGACCATGATGGTTTCGGCGCCATCCTTGTTCAGCGTCTCGATGATGGAGCCCAGGTTCAGCGCGTCGGCCTTCACACGGAAGATGCCCATCCCGCCCATGCCGTCCAGCGGCTTGAGGATGATGTCCTGGTGCTCGGCGTGGAACGCCCGCACCGCGTCGGCGCTGCGCGTGACGAGCGTGGGGCTCACGAACTGCGGAAACTCCATGATCGCGAGCTTTTCGGGATGGTCGCGCAGCGTGCGGGGCTTGTTGAAGACTTTGGCGCCCTCACGCTCGGCCTGCTCCAGCAAGTGGGTGGCATAGAAATACTCGCTGTCGAACGGCGGGTCCTTGCGCATGACGACGGCGTCGAATTCGGCCAGCGCCATCACCGGCGTGCTGGTTTCATTGAACCATTCGTCGTCCGCGCCCGTGAGCGTGATGTTGCGAACCGCTGCCTGCACCTTGCTGCCCGATCGCCACACCAGGTGGCGCGGTTCGCAGGCTGCCACGCGGTGGCCACGGCGCTGGGCTTCGCGCATCATGGAAAAGGTGGTGTCCTTGTAGATCTTGAAGGCTTCGAGCGGGTCGGCGACAAAGAGGATGTTCATGGCTTGGATGGGCTGCGTCGCCCGTACTGTTGCACAAAGATCGAAACCGCGCCCGCAACCACACCCCAAAACGCTGACCCGATTCCGGCTATTGACAGGCCGCTCAATGTGACCAGAAAGGTGATGAGCGCGGCTTCGCGATGCTGCTCTTCCTTCAGCGCCACGGCCAGACCGCTGCCGATGGTGCCCAGCAGCGCCAGGCCCGCGATGGCCACCACCAGCTCCTTAGGGAAGGCCGTCAGCAGGCCCGTGACCGCCGCGCCGAAGATGCCGATCAGCACGTACAGCGCCCCGCAGGACACGGCTGCTGTATAGCGTTTGGCCGGGTCTTCATGGGCCTCGCGGCCCATGCAGATCGCCGCCGTGATGGCCGACAGGCACAACGCGAACGCGCCGAAGGGAGCCAGCACCAGCATGGCCACACCCGTCACGGTCAGCAGCCTGGAGATGGGCATGTCGTAGCCTGCGGCGCGGATGGCCGCCACGCCCGGCAGGTTCTGCGAGGCCATGGTCACGACGAACAGGGGCAGCGCCAGGCTCGTGATCGACGCGATGCTGAACGCCGGCATCGTGAAGACTGGCACGGCGAAGTCCAGCGTCACGCGCGACCAGACCATGTCACCGCGCAGCGCTGCATACAGGATGGCAGCGGCCAGGGTCAGCACCACCGCATAGCGTGGCACAAAACGCCTGCCCACCAGATAGGTGCCCAGCATCAGCAGCACCAAGCCCAGCGCGGTCTGCGCCGCCGCGAACGCCTGCAGGCCAAAGCGTGCGAGCACGCCGGCCAACAGCGCGGAAGCAATCGCCATCGGAATACGGTTCATGAGCTTTTCGAACCAGCCCGTCACGCCGAACAGCGTGATGAGCGCCGCGCACACGATGAATGCGCCCACGGCCTCGGCCATTGAAAACCCGCCGGCCAGCCCGGCGGTTGCCAGCACGGCGGCGCCCGGCGTGGACCAGGCGACCATCACAGGCTGGCGCAGCACGAGCGAGGGGATCGTCGTGCAAAGACCCATGCCCAGGCCCAGCGCCCACATCCACGAGCTGATGAGTTCCGGCGTGGCATTGAAGGCCTGCGCGGCCTGGAACACGATGGCCACCGAGCTGGTGAAGCCCACGAGCACCGCCACGAAGCCCGCGGTGAAGGCCGACAGGCTCACGTCTTTGAAGAATCGCATGGGGGCGATTCTGCACGCCGCACGGGATTGGGGCACAGTACGGGGCTTCTCCCAAATCTCAAGGACACGTCATGAGCGACACGCGCGCCGCCAGATTCCAGGCTGAAGCCGATCGGCTGGGCTACGACTTCGGCGGCAAGCTGCAGGTCGGCGGAAACTATGTGCCGGCGCTCAGGCACAACGGCGTTCTGTACATCAGCGGCCAGGTCCCGCGCGTGGGCAGCGAGGTCATGGTCGTGGGCGCTGCGGGCGATGACGTGACACTGGCGCAAGCGCAGCACGCGGCCGACATCTGCGCCATGCGGGCGCTCGCGGTGATCGCGCAGTCCGAAGGCTCGCTGGACGCCGTGCAGCAGGTGCTGGCCGTGCGCGTCTATGTGCGCAGCGCCGCCGGCTTCACGCAGCAAAGCGAGGTGGGCAACGCCGCGTCGGACCTGCTGGTGCGTGTGCTGGGCACCTCCGGCGCGCACACGCGCACGTCGGTCGGCGTGGCCCAGTTGCCCAAGGGCGCCGCGGTCGAGCTGGAAATGACGGTCGCGGTGGGCTGAGCCGCCTCAGATTTCGACCTTGGAGCCCAGTTCCACCACCGAGTTGTTGGGCAGGTTCAGGAAGTCGGCCGCGGCACTGGCGTTGTGGTGCATCTGGGCGAACAGCTTTTCGCGCCAGGTGGCCATGCCGCCGCCGATGGTGGGCACGACCACGTCGCGCGACAGGAAATAGCTGGTCGTCATGGTCTCCAGCTCGCAGCCGCGGGCGCGGATCTGCTCCAGCGCGCGGGGCAGATCTGGGTCGTTCTTGAAGCCGTAGTGCACCACGACCTGCCAGCAGTCGTGGCCCAGCGATTCGATCTCCAGGCGCCGGTCCAGGCCAATCCACGGCACCTCATGGCTGCGCACGGTGACGAACAGGTTGTGCTCATGCAGGACCTTGTTGTGCTTGAGGTTGTGCAGCAGCGCATTGGGCACCGTGCCCGGCTCCGCGGTCAGGAACACGGCAGAACCCTCGACACGGGCCGGCGGGCTGACGAACACGGCTTCCAGAAAACTCTTGAGGTCGATCGCATCGGCACGCAGCTTGTCATTGAGTAGCTGCCTGCCCTGCTTCCAGGTCATCATGAGCGTAAAGATCGCGCCGCCGATCATCAGCGGGAACCAGCCACCCTGGAATAGCTTGAGCAGGTTGGATGCAAAGAACGCCAGGTCCACGATGAAGAACCAGCCTGTGGCGGCCAGACACAGCGCCAGCGGGTACTTCCAGCCATAGCGGATCACGAAGAACGTCAGTATGGTGGTGATCAGCATGTCCAGCGTGACCGCGATGCCGTAGGCCGCTGCCAGGTTGCTGGACGAGCGGAACATCACCACCGCCAGCACGATGGCCACGAACAGCCCCCAGTTGACGAACGGAATGTAGATCTGCCCCGTGTCGCGCACGCTGGTGTGCTCAATGTTCAGCCGGGGCAGGTAGCCGAGCTGGATCACCTGCTTGGTGACGCTGAACGCGCCGGTGATCAGGGCCTGCGACGCGATCACGGTCGCCATGGTGGCCAGCCCCACCAGCGGCAGCAGCGCCCAGTCGGGCGCCATCAGGTAGAACGGATTCTTGATGGCGTCGGGGTTCTCCAGCAACAGCGCCCCCTGGCCGAAGTAATTCAGCGTGAGCGCGGGCATCGCCACGGTGAACCATGCGAGCCGGATCGGCCGCTTGCCGAAGTGCCCGAGGTCGGCGTACAGCGCCTCGGCACCCGTCACGCACAGCACGACGGCGCCCAAGATGATGAACGTGGTGCCGGGGTTGTAGACCATGAACCGCAGTGCATGGTGCGGGCTGATCGCCGCCAGGATTTCCGGGTGGCGCATGATCTGCGCGATGCCCAGCAGCGCCAGCACCATAAACCAGGTCAGCGTGATCGGGCCGAAGAACTTGCCGATGCCGCCGGTGCCGCGCTTTTGCACCGCGAACAGGCAGAACAGGATCACCAGCGTCAGCGGAATGACGTAGCGCGTGAAGCGGGGCGAGACGACCTCCAGCCCTTCCACAGCCGACAGCACCGAGATCGCCGGCGTGATGACGCCGTCGCCATAGAAGAGCGAAGTGCCGAAGATGCCGATGCCCAGCAGCCATTTGCGCAGCTCGGGCTTGTCCTTCACGGCCTGCGAGGCCAGCGCCAGCATCGCGATCAGGCCACCCTCGCCGTGGTTGTCGGCGCGCAGCACCAGCACCACATACTTGATCGAGACAATGACCGTGAGCGTCCAGAAGAAGATCGACAGCACGCCATACACGTTGGCGTGGGTGAAGGGGACGTGGCCGGAGCCGAAGACTTCCTTGACGGCGTACAGGACGCTGGTGCCGATGTCGCCGTACACGACACCGATGGCGCCCAGGGTCAGCGCCGCGAGAGACGATTTGGATGCAGCCACACAAACACCCCTTGTCTGCCGGCCTGTGAGCGTCCGGCGGGGTTCCATAGCTTTGGGACCGCTATTGTGCGCCTACGTCCCCGGCGCCGCGCGCCTTGTTGCAGCGCAGCAACGTCACTTTGGAGTGGCTACTCGTAGACCTCTGCATCGGGGTCGGTGGCTTCCATTTCGTAGCTGGCCGCCAGCATGGCCAGCCGGGCGATCACGCCGTACATGTAGAAGCGGTTGGGGGCGCTCGCACCAGGCTTCAGCCCAGGCTGAGGTAAGTGCGTACTCTCCGCAAAAGCCAAGGGAACGAAGCGGGCGCCGGGTGCGTTGAGATTCTCATCCACCCCCCGCTCGGCATGGATGCGGTAGAAGCCGCCCACCACGTAGCGGTCCATCATGTAGACCACGGGCTCGGCCACGGCGTCGTTCATGCGCTCGTTGGTCAGCACGCCTTCCTGGATGATGACGTCGTGCACTTCCTGGCCGTCCTTGATGACGGCCATCTTGTTTTTGGTCTTGCGGTTGAGCTGGTCCAGGTCCTTGACGTCGCGCACGGTCATGATGCCCATGCCATAGGTGCCGTTGTCGGCCTTGACCACCACGAACGGCTTTTCGTTGATGCCGTATTCCTTGTATTTCTTGCGCACCCTGGTCAGCAGCGCATCGACGTTGCTGGTCAGGCACTCCATGCCCGTGCCCTCGGCGAAGTCGACCTCGCCGCACTGGTTGAACAGCGGATTGATCAGCCAGGGATCGATGCCCAGCAGCTTGCCGAAGCGCTTGGACACTTCTTCATAGCTCTTGAAGTGCCTGCTCTTGCGGCGCACGCTCCAGCCGGCGTGCAGCGGGGGCAGCAGGTACTGTTCGTGCAGGTCTTCCAGAATGCCGGGCGCGCCCGCCGACAGGTCGTTGTTCAGCAGGATGGTGCAGGGGTCGAAATCCTTCAGCCCCAGGCGCCGTTTGCTGCGGATGACCGGCTCCAGCGTGATCTGCTCGCCCGTGGGCAGGTCCACGACCGTGGGCACCTTGATCTCGGGGCTGATGGAGCCGATGCGCACGTTGAGCCCGGCCATGTGGAAGATGCGCTTGAGCTGCGCAACGTTGCTCAGGTAGAACGTGTTGCGCGTGTGGTTCTCGGGGATGACCAGCAGGTTCTTGGCCTCGGGGCAGATCTTTTCGATCGCGGCCATGGCCGACTGCACGGCCAGCGGCAGCATTTCCGGCGTGAGGTTGTTCCAGCCGCCCGGGTACAGGTTGGTGTCCACGGGCGCGAGCTTGAAGCCGGCATTGCGGATATCCACCGAGCTGTAGAACGGCGGCGTGTGCTCCATCCATTCCAACCGGAACCAGCGCTCGATCGCCGGCATGGAGTCCAGGATGCGTTGTTCGAGTTCGTTGATCGGCCCGGTCAGGGCGGTAATGAGGTGCGGAACCATACGGGCCTGTTGTTTTAAGTTCTGACCTCACCTTGGCCCAGAACCACGTATTTCAAGGAGGTCAGCCCCTCGATCCCCACCGGTCCGCGGGCATGGAACTTGTCGGTGCTGATGCCGATTTCAGCGCCCAGGCCGTATTCAAACCCATCCGCGAAGCGGGTGCTCGCATTCACCATGACGCTGGCGGAGTCCACTTCCCGCAGGAACCGCTGGGCATGCACATGGTCGCGCGTAAGGATGGCGTCGGTGTGGTGGCTGCCGTAGCGGTTGATGTGGGCGATGGCCTCGTCCACACCAGCCACGACCTTGATGCTGATGATGGGCGCAAGGTATTCCTCGGACCAGTCCTGCTCGGTGGCCGCCGTCACGGCGGCGCCGGACACCCTGGCCAGGATGGCGGATGCTTCGGCGTCGCAACGCATCTCGATCCCCTTGGCGGCATAGACCGCACCGATCGACGGCAGGAATTCACCCGCCACGCCGCGCGCGACGAGCAGGCCCTCGCTGGCATTGCAGGGGCTGTATTTTTGCGTCTTGGCGTTGTCGGCCACGGTCACGGCCATGGCGATGTCACAGGGATCGTCCACATAGACATGGCAGTTGCCGTCCAGGTGCTTGATGACGGGCACCTTGGCGTCGCGGCTGATGCGCTCGATCAGGCTCTTGCCGCCGCGCGGAATGATGACGTCCACATACTGCGGCATCGCGATCAGCTGGCCCACGGCCTCGCGGTCGGTGGTCTGCACGAGCTGCACCGCGTCGGCCGGCAGGCCGCTGTCGGTCAGCGCCTGCTGCACCAGGCGGGCCAGCGCCTTGTTGGAGTCGATGGCTTCGGAGCCGCCGCGCAGGATGCAGGCGTTGCCGCTCTTGATGGACAGGCTCGCAGCCTCGATCGTCACATTCGGTCGGCTTTCGAAGATCATGCCGAACACGCCGATGGGCACGCGCATCTGGCCCACGCGGATGCCGCTGGGTTGCTGCTTCATGCCGATGATTTCGCCGATCACGTCGGGCATGGTGGCCAGCTGTTCGCAGCCTTCGGCCACGGTCTCAATGACCTTTGGTGTGAGCTTGAGCCGGTCCACCATGGGGGCGCTCAGGCCGTTGGCGGTGGCACGCGCTATGTCTTTGGCGTTGTCCGCGGCCAGCGCCTGAACGTTGGCACGCAGCAGCGCGGCCAGGTTGCGCAGCGCGCGCGCCTTGGTGGCCGCGTCGGCACGCGCCATCAGGGCCGATGCCTGGCGGGCCTGCAGCCCCACGGTCTGCATGTATTCGGCGATATTCAGCGCGTTCATGCCGCGATTTTACGAGCCGGGGCGTTTTGCTGCACCGCGCACTCGCGGCACAGGTCCATGGCCAGCCGCTGCAGCGCCTGCCAGCCGTCGGTCGGCCAGCCGGGCGTCTTCAGGCCCTTGACGATGCCGTCCACCAGATGGGCCGAATGCAGCAGGTTGTCCAGCGCCACGGGGGACAGCCGGGGCAGCACCCGCTCGAACAGCCGCTCCTTCACGCCCCACACGCGCTGCTCGCGCAGCGCCATGGGCAGCGGACGGCCCGCGGCCATCGCGTCCTTCACGCGCTTGAGCGCGCGGATGTCCTCGGCCAGCGTGTAGTGCACCAGCACCTCGGCCTCGCCCTCGGCCTGCAGGCCGTCCAGCATGCGCTGCACGCGCGCGGCCTGCCCGGCCAGCACGGCTTCGGACAGCTTGAACACGTCGTAGCGCGCCACGTTGAGCACGGCGCTTTCGACCTGGTCGAAGCCAAGCTCGCCTTCGGGGTACAGCAGCGCAAGCTTTTGAATCTCCTGGTGGGCGGCCAGCAGATTGCCTTCGACCCGGTCGGCAAAGAACTGCAGCGTCCGCTGGCCTTCATCGCCCGCGGCCACACGCTGGCCCTGGCGCGACAGGCGCTGGGCAATCCACTGGGGCAGCGCACTGCGCTCCACCGGCTCGACCTGGATGGTCACGCCGTAACTGTCCAGCGCCCCGAACCAGGCGCCGCCCTTGGTCATCTTGTCCAGCCGGGGCAGGATCACGAGCGTGAGCGTGCTGTCGTTGCCCTGCGAGCTTTCGGCCAGCTGCTGCAGCGCCGGGCTGCCCTCCTTGCCGGGCTTGCCCGAGGGAATGCGGATCTCGACGATCTGCTTGTCGGCAAACAGGCTCAGGCTGCCGCCCGCGGCCAGCACCTCGCTCCAGTCGAAATGCGCGCCGGCCACGGTGTGGACGGTGCGTTCGGTGTAGCCCTGCTGGCGCGCCAGCGCACGGATGGCGTCAGCGGCTTCCTGGATCAGGAGCGGCTCGTCGCCGTGCAGCGTGTACAGCGGCTTGAGGCCGCGTTGCAGGTGTTGGGCGAGCTGGGCGGCGGCAAGCTGCATGGCGGCTGCGGGTCAGAGCGTGCGCACCGACGCGAGCCTGCGCATGAGCTGCTGCACGATGTCGGTCTGCATGTCGCGGTACAGCAGCGCCTCTTCGGCCTCTTTGGCCAGCACCGCCGTTTCGCTGAAACTGATGTCGCGCTGCTGCAGAATTTCCGTCGGCGGGATCAGCTCCTTGCCGCCCTGCCCACGCAGCTTGAACTGGAAGCGGATGCGCAGCTGGAATTCACGCACCTGTCCCGACGAGTTCAGCCCCACCACCACCTTCTCGCGCTGCTCCTGCAGCACGTCCAGCAGCACCTGGGCGCCGTTGATCTGCGCGGGCGGCACGACGCGCACCTTGTCGGTAGCGGCAAGGGTACGCTTGAGCTCGTTGCCCAGCCCCGACCCATCGGCCGCGCCGACGTAGATCGTGTCGAACGCGAAGTCGGGCGCCTGGCGCAGCTGAAAGCCGCAGGCGGACAGGCCAGCCACCAGGGGCAAAGTCAGCAGGAGGCGTCGTTGCATCTTCCGGCCTTTCAGATGACGACGTTCACGAGACGGCCCGGCACGACGATGACTTTCTTGGGCGACGCACCGTCCGAGTTCTTGATGAACGCCTCGCTCGCCACCGCGATCTGCTCGATCAGCGCCTTGTCCGCGGCTGCGGGCACATGGATCGCGCCGCGCAGCTTGCCGTTGACCTGCAGCATGAGCTCGATCTCGTCCTGCTTGAGCGCGTCCTCATCGACCTTGGGCCAGGGCGCGTCCAGCAGGTCGCCCTGCTGCTGCGCATAGCCCAGCGCCTGCCAGAGTTCGTGCGTGACGTGCGGCGTCACGGGGTACAACGCGCGCAGCAGGATGCCGAAGCCCTCGCGCACGGCAGCAGCGTCACCGGGCGCCGTGCCCTTGAAGCCTTCCAGCGCGTTCAGCAGCTTCATGGCGCCGGACACCACGGTGTTGTACTGCATGCGCTGGTAGTCGTAGTCGACCTGTTTGAGCACCGTGTGGATCTCCAGGCGCAGCGCCTTGGCGTCCTTGCTGTAGTTGGGCTTGGCATCACCCGCCGCGCCCACCTTGGCGCCGAAGTTCCACACGCGCCGCAGGAAGCGGTAGCTGCCCTCGACCGCGGAGTCGTTCCACTCCAGCGTGGCCTCGGGCGGGGCCGTGAACATGGTGTACAGGCGCGCGGTGTCGGCGCCGTACTTCTCGATCAGGTCTTGCGGGTCCACGCCGTTGTTCTTGCTCTTGCTCATGGTGCCCACGCCTTCGTAGGTCACGGCCGAGCCATCGCTCTTGAGCTTGGCGCCGGTGATCTTGCCGCTGTCGTCGTGGGTGTTTTCCACGTCGGTCGGCCAGAAATACTCGATACCGCCCTTGGCGCCCTTGCGGGAGTAGATGTGGTTCAGCACCATGCCCTGCGTCAGCAGCTTGGTGAAGGGCTCGTCGATCCTGACCAGGCCCAGGTCGCGCATGACCTTGGTCCAGAAGCGCGCGTACAGCAGGTGCAGGATCGCGTGCTCGATGCCACCGATGTACTGGTCCATCGGCATCCAGTAGTTGGCGCCGCCGGCCACCATGGCGTCGTCGTTGGTCGGGTCGCAGTAGCGCATGAAATACCACGAGCTGTCCACGAAGGTGTCCATGGTGTCGGTCTCGCGCCGCGCGGGCTTGCCGCACACAGGACACGTGACACCCGCGTGGAACCCCTCGTGCTTGTGCAGCGGGTTGCCCGAGCCGTCGGGCACGCAGTCCTGCGGCAGCACGACCGGCAGGTCCTTCTCGGGCACGGGCACGGCGCCATGTTCGGCGCAGTGGATGATGGGGATGGGGGTGCCCCAATAGCGCTGGCGGCTCACGCCCCAGTCGCGCAGGCGCCAGGTGGTCTTTTTCTCGCCCAGGTCCAGCTTTTGCAGCGCATGGGCCACGGCATCGACCGCCTCCTTGTAGCCCATGCCGCTGAAGTTGTCGGAATTGATGGTGACGCCGCGCTGCTTGTCACCGTACCAGTCGTGCCAGCGGTCGTAGTCGTACGTCTCGCCATCCACCTGCACGACCTGCAGAATGTCGATGCCGTACTTCTTGGCGAACTCGAAGTCACGCTCGTCATGCGCGGGCACGCCCATGACGGCGCCGTCGCCGTAGCTCATAAGCACGTAGTTGCCCACCCACACCGGCACGGGCAGGCGCGTGAGCGGATGCGTCACCGTCAGGCCCGTGGGCATGCCGACCTTCTCGCGCAGCGCAAGCTCCGCCTCGGTCGTGCCGCCTTTCTTGCATTCCTCGATGAACGCGGCCAGCTTCGGGTTGGCGGCGGCGGCGTGCGCAGCCAGCGGGTGCTCGGGCGCCACGGCGCAGAAGGTCACGCCCATGATGGTGTCGGCGCGCGTGGTGAAGACGTACATCTTCCCGTCGCCGATTGCCTGTCCCGACGCATCCTTGATGTCGTGCGTGAAGGCAAAGCGCACGCCTTCGCTCTTGCCGATCCAGTTCTCCTGCATGAGCTTCACGCGCTCGGGCCAGCCGGGCAGGTGGCTCTGCACGTGGTCCAGCAGCTCACCGGCGTAGTCGGTGATCTTCAGGTAGTAGCCGGGGATCTCGCGCTTTTCGACCACAGCCCCGGTTCTCCAGCCCTTGCCATCGATCACCTGCTCGTTGGCCAGCACGGTCTGGTCCACCGGGTCCCAGTTCACGACCTGGGTCTTACGGTAGGCAATGCCTTTTTCCAGCATCTTCAGGAACAGCCACTGGTTCCACTTGTAGTACGTCGGGTCGCAGGTGGCGACCTCGCGCGACCAGTCGATGGCCAGCCCCATCGCCTGCATCTGCTTTTTCATGTAAGCGATGTTCTCGTACGTCCACTTCGCGGGCGGCACGCCGTTCTTCAGCGCCGCGTTCTCGGCCGGCAGGCCGAAGGCGTCCCACCCCATGGGCATCAGCACGTTGTAGCCGTTCATGCGCAGGTAGCGCGTGAGCATGTCGTTGATCGTGTAGTTGCGTACGTGGCCCATGTGCAGCTTGCCGCTGGGGTACGGCAGCATGGAGCAGGCATAGAACTTCTTCTTGCCCGCGTCTTCGGTCACGCGGTAGGCGTCGCGCGCGGTCCAGTGGGCGTGCGCAGCGCGCTCCACCTCGGTGTGGTTGTACTTGTCTTGCATGAATGGGCTTGTCGCAAAGGGTTTGCGGCCCGCGGGGCCGCAGCCCGGTGATTTTAGGCGCGCCGGCCCGTCAGCGTGACGCGGCGGCCGGCTGTTCCGCCACGAAGCCAATCCGGTTCAGCCCGGCTTTCTGGGCCGTGCCGATGACTTCCACCACCTTGCCGTACGGCACGGCGCGGTCGGCGCGCAGCTGCACTTCGGTGTCGGGGTTGCGGGCGGCGGTTTCCTGCAGGCTCTGGGCGAGCTGTTCGGGCGTCACCGGCCGGTCGTCCAGAAACACCTGCGCGCCCGCATCCACCGTCAGCGTGATGAATTTGGGCGACTCGCTGGCCGATGCGGCGTCCGTTTTGGGCAGGTCCAGTCGGATCGAACTGGCCAGAAGCGGCGCGGTGATGATGAAAATCACCACCAGCACCAGCATCACGTCCACCAGCGGCGTGACGTTGATCTCGCTCATGGGCTGATGCCCGGGGGTGCGTTCGAGCCTGCCGAAAGCCATGATCAGGCCTTCGGTGGGGCCAGCAATTCCCGCAGGTCGCGGGCGAAGCCTTCCAGGTCGGCTTCGATGCGGCCGATGCGGCGCCCGAACACGTTGTAGGCCAGCACGGCCGGGATGGCGACGGCCAGACCGGCGGCGGTCATGATCAGCGCCTCGCCCACGGGCCCCGACACCTTGTCGATCGAGATCTGTCCCGCGCCGGCAATGCCGGTCAGCGCATGGTAGATGCCCCAGACCGTCCCCAGCAGGCCCACGAAAGGCGCCGTGGACCCCACGGTGGCCAGCAACACCTGGCCGAACTGCAGCTTGTCCAGCACGCGGTGCAGCGCGTCGCGCAGCACCCGGGTGAGCTGCTGCGACCGGTCGCCCGCAGCGGCCAGCGTTCCCGCGCCATCAGTGCCCGTGGCATCGATCAACGGCAGCACCAGCGATTCGCGGTCGAAAGCGGCCACGCGCCCGCGGCCATCAGCCAGGGCCGGCGCCTGCCAGAACGCCGCCGTGCAGCGCTGCACGTCCCGCGACGCCCGCTGCAGCAGCCACGCCTTCCAGAGAATCACAACCCAGCTAGCCACGGACATCACCAGCAGCAGCAGCGCAACACCGCGCGTGACCGCGTCGCCCTGCGAAAGGATGTCGGTCCAGCGCATGGCGTCAGGCGGCCGCCGCGCCGTCGCGCAGGCCCAGCACGTCGAACATGTCGAACAGGCCGCTGCGCCGCCCAGCCAGGAACCGCACAGCCCGCAGGCTGCCCTGCGCATAGGTCGCGCGGCTGGATGACTTGTGGGTAATCTCGATCCGCTCGCCAACGCCGGCGAACAACACCGTGTGGTCGCCCACGATGTCGCCACCGCGGATGGTCGCAAAGCCGATGGTGGACGGGTCGCGTTCGCCGGTGACGCCTTCGCGCGCGTAGACGGCGCAGTCCTTCAGGTCACGGCCCAGCGCGCCGGCGATGACCTCGCCCATCTTGAGCGCGGTGCCCGAAGGCGCATCTACCTTGTGGCGGTGATGCGCCTCGATGATCTCGATGTCGTAGCCGGTGGCCATGGCCTTGGCGGCCATCTCCAGCAGCTTGAGCGTGACGTTGACGCCCACGCTCATGTTGGGCGCCATGAGGATGGGGATATCGGCCGCCGCAGCGGCTATTTCGGCCTTTTGCGCATCGCTGAAGCCCGTGGTGCCCACGACCAGGCCGACGCCCAGCTCGCGGCACGCGCGCAGGTGCGCGAGCGTGCCTTCTGGCCGCGTGAAGTCGATCAGCACCTGCGCGTCCTTCAGCCCGGCCTTCAGGTCGGATGTGACGGCGACACCGCTGCTGTGACCCAGGAACGCCGCGGCGTCCTGCCCGATCGCGGCACTGGCAGCCACGTCCAGCGCACCGGCGAGCTGGCAGTCCGGGGCGGCGTGAATGGCTTCGATCAGCATGTGGCCCATGCGGCCCGAGGCGCCCGCCACGGCGACCCTGTACAGCTCGGCGGCCATCAGCGGGGCGCCGCTTCGAGCGGGGGGTAGGTGGCCGGCACCACAGCCGTCGCGCCAGGCTCGGCCGTGGCGGCGGGCGCGGGCGACTTCTCGGCAAAGGCCTTGAGTGATTCCTCGGAGGCTTCCAACACCGGCACCCGGGTGTTCTTTCGCCGGGTGTCCAGACGCGCCACGAACTCCGCTTCGCTCGGCATGGCGTCGCCGTCAAAGCGCTCCAGCGTGTCGCCCTTAAAGAAGACCGCCAGCCGGCGCAATTGCGGCTCGGTGCCCTGGCGCTTGAGGGTGAAGACGTAGTCCCAGCGGTCCGCATGGAACACACTGGCCAGCAACGGCGTGCCCAGGATGTCGCGCACCTGCAGCCGCGTCATGCCCGGCTTGAGCGCTTCCACCTGTTCCTTCGACACGAAATTGCCCTGGACCACTTCGACTTTGTAGGGCGACAGGCTTCCGGTGATGCCGTGGCTCATGCGGTCCAGGCTGCCGCAGCCGGCAAGGCCGAGGCACGCCGCCGCGATCACGCCGATGCAGGCCCGTTCGATTGGAATAGCAGACATGGCACGAGGTGTAAGCGATAGGAGGGTAGG
>JAYRLC010000057.1:0-19470 GCA_041905405.1 Ramlibacter sp. | reverse complement strand
GGTTGTGCGTCCACGCCGCTCCCAGCCCCGCCTGCGGCACGATGTCCCAGCGGCTCGCGTACCGCCGCACGAAGGTCAGCGGGTGGGCGCCGCCGTCCTGCAGGTCCGCGTGGCTGTAGATTTTGGTGCCCGTGCTGGCCACGATCGGGCGACAGGTTTGTTGCCCAGGGTCCCCGCCGGCCTCCGGGTCGGTTTGCGGTTGCACGCCCTGTACCGAGATCGCCGCGTTTGCCGAGTTCGTGCACCCGCTGCAGTCGGCGCGGATGGTGTCCACTTTGCTGCCCACCAGGCTGTAGGGCGGCGTGTAGTCGATCTGCATATTGCCGCTGGCATCTGTGGTGCCTCCCCCACTCACGCGGCCGCCGGCTTCCCCTTGCATGTTGATGCTGATGCCAACGCCCGCCCGGGAAGCCCCCGCCGCGCTCACCGTGGCCGTCAGCCGTATTGACGCGCCGCCCGCTTGCGCCTGCGTGGGGCCGTTCAGCGTGATGGTGAAGGGCGCTTTTTTGCACGTCCCTGCTTCAGCGTCGTAGATGTGCTCCGCCGGGCACGCACAGGTCATGCCGTAGGGCGGAAGCGCCACCGCTGCCGTGCTGCAGTGGAAGTTGGCTGAGACCGAGTACACGTCGCGCCAGATGCCACCCGGGCCGCTCAGTTTGAAGTACGACCGGATGCATCTACCACTCAACGCCCACGAGCCAATCAGGCTGCATTGCATCGGCCCTTCCCATCCGCAGCCGTTGTTGGGGCACTCCATGGGCGCCTCCAGCATCGCCGACACCGCATCGGCCGTCGCACGCGTGCAGCCGGCGTAGTGGTAATTCAGGTTCCACGCCGTCGCCAGGCACGCCGTGTACACCTCGCCCTGCGGCGGCGTCTGCGCGTGTACCGGCGCGCTACCCGCCCATGCCAGGACCATCCCCAGCCCCACCCTCGCAACCCATCTCACCCAAGCCTGCATCATCACTTCGCCCCCGAAATGTTCAAAACGGAGGGAAAGGTATCCTAAATAGTTACAAGTCGAGTGAATATTTACTGTGATTTATTTACAGTGGCCAACGCAATGTGATGAACAAACGTGCCTCGTGGTCAGAGCGCAGCAACCGGCCTCATCCTTCACCGCCCCCGGTCCGCAGGCGCGGCGCCTCGAACCAGAATGACGGCGGCATCAGCTGGCTGCGGGTCAGCCACGCATGAAAGTCCTGTTTGGCGATGAACTCGTCGGCCAGCAGTTCGGGGTCGGGCACGGCCGCCTGCTCCACGATGCCGCGCAGGTGCGTGAGCGCGCTCGCCCGGATGAAGACCGGCAGGTCGCCCTGGCGCGCCACATACCCCACCAGCGGCGCGCCCCGCAGCTCGAAGGCCCCGGTGCGCGCCCAGCGCGGATCGACGCTGTGCACGCGCAGGCCTTCGCGCAGCACGCCGCGTGCCAGCACCCGGGCGACGATGTGTTCATGCTCCAGACGCTCGCGCCCCCATTGGGCAACGACCTCCCAGAACCGGTAGCTTTCGACGTGGCGTGACAGCGTCATGGTGCCCCCCCTTTGGATGTATGGCTCCGCCCGAAGGGCGAAGCATCGCACAACCTGTGTCGCGGCCGGCGGCCCGACCGTTCAGGCGCTGACGAAGGTCTGGCTGCGAAGCGCTGGCGTGCCCATGCGCCCGGCATGTGCATACAGGCGTTGCGTTTGCGTGTGCTGCAGCGATTCGCTGCCCTGTCCCAGCGCGTCCAGCACCTGCTGCACGTCCATCTGGCGGCGCGCCAGCATGGCCTGGCCTGCGCGGGCGCGCTGCTGCAGCGCGCGCAGCGCGGCCACCTCGGCGGGGTTGCGGGGGCGCCAGCCTGATGCGGCCAGCTGGCGCAGCCCCATCTGAATGGCGGCATCCAGCGGAGCAAGGTCATCGGCGCGGCCCTCAAGGATGGCCTGCGCCTGCCGGTCCAGCAGCGCACCCAATGCGTCCAGCAGGGACGGCGCGGGGGCGGCCAGGGCGGCGGTCATGGGTGGCGAATCAGGCCGACGGCGTGCGCGGCGACAGCAGCGACGCGGCGTCGGCGATCAGTTTGTCGGCGATGGCGCCGGCGTTGACGCTGAAGCGGCCTTCGCGGATGGCCTGGCGGATCGCGTCCACCTTGGCGCTGTCAAAGTCTGCCGCGCCGTCCATCTCGCCAATGCGGGCGCCGGCTACCGACAGGTCCACCTTGTCAACGTCACGGGCAGCCGCCGCACCGGCCACGCCGGCCACGCCTGCGGCAGCGCCCGCGCCTTGCGACGTGGCACGTACCGCCGTGTCGGCGACGGGGGGTAGGGATGAACCGATCTTCATGGATATCTCCAGCGGGCCGGAAAGCGGCCTGTACCCATTATTCGGCGGCGTCCGGCGGAACTAAAGGGCAAGAAGCAGGGTTTTTTCGTGCTTTTTTTGGCATCGCGGCCGGTTTCGGGCTTCAAAGGGTGACTTCGACCTGGCGGCCTTCGCGGGCCACGCCGGTCAGCACCTTGCCCAGTTCGGTGCGCACGCGCACGGTCTGGCCGTCGGCCGCGTTGTTCATGGCCTGGCCGCTGGACGTGACCGTGAAGCCCGCCCCCGCGA
Organism: Ramlibacter sp.; assembly: GCA_041905405.1. Classification (GTDB taxonomy): domain Bacteria; phylum Pseudomonadota; class Gammaproteobacteria; order Burkholderiales; family Burkholderiaceae_C; genus RAM1. The sequence goes on along the minus strand of JAYRLC010000057.1, from coordinate 16,878 downwards.
TGCGCAGGCGCACCGGGTCGCCGGCCTGCACCACGGTCGTGGCCCGCACCATGTCGGCCCGCACGGCCTGGCCGGGCTGCACCGGACGCATCAGCGTGCGGCCGGCCAGGGCCTGGGCGTCGCGGGTGACGCCCGCGCTTTCGCGCGTCAGTTCGATTTCGCCTTCGCGCAGGTCCTGCGGCGACAGCACCGTGCCGGCTGCCAGCGGCGCGGCCGCCACCACGGCCCGGCCCCAGGCCGTGACCGCCACGGGAACCATGACGGTCCACGTGGCACCGTCCACGCAACGCACGCCCACGCTGGCACGGCCCCACAGGCGCGCGCCGGAGGCCACGAACGGTTCCGCGCGGCGGCAGGGCGCCACCTGGGTCAGCACGTCCAGGCTGACGATGCGCACGTCGAAACGGCTCACATAGTCGCCGTTGGCGCCGGCCACCTGCTGCGACACAAAGCCACGCAGCGTGTTTTCGTCCACCGGCAGCGTCTGCGCGCGCACGGCGCAGGGGCCCAGCAGCGCGGCGGCGGCCAGGGCGTGGACAAGCAAGGCGCGAGGGGACATGGCGGACTCCGCAGGGTTCTGGATGACCGCAACTTTAGGCCGCACCCCACCCCGCCCTAAGCGCCAAAAGCCGCGCAAACGGGGGCCTTATCGGCGCTTAAGTTTTGGGCACCCACTTCCATACTTTGCAGCAACCCGTCAATCCGGCCTCCTGTACTGATCCACCTGCCGCCATGAACATCTTTACCAACCGTCTGGACAACCAGGGCAAAGCCCTGGACCTGCTGTCACAGCGCCAGAAGGTGCTGGCGGGCAACATCGCCAACGCCGACACGCCGGGCTTCAAGGCCCGCGATTTCGACTTTGCCGCCGCGCTGTCCGAAGCCCGTGGCGACAGCAGCGGCGCCGCGCGCACGTCGCAGCGCCACATGAATGCCAACACCACGGCCGACGGCCAGCCCCAGATCACGTTGATGTGGCGCAACGCCGAGCAGCCCAGCCTGGACGGCAACACCGTGGACCTGGACCGCGAGCGCGCCAATTTCGCCGACAACGCGATGCGCTACGAGGCGACGCTGCGCTTCATCAACAGCGACGTCAAAACCATGCTTTCGGCCATTACCGGCCAGTAGTTGAGGACTTTTCACCATGTCGCTCTTCAACGTCTTCTCCATTTCCGGCAGCGCCGTGTCGGCGCAGTCCAAGCGGCTGAACGTCGTGGCCTCCAACATGGCCAACGCCGATTCGGTGGCCGGCCCCGACGGCCAGCCGTACAAGGCGCGCCAGCTGAGCTTTCAGGCCGAGGCCGCGGACGCCACCGGCGTGGCCGGTGTGCGCGTGGCCTCCATCACCGAGAACCAGGCGCCCGGGCGCCGCGTGCACGAGCCCCACCACCCCATGGCCGATGCCGAGGGCTATGTGACGCATTCCAACGTGAGCGTGGTGGACGAGATGGTCAACATGATCTCGGCGTCGCGTTCCTACCAGAACAACGTGGAGGTCATGAACACGGCGCGCACGCTGCTGTCCAAGACCCTGCAGATGGGCCAGTAAGGAGACCCGCCATGGCCATGAACATCACGGGCACGACCCCCAGCCAGAGCGCCACCGCCGCGGGCACGGCTGCCACGCTGAGCGGCACCAGTGCCGCCGACCAGCAGGACCGCTTCATGAAGCTGCTGGTCGCGCAGATGAAGAACCAGGACCCGCTGAACCCCATGGACAACGCGCAGATGACCAGCCAGATCGCGCAGATCAACATGGTGGGTGGCATCGAAAAGCTCAACGGCACCGTCGAATCGCTGCTCAAGGGTTTTCAGACGCTGCAGGCGCAGTCTGCAGCGCAGCTGCCCGGCCGCGACGTGCTGGTGGCCGGCAAGGCCGTGTCGCTGGCCGGCGGCACAGCGCAGGGCGGCGTGCAGCTGGCCGCGGCCGCCGACGCGGTGAACGTGGACATCGTGGACGCAGCAGGCATCACCGTGCGCACGCTGCAGCTGGGCGCGTCGCCCGCGGGCGTGCGCGGTTTTACCTGGGACGGCATTCGCAACGACGGCAAGACCGCCAGCGACGGCACCTACACCCTGCGCGTGACGGCCACCGCCGGCGGCAAGGCGGTGGACGCCACCGCCCTGGCCGCCGCGCGCGTGCAGGCCGTGTCCACCGGCAGTGACGGCGTGCAGGTGGACCTGGGCGCCGCGGGCGTGCGGCCCTACGCCGACGTCAAGTCCTTCCTCTGACCCCACGAACAAACCCAACCCGACAAGCAACCGGAGCAGCACATGAGCTTCCAGCAAGGCATCAGCGGCCTGAACGCCGCATCCCGCAACCTCGAGGTGATCGGCAACAACATTGCCAACGCCAACACCGTGGGCGGCAAGTCGTCCCGCGCGGAGTTTTCCGACGTGTACGCCAATGTATCGGCCAACCAGTGGGGCGTGTCCACCGGCATGGGCGTGCGCGTGTCCGCAGTGACACAGCAGTTCACGCAGGGCAGCATCCGCACCACGGACAACCCGATGGACATGGCCATCAACGGCCGCGGCTTCTTCCGCGTGACGCAGCCCGGCGGTGAGGCCGCCTACACCCGCAACGGCCAGTTCCAGATGGACAACCAGGGATTCATCGTCACCGGCAGCGGCCTGCGGCTGCAGGGCTACCCGGTGGACGCGACCACCGGCAAGGCCGGCGGCGCGGCCGGCGACATCCAGCTGCCCGCGCAGGGCATCGGCCCGCAGGTGACCTCCACGGGCTCGCTGCAGCTGAACCTGGACTCACGCACCGCGGCGCCCGCCGCCACGGCCGCACCGTTCTCGCTGGCCGATGCGTCCACCTATTCGTCCACCACGTCGGTGCCCGTCTATGACCAGCAGGGCAACGAGCAGACGCTGTCGCTGTTTTTCCGCCGCACGGCCACCGACAACCAGTGGGAGGTCTACGCCGCCCTGGACGGCACGCCTGTGCCCGCGTTGAGCGGCGCCGGGGCCCAGCAGGACCCCGCAGGCCAGCTCACCTTCCTGCCCGGCGGCAAGCTGGACGCCACGCAAAGCGGCACGCTGGCCGGCGGCGCGCTCACGCCAGGCAACCTGACGCTGGACCTGCCGTTCGCGGCGTCCACGCTGCCCGTGCCGCCCGGCACCTCCACCACGTCGTCGCCGGTGGTGCTGGACTTTTCCAGCAGCACGCAGTTCGGCACCGCGTTCGGCGTGACCGCCGCATCGCAGAACGGCAATGCACCGGGAAGCCTGACGGGCTTTGGCATCGGCGGCAACGGCATGGTGCAGGCCCGCTATTCCAACGGCCAGACCGTGAACGCCGCACAGATCGCGCTGGCAGATTTCCGCAACGAACAGGGCCTGCTGCCCTCGGGTGACAACCTGTGGCGCGCCACGCCCGACTCGGGCCCCGCCGCGCTGAGCGCGCCGGGCACGGCGAACCTGGGCCAGCTGCAGGGCGGCGCGCTGGAAGAGTCCAACGTGGACCTGACCCAGCAGCTGGTGGACATGATCACCGCGCAGCGTTCCTACCAGGCCAATGCGCAGACCATCAAGACCCAGGACCAGATGCTGTCCACGCTGGTGAACCTGCGCTGACCCACCCCACCCGGCCTGACCCATGGACCGCCTGATCTACACCGCCGCATCGGCCGCCCGCGCCACCATGCAGCGCCAGGATTCGCTGACGCAGAACCTGGCCAACGCCAACACCACGGGCTACCGCGCCGACCAGGTGGCGTTTCGCGCCGTGCCGGTGCGCGGCGACGGCGCCAGCACGCGCGTGGTGTCGCTGGAGGCGACGGCGGGCTTTGACAGCCTGTCCGGCCCGATCCAGCCCACCGGCCGCGCGCTGGACGTGGCCGTCAAGGGCGAAGGCTATGTCACCGTGCAGGCCGCCGACGGCACCGAGGCGTACACGCGCGACGGCAGCTTTGACGTCACGCCCGAAGGCACGCTGGTCACCCGGTTCGGCCTGCCGGTCGCCGGCGAAGGCGGGCCGCTGACCATTCCCGCCAATAGCACCGTAAGTTTCGGCGCCGACGGAACCGTCACGGCCACGCCCGCGGGCGGCGGCGCGGCGCAGACCGTGGGCCGGCTCAAGCTGGTCAAGCCCACCGACGAGACCCCGCTGAAAAAAGGCACCGACGGCCTGCTGCGCCCCGTGAACGGCGAGGACCTGCCCGCCGAGAACACGGTGCGCATCGTGTCCGGCTCGCTGGAAGGCAGCAACGTGAACGTGGTGGAGGCGATGGTCGACATGATCTCGGCCGCCCGCCAGTTCGAAACCCAGATGAAGCTCCTGCAGAACGCGGAGCAGAACGACCAGCGCGCCGCCCAGCTGCTGGCCGCCCGTTAACAGGAGTACCCCGCCATGATGCGTTCCCTCTCGATCGCCAAGACCGGCCTGGAAGCCCAGCAGACCCAGCTGGACGCCATCACCCACAACCTGGCCAACGTGGCCACCAACGGCTACAAGCGCAGCCGCGCCGTGTTCGAGGACCTGCTGTACCAGAACATGCGCCAGGCCGGCGCCGCCAGCAGCCAGCAGACGCAACTGCCCACGGGCCTGCAGCTGGGCACCGGCGTGCGCGCCGTGGCCACGTCGCGCAACTTCAGCCAGGGCGCGCTGACCCAGACCGGCAACAACCTGGACATGGCGCTGAACGGCCAGGGCTTCTTCCAGGTGCAGATGCCCGACGGCACCACCAGCTACACGCGCGACGGATCGTTCCAGATCGACGCGCAGGGCCAGCTCGTCACCTCCAGTGGCTATGCGGTGGTGCCCGCCATCACCATCCCGGCCAATGCGCAGAGCATCACCGTGGGGCGCGACGGCGTGGTGTCGGTCACCGTGCCCGGCAGCGCCGCGACCCAGCAGGTCGGCCAGCTGCAGCTGGCCAACTTCATGAACCCCGCGGGCCTGGAGCCGCGCGGTGGCAACCTGTTTGCCGAAACCACCGCATCGGGCACGCCGCAGACCGGCAACCCCGGCGCCAACGGCCTGGCTGTTGTCAACCAGGGCGCGGTGGAAAGCTCCAACGTCAACGTGGTCGAAGAGCTGGTGTCCATGATCCAGACCCAGCGCGCCTACGAAATCAACTCCAAGGCCATCCAGACATCCGACCAGATGCTGGCCCGCCTGGCCCAGCTGTGAACCACTCCAAGGTCCGTCCCATGAACACCCCCCTTCATTCCCTGGCTGCCGCGGCGGCTGCGCTGTGCGCCGTGCTGTCCGGCTGCGCGACCATTACCACCCCGCCGGTGGACATGCACACCGCTGCCCCGCAGGCCGCACTGGCCGTGCCCCCCGCCACGGCCACCACCGGTGCGATCTTCCAGGCCGGCGGCCACCGCCCGCTGTTCGAGGACCGCCGCGCCCGTCAGGTCGGCGACACGCTGACGGTCCAGATCGAAGAGACGGTCACGGCCAGCCAGCAGTCCACCAGCAAAATGAACCGCAGCGGCTCCATTTCGGCCGGCATCACCGCGCTGCCGTTCGCCTCCACCAACTTCCTGGGCCGCCTGGCCACAGGCGGCGAGTCCAGCGTCACCGGCGGCGGCGATGGCCAGACCAACAGCACCAACACGTTCTCGGGCACGATCACCGTGCTGGTCATCCAGGTCATGCCCAACGGCAACCTGCTGGTGTCCGGCGACAAGCAGGTGGGTGTGAACCAGAACGTGGACGTGCTGAAGTTCTCGGGCATCGTCAACCCCGCCACCATCCGCGGCGGCAACGTCGTGAGCTCCACCCAGGTGGCCGACGCGCGCATCGAGCAGCGCGGCCGCGGCGATGTGGGGCGGGTGCAGGGCTTGGGCTGGCTGTCGCGCTTCTTCCTCAGCATTGCACCTGTCTGACGCCATGAAAAAGGCTTTCACCCTTCTTCTCGCGGCGGCCGTTGGCCTGTCGCCGATGGCATCGTTCGCCGCAGGCGGCACCGAGCGCATCCGCGACCTGGCCAGCGTGTCGGGCGTGCGCATGAACCAGCTCATCGGCTACGGCGTGGTGGTGGGCCTGGACGGCAGCGGCGACGCGACCAACCAGGTGCAGTTCACCGGCCAGAGCGTGCAGTCGCTGCTCAGCCAGTTCGGCGTGACCCTGCCTCCCGGCGTGACGCCGCAGATGAAGAACGTGGCCGCCGTCATGGTCACGGCCGCCCTGCCCGCGTTCGCGCAGCCGGGCCAGCAGATCGACATCACGGTGTCGTCGCTGGGCAATGCGCGGTCCCTGCGCGGTGGCACGCTGCTGCTCACGCCGCTGCGCGGCGCGGACAGCCAGATCTACGCCATGGCCCAGGGCAACCTGGTGATCAGCGGCGCGGGCGCGTCATCCGGCGGCAGCAAGGTGTCGATCAACCACATGCTGGCCGGGCGCATTCCCGGCGGCGCGACGGTGGAGCGCCCTGTGGCCAACGCCGCGCTGAACTCCGATGTGATCCACCTGGAGCTGAACGAGACCAACTTCTCTGCCGCGCGCGCGGTGGCCGATGCCATCAACCGCAAGCTGGACGTCAACGGCGACCGCGCCGACGCCGCCGTGGCGCTGGATGGGCGCGTGGTGCAGGTGCGCTTTCCGGGCCAGCGCAACCGCGTGGACTTTCTGTCGGAGCTGGAGAACATCGAGGTCACGTTGTCGGCCCCGCAGGCCAAGGTGATCGTCAATGCGCGCAGCGGCTCGGTGGTGATGAACCAGTCGGTGCGCCTGTCGGCCTGCGCCGTCGCGCATGGCAGCCTGTCGGTCACCGTGGCCAGCACGCCGGTCGTGAGCCAGCCCAACGCGCTGAGCGGCGGGCAGACCGTGGCCTCTGAAAAGTCCGACATCCGCGTGCAGCAGGACCCCGGCACGCTGTTCGTGGTGCCGGCCAGCGCCGACCTGGCCGACATCGTCAAATCCCTGAACGCGCTGGGCGCCACGGCGCAGGACCTGATCGGCATCCTGCAGGCAATCAAGGCCGCCGGTGCGCTGAAGGCGGAGCTGGAGATCATCTGATGGCACTGGACAGCATGGCGGGCATGAGCGGATCGACCGCCGCGTCGCTGGCGGACAGCCGCTCGCTGGACGCGCTGCGCAACGAAGCCGCGCGTGACCCGCGCGCGGCCGTGCGCAAGGCCGCCGTGCAGTTCGAGACGCAGTTCATGCAGATGGTGCTCAAGAGCATGCGCGACGCCACGATGAAGGCCGACGAATCGTCCGGCGGCCCGGGCGGCGACACCTTCACCGGCATGCTGGACCAGCAGTTCGCCAAGCAGTTTTCCGGCCGCCCCGGCGGGCTGGCCGCCATGATCGAGCAGCAGCTCGCGCGCCAGATGCAGAACCTGCCCCCGGTGTCACCCGCCAACCAGGCTGCCGCAGCGGCAGCCGCCCTGCCAGCGGCGTCCGCACCTGGCACGCCCGCCGCGACAGGCGCCGCGCCCAGCGGCAACGCCGCCGCCTTCATCCAGAAAATGCTGCCGCATGCGCAGGCCGCCGAACGCGCCACGGGCGTGCCGGCGTCGTTCATCCTGGGCCAGGCGGCGCTGGAATCCGGCTGGGGCAAAGGCGAGATCCGCAACGCCGACGGCAGCCCGTCGTACAACCTGTTCGGCATCAAGGCCACGGGCTGGAACGGCCCCACGGCCAGCACCATGACCACCGAATACGAAGGCGGCGAAGCCGTGCGCCAGGTCGCGCGTTTTCGCAGCTACGGCTCCTACACCGAAGCGTTTTCCGACTACGCGCGCATGCTGTCGTCCAGCCCCCGCTATGCGGCCACCGTGCGCAGCGCTACCACCGCGGAGAGTTTCGCCAGCGGCATGCAGCGCGCAGGCTATGCAACCGATCCGCAGTACGCGAGCAAGCTCGCGCGCACCATCAACCACACGCTCGCGCTGCAGCGCGCGCTGGGCTGAAGGACGGCGTGCGATGACATCCACCCTGCTGAACATCGGCTCGCGCAGCCTGGCCGCGGCGCAGGGGTCGCTTGCGACCATTTCGCACAACATCGCCAACGTGAACACGCCCGGCTATTCGCGGCAGGAAGCCGTGTTGCAGACGGCTGGCGGCCAGTACACGGGCGCGGGATTTTTCGGGCGCGGCGTGGAGCTGTCCACGGTGCGCCGCCAGTACGACCAGTTCCTGTCGGCATCGGTGCAGACCGGCGCCGCCCGCGCGGGCTTTGACAGCGCGCGCTCAGGCGCGCTGCAGGGCCTGGACGGTGTGTTCGCCGACGCGCAGCTGGGCATCGGCGCGGCGGTGGACGCGGTGTTTTCCAGCGCGTCGGACATGGCCAACCGGCCGGCCGATGCGTCCGCACGTCAGGCCTTCCTGGCCAGCAGCGCGCAGCTGGCCCAGCGCATCACCGGTGTCGGCTCGCAACTGCGCGGGCTCGGCCAGGAGGCCGACGCCCGTATCGCCGGCTCGGTGTCGCAGATCAATACCCAGCTGGGCACCATCCATTCCCTGAACGAACGCATCGCGCAGGCGCAGGTGTCGGGCCAGCCGCCCAACGACCTGCTGGACCAGCGTGACGCAGCCCTGCAGACCCTGAACGGCCTGCTACCCGTCACCACGCTGGCGACAGGCGACGGCTCGCTCAGCCTGTTCACCACCGCCGGTGCTCCGCTGCTGGTGGGCAACCAGCAGTCCGCGGTCTCGGCCGTGCCTGATCCGGCAGACGGCACGCACATGGCCCTGCAGCTCACGCCGAGCGGCAAGGCACCCGCGCAGGTGCTGGACGAAACATCGCTGGGCAGCGGCAGCGTGGCCGGCCTGATGCACTTTCGCGACAGCGACCTGGCCAGCGCCATCAACCAGGTGGGCCGCCTGGCGCTGGTGGTGGCGGACCAGTTCAACACACAGCAGGCGCGCGGCGTGGACGCCAGCGGCGTGCAGGGCCAGCCGCTGTTCAGTGCGCCGGCGCCCGTCACGCGGCTGAACACCTCCAACACCGGCAGCGGCAACGTGACGGCGACGGTCGTGGACAGCAGCGCGCTGAAGGCCAGCGACTACCGCGTGGACCTGGCGGGCGGCAGCTACACCGTCACGCGCCTGTCCGATGGGCAGCAAACTGGATCGGTCACTTTCCCGGCCGTGATCGACGGTCTGAACTTCGCGCTGACCGGCGCGCCGGCCAGCGGCGATTCGTTCGTGGTGCAGCCTTTTGCGGCGGCGTCCACGGGGCTGGCCGCGCGCTCGCTCGCACCCAGTCAGATCGCCACCGGCTATGCCGCCACCGCGCAGGCCGCGGCCAGCAACAAGGGCACCGCCACGGCGACGCAGTTCACGGTGCTGCAGCACAGCGCCGACACCACGCTGCCCGTGTCCATCACGTTCAATAACCCGCCCACCACGTTCAATGTGACGGGCCTGGCCAGCGGCAACCTGACCAACGTGCCCTATACGGCGGGTCAGACCGTGCCGGCATTGCCTGCCAACTACAACGGCTGGTCGCTGGTGCTGGACGGCACCGCCGTCGCAGGCGACAGCTTCAGCGTCACGCCCAACACCGCGCCCGGCCGCGACAACCGCAACGCGCTGGCGCTGGGCGCCATTGCCGATGCGGCCACGGTGGACGGCGTGTCGCTGAACCAGGCCTATGCCACGCTGGTAGGCGATGTCGGCGTGCGCGTGCAGGGCGCACGCGACACGGCCGCCGTGTCTCAGCAGATGCAGGCGGACGCCACGTCCCGCCTGTCAGCCGTGTCGGGCGTGAACCTGGACGAAGAAGCCGCCAACCTGCTGCGCTACCAGCAGGCCTACCAGGCATCGGCCAAGATCATTCAGGCCAGCCAGACGCTGTTCGACAGCCTGCTTGCGGCCACCGGCCGTTGATACGACAGGACCTCTACATCATGCGAGTCACCACCGCCGGCACGTCGCAGACGGCCTTTTCGGGAATCGAGTCACGCCAGACGGCGCAGGACAAGCTGCAGCGCCAGCTCGCGTCTGGCCTGCGTGTGAATTCGCCGGGCGACGATCCGCTGGCGGCGGCGCAGGCCGAGATGGCGCGTTCGCGCCTGACGCGGCTGGCACAGGACCAGCGGTCCACGCAGCTGGCCACCAGCGTACTTTCCGCCGCCGACACGGCACTGGGCAACGGCGTGCAGGTGCTGCAGGGCGTGCGCGAAACCCTGGTGGCCGCCGGCAACGGCAGCTATGGCGCCAGCGACCGCAATGCGCTGGTGGTGCAGCTGCGCGCCGCGCGCGACGAACTGCTGGCACTGGCCAACACCCAGGACGGTGCGGGTGGCTACGTGTTCGGCGGCCAGGGCAGCGCGGGCACCCCGCTGTCCGGCGGCGCACTGCCGGCATGGAATGCCGCCGCGGGCGTGCAGCGCCTGGGCGGCAACGCGCAGTTCGCCGCGACCGTGGACGGGCGCGCGGCCTTCATGGCGCTGCCCCAGGGCAACGGCGTGTTCGTGACCGGCTCGTCCGCCGGCAACACCGGCGCGGGCTGGATCGACACCGGCGACGTGGCCGACCCCACGCAGCTGACTGGCCACAACTACAGCATCTCACTGGCCGCAGGCGCCGGTGGCGCACTGGAATACACCGTCACCGACCTGACGGCCGGCGCCACGCTGGTCGCTGCCCAGCCCTTCACGGCGGGCAACAGCATCACGCTGGACGGCCAGCGCGTGACCATTGCCGGCACTCCGGCCGCGGGCGACAGCTTCAGCATCGGTCCGGCCGGGCAGCAGAGCATCTTCCAGACGCTGGACGACGCCATCACCACGCTGCAGCAGCCCTACCAGCCCGCCAGCTATGCCCAGGGTCTGGCCCGGGTGCAGGCCGCGCTGGACGGCGCGCTCAGCAACATGGTGCTCATGCGGTCGGGCATCGGCACCGAAATGCAGCGCGTGGACACGGCCAGCGCCGCGAACGCGCAGGACAGTCTGGGTGTGGAGCAGCGCCGCAGCGACCTGCAGGACCTGGACTTCGCCGACGCCATTTCGCAGCTGCAGACACACCAGACCGCGATGCAGGCGGCCATGCAGTCGTACGCGTCGGTGGCCAAGACATCGCTGTTCCAGATGCTGTAGCCCCAGCTGCAGCAGCCGCGCTCAGTTGTCGCCGCAGATCTCGCGCACCAGCTGCACCACGGCGCCCTGCGACAGGTTCAGCAGGTGACCGAGCTCGGCATAGTCGTCAGGCAACGCTGCGTTGTGCCAGCCGCCCTGTGAATGGCGCGCGATGCGCACGGCCAGCATAACGCTGCGCGGACCCGGCCGCGCGGACAGGCCGGGGTCGCTCATTTCGCGCAGGAAGTCCGGCAGGCCCCACTGCGCCACCAGCGCATGTTCCACGCTGGGCAGGTCCACACCCAACACCAGCCGCTGCACGTCGGCGGAGCGCAGCGCCGGGTCGGCCTGCTGGCGCTGCGCCATGTCCAGCACCAGCCTCGGCGCTTCGCACCACAGCAGCAGCCCGGCAAAGTTGTCCAGCAGCGCCGCCTGGTGCAGAACTTCCACGTCCTCGTCCTGGCGCTGGATGGCAAACGCCGCCGCCAGCCGTGCGGCACGGTGCGACCGTTCGATGGCATGCAGCGCGCCGGCCAGGGCGGGCGGGTTGCCGGCCAGACGGTCCTCCAGCACGGGCAGGTCGGCCATGAGCGCAAAAAAGGGTTCGATGCCCAGCAGCACGATGGCGCCGGTAACGGTTTCCACCGGCGTGCTCAGGCGTTCGCCGAACCGCTGCGATACGCAGGCGAATACGCGCAAGGTCATCAGCGGATCGCGCAGCACCGTGTCGGCCAGCGAATTGGCGTCGGCCCGGTCGGCCATCTGCTCCCAGCGCGCCAGCGCATCACGCGTTTCGCGCAGGACGGGGACGGGCACCTGGGCCAGGGTTTGCGCCCAGTGGGCGCAGCGATCGGGATGTGACACGAGCATGCCGCAAGCTTCGGCAGCGCCCGCGCAAACTTGAGCGGCGGCCGCAACCGGCCGCGTGCTTCAGCCCTGCACGAGCTGGGCCAGGCCCGCGCGCAGGGACGCCCAGCCGCGCACGGCCGTGGCAATGTCGGGCGCCGCGGCCGCTGCCTCCAGCGCGCGGGCCTGCGCCGCCAGGGCGTCGTGGCCCAGGATCTGCATGACGGACTTCAGGTCATGCGCCAGCCGGCGCAGCGCCGCCAGGTCCACATGCGCCGCAGCCGCGTCGCCGGCCTGGATGTCCGCCGGGAACTGCCGCAGGCAGGTCTGCCGGTAGCTGTCGGACAGGTCGCGGTCACCGTCGAAATAGGTCCTTGCGATCTGGTCGGTTTGGGCGGAAGACGGTGTGGCCGTCACAACGGGCGAAGGGTCCTGGGCCACGGGCGCCAGCCCGGCCAGCCCCTCTTCCACACAGTTACGGATGGCGCTGATGGACGCCGGCTTGGACAGCAGCCGCCAGATGGGCAGCGGTGCGAGCTGCTCGCGCATATCCTGGGTCAGGCCGGCGCTGAACACCACGATGCGCACGTTCGCGGCCAGCGCTGGCTCGTCCACCAGGCGGCCGATGAACGAAATACCCGATTCGCCCGGCATCATCAGGTCGGTCAGCAGCAACTGCACTGGCGCTGCCCGCATTCGCTCCATGGCCTGTGCCACGCTGGTGCATTCCACCAGCTCGATGTCCATGTCCTCGATCGCAAAGACGATCAGTGCACGGACCAGATCGTCGTCATCCAGCAGCAGTACACGGGGGCGCATTTCAGGGTTCTCCGGCAGGTGGGGGTTGCAGGGCCAGTGCCAGTTGCGCGGGCAGTAGCGCAGCCAGGCGGGGTTTGTGAATGACCGTCAGCCCCTGCAGGGCGGCGGCATAGGGCGCGCGTTCGCGTTCATCCAGCGACGTCACGATGATCAGGCGGCGCCCGTCAAAACCGGCCTGGTTGCGCAGGCTGGTGACCAGCGTGGCGCCGTCGATGCCCGGCAACAGGATGTCGATCAGCAGCACGTCGGGCTGCAGCTGGCCGCACTGCACCAGTCCGGCCACGCCGTCGTCCGCAATGTGCAGGTCCACACCGGGCTGGTGCTGTTCGACCAGCAGCCGCACCAGGTTCTGGAAATGACGCGAATCCTCGATCAGCAGCACCACGGGCTTGCGGGGGGCCGTGACCGTCGACGCCAGGGTGCCGGAGCGGGTGGACAGCCAGCGACGCACCGAATCGACCGAAATGCGGCGGTGACCGCCGGGTGTCTTCCAGGCCTGCAGGTCCCCGCGGTCGACCATGAGCTGAACCGACCGCACGGCCAGACCCAATTCGCGGGCGGCTTCCACCGTGCTGAGCGATTCGTTTTGCATTGGCATGGCCACTAGTGTATCATTTCTATCAGTTTTATCAAAATTATCATTTTAGATGTTTCAATCCGCACGACAAACTTGCAGGTGAATGCCATGACCTTCTTTCATCGCGCTGCCCGTTTCTGCCTGCGCCGCCTGACGGCCATTGCCCTGACGTTACTGGCGGCGCTGCCGGCGCCCTGGGCGCTGGCCGGTCCGGTGGACGCGCGCGTGCGCGCGGCCGGCACGGTGCGCGTGTGCATCTGGCCCGGCTACGTGGGCATTACCTGGCGCCACCCGCAGACGCGGGAGTTGAGCGGGATCGACATCGACCTGTCGGGCGAGCTGGCGCGCGACCTGAAGCTGAAGTTGGAGTACGTGGATTCGTCCTTCGCCACGCTGATCCCCGACCTGACGGGCGACCGCTGCGACGTGGCGATGTTCGCGGTGGGCCGGTTGGCCCAGCGCATGGAACACCTGAAGTTCACGCGGCCCTACCTGGCCAGTGACATCTACGGCATCACAACCAAGGGCTCGCGCGTGGTGCGGTCCTGGGACGACATCGACAAGCCCGGCGTGCAGGTGGCGGTGCAGGCGGGAACCTTCATGGAGCCGGTCATGCGCGAGCGGCTCAAACAGGCGGACCTGGTGCTGGTCAAGCCTCCGGCGACGCGCGAGCGCGAGCTGCAGGCCGGGCGCGTGGATGTGTTCATGACCGACTACCCCTACAGCCACGGCCTGCTGCAGGACGCCGAATGGGCCGTGCGGGTGGCGGCGCCCCGACCTTTCTTCGTGCTGCCCTACGCCTATGCGGTCAAGCCCGGCGATGATGAATGGCTCAAGACGATGGACCAGTTCGTCGAGCGCATCCAGCGCGACGGGCGGCTGAAGGACGCCGCAGCGCGGCACGGGCTGTCCCCCATCCTGGTGCGATGAAGCGGTAACGACCCATGCCGCTGACCAGCCAGTTCCCTGCCGCCCGGCAGGAGCGCACCCAGCGCCATTTCATGGAGCCCAGCACCATGGCGCTGTGGACGGGCGTGCTGCTGGCGCTGCTGCTGGTCGTCACCGCCAGCTGGCGCGCACTGGGCGAATACGAACACGAAGCAGAACATGAACTGGCTTTGGATGAACTGCTGTCGCAGGTGCTGCAGGAACAGGCCACCCAGCACCTGGACACGGCCGCCGGGGTGTTGGCCAATCTGGCCGAAATGGCCGGCAGCGGTCAGGCCACGGACCCTGCATTGCAGGAAGGCATGGCCCAAGCTCTGGTGAGCATGCCCATCCTGCGCAGCATATCGCTGCTGGATGCGGGCGGCACTGTCCTGGCAGGCACACGGCGCGCCGATGTGGGCCGGACCGTGAACCTGGCGCTGCTGCGACCGGACGGCGCCCCCCATCTCGCGCAGCAGTACGCCATGCTGGGGACCTGGCGCCCGGGCCGGCATCTGGGTGACCTGGGTGCCGGCGGCGCGCCAGGTGCACCAGACGGTATCGGAATGATCCCCTACACGTTGACGCTCAACAACGGCAGCGGGCGCAGACTTGTTGCGCTGGTCAACCCGGAAGGCATGCTCGGCTTTGAGCAGTTGAGGCTGGATGGCACAGGCCGCATTTCAGTGCTGACCACTTATGAGGGCAGGGTGCTGACCACGGCCATGGGCGGCACTCCCGCGAGCGGTGCCTATGTGCCTGGCGGCATTTTGTCGGGCCATGCGGTCCTGGACCGGTCCGCGCGCCGGCACAGCAGCGGCTCGTTAATGGCAACAGGGCTGGGGGGCAAGAGCTTCATGGGCTACAGCGCGTCGCGCAACCAGCCGCTGGTGGTCATCGTGGAGCGGCCCACGTTCGTCGTGCGGGACATCTGGCTGCGCGGCCTGGTGCCGCTGTTCATCATCAGCATCGGCGGACTGTGCGTGATCTGCGCCATGACCTGGGCCACCTGGCGCAGCCTGCACGGCCGCGAACGCGCACTGAACGAGCTGAAGGCCCAACTGGACCTGACGGGACTGCTGCTGGAGATCAGCCCGGTGCCCATTTCCATGCTGGACCGCGAGGAACGCTACATGGCCGTGAACAAAGCCTGGGAAGGCTTCATGTGCCGAACGCGCGAAGAGGTCCTCGGCCAGCCTTCGAGCCGCTGGATGTCTGACGAAGAGGCGCGCATCCACGAAGGACACGACGCCCTGCTGCTGGCCCACGGCGGCAAGCTGCGTTACGAAGCCGTGGTGCCGCATGCCGACGGCACGCAGCGCACGCTGCTGATCAACAAGGTCGCCGTGCCGGGAAAGACCGGGCGCACCGAATCCATCCTGTGTGCGTTCGTGGACATCACCGAGTTCCGCGCGGCCGAACAGGCCACCCGCGTGGCACGCGACGCGGCCGAGAAAGCGTCGCTCGTCAAGTCGGAATTCATCGCCAACATCAGCCATGAGCTGCGCACGCCGCTGCAGGCGATCATCGGCTTTTCCGAGATCGGCATGACGCGCGCATCAACGCCCGAGCGGACAGCAACGATGTTCAACCACATCCACGCATCGGGCCAGCGCATGCTGGCGCTGGTGAACGACCTGCTGGATGTGTCCAAAATCGAAAGCTCGGTGGGCACGTTCAACCTCGCGCCCTGCGACCTGCGCGAGCTGGTGCGCGCAGTGGTCACCGAGCTGACCCCGCTGCTGCAGCGCCAGGGCCACCGGGCGCAGCTGCAGCTGCCGCCCGACACGCTGCTGGCGCGTGCCGATTCGCTGCGCTTCCAGCAGGTGGTGCGCAACGTGATGGCCAACGCCATCCGCTTCTCGCCCCCCGGCCAGCCGATCGAAGTGGACGTGACCCACGCAGGCGAAGGCCGCTGCCGCGTGACCGTTCGCGACCACGGGCCGGGCATACCCGAGGCGGAGCTGCAGGACATCTTCGACGCGTTCATCCAGTCCAGCCGAACCAAGGACGGCTCGGGCGGAACCGGCCTGGGCCTGGCGATCTGCCGCAAGATCATGGACGCGCATGGCGGCACGATCCACGCCGAAAACGCGCCGGGCGGCGGCGCGCGCATCGTGATCGAGCTGCCGGCGGCCTGAGCACGTCCGGCACCCGCACACGCGCGCGGCGCACAAGCCCGCGCGCATTCCACCTACAGCGCCATCGCGGCGGCGCGTCCATCCTTCAGGCACATCCTCACAGGAGTTGCGCCATGAAGCCGATGCTCTTTCGCTTTCTTGCACTGATGACAGTGGCGGTGGCCCTGACGGGGATGCACCGAACGGCACGCGCCGACGCCATGTCGGACAGCGACACCCAGCAGGTCCAGGCCGTGATCATCCAGCAGTTCAGCGCATTTGCCAGCGACGACGCGGACCGTGCGTTTGCAACCGCCACCCCGGCCCTGCGTGAGACTTTTGGCAACGCGGGCGTGTTCCTGGCCGTGGTGCGCGGCATGTACCCCATGGTGTACCAGGCCTCGTCGGTCACCTTCCACAAGCCGTTGCGTGACGAGGACACCGCCGTGCAGCTGGTGGAGATCAGGGACCCCGAACACGGTGTGGACGGCCCATCGTGGCTGGCCCTGTTCGCGCTGGAGCGCCAGCCGGACAACAGCTGGCGCATCAGCAACTGCGTGGTGACCGAGAACCACTGGCGGGCGGTGTAGCGCCTGC
>JAYRLC010000005.1:0-173994 GCA_041905405.1 Ramlibacter sp. | reverse complement strand
TCACGGGCAAGGTTGCCGTCCCCGTGAACACCGTGCCCGCGATGGTGCGGCTGGTCAGCGTGCTGCTGCCGGACACCGACGCCGACACGAAGGTCAGCGTCCCCATGCTGGAGGGCAGTGTGTCGGTGATGCGTGCACCGGTGACGGCACTGGGGCCGGTGTTGGTGAACGTCAATGTGAAGGTCGTGGTCTGCCGCACGGCAAGTGTTGGCGTGCCGGCCACCTTGGTGGCGGCCAGGTCGGCACTGGGGCCGATCACCACCGTGGCGCTGCCCGTGTTGTTGGACAGGTTGGTGTCGCTGGCGTTGGCGGCTGCATTGACGGTGGCGTAGTTCACCGGCGCGCCGTTGGCCGTGGCCACGCCGCGCAACACCAGGGTCAGGGTCTGGTTGACGGGGATGGTCACCGTGCCCGCGAACGTGCTGCCGCTGATGCTGCTGGAGGTCAGTGTGGTGGAGGCATTGGAGCCGGTGGCGCTCACCAGGGCGAGGCTGCCGAGGCCCGTGGGCAATGTGTCGACCACGGTCGCGGCCGTGGCCTGTTGCGGTCCGCTGTTGCCGATGGTCAGCGTGAAGTTGGTGGTCTGTCCGATGGACAATGTGGAGGTGCTGGCCGCCTTGGTCAGGGACAGGTCGGTGAGCGGCAGGCACTTGTAGCCCGAGTTGGTGACGGGGTCGGCCGATTCCGCGATCAGCAGGTTCACGCCGGAATTCCCTGGCAACGCGCCATGGTCGATCCCGCCTGGGGGGCTGTCGGCCGTGTTGGTGATGCCGTTGGTGCCGCCACCCACGTTGGCCGTGATGGCGCCGGTGCGCACGATCACGCCGCCGCCCCCACCCCCGCCGCCGCTGTGGGCCGAGCCGCCGCCCAGCCACGAATCGCCGCCGCGCCCGCCCTGGGCATTGACCGTCAGTGCGCCCGTCGTCCAATTGGGGGACACCACGATCGCGCTGCCGCCGCCCGCGCCGCCGCCGGCCGCATCGTTCAAGGGCTGGTCGTTGGCATCGCCCCCGCGCACGTCGATGGTGCCGTTGCCCGTCAGGCTGCCGGCGCGGATCAGCACCAGGCCGCCGCCGGTCGCGCCGCTGGTGCGCCCGCGCGACAGGGGGCCGTTGGTGTCACCCGAATTGCCGTTCTCGTCGCCCGCACCGCCGCCACCGCCCAGCACCAGCCGTGATGCGCTGGCGCCACCGAACGCGCCGCCGCCGAACGCCGCCAGGTGCTGGCCCGTCACCGCCTCGACGTTGGAATAGTCGCTCAGCACGGTGCCCCAGCCGGCGGCCCGCCAGCCAAACGCGCCGCGACCTCCGGTACCGCCGTTGGCACCGCCGCCACCGCCGCCGTTGTGATAGTTGCCGTCGTAGTACTGGCCGCCGCCGCCCGCGTTGCCCGGCGCGCCGCGCGCGAAGTCATAGTCCGCCGTGGTACCGGTGCCCGGATAGCCGGCATAGGCTAGCGCCGTGCTGTCCACATAGGTGCCCACGATCGTGGACCGGTCGAAAGGGCTGTCATCCACCCACACATAGCGAGGCGTGCCGGCAATGCCTTCGCCCTTGGAGGCGTTGGCCAGCACGTCCGCTTCGCGGCTACGGTGTGGGTTGTCGCTGTTGGTCGTGCTCTGGCGGCCACCGCCGCCGCGAAAGCCGCGCGCCGACATGTCGATGGTCTGTCCGTTAAGGGCCAGTGTCTTGGCCACGTCCAGCGCGAGCACGCCGCCATTGGTGCCGTTCCAGGCCAGGCCGGTCAGCGTTCCGCCCAGCGTCAGGTTGCCGTACTGCGGCACGCGCACGACCTGAAAGCTGCGCCGGGGTGTGGACGCCGTCGGGTTGGCCTGCACATAGGTGTACTGCAGCGGGGCCCCTGCGACGAAACTCGTGCCCGATGTGCCTGCGCCTGCCGGCACGTATTCGTACTGTCCGGCACGGCAGGTGCCCGTTGTCTCCAGGTAACCCTGAGCCGGCCGGCCGGCGGCGCCGTCGCCATAGGTGTCGGTGTTGGTGCGGTCCAGGTCCACGCACTGCATCTGGATGACCAGTGCCAGGTCGCCTGCGGACCAGGTCACGGAGCCCCGGCCGCCGCTCAGCGTGATGGTGGGCTGGCTGCCGGCGCTGTAGGTACCGTTGTTGGGGGTGAAATAGCCGTTGACAGTCTGGCCGGCGGCCGACGAAAAGCTAGCCCCATTGTTCTGGGGCACCGCGCAGACCTGGGCATAGGCCCAGCCCGCCAGCCATAGTAAAACAAGAAGCAGCGCCCGGCGCGCCGCCCCCAACAGACACCCCATCCGACTTTCCTGTTAGAACATCTTCTGGTGTGAATGTTACAAGTTGTTTCATGACTTCAAGTCTTCAAAGTGACCAGCCAGTACACAAAACCGGCGCAAACGCCAAAAATCACCGCGGCCATTAGCCGGGACCCTGCGTCGTCCCGTGACGAAGCGGCTGCGGCCGCCTTGTCGCCGGTGATCATGGGCCGGATGAGGTTGTCATTCTTCTTCCACAGGTAGAACAGGACGGCGCCGATGTGCAGCACGGCCAGCGCCAGCAGCAGCCATTGGCCGACAGCCTTGTGGTACCAGGTGGCCGCCAGGCCGTTGGCGCTGGATACGAAGCGGTTCAGCGGCCCGGTGAAGGAAATCTCGTCGTCGCTGACAAGCCCTGTGCCCACCTGGGCCAGCAGGACCAGCAGCATCGCGAACACCGAAGCCGCCCCCATCGGGTTGTGGCCGATCAGGTGGTCGGGTTGGGCGCGGCCCTTGAGGTAGTTGATGACGCTGCCCGGCGAATAGATGAACGAGGCGAAGCGCGACCAGCGCCCCCCCACCAGCCCCCAGACGATGCGAAACAGCAGCAGGGTCAGCACTGCGTAGCCCAGCCGGGCATGCCAGTCGATCCAGGCGCCGCCGACGGTGCCCGTCACCGCCAGCCCCAGCACGCAGGCCACCAGGGCCCAGTGGAAGATGCGGGTTGGCAGGTCCCAGACCCGAGTGGTGTGTGTCATGTGGTGTGCCCCTCGTTGATGTGTGTTGTGCGTTGGCGCCGTTCACCGGTGCATTGTGCTGCGCCCGGCCTGGGCGCCGCCGGTTGGTGAATTCCCTGAGGCAAATAGTTCCGGCTGAACTTTTTGCATCACGCATACTCAGGCGGAACGGGCAACAACAATTTTCAACCCACGGAGAAGCACCAATATGAAAATCATCGCATCGCTCACCCTGGCCGCCGCGGCGCTGGCCGTCGCCGCCCCGGCTTCGGCGCAGTTCGCCAAGCCCGAAGATGCCATCAAGTACCGCCAGAGCGCCCTGTTCGTGATGGCGCAGCACTTCGGCCGCATCGGCGCCATGGCCAACGGCCGTGTCCCGTTCGATGCCAAGGCCGCGGCCGACAACGCCGAGGTGGTCGCCGACATGGCCAAGCTGCCATGGGCCGGCTTCGTGGCCGGCTCCGACAAGGGCGCCACCAAGGCCAAGCCCGAGATCTGGGCCGAGCAGGCCAAGTTCAAGGAAGCCTCCGACAAGCTCGTCGCCGAATCCACCAAGCTGGCCGCTGCAGCCAAGACTGGCAATCTGGACGCCGTGAAGACCGCGTTCGGTGCCACGGCCGGCACCTGCAAGGCCTGCCACGACGCTTACCGCAACCAGTAAGCGACCCAACGCAAAAAGCCTGCCGGGGAGCCCACCGGCAGGCTTTTTTCATGGGAGCTGACCGGTCAGCCTTCGGCCAGCAGCTTTTCGATCAGCTTGTGCAGCTCGGCGAAGTCAGGCTCGCCCACATAGCGTTTCACGATGGTGCCGCGCTTGTCCACGATGTAGGTGGTGGGCGTGAGCTGCACGTCACCCCAGGCCTTGGCCACGGCGCCCGTGTTGTCGATGGCCACCTTGAAGGGCAGCTTGCGGGTTTCGGCGTAGTTGACGACGTAGCTGGGCGGGTCGTAGCTCATGGCCACCGCGACGGTGTCGTAGCCCTTGGCCCTGTATTTGTCGTAGGTGGAGATGATTTTGGGCATCTCGGCCACGCAGGTGGTGCAGCTGGTGGCCCAGAAGTTGACCAGCGTGACCTTGCCCTTCATGTCGGCGGTCGTCTTGCGCGAGCCGTCCAGCAACACGAATGTGGATTCCGGCGCGGCCTGGCTGCCGGTCGTGAAGAACACGCCGGCGGCGATTGCAAGAACCGCCGCTGCTGCGGCACCATACAGAACAGGTTTCTTGATTTGCACGAAGGGGTTTCCCATGGACCGACGCAAGTTTAATTCCGCTGCCAGCGCCGCGCTTGCCGCGCTGACGATGGCCGCCTGGCAACAGGCCCGGGCGCTCACGCTGCGTGACCTGACCGATGCCGAAGCCTCGCAGGGCCTGCGCGCGGCGCTGGAAAAAGGGGCGCTCGCGGCCGTCAACCTGCTGGGCAAACCAGATGGATTCCTTGGCAACCCAAAAGTTCGGATTCCTCTGCCCGGATTTCTGGAAGACGCCGCCAAACTCCTCAAAACGCTGGGGCAGGGGCGCCGGGTGGACGAACTGGTGACCTCCATGAACCGCGCCGCCGAGTCGGCTGTGCCCATGGCCCGGGACCTGCTGGTCAACGCCGTGAAGGCCATGAGCGTGGACGACGCCCGCAAAATTCTGACCGGCGGCGACACGTCGGTCACGGCGTTCTTTGCCGACAAGACGCGCGAGCCCCTGGGTGTGAAATTCCTGCCTGCCGTGGCCAAGGCCACCGAAAAAGTGGGCCTGGCCGACAAATACAACCAGGTAGCTGGCAAGGCCGCGGGCTTGGGTCTGGTCAAAAAGGAAGACGCCAACATCCAGCAGTACGTCACGCGCAAATCGCTGGACGGCCTGTACCTGATGATCGGCGAAGAGGAAAAGAAGATCCGCCAAGACCCCGTCGGCACCGGCAGCGCCGTGCTCAAAAAGGTCTTCGGTGCGCTGAAGTAGCGGCCCGGACCGCCCGGGCCGCCCGCGCCGCTAGGCTGCGCAGTCGAGCAGCACGCGCGTGAGCGCCTCGGGGGCGCTGATCATCGGGTCGTGGCCGGTGGCAAGCTCCACCACGCGCGAGCCGCCGCCGCCGCCCAGCCAGGCGCCGTCCCAGAACTTCGGGTCCACCACGCGCGGGCGGATAGCGTCGATCGTCGCCAGCGTCGGCTTGGTGCAGTTGACGAACGTGCGCGGCACGGCCGCGACGCGACGCGGGTCGAAATCCAGCGGCGCGGTGTAGGTGTGGCCGGGATGGGGCGTCTGACGGCGCCGCACCCATTCGTAGTCCGCGTCGGCCAGGCCGAAGACGGCCGGGTCCGGCGGCGGAAAGCTGTACAGGGGGGATGCCTGCGCTGCGGCCAGCCGCGCCTCGCGCGTGGTGCTGGCGTGCGTGCTGCTCCAGCTTTCCCCGGGGCGCGGCACCACGGCGTCCACGTAGACCAGGTGCTTAAGCCGCCCCGAAAGCCGGTCGGCCACGGCCGTGCCCAGCATGCCGGCGTAGGAGTGCGCGGCCAGTACGGCGTCGTCCATCTCTTCGGCCGCGATGGCGTTCAGCACGTCGTCAATGTGCGTCTGCAGCGTGATCGTGCTGGACAGCAGATGGGCGCGCTCACCAAGGCCGGTTAGTGTCACTGCATGGGCACGGTGGCCGCCGCGCGCCAGCGCATCGGTCACGCGCCGCCAGCACCATGCGCCATGCCAGGCGCCGTGAACCAGAACGAAATTCGCCATCAGATGACCTTGCCTTCCTGCAGTTGCGCGAGCCGCGCGTCGGTGCAGCCCAGCACCTGCTGCAGCACTTCGCGGGTGTGCTGTCCCAGCAGCGGCGGCGGCAGGTCCGTGCGCACGGGCGTGGCGCCTAGTTTCATGGGGCTGGACACGAGCCGCAGGCCGTCCTGCAGCGGATGCGACCAAGTGGTCACCATGTCGCGCTGCTGCACGTGTGGATCGTCGAACACTTCCGCCAGGTTGTTGATGGCGCCGCAGGGCACCTTGGCGGCCTCCAGCGCGGCCAGCCAGTCCGGCTTGGCGCGTGTCTTCATGAGCGACGCGAGCAGTGGCACCAGTTCGGCGCGGTTGCGCACGCGGTCCTGGTTGCGGGCATAGCGCGGGTCGGCGGCCAGGTCGGGCCGGCCGGCCACAGCGCAGAACTTGGCGAACTGCCCGTCATTGCCCACGGCCAGGATGATGTGGTCCTTGCCGCCGTCCGGCGCGGGCGCGACCTCAAACACCTGGTAGGGCACGATGTTCTGGTGCGCGTTGCCAGCGCGCCCCGGCACCTTGCCGCTGACCAGGTAGTTGGCGCCCAGGTTCGCGAGCATGGCCACCTGGGTGTCCAGCAGCGCCATGTCCACGTGCTGGCCTTCGCCCGTGCGCTCCGCGTGGCGCAGCGCCGCCAGGATGGCCACCGTCGCATACATCCCGGTGAACAGGTCCGACACGGCCACGCCGACCTTTTGCGGGCCGCCGCCCAGGTCGTCCCGCTCGCCCGTGACGCTCATCAGCCCGCCCATGCCCTGGATGGCGTAGTCGTAGCCGGCCCGCTCGCGGTAGGGGCCGGTCTGGCCGAAGCCGGTGACGCTGCAGTACACGATGCGCGGGTTCACGGCCCTGAGCGATGCGTAGTCCAGCCCGTAGCGCGCCATGTCGCCGACCTTGAAGTTTTCCACGAAGACATCGCAATGCGCCGCCAGCTCCCGCACCAGCGCCTGGCCCGCGGGTTGCGCGATGTCGCAGGTGACCGACCGCTTGTTGCGGTTGGTGCCCAGGTAGTAGGCGGCTTCGGCGGTGTCGGTGCCGTCGCTGTCCTTCAGAAAAGGCGGGCCCCAGGTGCGCGTGTCATCGCCGGTGCCCGGCCGTTCGATCTTGATCACATCGGCGCCCAGGTCCGCCAGCGTCTGGGTGCACCAAGGGCCGGCGAGCACGCGGGAAAGGTCGAGTATGCGAATGCCGTCCAGAGAGTTCATGGGCACGATTGTGGGCCGAAACGGATAATGCCGGCGATGCCTTTTCTTTCGAAGCGTTTGCGTGGGTTGCACTGGCTTGCCGCAACGGGGGCCGTGGCGCTCGCGGCCTGCAATCCCACCCTGAACTGGCGCGAAGTCCGCGCCGAGCCCGTGGCACTGACCGCGCTGCTGCCCTGCAAGCCCGATCGTGGCGCGCGCACCGTGCCGCTTGCCGGGCGCGACACGCCGCTGAACATGCTGGGCTGCGACGCCGGTGGCGCCACCTTTGCCGTGGCGTTTGCCGACGTGGGCGAGGCGGCCCGCGTGGCACCCGCGCTGGCCCAGTGGCGCGCCGCGACGCTGGCCAACATGCAGGCCTCGGGCGCGACCGAACAGCCGTTCACCGTGCCCCCCGGTTTGGCGGCGGTGCGTGTGGCAGCCACCGGACGCCGCGCGGACGGGGCGGCCGTGCAAGGGCAGGCGCTGTATTTTTCGCAGGGCACGCAGGTGTTCCAGGCCGTGGTCTATGCGGATCGGCTGGCACCCGACACGGCCGACACGTTCTTTGCCGGGCTCAGGCTGCGATGAGCACGGCCGCCACGGGGGTGCAGAGCCCTTCCTTCCTGTCGCGCCGTACGGCGGTGCTGGTGTTCCTGGCCTTCGCGTTCGCGTATTTTTTCTCGGCGTTGCTGCGGGCCATCACGGCGACACTTTCGCCAACGCTGTCCCAGGAGTTTTCACTGCATGCGCGTGACCTGGGCCTGCTGGCGGGCGGGTACTTCCTGGGTTTTGCGGCCACGCAGCTGCCGCTGGGCACCTGGCTGGACCGCCACGGGCCCAAGAAGGTGATCCTCGCGTTCCTGGGGGTCGCCTCGGCCGGCTGCGTCGCCTTTTCACTGGCCACCAGTTTTTCGGGGCTGCTGGCCGCGCGCGTTTTGTGCGGGGTGGGCGTGAGCGCGTGCCTCATGGCGCCGCTGACGGGCTTTCGCCGCTGGTTCGTGCCGGGGACGCAGCTGCGCGCCAATTCGTGGATGCTCATGACGGGCTCGCTCGGGATGGTGGCGTCCACGCTGCCCGTGCAGTGGCTGGTGCCCCTGGTGGGATGGCGGCCGCTGTTCTGGGGGCTGGCGCTGGCTGTGCTGGTGTCCATGGCGGTGATTGCATGGCAGGTGCCGCGCTGGCCGGTGGCTTCGGCCGCACCCACTGGCCCGGCCGCGCCGGACACCGGGCCGTCCGCGGAAGGGTACAGCGCCGTGTGGCGCAGCGCGTACTTCCGCCGCATGACGCCGATCGGCTTTTTCAGCTACGGCGGGATGATCGCCGTGCAGACGCTGTGGGCGGGGCCCTGGATGGTGAAGGTGGCAGGCTACAGCCCACTGGACGCCGCGCGGGGCCTCTTCTGGATCAATGCGGCGATGCTGTGCACCTTCTGGAGCTGGGGCCTGCTCAACCCCCTGCTGGCGCGCCGGGGCTTCACCACCGAACGCCTGATCGCCCGGGGCCTGCCGCTCAGCTTCGCGGTGCTGGTGGCGCTGATCGCGCTGGGGCCGCAGGCGGGCTGGGGCATGCTGGCCTTGTTCTGTATTGCATCGACCTTCGTCTCACTGGCCCAGCCGGCCGTGGGCATGGCCTTTCCCCCGGCGCTGGCCGGGCGCGCCCTGTCGGCCTACAACCTCGTGATCTTCGCCGGGGTGTTCACCGTGCAATGGGGCATCGGGTTGCTGGTGGATGGCTTTCTGGCCGCCGGGCTGGACACGACCGGGGCGTTTCGCGGCGCCATCGGGGTGTTTCTGGCGCTGAGCATGGCGTCGTATGCCTGGTTCCTGCTGGCCAGCCCCGATAATCGGCCGGCACCCTGAGCTTTCATGAACAAGATCCTCATCATTGCCCACGCGCCGCTGGCCCATGCGCTGCGAAGCTGCGCGTTGCACGTGTTCCCCGACTGCGGGCCGTTCGTGGGGGCCGTGGACGTTCAGCCCAACCTGTCGCCCGACGAAACGCTGGGCTCGGCCCGCATCATGCTGGACCAGCTGGGCGGCCCCGGCATCAAGGGCGTGCTGGTGCTGACTGACATCTTCGGCGCGACGCCCTGCAACGTGGCGCATAAGCTCGTGGACGGCGTGAGCTCCAAGCTGGTGGCCGGCGTCAACCTGCCTATGCTGCTGCGCAGCGTGAGCTACCGGCATGAGACGCTGGACGCCCTGGTCACGCGGGCGGTGGCGGGTGGAACACAGGGCGTGATGCAGGTGGCCATCACCGCGCCGCAGAACCAGGCCAGACGGAAAAATGATCAAGACAAATACGACCATCAGCAATAAGCTGGGCCTGCACGCCCGGGCCTCGGCCAAGCTCACCAAGCTGGCAGGCAGCTTTCCCTGCGACGTCTGGATGAGCCGCGGCGAGCGCCGCGTCAACGCCAAGAGCATCATGGGCGTCATGATGCTGGCCGCCGGCATCGGCACCGAAGTCTCCGTGGAAACCAGCGGTGAGCGCGAGCAGGAAGCGATGGACGCGATCCTGGCCCTGATCGCGGACAAGTTCGGGGAAGGCGAGTGACCTTTTCCATCCACGGCCTGGCGGTCTCCCGCGGCATCGCCATCGGGCGGGCCGTGCTGGTGGCGTCCAGCCGCGTGGATGTGGCGCACTACTTTGTCGAGGCAACGCAGATCGAGGCGGAGATCGCCCGCGTGCGCGCCGGCCGCAACGCCGTCATGGACGAAATCCATCGGCTGCAGCAAAGCATTGCCACCATGGGCCCCAAGGAAGCGCCGCACGAGCTGGCCGCGCTGCTGGACGTGCACCTGATGCTGCTGCAGGACGAGGAGCTGATCAGCGGCGTGAAGCACTGGATCACCGACCGCCTGTACAACGCCGAATGGGCGTTGACCACCCAGCTGGAGGTCATCGCGCGCCAGTTCGACGAGATGGAGGACGAGTACCTGCGCGAGCGCAAGGCCGACCTGGAGCAGGTCGTGGAGCGCATCCTGCGCCACATGAAGGGCGTGGCGTCGCCGGTGGCCCCACCGCCGCCTCGGCGCAAGACACAGCAGGACCTGCTGCTGGACGACGACAGCGTGGACGTGCCGCTGGTGCTGGTGGCGCACGACCTGTCGCCGGCGGACATGATGCAATTCAAGCAGAGCGTGTTCGCGGGCTTCATCACCGACGTGGGCGGCAAGACCTCGCACACCGCGATCGTGGCGCGCAGCATGGACATCCCGGCCGTGGTGGGCGCGCGCGGCGCGAGCCAGCTCGTGCGCCAGGACGACTGGATCATCATCGACGGCGACGCCGGGGTGATGATCATCGACCCTTCGCCCATCATCCTGGCCGAATACGGCTTCAAGCAGCGCCAGGGCGAACTGGAGCGCACGCGCCTGTCGCGCCTGCGGCACACGCCCGCCGTCACGCTGGACGGGCAGAAGGTCGAGCTGCTGGCCAACATCGAGCTGCCCGAGGATGCCGCTGCCGCGGTGAGCGCCGGCGCGGTGGGCGTAGGCCTGTTCCGCAGCGAATTCCTGTTCATGGGCCGCCAGGGCAACCTGCCGGGTGAAGAGGAGCAGTACCAGGCGTACAAGCGCGCGGTCGAGGGCATGCAGGGCCTGCCCGTGACCATCCGCACGATCGACGTGGGCGCCGACAAGCCGCTGGACGGCGCCGAACGCGACGCCGCGCACCTGAACCCGGCGCTGGGCCTGCGCGCCATCCGCTGGAGCCTGGCCGATCCCGGCATGTTCCTGAACCAGCTGCGCGCCATCCTGCGCGCGGCGGCGCATGGGCAGGTGAACATGCTGATCCCGATGCTGGCCCACGCCAGCGAAATCCGCCATACGCTGGCGCTGATCGACTTCGCACGCGCGGAGCTGGACAACAAGGGCTTGCCTTACGGGCCCATCAAGCTGGGCGCCATGATCGAGGTGCCGGCCGCGGCGCTGATGCTGGGCACCTTCCTGAAGTACTTCGACTTCCTGTCCATCGGCACCAACGACCTGATCCAGTACACGCTGGCCATCGACCGGGCCGACGAGTCGGTGGCCCACCTGTACGACCCGTTGCACCCGGCGGTACTGCGCCTGGTGGCGGACACCATCGCCGCCTGCAACGCCCAGGGCAAGGGCGTGAGCGTGTGCGGCGAAATGGCTGGCGACGTGGCCATGACGCGGCTGCTGCTGGGCCTGGGCCTGCGCAGTTTCTCCATGCATCCCGCGCAGATCCTGGCGGTCAAGCAGGAGGTTCTGCGCGCCGATGCGCAGCGCCTGGTTCCCTGGGCGCAGGATGTGCTGAACGCCGAAGACCCGGCCCAGCTCATGGCGGGTTGACACTCGCCATCGCGCTCACGTCGCTTTGCCCGCCCTGACGCCGGCCACCGCCGCGCCGATGATCATGGCGGCCGCCAGCGCGATGCTGAGCGTGAGTGCGCGGCCGCTGACGGCCATGAGCAGCGCCGTGGACGCCAGCGGGGTGATGTAGCTCAGGATGCCGATCTGCCGCGCATCGCCAAGCTTGAGCGCGCGGTCCCACAGAAAGAACGCTGCCCCCAGTGGCCCCAGGCCCATGACAACCAGCAGCGCCCAGTCGCGCGCGGTCAGCGTCGCCGCGGGCTCCAGCAGCGCATGGCACAGCAGCGACAGCACGCCGGACACCAGCCCGAACAGGCCGATGGCGGCGGTGGGAAACGGGGGCACCCGCTTGGTCAGCAGCGAGTAGGCCGCCCAGGTCAGTGCCGCGCCCAGCGCCAGCAGATAACCCCAGGACCAGCCGGCGGCGCCCGTACCGTCCCGCGCGCCCAGGATGGCAATGGCCGCGCCCGCGAACGCCACCAGCGCCGCCACCACATGCGCCGGGCGCAGCGTCACGCCGCGCAGGAACAGCGGCGCCAGCACCACGATGAAAAGCGGCCACAGGTAGTTCACCAGGTTGGCCTCGACCGCCGGCGCGACGCGCAGGGCGATGAACAGCAGGAAGTGGTAGCCGAACAGGCCGCACACGCCCATGGCCAGCGTGGACGGCGCCACGGCCCACAGCCGCGGCTGGCGTGCGGCCAGCGGCCACGCGGGCATGCTGCCGATGACCAGGGCAATGCCCGTGAGCAGAAACGGCGGCACATGGCGCAGCGTCACGCCCAGTGAGGCGAGCGCGGCCCACAGCGCGATGGCGCCCAGGGCATACAGGTTGGCTTTGGCGGACCGGTGCATGACCGCACTGTACGGCGGTCGATCGTCGCGCAACGACGGTCTGGCGGCGCGGGCCGACGGCGTCAGTGCAGGCTGGCGTCGCGCCGCAGGGCGGCGGTCAAGGCTGACGGCGACCGGTAGCCGCAGCGGCGCGCCGTCTCGGCCACGCCGAGCCCGCCGGCGCGCAGCTGCCGTGCCTGCAGCAGGCGCAGCGAGCGCAGCCATTGCATGGCGCTTTGGCCTGTTTCTTCGCGGCAGCGCGTGGCGAACTGCGTGGGGCTCAGATGGACCTGCCCGGCCAGATCGGCCACGGTCAGCGGTTGCTGCGCGCGGGTCTGGGCCCAGCGGTTCAGCGCCGCCCAGTCGATCGCGCGGCGGGGGCGTGCGCCAATGGCCGGCCCCCAGGCCTGCAGCAGCAGCGCGGGCGCCAGTTGCAGCGCCTGCGTCTGGCCGGCCTGCAGCGACACGGACAGGTAGCGCGCCAGCGCCAGCGTCACATCGGTTTGGCGGGGCTGCGCGGGGCAGCGCGACCAGCCTGCGGCGCCGGTGTCCAGCACCAGGCAGGAACTGCCCTCGCGCGACTCGAAATCATGGCGTTCGCCAGGCGGCACCACAAAGCCATTGCCGGCGTCGATGCGCCAGCCGCGACCGGCGACTTCAAGTTCGAGCGTGCCGTGCAGTCCGACGAGGATCTGGAAATGGTCGTGGCTGTGGCTGCCGTGCGATGCGCCGTAGTGGCGTATCGACAGGGCGTTCATTTGCTCAGAACGTCGTGGGCCTGCTGGTCAGCGTGGTAGCTGCTGCGCACCATCGCACCGACGGCCGCATGGCTGAAGCCCATCTCGTAGGCCTTTTCCTCGAACATCTTGAAAGTGTCGGGATGCACGTAGCGGCGCACGGGCAGGTGGCTCAGCGTGGGCGCCAGGTACTGGCCGATCGTGAGCATGTCGATGTCGTGCGCGCGCATGTCGCGCATGACCTCAAGAATCTCCTCGTCAGTCTCGCCCAGGCCGACCATCAGGCCGCTCTTGGTCGGCACGCCCGGGTGCAGCGCCTTGAACTTCTTCAGCAGGTTCAGGCTGAACTGATAGTCGGAACCCGGCCGCGCTTCCTTGTACAGGCGCGGAATCGTCTCCAGGTTGTGGTTCATCACGTCGGGCGGCGCGGCCTTCAGGATCTCCAGCGCGCGGTCGTCGCGGCCGCGGAAGTCGGGCACCAGCACTTCGATCGTGGTGCCGGGCGACAGCTCGCGCGTCTGGCGGATGCACTCGACGAAATGGCCCGCGCCACCGTCGCGCAGGTCGTCGCGGTCCACGCTGGTGATCACCACGTACTTGAGCTTGAGCTTGGCGATGGTACGCGCCAGGTTGACGGGCTCGTTCGCATCCAGCGGGTCGGGCCGGCCGTGGCCCACGTCGCAGAACGGGCAGCGGCGTGTGCATTTGTCGCCCATGATCATGAAGGTGGCCGTGCCCTTGCCGAAGCATTCCCCGATGTTCGGGCAGGACGCTTCCTCGCAGACCGTGTGCAGGTTGCTCTCGCGCAGGATCTGCTTGATCTCGTAGAAGCGCGTGGTGGGGCTGCCGGCCTTCACGCGGATCCACTCGGGCTTCTTCAGCACCTCGACCTGCTCCACCTTGACGGGGATGCGCGACAGCTTGGCGGCGGCCTTCTGCTTGGCCGATGCGTTGTAGGTTTCGGTGCTTTGCGCTTCGCGCACGACTTCGGAGGAGCTCATCGTGTTTTACGGCGTCAGGAGCGCGCCGAGCTGCTGGCCCAGCACGCGGGCGGCGTCGTCCCAGGTGGTAGAGACGCCAATTGTAGAAAGGTCCACCGTGGAAAGTCCTGCGTAACCGCAAGGGTTGATGCGAGAAAAGGGTTCCAGGTCCATTGCCACGTTCAGCGCCACGCCGTGATACGTGCGGTGGCGGCTGACCTTGATGCCCAGGGCGGCGATCTTGCCCAGCCCCTTGAACGGGTCGCCGGGGTGCGCCGGGCCTGTCAGCGCGCCATGGGCAAACGGGTCTTCCATCCGCACGTAGATGCCTGGGGCTGCGGCCACGCGGTGGCCCGTCACGCCGTAGTGGGCCAGCGTGCGGATCACGGCCTCTTCGATGCGGTAGACATATTCCTTGACGTAGTAGCCCGCGCGCTGCAGGTCGATCAGCGGGTAGGCCACGGCCTGGCCGGGACCGTGGTAGGTCACCTGTCCGCCGCGGTTGGTCTGCACGACCGGAATGTCGCCGGGTACCAGCACGTGTTCGGCCTTGCCCGCCAGACCCTGGGTGAAGACGGGCGGGTGTTCGCACAGCCACAGTTCGTCAGGTGTGGCGTTGTCGCGCGCGGCGGTGAAGGCCTGCATGGCCTGCACGGTGGGTTCGTAGTCGACCCGGCCCTTGATGGTGGGCTGCGCCACGGCTTTACAAGACCACTTTCACCATTGGGTGGGTTGACAGCGTGCGGTACAGCTCATCAAGCTGTTCGCGGCTGGTCGCGGTGATGGTGAGGGTCACGCCCAGGTAGTTGCCGGCCTTGCTGTCGCGCAACTCGACCGTGGCGGCATCGAACGTGGGGTCGAACTGGTGCGCGATGGTGGTCATGGCGTGCACGAAGCCTTCGGCATTGGCGCCCATGACCTTGATCGGGAAGCGGGACGGATACTCGATGAGCGAGTCGCGCCGGTCAACGGGCGTGGCGGCGGCGGGCGGCGTAGAGGGGGAGGTCATGCGGTGTCTTCCTGCTTGGCACGTTGGTAGCCTTCGTGCAGCTTTTTACAGATGGGGCCGGGTGCGCCGTTTCCAACCGGGCGGCCGTCCAGGCGGGTGATGGCCAGCACCTCCTTGGTGGCGGACGACAGCAGCAGTTCGTCGGCCGCCAGCACTTCGTCGCGCGAAATCCGGCGCAGCTCGAACGGAATGCCGGCGTCGCGGCACAGCGACTCGATGAGCCCGTAGCGGATGCCTTCCAGCACCAGGTGATCGCGCGGCGGACCGAAGACCTTGCCGTCCTTGACCACCCATACATTGCAGGCTGCGCCTTCGCTCAGGAAGCCGTCGCGGAACATCACGGTTTCGGTGGCGCCGGCGTCGGCGCTGATCTGGCGGGCAAACACCGCGCCCAGCAGGCTCACGGATTTGATGTGGGCCTTTTCCCAACGGAAATCGTCCGCGGTGACGCAGGCCACGCCCTGCTCGCGCTCCGCCGCGCTGGGCGCCTTCATGCCGTTGCTCATGGCGAACACGGTAGGCGTGATGCCGGCCGGCATCACGTGGTCGCGCATGGCGACGCCGCGGGTGAGCTGGATGTACACCAGTTGATCGGTCTCGGCCGGTGCGCGCTGCACCGATGCGGCGTAGTTGGCGATCAGCCGGTCCACCAGGGTCCGCCACGCGTCGGCCGACATCGGGTTGGGCATGCGCAACTCGCGCAGGCTGCGGCCCAGCCGCGCCAGATGGTCGTCAAAACGGAAAGGCCGCCCGGCGTACACCGGCACGACTTCATAAACGCCGTCGCCGAAGATGAAGCCCCGGTCCATGACGCTGACCTTGGCATGGGGCAGGGTGGTGAATTCGCCGTTAAGGTAACACGGCAGATCGGGCAGGGTGTGGTTCATGCCGGAATTGTCCCCCACACCGCCGGTCCGTTTCTAGCGGCGGCCGCGGCGCTTCCACGTGATCCGCACGCGCCGGCCCAGCTTCACGCCGAAATACCCGGCCGGCGCACCCACGAGGGAGAAGACGGTCATGCCCAGCAGGGCCGGCCAGCCCAGCGACAGCAACGTGTTCCAGATCGGCGCTTCGTCGCCCAGCAGAACGGGCGGTGGGGCGTCCACAAAAAGCCGGCCCACATGGTAGGCCCCCCAGAGCCAGAAGCCGGTGGTCAACGGGTTGGTGATCAGCGTCAGCCCGACCGCCAGCGGAATGTGCCCGCGCCACCAGACGCAGTGCACGGCGGAGACGATCACCTGCGGACAGGGCAGGAAAAAAGCCCAGAACAGGCCGATGGCGGCGCCGCGCGCCAGTGTTTCGTGATGGTTTCTCCACAGCCGCGGGTCACGCAGCCGTGAGGCCAGGCGTCGCAGCAGGGGGTGGCCGGCCAGATCGTCTCGTGTCGGGATCGTCAGGCGCAGCCGGCGGGCCAGGCGCCGCAGCAGGCTCATGGCCGCCCTAGCGCAGCAGCATGACGCCGCCGATGGCGATCCATCCGAGCCCCAGGTTGATCTTGGCCAGCAGCACGATCTGCGCGATATGCCGCGCGCCTTCAGGCCAGTGGGCTGCAGCCACGGCACGCTTGAGCCGCCGGAAGGGCACGAAGTAGATATGGCCAAAGATGGCCATCATCAGAAGGCCCGCGCCCAGCATCAGGTGCACGCCGACCGGCGCGGCCTTCATGCCGGTCGCGGTCAGCATCGGCATGCCGGTGGCCAGCAACGCCACAATGCTGATCCACACGACCACAAAGAACCGGCCCAGCACCGCCGCCATCAGCGGCAGCCGCACGCCGGGCTCCAGCTGCGCATGCACCGGCGGGCGCAGCGCCAGCATGATGAAAGCCATGCCACCGATCCAGAAGATGGCGGCGGCCAGGTGGACGAACTTGAGCAGGGAGTACATGGCAGGCACCTGAAGAGCGGCGGTGCGGCATTGTGACTTGTGCGCAAAACACCTTTGCGCGCAGCCCTTATCCGACAAGCCGACTGGAAATGGCCGGATGCTGCGGGTTTTTACTTATAATCAGTGGCTTTGCTAAATTTCACGGCTGCAACCGGGGCGTCATTTCAAATGAAAACAATCGCTCCCGTGCCTGAAACAGATGCAGACGGACCCGAACAGTTCAAGCCCCTGACCGCTGAAGAAGCGCGTCGGTTGCGTGAACAGAATCCACCGGTTTCCCCTTGGTGGGTGGTGGCGGGACAGGTGGTGGTGGGGCTCCTGGCGGCGTTGGTCGTGTGGGGTGCCACCGGGAGGCAAGCAGCAGGTTGGTCGGCCGGGTACGGCGCGTTGGCGGTGGCACTGCCGGCGGCGGTGTTCGTGCGGGGGCTGACCGGGCGTTTTGCCTCGCTCAATCCGGGGACTGCGGTCGTCGGGTTCTTCCTGTGGGAAATGGTCAAGTTGGCTTTGACGATGGCGATGCTGTTCGCCGCGCCAAGGCTGGTGGTGGGGCTGAGCTGGCCGGCGTTGCTGGTGGGCTTGGTGCTCGCAATGAAGGTGTACTGGGTTGCGATGGCATTCGCGCCCCGTAAAACGAAACGTAACGGGTAAAAGATGGCTGCTGAACACGGACCGACCGCCGGTGAATACATCGTTCACCACCTGACGCACCTGCAAAATCACAAGGCCAAGGCCGTTGTCGATTTCACGGTCTTCAATTTCGACTCCCTGTTCTTCTCCATCGCGCTGGGCGTTCTCGGCTGCTGGCTGCTGTGGCTGGCGGCGCGCAAAGCCACCTCCGGCGTGCCCGGCCGCTTCCAGGCCGCCGTGGAAATCCTGGTCGAGATGGTGGACGCCCAGGCCAAGGGCATCGTGCACAACGCGAACAGCCGCAAGCTGGTGGCCCCGCTGGCCCTGGTGGTGTTTGTCTGGATCTTCCTGCTCAACGCCATGGACCTGTTGCCCGTCGACCTGCTGCCGCTGATCTGGGAAAAGATCTACGGTGCCGCCGGTCACGATCCGCACCACGCCTACCTGCGCGTCGTGCCCACGGCAGACCTGTCCGTGACCATGGGCCTGTCGCTGTCCGTGCTGATCCTGTGCCTGATCTACAACGTCAAGATCAAGGGCGTGGGCGGCTGGGTGCACGAGCTGTTCACCGCGCCGTTTGGCTCCCACCCGCTGCTGTGGCCGGCCAACTTCCTCATGCAGGTCATCGAGTTCGTCGCCAAGACCGTGTCGCACGGCATGCGGCTGTTCGGCAACATGTATGCCGGCGAACTGATCTTCCTGCTGATCGCGCTGATGGGCGGCGCCTGGTCGCTGACGGCCACGGGCATCGGCCTGGCCATCGGCCACATCATCGCCGGCACCGCCTGGGCGATCTTCCACATTCTGATCATCACGCTGCAGGCATTCGTGTTCATGATGCTGACGCTGGTGTACATCGGCCAGGCGCACGACGCGCATTGAGACGGTTTTTTCCGCGCTATCCCTTTTCTTTTCTCGTTAACCAAGACCTTTAGGAGTCATCATGGAAGTTATCAGCTTTGTTGCACTGGCCGCTGGCCTGATCATCGGTCTGGGCGCTGTCGGCGCCTGTATCGGCATCGGCATCATGGGCAGCAAGTACCTTGAGTCCGCCGCTCGCCAGCCCGAACTGATGGGCGAACTGCAGACCAAGATGTTCCTGCTGGCCGGCCTGATCGACGCTGCATTCATTATCGGTACCGGTATCGCGCTGTGGTTCGCCACCGCCAACCCCTTCCTGGCGCAAATCGCCAACCTGCCGAAGTAAATCGCCGCCGGTCCAACGACATGCCCTGTGGCGGCCTGGCCGCGGCGGGGGTGGGGGAATTAAATGAGCATCACCGGTACCCTGATCATTCAGATGATCGTGTTCCTGATCCTGGTCGGGTTCACGATGAAATTCGTGTGGCCTCCCATCGCTGCGGCGCTGGACGAGCGCGCGAGCAAGATCGCCGAAGGCCTCGCTGCCGCCGACAAGGCCAAGTCCGAACTGTCCGCCGCCAACGCGCGCGTGGAAGAGGAGCTGGCCAAGTCGCGCAACGAAACCGCGGCGCGCCTGGCTGACGCCGAGCGCCGCGCCCAAGGCATCATCGAGGAAGCCAAGGCCCGCGCCACGGAAGAAGGCAGCAAGATCGTTGCCGCCGCCCGTGCCGAAGCCGAGCAGCAGACCGTGAAGGCCCGCGAAGCCCTGCGTGAGCAGGTCGCCGCACTGGCCGTCAAGGGCGCCGAGCAGATCCTGCGCAAGGAAGTCAACGCCAGCGTCCACGCCGACCTGCTGGGCCGTCTGAAGACCGAGCTGTAAGAGGACACCATGGCCGAAATCGCCACCATTGCCCGTCCGTACGCCGAAGCGCTCTACCAGTCCGCGAAGGCTGATCTGAACGCGGCTGCTGCCTGGCTGGAGCCGCTGGCTGCGGTTGCCGGCAATGCGCAACTGCTGCAGTTTGCTGCCAACCCGAAGGTCACCGACCAGCAGGTGTTCGACCTCATCTCCGGCGTGGCCAAGACGGCCCTGCCCGAAGCTGCCAAGAACTTTCTGCGCACCGTGATCGAAAACGGCCGCCTGCAGGCGCTGCCTGAAATCGCTGCACAGTTCCGCGCGCTCAAGAACGCGCAGGGCGGTACGTCCGATGCGACGGTGTACAGCGCGTTTCCGGTGGACGGTGCGGCGCTGGCCGACTTGTCGGCAGTGCTCGAAAAGCGTTTCAGCCGCAAGCTCAACATCAAGGTTGAGCAGGACACGGCGCTGATCGGCGGCATTCGCGTGGTGGTGGGTGACGAGGTGCTGGACACCTCCGTCAAGGCCCGCCTGGAACAAATGAAAACGGCGCTGACCGCCTGAGGCGGACCAGCTAACTCAAGGAAAAGGAAAGAGTCATGCAACTCAATCCCGCAGAAATCTCTGAACTGATCAAGAGCCGCATCGAAGGCCTCGCCGCCAGTGCCGACATCCGTAACCAGGGCACCGTGGTGTCCGTGACCGACGGTATCGTGCGCATCCATGGCCTGTCCGACGTGATGCAGGGCGAAATGCTGGAGTTCCCGGCCACCGCCGACGGCACCCCGACGTACGGCCTGGCGCTGAACCTCGAGCGTGACTCGGTGGGCTCGGTGATTCTGGGCGAGTACGAGCACATCTCCGAAGGCGATACCGTCAAGTGCACGGGCCGCATTCTGGAAGTGCCCGTGGGCCCCGAACTCATCGGCCGCGTGGTGAACGCCCTGGGCCAGCCGATCGACGGCAAGGGCCCGATCAACGCCAAGATGACGGACGTGATCGAAAAGGTCGCTCCCGGCGTGATCGCGCGTAAATCGGTGGACCAGCCGGTGCAGTCGGGCCTGAAGTCGATCGACTCCATGGTGCCCGTCGGCCGCGGCCAGCGCGAGCTGATCATCGGCGACCGCCAGACCGGCAAGACGGCCGTGGCCATCGACGCCATCATCAACCAGAAGGGTCAGAACATGACCTGCGTGTACGTTGCGATCGGCCAGAAGGCTTCGTCGATCAAGAACGTCGTGCGCGCACTGGAACAGGCCGGCGCGATGGAATACACCATCGTCGTGGCTGCTTCCGCCTCTGAGTCCGCCGCCATGCAATACGTGTCGGCCTACTCCGGCTGCACGATGGGTGAGTACTTCCGCGACCGCGGCCAGGACGCCCTGATCGTGTACGACGACCTGTCCAAGCAGGCCGTGGCCTACCGTCAGGTGTCGCTGCTGCTGCGCCGTCCGCCGGGCCGCGAAGCCTACCCCGGCGACGTGTTCTATCTGCACAGCCGTCTGCTGGAGCGTGCCGCGCGTGTGAACGCCGACTACGTCGAGGAATTCACCAAGGGTGAAGTCAAGGGCAAGACCGGTTCGCTGACGGCGCTGCCCATCATCGAAACGCAGGCCGGCGACGTGTCCGCTTTCGTGCCGACCAACGTGATCTCGATCACCGACGGCCAGATCTTCCTGGAAACCAGCCTGTTCAACGCCGGTATCCGCCCCGCGATCAACGCCGGTATCTCGGTGTCCCGCGTCGGCGGCGCTGCCCAGACCAAGCTGATCAAGTCGCTGTCCGGCGGTATTCGTACCGACCTGGCGCAGTACCGTGAGCTGGCCGCTTTCGCGCAGTTCGCTTCCGACCTGGACGAAGCCACCCGCAAGCAGCTGGACCGCGGCGCCCGCGTGACCGAGCTGCTCAAGCAGGCCCAGTACAGCCCGCTGTCCATCGCGCTGATGGCCGCGTCGCTGTTCGCGGTGAACAAGGGCTTCATGGACGACGTGGACGTCAAGAAGGTTCTGCCGTTCGAGCATGGCATGCATGCCTACCTGAAGGACAAGCACGCCGCGCTGATCGCCAAGCTGGAAAACGACCGCGCCATGGACAAGGATGCCGAAGCCGAATTGACCGCCGCCATCGGCGCGTTCAAGAAGACCTTCGCTTAATTCCACCAGGAGCCACTGATGGCAGCAGGCAAGGAAATACGCGGCAAGATCAAATCGGTGGAAAACACCAAGAAGATCACCAAGGCCATGGAAATGGTGGCCGCGTCCAAGATGCGCAAGGCGCAGGACCGCATGCGTTCGGCCCGGCCTTATGCCGACAAGGTCCGCAACATCGCGGCCAACCTCGGCAAGGCCAATCCGGAATACACGCATCCGTTCATGAAAGCGAACGACGCGAAGGCCACGGGCGTCATCGTCGTGACGACCGACAAGGGCCTGTGCGGCGGCATGAACACCAACGTGCTGCGTGCCGTGACGACCAAGCTGCGTGAAGCGCAGGCCGAAGGCCATGCCACGCAGGCGGTGGCCATCGGCAACAAGGGCCTGGGTTTCCTGAACCGCATCGGCGCGCAGGTGGTCTCGCATGTCACGCAACTGGGCGACACGCCTCACTTGGAGCGTCTGATCGGCCCTGTCAAGGTGCTTCTGGACGCCTATGCCGAAGGCAAGCTGAGCGCCGTCTACCTGTCCTATACCCGCTTCATCAACACGATGAAGCAGGAGCCGGTGGTGGAGCAACTGCTGCCGCTGTCGGCCGCCAAGCTCCAGGCCGAGGCCAAGGCCCAGGGCGGCGAGCATGGCTGGGACTACATCTACGAGCCCGACGCGCAGACCGTCATCGACGACCTGCTGGTGCGCTACGTGGAAGCGCTGGTCTACCAGGCCGTGGCCGAGAACATGGCGTCCGAGCAGTCGGCCCGCATGGTGGCCATGAAGGCCGCGACCGACAACGCCGGCAGCGTGATCGGCGAACTCAAGCTGGTCTACAACAAAACCCGCCAGGCAGCGATCACAAAGGAACTGTCCGAGATCGTTTCCGGGGCTGCGGCGATCGGGGCCTGACCCCCACGCAACGGCTGGCAACAGATTCAAATTTTTGGAGCAAAAGTCATGGCTCAAGTGCAAGGCAAGATTGTTCAATGTATCGGCGCTGTGGTGGACGTTGAGTTCCCCCGCGACCAGATGCCCAAGGTGTACGACGCCCTCAAGATGGACGGCTCGGCCCTGACGCTGGAAGTGCAGCAGCAGCTGGGTGACGGCATCGTGCGCACCATCGCGCTGGGTTCGTCCGACGGCCTGCGCCGCGGCAACATGGTCTACAACACCAACGCCCCGATCACGGTGCCCGTCGGCAAGGCCACGCTGGGCCGCATCATGGACGTGCTGGGCAACCCGATCGACGAGCGCGGCCCCGTGGACCAGGCGCTGACGGCGTCCATCCACCGCAAGGCCCCGGCGTACGACGAGCTGTCGCCGTCGCAGGAACTGCTGGAAACCGGCATCAAGGTGATCGACCTGGTCTGCCCGTTCGCCAAGGGCGGCAAGGTGGGCCTGTTCGGCGGCGCCGGCGTGGGCAAGACCGTGAACATGATGGAGCTCATCAACAACATCGCCAAGGCGCACTCGGGTCTGTCCGTGTTTGCCGGCGTGGGTGAGCGCACCCGTGAAGGCAACGACTTCTACCACGAGATGGCCGACTCCGGCGTCGTGAAGCTGGACAACCTGGCCGAATCCAAAGTGGCCATGGTGTACGGCCAGATGAACGAGCCCCCGGGCAACCGTCTGCGCGTGGCGCTGACCGGGCTGACCATCGCCGAGTCGTTCCGCGACGAAGGCCGTGACGTGCTGTTCTTCGTGGACAACATCTACCGCTACACGCTGGCCGGCACCGAAGTGTCCGCGCTGCTGGGCCGCATGCCTTCCGCCGTGGGCTACCAGCCGACGCTGGCCGAGGAAATGGGCCGCCTGCAGGAGCGCATCACGTCGACCAAGGTCGGCTCCATCACGTCGATCCAGGCCGTGTACGTGCCCGCCGACGACTTGACCGACCCGTCGCCCGCCACGACCTTCGCCCACCTGGACTCCACCGTGGTGCTGTCGCGTGACATCGCCGCCCTGGGCATCTATCCCGCCGTGGACCCGCTGGACTCCACCAGCCGCCAGCTGGACCCGCTGGTCGTGGGCGAAGAGCACTACAACACGGCCCGTGCCGTGCAGGGCACGCTGCAGCGCTACAAGGAACTGCGCGACATCATCGCGATTCTGGGCATGGACGAACTCGCGCCGGAAGACAAGCTGGCCGTGGCCCGCGCCCGCAAGATCCAGCGTTTCCTGAGCCAGCCGTTCCACGTGGCCGAAGTGTTCACGGGCTCGCCCGGCAAGTACGTGCCGCTGGCCGAAACCATCCGCGGCTTCAAGATGATCACCGCCGGTGAGTGCGACCACCTGCCCGAGCAGGCCTTCTACATGGTCGGCACCATCGACGAAGCCTTCGAGAAAGCCAAGAAGGTCGCCTAATCGGCAACGAACGGAACCGACATGAACACCATCCACGTTGATGTGGTCAGTGCCGAAGAGTCCATCTTCTCGGGTGAGGCCAAGTTCGTGGCCCTGCCCGGCGAAGCGGGCGAGCTCGGCATCTACCCGCGCCACACGCCGCTGATCACGCGGATCCGGCCCGGTTCGGTGCGCATCGAAATGGCCGACGGCAGCGAGGAGTTCGTCTTCGTTGCCGGCGGCATTCTGGAAGTGCAGCCCAACTGCGTCACGGTGCTGTCCGACACCGCCGTGCGCGGCAAGGACCTGGACGACGAGAAAGCCAACGCCGCCAAGGCCGCAGCCGAAGAAGCGCTCAAGAACGCCAAGGGCGAACTCGACATCGCCAAGGCGCAGTCCGAGCTGGCCGTGATGGCCGCCCAGATCGCCGCGCTGCGCAAGTACCGCCAGAAGAAGTAAGCCGCTTCGGCTTGCCGCCAAAACCAAAAGCCCCGCTCGCAACAGCGGGGCTTTTTACTTGGGGCCGGCCCTCCGCATCAACCGAGCGTGGGCGCGTCAGGCAATTCGTTGGGGTTGGTGTCCGCGGGTGCAAGCGGGAAATGCGTCACAAGCTCGGCCGAGACCTCTTCGAGTGCCTGCGTAAGCCCTTTCTCAAACCGACCTTCGCGGAAAGCACCGCCCATGCGCTGGACCATGGCCTGCCATTGCGTCGCCGGTACACGCTGGCTCAGGCCGCGATCCGCCACGATCTCGATCGCGTGCTCGGCCAGCAGCAGGTAGATCAGCACGCCGTTGTTGTGCTCGGTGTCCCAGACGCGCAGTTTTCCGAACAGGGTGACGGCCCGTTCGCGCGCCGTTGCGTCGCGCCACAGGTAGCTCCAGGGCAACCGCGCCTCCACGTGAATGCGGATCTCGCCGCTGTGGCGCCGCTCGCTGGCGCTCACGCGCCGGGTCAACCGATCCAGCAACGCCGGTGGCAGTGCGCGGCGCACGTCTGCTTCATCGGTCCACCCGTGCCGCGCCATTCGTTTGAGCCGTTCAAGCATTACCAGTCCCCCGAAGCACCGCCGCCGCCAAAATCGCCGCCGCCGCCGGAACTGAATCCGCCGGAGCCACCGCTCCAGCCGCCCGATCCACCGCTGCTCCATCCGCCGCCGCCCCAACCTCCGCCGCGCCGTGCCGCGGAAC
Source organism: Ramlibacter sp. (assembly GCA_041905405.1). Lineage (GTDB taxonomy): Bacteria > Pseudomonadota > Gammaproteobacteria > Burkholderiales > Burkholderiaceae_C > RAM1. The sequence goes on along the minus strand of JAYRLC010000005.1, from coordinate 149,273 downwards.
CCACGCCGCTGAAGCTGGAAAACAGGGCCACCAGCATGGCCACCACACCCGCCAGTCCCGCCACCAGCAGGCTGGACGTGATGAACAGGGCGACGGCGCCCACTGCGCCGCCCATGAACAGGGCGCCCAGCTTGCGCCCGAAGATGCTGCGCAGCACGGCAGCGCCCACCGGCACGGCAAAGAAAAGAAAGATCGCCAGGTCTTCCAGGTCGAAGCCGCTCTGGCCGGTGCCCTGCGGCTTGGTGGCGGGCGCCGGCAGCGCCTCGCCACGGATGCGCGCCATGATCCGGTCGGCGCCCGCCTCCAGGCCGCCGGCATAGTCACCCTGGCGGAAGGCGGGGGTGATCGCTTCATCAATGATCTGTCTGGCCGCCAGGTCGGGAATGGCGCCCTCCAGCGCTTTCGCCACCTCGATGCGCACCCTGCGGTCGTCCCGGGCCACGACCAGCAGCACGCCGTCCCCTACGTCCCTGCGGCCGATCTTCCAGGCATTGCCGACGCGATTGGCATAGGCGGCGATGTCCTCGGGCTGGGTGGTGGCGACCATCAGCACGACCACCTGGGAGCCCGCGGCTTTCTCAAAGGCGTCGAGCTTGTCCTGCAGCACCTGCCGGCGGTCGGCCGGCAACGTGCCGGTGGCGTCCACCACATGCCCGGTCAGCCCGGGAACAGGCTGCAGGCCTTGCGCGGCGGCCGCCCCGGGCCATAGCCCGGCGCACAGTGCCAGCCAACCGGCTGCCGCGGCCGTGCGCAGGGCGCCCCAGGGCAACATGGCCGCTTACTTCTTGTTGAAGTCCACCTGCGGCGGCGTGGAGATCTGCGCCTCGTTCTGCACGGTGAAGCTGGGCTTGGGCTGGTAGCTGAACACCATGGCCGTCAGGTTGCTCGGGAAGCTGCGCGCCAGCACGTTGTACTCCTGCACCGCCTGGATGTAGCGGTTGCGCGCGACGGTGATGCGGTTCTCGGTGCCTTCCAACTGCACACGCAGATCGCGGAAGCCCTGGTTGGCCTTGAGGTCGGGGTAGCGCTCCACCGTGACCATCAGCCGGCTGAGCGCGCTGGACAGCTCACCCTGCGCTTGCTGGAACCGGTTGAACGCTTCGGGGTTGTTCAGCGTTTCGGGCGTGACCTGCATGGACGTGGCCTTGGCCCGGGCCTCGACCACCTTGGTCAGCGTCTCCTGCTCGAAATTGGCTTCGCCCTTGACGGTGTTGACGATGTTGGGGATCAGGTCGGCGCGGCGCTGGTACTGGTTGAGCACTTCGCTCCAGGCGGCCTTGGTCTGTTCGTCCAGCCGCTGGAAGTCGTTGTAGCCGCAGCCTGTGAGGCCCAGCAAGGCGAGGGCGGAGATCAGTGTGAGCAGCCAGCGTTTCAACATGGTTCGTTCCTCGGCGGGTGATGGGTGACGGTAGCATAGATGGATGTCCGTCGATCCGATTCAAGCCCTGCAGGCGGCCGTGCGCCCGCTGCGTGCCGCCGCGGCGGCCCCCGTCATGCTGGTGGCCGGCGCCACCGGCACGCTGGGTAATGAGGTGCTGCGCCGCCTGGCCGGCACGCAGCGCTTCGCACGGCTGCTGGTGCTGGCGCGCGAACCCTTCACCGATGGTCTGAAAGGCGTCGTGACGCTGCAGACCGGCGGCAGTCCGCCGGCGCAGTGGCCGCTGGCCGCGGCCGACGCCGGCGTGATCATGTTCGATCCGCCGCGCCTGTTCCACGACCGTGAACGCGCCCTGTGGACGCCGCAACCGGACGACCTGGTGGCGGTGGCCGCGTGGATGCGCCGCTGCGGCGCGTCGACCCTGGCCGTGGTGCTACCGCATGCGCAGGGCCGGCTGCCCGAAGCGCTCAAGCGCGGCCTGGCGGGCCTGGACGAGCAGGCCGTCGCGGCGCTGGGGTTCGAGCGCGTGATCTTCGTGCGTTCGGCGCAAAGGCCCGGCGCGCAGCCCGGCCTGGGGCTTGCGGAGCGCATCGCCCGCTGGATGTTGTCGGTCTTCCGCTACATGGTGCCCAGCAGCGAGCAGCCGGTGCGGGCCGTCAAGGTTGCGCAATTCCTGGACGCCGCCTTGCAGACGGCGCCCCCCGGCGTGCACGTGGCCGCACCCGAGGTGGTCTGGCTGGCTGCGCAGGGCGACGTGCGCGACGCCGTCGTGCGGTGGCTGCGGCCCTGAGCAGGCAAAATCCTTCAAACGTAACCGCCGCATTGCAACGCCCCATCCGTCCATGCCCCAAACCCGTATCCAGGCCGCCCTCGGCGGCACCGCCGACGACGTGGAGGCCGCGTTCTACGAGGCGCTGCAGTCCGGCGACATCGACAAGCTCATGGCCTGCTGGGCGGATGAGGACGACATCGTCTGTGTGCACCCCGGCGGTCCGCGCGTCGTGGGCGGCGTCGCCATCCGCGCCACCTTTGACGCCATGTTCTCCAACGGCCCCATCCGGGCGATGCCCGAGCGCGTGCGCAAAGTCGAGTCCATGGCCGCTTCCGTGCACAACGTGCTGGAGCGTATTGACGTTCTCACGGCCGAGGGGCCCGGCCGCGCCTGGGTGATCGCCACCAACGTGTATCACAAGACGGCCCAGGGCTGGCGCCTGGTGGTGCACCACGCGAGCCCGGGGACGCCCAGCGAGATGCAGGAAGTCAGCGACGCGCCGCAGGTGCTTCATTGAGCCTGCAGGGCCGGAGGCATCCGTGAACTACGTCGCGCCCTGGTGGCTGCCCGGCGGCAACCTGCAGACGATCTGGCCCGCGCTGTATTCGCGCCGCGCAAGCGGCCCCGCCCCGCAGTACCGGCGCGAGCGCTGGGACGCGCCCGACGGCGACTTCATTGACGTGGACTTCCTGGTCCATCCGCCCGCTGCGTCGCAGGCGGGGGCGGCCCCGCTGCTGGTGCTGTTCCACGGGCTTGAAGGTTCGTCGCGCAGCCACTATGCCGAGGCGTTCGCGGGCTTTGCCCGGGAAAGCGGCTGGGCATTCGCCGTGCCGCATTTCCGCGGCTGCAGTGGCGAGATCAATCTGGGTCCGCGTGCCTACCATTCAGGAGACCATGAGGAGATCGACTGGATCCTCGCGCGGCTTGCGCAGGCGCATGCTGCCCCGGTCCTGGCCGTTGGCGTGTCGCTGGGCGGCAATGCGCTCATGCGCTGGGCCGGTGAGGCGGGCGACAGCGCATCGGGCTCGGTCAAGGCGGTCGCCTCGGTCTGTTCGCCCATCGACCTGGCGGCGGGCGGGCGCGCGATCGGGCGCGGGTTCAACCGGCAGGTCTACACGCGCATGTTCCTGCGCACCATGGTGCCCAAGGCCCTGCAGAAGCTGCAGCAGCACCCCGGCCTGTTCGACCGCGAGCGGCTGCTGCGGGCGCGGGACCTGTACGAGTTCGACAACATCTTCACCGCGCCGCTGCACGGCTTTCGCGACACCGACGACTACTGGGCCCGCGCATCGGCCAAGCCGCACCTGGCCAGCATCCGGGTGCCGGCGCTGGTGGTCAATGCCCGCAACGACCCGTTCGTGCCGGCGGACAGTCTGCCCGGGCCGCACGAGGTGGGCGCGCACGTGCGCCTGTGGCAGCCCGAACACGGCGGGCACGTGGGCTTTCCGCAGGGCGCGCCGCCGGGCCACGTGCGCGCCATGCCCAACGTGGTGGGCGGCTGGTTGGCGCAGGCGCTGCGCTGAACGCCCGGCGCCAAGCGTACGGCAGGTTCAGGGTGCGACGGCGGGCGCGGACGCCGCCGCGGCGGGCGAAGGCGGCCAGCCCACGTCGGCCGCATTGCGCGGCTTGCCGATCGGGCTGGCGGCCAGGCCCTTGCGCACCGCCGCCATGTCCTCGTCGCCCGGATACTGGCTCATGAGCCAGTAGTCGAACACGCGTCTGGCGATGGGCGCGGCATGCGCGGCGCCAAAGCCGGCGTTCTCCACGATCACCGCCAGCGCGATCTTCGGGTCCTCGGCCGGCGCGAACGCCATGTACAGCGAATGGTCGCGCTGGTGCTCCTCGAGCTTGGAGGCGTTGTACTTTTCCTTCTGGCCGATCGTCACGGCCTGGGCCGTGCCGGTCTTGCCGCCGGACAGGTAGCCGGCCCCGGCAAACACGCGGGCCGACGTGCCTTCCTGGGTCACGCCCACCAGCGCCTTGCGCACCACGGCCACGTTCTCGGGCTTGAACCCCAGGTCCACCGGCGGCTCGGGCGGCACGGGAATGCGCGCGCGCGACACGGCGTCCTGCGTGGCAATGACCAGCCGCGGCTTGTGCTTGATGCCGTCGTTGGCCAGGATGGAGGTGGCCTGCGCGAGCTGCAGCATGGTGAACGCGTTGTAGCCCTGGCCGATGCCCAGTGAAATGGTTTCGCCCGCATACCACTTCTTCTGCTCGGGCCGCTTGTAGTAGTTGCGCTTCCACTCCTGGCTGGGCAACACGCCGCGCACCTCGCCCATGACGTCGATGCCCGTGATCTGGCCAAAGCCCAGCGGCTTCATGAAGTCGTGCATGGTGTCCACGCCCAGGTCGTTGGCCAGCGAGTAGTAATACACGTTGCTGGACTTCACGATGCTCTGGTGCATGTCCACCGGACCCAGCCCGTGATCGCCATGGCTGCGGAACACGTGGCCGCCGAAATTCCACGAGCCGGCGTCGTTGATGATGGTGGAGGCCGACCGCTTGCCCGTCTGCAGCGCCGCCAACGCCATGAACGGCTTGTAGGTGGAGCCCGGCGGGTAGGTGCCGCGCAGCGCCCGGTTCAAGAGCGGCTTGTCGATCGACTCGTTGAGCATCTGCCAGTTCTCGCTGTCGATGCCTTCCACGAACAGGTTGGGGTCGAACGTGGGCTTGCTCACGAAGGCCAGCACCTCGCCCGTCTTGGGGTCCAGCGCCACCAGCGCGCCGCGCCGATCGCCGAACATGTCCTCCACCAGCTTCTGCAGCTTGATGTCGATGGACAGGATCACGGTGTTGCCCGGCGTGGCCGGAATGCTGGCCAGCTTGCGCACGGCGCGGCCGCCGGCCGACGTCTCGACCTGCTCGACGCCGGTGATGCCGTGCAACTGCTTTTCGAAGCTCTGCTCGATGCCCAGCTTGCCGATGTATTCGGTGCCGCGGTAGTTGCCCTGCTCCTCGTCGGACCAGTCCTCCATGGCTTTCTTTTCGGACTGGTTGATGCGGCCGATGTAGCCGATCACGTGGCTGGCCAGGTCGCCCCAGGGGTAGTTGCGGAACAGCCGCGCCTTGATCTCCACGCCCGGGAAACGAAAGCGCTGCGCCGCAAAGCGCGCCACTTCCTCGTCGGTCAGGCGCGTGCGGATGGGCAGGGATTCAAAGCTGCGCGACTCGTCCAGCAGCTTGCGGAACCGCCGGCGGTCGCGCTGCTGGATCTCGATGACCTGCGCCAGGTCGTCCACCGTCTGCTCGATGCTGGTGGACAGGCGCGAAGGCGTGATCTCCAGCGTATAGGCCGAATAGTTGGTTGCCAGCACCACGCCGTTGCGGTCCAGGATGAGCCCGCGGTTGGGCACGATGGGCACGATGGCCGTGCGGTTGGCCTCGGCCTGCTCGTCCAGGTCGTCGTGCCGCACCACCTGCAGGTACACCAGGCGCGACGCCAGCAGCACGAAGGCCAGCACCACCACGATGCTGGCCACCAGGATGCGCGCCCGAAAGCGCGACAGGTCGGCCTCAACGTTGCGCAGTTCGGTCATGTGAACCTCATGCCACTACAGCGGACGGTTTTCGTCCGGGTCCGGCGCGCGGCGCTGGGGCGCGAGTAGAGCAATGCTGACCACCGGCCACAGCAGCGATTCGAGCAGTGGCGCCAGCACCACGGACCAGCCCGGGAACGCGCCCCCGCTGATGAGGCGGATGGCCAGCTCAATGGCATGCGCGGCGACGAACAGCGGCAGCACCTGCACGGCCTGCGACGGCACGCTGAACCACAGCAGGCGGCGGTGGATGGTGATGGCAAAGAAACTGAGCGCCGTGTAGGCCAGCGCGTGCTGCCCGAGCAGCGCCGCCTGGTTCACGTCCATGCACAGCCCGAAGAAAAACGCGGCGCCGATGCCCACGCGCAGCGGCTGGTGCACGCTCCAGAACACCAGCACCAGGATCAGGAAGTCCGGCAGCCAGGGCGTGCGTCCCAGCGGCAGCATGTTCAGCAGCATGGCGACCAGCAGGCTGCCCCAGATGAACAGCGGGTTGGCGGGCAGCAGCAGCTGCTGGCCGGGACGCATGATCATTTGTGGCCCCCTTTGCGGGTGGGCGGGGGCGCCGCCGGATCGGGCGCGGGCCGCTGGGGAATCTGCGCCGACACGGGCTTGAGCACCATCACGTGCCGGGCGCCCGTGACCAAGGCCTGCGGAATGCAGTAGATGCGCGCAAATGCTGAATCCGCCCGTCGTTCCACCCGGTCCACGCGCGCCACCGGCAGGCCGGCGGGGTAGATGCCGTCCACGCCGCTGGTGGTCAGCAGGTCGCCGGCCTGCACGTCGGCGTTGCCGGCCATGAAGCGCAGCTCCAGCGCGCCCGCGTGCGACGGGTCGCCGAACGCCACGCTGCGTGCGCCGGTGCGCGCGTTCAGCACGGGGATGGACTGCTCGCTGTCGATCACCAGCGTCACCTCGCTGATGAGAGGGTGCACGCGCGTGACCTGGCCCAGCACGCCGGATTCGTCGATCACGGGCGAGCCGGCTTCCACGCCCTGCGCCAGCCCCTTGTCGATGATGATCTTGCGCGTGTAGGGGTCAGCCGCGTCGTACAGCACCTCGGCGGCCTGGCTTGGCGTGGTGATCTTGTCGCGCAGCGCGAGCAGCTTGCGCAGGCGGATGTTCTCGAGCTCGAGCTGTTCCACCTGGCTCGTGCGCTGGGCTTGCACGGCCAGCCGCCTGCGCGCGGCAGCTTCTGCGGCCTGCGCGGCCTGCAGGTCGTGGAAGTAGTCTCCGCCGTTTCGCACCAGCAGCACCGGCCGCATGGCAAGCCATTGCACCGGGTACAGCACCGTGGCCATGGCCGCGCGCAGCGGCTGCGTGACGCGAAAGCGCGTGTCGGCCACCATGAGGAACAGCGCCAGGGCGCTGAACACCATGAGCTTGGACAGGGCCGACGGCCCCTGCTTGAAGAAGGGGGGCGGGGTCCTGTCCAGCGTACCGAGTGGCATCGCTGAAATCCCCCGCGCTTATTCGCTGGTGAAGATGGAGCCCAGACGCTCCATGCGTTCCAGGGCGATGCCGCAGCCGCGCACCACGCAGGTCAGCGGGTCTTCCGCCACCAGCACGGGCAGGCCGGTCTCTTCGGCCAGCAGCCGGTCCAGGTCGCGCAGCAGTGCGCCGCCGCCGGTCAGCATCATGCCGCGCTCGGCGATGTCGGCGCCCAGCTCGGGCGGGGTTTGTTCGAGCGCGTTCTTCACGGCCGACACGATGTTGTTCAGCGGGTCGGTCAGCGCCTCGAGGATTTCGTTGCTGGAAATCGTGAACGAGCGCGGCACGCCTTCGGACAGGTTGCGGCCCTTGACTTCCATTTCCTTGACTTCGCTGCCGGGAAAGGCCGAGCCGATGTTCTTCTTGATGGCTTCAGCCGTGGGCTCGCCGATCAGCATGCCGTAGTTGCGGCGGATGTAGCTGATGATGGCTTCGTCGAACTTGTCGCCGCCCACGCGCACGCTGCCCTTGTAGACCATGCCGCCCAGCGAGATCACGCCGACCTCGGTGGTGCCGCCGCCGATGTCCACCACCATGGAGCCCGACGCCTCGGACACCGGCAGACCGGCGCCGATGGCGGCGGCCATGGGTTCCTCGATCAGGTAGACCTCGGACGCGCCGGCGCCCAGCGCGCTTTCGCGGATGGCGCGGCGCTCGACCTGGGTGGAGCCGCAGGGCACGCAGATGATGATGCGGGGGCTGGGCTTCAGGACGGACCGGGGATGGACCATCTTGATGAACTGCTTGAGCATCTGCTCGGTGACGGTGAAGTCGGCGATCACGCCGTCCTTCATGGGGCGGATCGCCTCGATGTTGCCGGGCACCTTGCCCAGCATGGCCTTGGCCTCGTGGCCCACCGCCTGGATGGTCTTCTTGCCCTGGGGGCCGCCTTCGTGGCGGATGGCAACGACCGAGGGTTCATCGAGCACGATGCCCTTGTCGCGAACAAAAATCAGGGTGTTGGCGGTGCCGAGGTCGATGGCCAGGTCGGTGGAGAAGTACCGACGGAATGCTCCGAACATTAGAAGTCCTCTCGCGCGGGCCGGCACCGCAGCCGGCCGACGCCTTGTTTGTCGTGTGTGAAAGCCGCTTTTTCCTGCAAATACCAGCGGTTTCGCGGGCGTTGCACCAAAGGCGGGATAATACCCCATCCCCTGTGTATAACTGGTCCGCGCCGGGCCAAAATTTTCCCTTTACAACTGGTTTCGCGACCGTTTTTCCCCATGGCACTGACCCCCCAAGACATCAGCCGGATCGCCAATCTGGCACGGCTGGAATTGAGCGCAAATGAAAGCGAGCGCATGCTGACCCAGATCAATGGCTTCTTCAACGTGGTGGAGCAGATGCGCGCTGTGGATACCACGGGCGTCGAGCCGCTGTCGCACCCCGTGGCCGCGATCCAGGACGTGGCGCTGCGCCTGCGTGACGATGTCGTGAGCGAACCCAACCAGCGCGAAGCGAACCAGCGCAGCGCCCCGGCGGTCGAGCGCGGCCTGTTCCTCGTGCCGAAGGTGATCGAATGAGCGGCGCGCTGCATGAACTGACCGTGGCTGCGCTGGCCGCGAAGCTGCAAAAAAAAGAAGTCTCCGCCGTCGAAGCCGCGCAGCATTTCCTGGCACGCGGCAGGCAGCACGAGTCCCTGGGCGCCTACCTGGACGTGCGTGAAGACGTGACGCTCGCGCAGGCCCGGGCCGCCGATACCCGCATCTCTGCTGGCGATACCGCGCCGTTGCTGGGCGTGCCCATCGCGCACAAGGACATCTTCGTCACGAAGGACTTCGTGAGCACCGCGGGTTCCAAGATGCTGGCGGGCTACCGTTCGCCGTTCGACGCCACGGTGGTCGGCAAGCTTGCGCAGGCAGGCGCCGTGACGCTGGGCAAGCTCAACTGCGATGAATTCGCCATGGGCTCGTCCAATGAAAACTCCGCGTTCAAACCCGCGATGAACCCTTGGGACGCCACGCGCATTCCTGGTGGCTCGTCGGGTGGCAGCGCAGTGGCCGTAGCGGCGCGCCTGGCGCCCGCCGTGACCGGCACCGACACGGGCGGCTCCATCCGCCAGCCTGCGGCGTTTTGCGGCATCACCGGCATCAAGCCCACCTATGGTCGCGCATCGCGCTACGGCATGATCGCCTTCGCCTCCAGCCTGGACCAGGCGGGCCCCATGGCGCGCACGGCGCAGGATTGCGCGCTGCTGCTGTCGGCCATGTGCGGCCCCGACCCGGACCGCGACGCCACGTCGCTGGACGTGCCGGCGGAAGACTTCACGCGGTCGCTGAACGACAGCATCGAGGGCCTGCGCATCGGCGTGCCGCAAGAGTTCTTCGGCGAAGGCCTGTCGGCCGACGTGCGCGCGGCGGTCGATGGCGCGCTGAAGGAATACGAAAAGCTCGGCGCGAAGCTCGTGCCGATCTCGCTGCCGCGCACGCAGCTGTCCATCCCCGTGTACTACATCATTGCGCCAGCAGAGGCGTCGTCCAACCTGAGCCGCTTTGACGGCGTGAAGTTCGGCCACCGCGCGGACAAATACACCGACCTGCTGGATATGTACAAAAAGACGCGCGCGCAAGCCTTCGGCGACGAGGTCAAGCGCCGCATCATGATCGGCGCGTACGTGCTGAGCCACGGCTACTACGACGCGTACTACCTGCAGGCGCAAAAAGTCCGCCGCATGATCGCCGACGACTTCCAGCAGGCGTTCAAGCAGTGCGACGTGATCGCCGGTCCCGTCGCACCCACGGTCGCGTGGAAGCTCGGCGAGCACGGCAACGACCCGCTGGCCGACTACCTGGCCGACATCTTCACGCTGCCGGGCTCGCTGGCGGGGCTGCCGGGCATGAGTGTTCCGGCCGGATTTGGTGAGGGTGGCATGCCCGTGGGGCTGCAACTGATCGGCAACTATTTTGGTGAAGCGAAGCTGCTGAATGCTGCGCACCGGTTCCAGCAAGCGACCGATTTCCACCTCCGCGCACCGGAGGGCTTTTGAGATGACCGCCAAACTGATCCAGGGCTACGAAGTCGTCATTGGCTTCGAGACGCACGCCCAGCTGTCCACGCAAAGCAAGATCTTCAGCCGCGCCGCCACGGCGTTCGGCGCCGAGCCCAACACGCAGGCCTGCGCGGTGGACCTGGCGCTGCCCGGCACGCTGCCGGTCATGAACAAGGGCGCGGTCGAGCGCGCCATCGAATTCGGCCTGGCGGTCAACGCCACGATTGCGCCCAAAAGCATCTTTGCGCGCAAGAACTATTTCTATCCCGACCTGCCCAAGGGCTACCAGATCAGCCAGTTCGAAATACCCGTGGTGCAAGGCGGCAGCGTCGAGTTCTACCTGGGTGAAGAGAAAAAGTCCGTGCGCCTGGTGCGCGCGCATCTCGAAGAGGACGCCGGCAAGTCACTGCACGAGGACTTCATCGGCCAGTCGGGCATCGACCTGAACCGTGCCGGCACGCCGCTGCTGGAGATCGTGACCGAGCCCGACATGCGCGGCAGCGAAGAGGCCGTGGCCTATGCGAAAGAGCTGCACAAGATCGTGACCTGGATCGGCATCTGCGACGGCAACATGCAGGAGGGTTCGTTCCGCTGCGACGCCAACGTGTCGGTGCGCAAGCCGGGCCAGCCGCTGGGCACGCGCCGCGAGATCAAGAACCTGAACAGCTTCAAGTTCATGCAGCAGGCGATCGACTACGAGATCCGCTGGCAGATCGAACAGATTGAGGACGGCCACGCGATCCAGCAGGCCACCGTGCTGTTCGACCCCGACACGGGCGAGACGCGGGCCATGCGCACCAAGGAAGACGCGGCCGACTACCGATACTTCCCCGACCCGGACCTGCCGCCGCTGGTGGTGGCGCCCGAGTGGGTGGAGCGCGTGCGCGGCCAGATGGCTGAGCTACCGCGCGTGATGGCGGCGCGCTTCGTGGCGGACTATGGATTGCCCGAATACGACGCCACCACGCTCACGCAAAGCAAGGCGATGGCGGCCTATTTCGAGGCGGCAGCGAAGGCCTGCGGCCAGCCCAAGCTCGCGAGCAACTGGGTCATGGGCGAGGTGTCGCGCCGGCTGAATGCGCAGGACATTGGCATTGATGCCGCGCCGGTCAGCCCGGCACAACTGGCCACGTTGATCGGACGCATTGCCGACAACACGGTGTCCAATAGCGCCGCGCGCCAGGTGTTCGATGCGTTGTGGACCGGTGAAGGCAACGATGTTGATGCGGTGATCGAGGCCAAGGGCCTCAAGCAGATGAACGACTCCGGTGCACTGGAAGCGATCATCGACGAGATCATCGCTGCCAACCCCGACAACGTCGCGCAGTTCCGCGCCGGCAAGGACAAGGCGTTCAACGCGCTGGTCGGCCAGGCGATGAAAGCGACCAAGGGCAAGGGCAACCCGCAGCAGGTCAACGAGCTGCTGCGCAAGAAGCTCTCCGGCTAGCCTGCGCTTCTTCTGGAACAGGCGTGCGGGGTACTCTGCTCCGCGGCTGTCCCCCGGCGTCAGTCGTCCACGCCATACCGCTGACGGTACGCCAGCACCGCGGCATGGTGTTGCGACAGGCCGCTGCCGGCTTGCCCCTGCAGGTACTGCAGCAGGTCGGCCAGCCGCGCAATGGCGCACACCTGCAGACCCAGCTGGTTGCGCACGTACTGCACGGCGCTGTGATCCACGTCGCGGCCGCCTTCGGTGGCCTTCTCCTGCCGGTCCAGCGCAATGGCCACCGCATGCGGCGTCGCGCCTGCAGCCTGGATGATGGCGATCGATTCCCGCGCCGCCGTGCCCGCCGACATCACGTCGTCCACGATCAGCACGCGGCCCTTCAGCGGCGCACCCACCAGCGTGCCGCCCTCGCCGTGGTCCTTGGCTTCCTTGCGGTTGTAGGCAAAGGGGACGTTGCGGCCCTGGCGTGCCAGCTCCACGGCCACGGCCGCGCCGAGCGGAATGCCCTTGTACGCGGGGCCGAACAGCATGTCGAACTCGATGCCCGACGCGATGATGCGCTGTGCATAGAATTGCGCGAGCCGCCCGAGCTTGGCGCCGTCGTCGAACAGGCCGGCATTGAAGAAGTAGGGCGACATGCGGCCCGCCTTGGTCTTGAACTCGCCAAAGCGCAGCACGCCCGAGTCGACCGCGAACTGCACGAAATCCTGCGCCAGTGCATCCGCATTGGCCTTCACGCCCGAATCAACCGCCATGGGAACATCCTTGTTCAAGTTAACCAGCCTCAACCTCAACGGCATCCGCTCCGCCGCCACCAAGGGCGTGGAGGCCTGGGTGGCCAAGACCGCCCCGGATTGTATTTGCGTGCAGGAGGTCAAGGCCCAGGCCGCCGACATCGCCGGCCGCTTCGAGTCGCTGGCGGGCCTGACGGGGCATTTCCACTTTGCCCAGAAAAAGGGCTACTCGGGCGTGGGCCTGTACACGAAGCACGCGCCCAGCGACGTAATCGTGGGCTACGGTTCGGGCGAGTTCGACGCTGAGGGTCGCTACGTGGAACTGCGCTTTGACACGCCCAAGCGCAAGCTGTCGCTGATCAGCGCGTACTTTCCGAGCGGCTCGTCGGGCGAGGAGCGCCAGCAGGCCAAGTTCCGCTTCCTGGCCGAGTTTCAGCCGCACCTGGCCGCGCTCAAGACAAAGCGCGACTTCATCCTGTGCGGCGACGTGAACATCGCGCACCAGAACATCGACCTGAAGAACTGGCGCAGCAACCAGAAGAACAGCGGCTTCCTGCCCGAGGAACGCGCGTGGATGACCAGCCTGCTGGGCGACACCGGCCTGGTGGATGTGTACCGCCGCCTGCAGCCCGACACCACCGACACGGCCTACACCTGGTGGAGCAACCGCGGGCAGGCCTACCTGAACAACGTGGGCTGGCGGCTGGACTACCACCTGGCCACGCCTGCGCTGGCGGAGCTGGCACGCACCGAGTCCATCTACAAGGGCGAGAAGTTCAGCGACCACGCGCCGATCACGATCGGCTATGACATGTCATTGTGAGGTTCTGTTTCAACGAGGCGCTCGTCGCTGAGGCCAAGGCTTGCACCGACAACCTGTCCGCGACCCTCGAGTCGCTGCTGTCGGACTTCGTCGATCACCGGCAAGATGCCCGGCTCGACCGGCAGCGGAAGATAGATGCCTGTGTCGCCGACTGGAATGCGGTCCATGCAACGATCGGTTCGTTTGCCGACGAGCATTCCACGCTGTAATGGCGCAGTTCGATGGCTACCGGCGGCGTGTGGTGGTGCCGCTGGTCAAGCGCAGCATGCTGCCGCGCAGTACGCCCGTGACGGGTTCGAGGATGAATCCGGCTTTTGTGTTTGATGGCGTCAAGTTGGTCCTGCACCCGCTGGACATGGATTCTGTGGCGCTGGATCAATTGGGCGAGCACGCCGGCTCGTTCGCCGATCATGGGCAAGCCATCGCCGATGCGCTGGACGAACTGCTGACCCGGTCCTGGGGCTGACCGCTACCAGTCCACCAGGCTCAACCCCATGCTGAGCACGGTGCGGCGGCGGTTGTAGTCCAGCAGGCTGTCGCCGTAGCCGTGGAACAGCTGCAGGTGCAGGCGCAGGTCGTTCACGGGGCCGTCGGCCGCGCCCTTGCCCAGCGTGCGCAGCCATTCGAGCCGCACCGAGCCGTTGTCGTTGGAGCGCAGCGCATGGCGCACCGTCGCGCCCACCGTGTTGCGCTTGTCCACGTCCCAGTAGCCCGACAGTTCGGCGCGGCCGATGAAGTCGCTGATGCCGGGGTTGTCGTCGCTGCCGCTTTCGGGCAGGCGCTTCCAGATGCGGGCCTGCACGCGCGCGACGTTGTCCTTCTCGGCGCCCATCATCAGGTAGGCGCGGTTCCAGCTGCGCGACAGCGGCAGCGCCTGGCCGTTGGACTGGTGCACGATGCCCGCGCCGCTGTAGCGCACGCGCCAGCCCAGGGGCAGCGTGAAGTCCGTGGGGTAGACGTAGATCGCCTCGGGCTCGTGGTCGGTGCTTCGGAATGGCCGCGAGATGCCGCCGCTGAACAGCTGCCAGTACGACTGCTGCGTGTAGCCGAACCACAGCGAATCCTTCAGCGTCGGGTGGCTGCCGGTCAGCAGGCCCTGCGCCAGCTTGGTCCGCACCGACAGCTGCAGGCGTGTTTCGGTCTTGCGGTAGGCCGTGGCGGCCAGCGCGTTGTTGTCGGGGTTGCCCGAAGTCGGCTGCGTGTTGACACTGCTGGCGGCGATGAGCGACACGCTGATGGGCCGGTAGCCGCGGATGCCAAAGGTGCCGCAGTCGCTGCCGGTTTCCAGCTCCCAGAAGCGCGAGAGGTTGGAGTACTGCGGATCGTGGCAGCCCTTTTCCGAAGTGATGGAGATGACGCGCGTGGCCGGCACCAGCGGGTCCACGGACGTGCCCGCGGCCGGTGGGTTGTTGGCAGCCGATGCCGCGGTGGGGGCTGCGGCACCGCGTGCGGCGGCGGCCGCACCCGCCGCTGCCGGCTGGGGCTGTTGCTTGGCCCACTGGTCAAAGCAGGCCAGCCGCGCGTCGCTGGCGGCGGTCGCCATGCAGGCCTGCCAGCCGCCTTCGCCCGGCGTGGGGGGCACCGTCTGCGCCTGGGCCGGCGCCAGGCCGGCCAGGACGGCCAAGGTGGTTACTGCCAGCCCGGCAGCCTGCGCAGCACGAAGCTGCGTTCCGTGTCGTTCTTTTCGCTGCGCCATATCCCGGTGAACTCCTTCCCGCATGAGGCGGGCACGACGTTACCAGACCAGCTCGCGCTGATTTGTAGGCCATCGTCTGATTCGTCCAGCCCGAGCACGCCGTCGTCCACATCGCCGGCCAGCAGGGACTGCACGCTGTCGCGGTTGATGGCGCCGCGCACGCTTTCAGTGCGCTCGGGGTGCTTTTCAAACAGCACGCTGGCCGTGCTGTCGGGCAGGCCGCCGCCGGAAAAGCTCACCCGCCACAGGCCGTACAGATGAACCGGGCCCAGCTCGTCCGGTTGCGGGCAGGCCGGGTTGGCGGCGGCGCCGAGCGCGCCCACGGCCAGGCCCAGCGCCAGCACGGCGCGCTTCATGGCATGGCGCGCCGCGCGGCTCATGGCGCGCTGGCAGCGGCCGCCGTGGCGCTGTCCTGTGCCTTGCGGGCGAACTCGGCGCGCAGCGCCTTGAGTTTTTCGCGCGGGTCTTCCTTGACCGTTGTCTTGTCCAGCGCCATTTCGGCGATGAAGCGGCTGGGCTGGCCGGCCACGGTTTCGCGGCCCTTTTTGCGGCGCTTGACCCAGCTCACGGCCAGGCTGCGCTGCGCGCGCGTGATGCCCACGTACATGAGGCGCCGCTCCTCCTGCAGGCGCTGCAGGATGCTTTCGCTCATCGGCCCGTCCGCCTTGCCGCTGCCGCCGGGCGCGTCGTCGTCCAGCTTGAAGGGCAGCAGCCCCTCGTTCACGCCGACCAGCATGACGTGCGGCCACTCCAGACCCTTGGCCGCGTGCAGCGTGGACAGCGTCACCACGTCCTGGTCCTGCTCGCGTTCGCTGATGGTGGACAACAGCGCGATCGTCTGCGCCACTTCGAGCAGGCTTTTCTTGTCGGACTCGATGCTCGCGCCGGCCGCGTCGTCGATGGTGCCGCCGCAGCGCTGCGACATCCAGTCGCAGAAGTCCAGTACGTTGGTCCAGCGCGCGGCGGCGAGCTTTTCGCTGTCCTCGCCGTCGTACAGGTGCTTTTCGTAGTCGATCTCTTTCAGCCAGTCCATCATGAACGCGCGCGCATCCTCGGCGCCCGTGGTGTGGCGGGCTCGGTATTCCAGGTCGTTCACGTAGCGGCCGAACTCATGCAGGCTGCCCACGGCCTTGGCCGGCAGCGCCGACGTGAGCGACGACGAGAACAGCGCCTCGAACAGGCTGAGCTTGTATTTACTGGCGAAGGTGCCCAGGTTCTGCAGCGTCGTATGGCCGATGCCGCGCTTGGGCGTGGTGACGGCGCGCAGAAACGCCGGGTCGTCGTCGTTGTTGACCCACAGGCGGAACCAGGCGCACAGGTCCTTGATCTCGGCGCGGTCAAAAAAGCTTTGCCCGCCCGACACCTTGTACGGAATCTGCGCCTTGCGAAGCGCCTGCTCGAACACCTTGGCCTGGTGGTTGGCCCGGTAGAGCACGGCAAAACTTTTCCAGGCCTGCGCGGAGCCATTGTTGCGGATCGACTGGATTCGAGCCACGGCACGTTCGGCCTCGTGGTCCTCGTTGTCCGCGTCAACGACACGCACGGGTTCGCCTTCGCCCAGCTCGCTGAAAAGCGTCTTGGGAAACAGCTTGGGGTTGGGGCCGATCACGTTGTTGGCCGCGCGCAGGATCGCGCTGGTGGAGCGGTAGTTCTGCTCGAGCTTGATGACCTTGAGCTGCGGGAAGTCAATGGGCAGCTTCTTCAGGTTGTCCAGCGTCGCGCCGCGCCAGCCGTAGATGGATTGGTCGTCGTCGCCCACGGCCGTGAATCGGCCGCGCTCGCCCACCAGCAGCTTGAGCACCTCGTACTGCGTGGCGTTGGTGTCCTGGTACTCGTCCACCAGCACGTGGCCCAGCTGCGCCTGCCACTTGGCGCGCACTTCGGCATGGTCTTTCAGCAGTTTGAGCGGCAGGCCGATCAGGTCGTCGAAGTCCACGCTCTGGTAGGCCGTGAGGCGCTCCTCGTAGCGCGCCATGATGCGGGCCGTGACACGCTCGTTGTCGTCTTTGGCCTGCGCTTCGGCCTGGGCCGCGTTCAGGCCCATGTTCTTCCACAGGCTGATGGCCCACTGCCACTGGCGGGCGGTGGCGGTGTCGGTCGTGCCACCTGCGTCCTTCAGGATGCTGGTGACGTCGTCGCTGTCCAGGATGCTGAACTGCGGCTTCAGGCCCAGCACCGAACCGTCCTCGCGCATCATGCGCACGCCCAGCGCGTGGAAGGTGCAGATCACGACCTTCTTGGCGTCTCGCCCGATCAGCCCCTTGGCCCGCTCGCGCATTTCGGCGGCGGCCTTGTTGGTGAAGGTGATGGCCGCGATCTGCTGGGGCGCAAGCCCGGCGCTGATCAGCCGCGCAACCTTGTGGGTGATCACCCGTGTCTTGCCGGACCCCGCGCCCGCCAGCACCAGGCAGGGCCCGTGCATGTAGTTCACAGCTTCTTGCTGGGCGAGGTTCAGGCCGGCGGACATGGAATCGAAAGGGGGTACAGCGGGGGGAGGAGCGGCGAATCATACCGGGCGGGTCCGGCCGGGCCCCGTGCAAATTCCGCAGTCAGCCAGCTGAAACCCGCCGCGTCGGCTTGCTGGGACAATACCGCCCGTGTTGGCCATTCTGCTCGTCACCTTTCCCTTCTTCGCGCTCGTGCTGTGCGGCTATATCGCGGCGCGCCGCCGCATGCTGCCGCTGGAGGCAATTCCGGGCCTGAACACCTTTGTGCTGTATTTCGCGTTGCCGTGCATGCTGTTCCGCTTTGGCATGAGCACGCCCGTGGCGCAGTTGCTGGACCCGGCGGCCATGGCTGTTTACCTGCCTTGCGCGCTGCTCATGGTCGCGGGCACCGTGTGGTTCAGCCTGAACGACCGGGTGCGGTTCAACGACGCATCCTTCGGCGCGCTCGTCGCGGCGTTTCCCAACACAGGCTTCATGGGCGTGCCGCTGCTGGTGGCATTGCTGGGCGCGCAGGCCGCGGGGCCGGCCATTCTCACCATCCTGATCGACCTGGTGATCACCTCGTCGCTGTGCATCGCGCTGTCGCGGCTGGACGGCGCCGACGAACACGGCGCGAGCAAGGCCGCGCGCAGCGCGCTCAAGGGCGTGGCGGCCAATCCCATGCCCTGGGCCATTCTGGGCGGTGCGCTCATGTCCTGGCTCCAGCTGGAGCCGATCAAGCCCGTGATGCAGACCATCGGCCTGCTGGCCGACGCGGCGTCGCCGGTGGCGCTGTTCACCATCGGCGCCGTGCTGGCGCGCTCGCAGATCGTGGCCGCGCGCGAATCTCACGGCCCCATGCCGGCGGCCGACTACCTGCCGGTGGCCCTGGCCAAGCTCGTGATCCACCCGGTACTGGTTTATGCCGTGGGCCGTGGCGCCATCGCGTTCGGCCTGCCGCTGGACCCGTTCGCGCTGGTCGTCATGACGCTGGTGGCGGCGCTGCCCAGCGCCAGCAACGTGTCCCTGCTGTCTGAGCGGTTCGGCGCCGACACGGGCCGTATCGCCCGCATCATCCTGCTGACGACGGCGGCGGCCTTCCTGACGTTTTCCGCGGCGGTGGCGTTGCTGCACTGACGCCCGGCGTTGCCCGGGCGCCGGCCGTCAGGCCGTAACGGCTTCGGCCTTGCGTTCGCCAATGCCCAGACGGTCCAGCGCCGCGGCCAGGTGGGCCACCGTGCGGTCCACGTTGTGCCACTTTTCCAGGCCGAACAGGCCCACGCGGAAGGTCTTGAAGTCGGCGCCTTCGTCGCATTGCAGCGGCACGCCGGCCGCGGTCTGCAGGCCTTCGGCCAGGAATTTCTTGCTCGACTGGATCTCGGGGTCCGTGGTGTAGCTCACCACGACGCCCGGCGCCTTGAAGCCTTCGGCCGCCACGCTGGGGATGCCGCGGCCCTCGAACAGCGCGCGGACCTTGCGGCCCAGGTCGATCTGTTCGTCGCGTACTTTGGCAAAGCCATAGGCGCGGGTTTCGACCATGACTTCGCGCAGCCGCGTGAGCGCATCGGTCGGCATGGTGGCGTGGTACGCATGGCCGCCGCCTTCGTAGGCTTCCATGATCTGCAGCCACTTTTTCAGGTCGCAGGCGAAGCTGGAACTCGTGGTGCCGTCGATGGCCGTGCGGGCGCGCTCGCCCAGCATCACCATGGCGCAGCACGGCGAGCTGCTCCAGCCCTTTTGCGGGGCCGACACCAGCACGTCCACGCCGGTGGCCTGCATGTCCACCCACATCGCGCCCGACGCGATGCAGTCCAGCACGAACAGGCCGCCCACCTCGTGCACGGCATCGGCCACGGCGCGCAGGTAGTCGTCGGGCAGGATCATGCCGGCGGCGGTCTCCACGTGCGGCGCAAAGACGACCGCGGGTTTCTCGGCGCGGATGGCGGCCTGCACCTCGGCAACGGGCGCGGGCGTCCAGGGGGCCTGCGCGCCGGGGCCGGTCTTGCGGGCCTTGAGCACGGTGTGTGATGTGGCGATGGCGCCCATCTCCAGGATCTGCGTCCAGCGGTAGCTGAACCAGCCGTTGCGGATGACCATCACGTGCTTGCCGCCGGCGAACTGGCGCGCGACGGCTTCCATGCCGAAGGTGCCGCTGCCAGGCACCAGCGCCACGGACTTCGCGTGGTACACGTCTTTGAGGATGCCCGAGATGTCTTTCATGACGCCCTGGAAGCTCCTGGACATGTGGTTCAGGGCGCGGTCGGTGTAGACCACCGAAAACTCGAGCAGGCCGTCGGGGTCGACGTTGGGCAGCAATCCGGGCATGGCTGTCTCCTCTGGATGGGATGCAAAAACGGGCGGTCAGCTTAGCACGCACCCATCAACCCTGCCCGTGTGTGGAAGTCACCAGGTGTCAATGGCGCGGGCGCCATCAGCGGCCGTGATCCGTGCTGACGCCAGTCCGTGCGCCAGCCAGTCGCGCGTCTGTGCCGGGTCGATCACGGCATCGATCTCCAGCGTGGCCGCCATGTTCAGGGCCTGACCCGCGTCGTACTGGCGCGCCACGAGCTGCTGGTACAGCGCCTCGCGCTGCGGGCCTTCGGGCACGGCCTCCAGCTCTTTGCGCCAGCCCAGGCGTACGGCGCCTTCCAGTCCCATCGCGCCGAACTCACCCGTGGGCCAGGCCACGGTGAACGCGGGGGAATGAAAGCCCCCGGCGCACATGGCCATGGCGCCCAGGCCGTAGCCCTTGCGCAGCACGATGCTGAAGAACGGCACGCGCAGGTGGGCCGCCGCGACGAACAGGCGGCTCACGTGGCGCACTTGCGCGGTTTGTTCGGTGTCAGGTCCGACCATGAAGCCCGGCGTGTCCACCAGGCTCACGAGCGGGATGCCATGCGCATTGCACAGCTGCATGAAGCGCGCTGCCTTGTCGGCGGCATCGGCGTCGATCGCGCCCCCCAGGTGCGCGGGGTTGTTGGCCAGCAGGCCGACGGGGCGGCCCTCGATGCGCGCCAGTGCCGTGTGGATACCGCGGCCAAAGCCAGTGCGCAGCATCAGCAGGGAATCCGCGTCCACGATGCCGGCCATGGCGGCCTGCGTGTCGTACACGCGCAGGCGGTTTTCGGGCACCACGTGGCGCAGCGCCGCGGCATCGGGCGCGGCCCAGCCGGCGGTGCGGCCCTGGAAGAAGCTGAGGTAGTGCCTTGCTGCGGCTACCGCCTGCGCCTCGTCATCCACCAGCACGTCGATCACGCCGTTGCCATGTTGCACGTTGGCAGGGCCGATCGCTTCGGGGCGGAACACGCCCAGCCCGCCGCCTTCGACCATGGCGGGGCCGCCCATGCCGATGTTGCTGGCCCGCGTGGCGATGATCACGTCGCAGCAGCCCAGCAGCGCCGCGTTGCCGGCAAAGCACCGGCCTGCGGCAATGCCCACCACGGGTACGCGGCCGTTCAGCCGCGCGAAGCTCGCAAACGTGGTGACGTGCAGGCCCGCGACGATGGGCATGTCGGTGTCGCCGGGACGCCCACCGCCGCCTTCGGCGAACAGCACGACCGGCAGGCGCTGCGCGAGCGCGATGCCCAGCAGGCGGTCGGTCTTCTGGTGGTTGCGCATCCCCTGCGTGCCGGCGAGCACGGTGGCGTCGTAGGCCATGACGGCCGCGCGGGACGCTTCGGCGCCGAACAGCGCGCCGTTGATGCTGCCGATGCCGGTCACCATGCCGTCGGCCGGCGTGTTGCGCATGAGGTCGTCGGCACTGCGGCGGCTGGCCTGGGCCGCCACGGCCAGCGCGCCGTATTCGATGAAGGAGCCTTCGTCGCAGAGGTCCGCGATGTTTTCACGCGCCGTGCGCAGGCCCAAGGCGTGGCGTTTTGATGTGGCGTCGGGCCGCGCCGCGTCCAGCGTCAGCGCGTGCCGCTCGATCACGCGCTGCAGGTCGGCCCGCACGCCGCCGTCAGTCTGCGGCGCCGGGGCGGCGGTTGATGCGGCGGCCTGCAAGGCCGAGGTGGCGCTGAAGCTGGCCAGCACATCCCCTTCGCTCACGGACTCACCCACGGTGTAGAACAGTTCGCGCACCACGCCGTCGGCGTCGGCGCGCAGCTCGTGCTCCATCTTCATGGCTTCCAGCACCACCAGCAGGTCGCCGGCGCGCACCGGGTCGCCGGGGCGCACGCGCCATTCCACGATCTGGGCGGTCAGGGGGGCGCGAAGGTCTGGCATCGGACGATTGTGGCGTGCGCGGGCGCTGGCAGGCCGTCGTCATGGCGACAAGGCAGCGCAGGCAGCGGTACATGCGGTACGGGCCACAATGACGCCATGGCTTTCGTTCCCCTCATCGAACTCATGCGCGGCGAGACATCCGAGTCGCTGCACTACGGCGCGATCGCGGTCGCCCGCGCGGATGGTCGCATGCTGGCCGCCGTGGGCGATCCCCACCACCGGGTGTTCACGCGCTCCACGCTCAAGGCGCTGCAGGCCCTGCCGTTCATGCGGTCGGGCGGGGCGGCGCAGTTTGGCTTCAGTTCCCGCCAGATCGCGATGCTGTGCGCGAGCCACAGTGGCGAGCCCATGCACGTGGAGCAGGTGCAGGGCATGCTGGACAAGGTGGGTGTGGAATACAGGCGGCTGCAGTGCGGCTGCCATGTGCCCATGTACGTGGAGCTGGGCGTGGGCGCGGCGCCTGCTGCCGTGGACGAACGGCACCACAACTGCAGCGGCAAGCATGCGGGCTTTCTGGCGTACTGTGTGCAGCACGGGCTGTCGCTGGATGCGTACCTGGACCCCGGCCACGCGCTGCAGCAGGCAATCCGCCGCGACGTGGCGCGTGTGGCGGGGCTGGCCCAGGAGGACCTGCGCATGGGCATCGACGGTTGTTCCGCGCCCAACTACGCGATGCCGCTGGCGGCCCTGGCGCGCAGCTACGCGCGGCTGGCCAGCGGGGCGCGGGACGCCGAGTTTGGTGACAGCTTCGCGCCCCTGGCCGACGCCATGGCGGCGCATCCCGAGCTGGTGAGCGGCACGCGCCGCAACGACGAAGCCTTCATGCGCGCGGGCCGCGGCGACTGGGTGACCAAGGTGGGCGCCGACGGCGTGCAGGTGGTAGGCAGCCGCAGCCGCGGCGAGGGGCTGGCCATCAAGATCAGCGACGGCAACATGCCCGCGCTGTACGCGGCAACCGTCGCCGCGCTGGACCAGCTGGGCTGGCTGGACGATGCGCAGCGGGCGCAGCTACAGCCCTGGCTTGCGCGGGATATCCGTAGTGTGCGCGGGGCTGTCGTGGGGCAGCGTCGCGCCGTCTTCACATTGGCCATTCCTGTCTAGACGTCAGGCCAGCAGCGCCACGTTGCCGCCCGCGGCCGTGGTGTTAATGGTCAGCGTCTGTTCCGCGCAGAAGCGCATCAGGTAGTGCGGGCCACCGGCCTTGGGGCCGGTGCCGCTCAGGCCCTCGCCGCCAAAGGGCTGAACGCCCACCACGGCGCCGATCATGTTGCGGTTGACGTACACGTTGCCCACGTGGGCGCGCGCGGCCAGTGCCTGTGCGCGGCTGTCGATGCGCGTCTGGATGCCCAGCGTCAGGCCATAGCCCAGCGCGTTGATGTCGTCGACCACGCGCTGCGGGTCGCCCGACCAGCGCACCACGTGCAGCACGGGGCCGAAGATCTCGGCCCGCAGGTCGGCGATGCGCGAGATTTCAAACATGTGGGGCGCGATGAAGTGGCCGGTGTCCGGGCTTTGGCCCGCGTGCAGGCAGGTTGCGCTGCCGGCCAGCCGCTGCAGGTGGCGCTGGATGCCTTCGCGCGCCTCGCCGTCGATCACGGGGCCGACGTCGGTGGCCAGCAGCGCCGGGTCGCCCGTGACCAGTTCCTGCGCCGCGCCGCGGATCATGTCGATCACCCCGTCTGCAATGCCTTCGTGCACACACAGCAGCCGCAATGCCGAGCAGCGCTGGCCGGTGCTTCGAAAGGCGCTTTGCACGACGGCGTCGGCCACCTGCTCGGGCAGGGCCGTGCTGTCCACGACCATGGCGTTGATGCCGCCGGTCTCGGCGATCAGGGGCACGATGGGGCCGTCCTTGGCCGCCAGCGCGCGCTGGATGATTTTGGCGACCTGGGTCGAGCCGGTGAACACCACGCCCGCCACCTGCGGCTGCGCCACCAGCGCCGCCCCCACCGTGTCGCCGGGGCCGTGCAGCAGTTGCAGCGCATCGGCGGGCACGCCCGCGGCGTGCAGCAGCTTCACGGCCTCCAGCGCGACGCCGGGCGTCTGTTCAGCCGGTTTGGCGAGTACCGTGTTGCCGCTGGCAAGGGCCGCCGCGACCTGGCCCACGAAGATCGCGAGGGGGAAGTTCCAGGGGCTGATGGCCACCCAGGCGCCACGCGCGGTCAGGCGCAGCTCGTTGCTTTCGCCTGTCGGCCCGGGCAGGGTGATGGGCTGCATGATGCGCTGCGCCTCGTTGGCGTAGTAGCGCAGGAAGTCCACCGCCTCGCGCACCTCGGCGACGGTGTCGCCCCAGGTTTTGTGCGCCTCTTTCACGAGCAGGGCGCAAAAGCGCGGGAGTTCGGTTTCCAGCGCGTCAGCCGCCCGCCTCAGGGCGGCTGCGCGTTGCGCGACAGGGGTCTGTGTCCAGCCGGGGAACGCAGCCGCTGCGCGTGCCGCGGCATTCGCCGCATCGGCGGCGGTGGCCTCGGCGACCGTGGGCACTGCGGCCTGAGCCAGGGCCGCCAGCAGCGGCGTGCGCATCTCGTCCACGGTCAGGTCCAGGCCCCGGCTGTTGGGGCGCGCCGGACCATACAGGTCGGGCGGCAGGGGTAGCGACGGCTGCGGCGTGAGCTGCAGCGGCGACACCAGCAGTTCGTCCAGACCCATGGATTCATCGGCAAGCTGGTGCACGAACGACGAATTCGCACCGTTCTCCAGCAGGCGGCGCACCAGGTAGGCGAGCAGGTCGCGGTGCTGCCCCACGGGCGCGTAGACGCGGCAGCTGACCAGCGGGTTCCTGAGCACTTCACGGTAGATGCCTTCGCCCATGCCGTGCAGGCGCTGGAGCTCGAACGATCCGCCTGATCTCGCGGACATTTGCAGGATCGCGGCGATCGTGCCGGCGTTGTGCGTCGCGAACTGCGGATAGATCACGTCGCGCGCGTCCAGCAGCGCGCGTGCGCAGGCCAGGTAGCTCACGTCGGTGTGGTGCTTGTGCGTGAAGACCGGGTAGTACGGCAGGCCGAGCTCCTGCGCGCGCTTGATCTCGGCGTCCCAGTACGCGCCCTTGACCAGGCGACACATGAAGCGCAGGCCGTGCCGGCGGCCCAGCGCGGCGATGTGGGCGATGAGTTCCAGCGCGCGCGTCTGGTAGGCCTGCAGCGCCAGGCCGAAGCCCTGCCACTGCGCGTGATGCTGCGCGACGCGGGCGGCCAGCGTTTCAAACACCTGCAGCGACAGTTCCAGCCGGTCGACCTCCTCGGCGTCGATGGTGAGGTTGATGTTGGCCTGCGCGGCCTGTTCGCACAGCGTCCACACGCGCGGCACCAGCTCGGCCATGACGCGCTCGCGTTGTGCATCTTCGTAACGCGGGTGCAGCGCGCTGAGTTTGATGGAAATGCCGTCGTTGTCGGCCACGGTGCCCGCGGGGCCGGCCTGCGTGGCGATTGCGCGGATCGCGTCGCGGTAGCTGGCCAGATAGCGCAGCGCGTCAGCATCGGTGCGCGCGCCTTCGCCCAGCATGTCGTAGCTGAAGCGCAGGTTGGCGGCCCTGTGCCGCGCATCGCGGGCCTCGTCCATGGCTTCGTGGATGGTCTGGCCCAGCACGAACTGCCGGCCCAGCAACTGCACCGCGCGCAGCGTGGCCGCGACCACGGTGCGCGCGCCCAGCCTGGCGATCAGGCCGGGCTCATGCTGCGCGTCCGGCAGGAAGCGCTTGGACAGGGCGATGGCCGTGGATGACAGCCGGGCCAGCGTGGAATCGGCCGCGCCGTCGAAATCCGCGCGACCCAGCTGGTCGGCCGTGAGGGCGATGGCGGTCTCGGCGTCGGGCACGCGCAGCAGCGCCTCGGCCAGCCGCATGAGCGCCAGCCCCTCGGCGCTGGAAATGGGGTATTCCTTGAGCAGGCTTTCCATGGCCCAGAACGGCGGCGGGTTGTCCCGCACGGCCCGCACCCAGGGGCGCGCTGCCTGCGCCGCTGCCGCCCAGTCCAGGGCGCCCTCCAGGGAATGCAGGCGGTCCGCGACGGTGGCGGCTTCGGGGCGGTAGGGCGTGGGCAGGCGTTGCAGCGGATTCATGGCGTTCGTTGTGGTGAATGTCGCCATGGTTCCTTGTTTGATGGTGAATTACACGCTAAATTTAGATGAATAACTGGATAAATCACTATTCATGAGCGAGTCCTTGAGCGATCTCGATCGCATCGACCTGAAAATCCTGAATGTCCTGCAGCAGGACGGGCGCATCTCCAATCTCAAACTGGCTGAGGTTGTCACGCTGTCGCCCACGGCCGTGCTGGCGCGCGTGCAGCGCCTCGCACGCGACGGTTACATCCTGGGGTACGAAGCGCGGCTGAACCCGCTCAAGCTGGGTGCGGGGATGATGGTGTTCGTGGAGGTGCTGCTGGATCGCACCACGCCCAACGTGTTTGACGCGTTCAAGGCCGCCGTTCAGGTGCACCACGAGATCATGGAGTGCCACATGGTGGCCGGCGGCTTCGACTATCTGCTGAAGACACGCATGGCCGACATGGCGGCGTACCGGCAGTTTGCAGGCACCGTCCTGTGGCAGTTGCCGGGCGTGCGCGAGACCCGCACCTACGCCGTCATGGAAGAAGTGAAAAATTCCACGCAGCTGAAGCTGCTGTGACAGAGTGGACGGCCCACAATGCCGCATTCTTTCCGAGGAGGTTTCGCATGACACGCATCACACCCGCGCTTGCCCACGCATTCGCCGCAACGCTGCTGGCCGCGGCCTGCGGCCTGGCCACGGCCCAGACGGTCAAGCCCGGCCTGTGGGAAGTGACCAGCAAGATGGGCGGCAGCCCCGAGATGGACCGCGCCATGGCCCAGATGCAGCAACAGCTGGCGGCGCTGCCGCCCGAGCAGCGCAAGATGATGCAGGACATGATGGCCAAACAGGGCGTCAGCGTGGCAGCGGGGGCGGGCGGAGCGATGGTCAGCAAAATGTGCCTGACCCGCGAGATGGTCGAACGCCAGCAACTGCCCATGAGCGACAAGGGCAACTGCACCAACACCGTGAGCAACCAGTCGGCTTCGGGCATGGACATCCGCTTCACCTGCACCGACCCGGCGGCCAGCGGACAGGGCCGCGTCAACCTGCGCGGCGACAGCGGCTACGACATGAAGATGACCATGAACACGGTCCACCAGGGCAAGCCGGTCACGGCCAACCTGGACGCCAGCGGCAAATGGCTTGGCGCCGACTGCGGCGCCATCCAGCCCCTGGCAATGCCGAAGAAGTAGCGGCGATCAGGGGGCGGGGCGGGCCCGCCCGCCGAAGATGGCCGTGCCCACGCGCACCATGGTGCTGCCGGCCTGCACGGCCGTCTCCAGGTCGGCCGTCATGCCCATGGACAGCGTGTCCAGTGTGAGCCCCGCGCGGCGCAGGTCGTCAAACAGCGCGCGTGCACGCTGGTGCACGGCAAGCTGCTCCTGGGCATCGGGGGACGGCTCGGGAATGGTCATGATGCCGCGCAGCGCAAGGCGCGGCAGCGCGGCGATATCGCGTGCCAGCGCCAGCGCCTCGGCGGGCGCAACGCCCGACTTGCTCGCGCCACCGTCGATGTTGACCTGGATGCAGACTTGTAACGGCGGCAGGTCGAGCGGCCGCTGCTCGCTCAGGCGTTGCGCGATCTTGAGCCGGTCGACGGTGTGCGCCCAGTCGAAATGCGCAGCGACCAGTCGCGTCTTGTTGCTCTGGATCGGGCCAATGCAGTGCCATTGCAACGGCAGATCCTTCAGAAGCGCGATTTTTTCCACGGCTTCCTGGATGTAGTTCTCGCCGAATGTGGCCTGCCCGGCGGCGAAGGCCTCGCGCACCGCTTCGGGGCCGAAGGTCTTGGAAACGGCCAGCAGCGCCACGCTGTCCGGCGCGCGTCCCGCCGCAGCGCAGGCTGTGGTGATCCGGGTACGAACACTCTGGAGGTTGTCGCCAATCGTGGTCATAATCGTCCAAGCGTACCAAACCAGATTTCAGAGGGATTTGTGGACATCACACAGCTGCTGGCGTTCAGCGTCAAGAACAAGGCATCCGACCTTCACCTCTCCGCCGGCCTGCCGCCAATGATTCGCGTGCATGGTGACGTGCGCCGCATCAACGTCGATTCGCTGGACCACAAGCAGGTCCACGGCATGGTGTACGACATCATGAACGACACGCAGCGCAAGATCTACGAAGAGTTCCTCGAAGTGGACTTCTCGTTCGAGATCGACGGCCTGGCGCGCTTTCGCGTGAACGCCTTCAACCAGAACCGCGGCGCGGGCGCCGTGTTCCGTACCATCCCGTCCAAGATCCTCACGCTGGAGCAGCTGAACGCGCCGAAGATCTTTGGCGACCTGGCGCTCAAGCCGCGCGGCATGGTGCTGGTGACGGGGCCGACGGGCTCGGGCAAGTCCACCACGCTCGCCGCCATGGTCAACTACCTGAACGAAACCGAATACGGCCACATCCTCACGGTCGAGGACCCGATCGAATTCGTGCACGAATCCAAGAAGTGCCTGATCAACCAGCGTGAGGTCGGCCCCATGACGCTGAGCTTCTCGGCGGCGCTCAAATCCGCGCTGCGCGAAGACCCCGACGCCATCCTCGTGGGTGAAATGCGCGACCTGGAAACCATCCGCCTGGCCATGACGGCCGCTGAAACGGGCCACCTGGTGTTCGGCACGCTGCACACGTCCAGCGCGGCCAAGACCATCGACCGGATCATCGACGTCTTCCCGGCCGAGGAAAAGGAAATGATCCGCGCCATGCTGTCCGAATCGCTGCAGGCCGTGATCTCGCAGACGCTGTGCAAGACCAAGGACGGGCAGGGCCGCGTAGCCGCGCACGAAATCATGCTGGGCACCAGCGCCATCCGCAACCTGATCCGCGAGGCCAAGGTTGCGCAGATGTATTCGGCCATCCAGACCGGCAACAGCTTCGGCATGCAGACGCTGGACCAGAACCTGGCCGACCTGGTCAAGCGCAACATCATCAGTCCCGGTGAAGCCCGGGGCAAAGCCAAGATCCCGGAAAACTTCCCGGGCTGATCAAGATTCAGGTAGTAAGGAGGTGCTCTCATGGAGCGCGACCAGGCCAGTAAATTCATCAACGACCTGCTGAAGCTCATGGTGAGCCGTAACGGCAGCGACCTGTTCATCACCGGCGACTTCCCGCCCGCCATGAAGGTGGACGGCAAGGTGACCAAGGTCTCGCCCCAGCCACTGACCGGGGCGCACACGCTGTCGCTTGCGCGTTCCATCATGAACGACAAGCAGGCGTCGGAATTCGAGCGCACCAAGGAATGCAACTTCGCGATCTCGCCGCCGGGCATCGGCCGCTTTCGCGTGAATGCGTTCGTGCAGCAGGGCAAAGTGGGCATGGTGCTGCGGGTGATTCCCATGACGCTGCCCACCATCGACGGCCTGGGCGTGCCGCAGGTCCTGAAGGAAGTGGTGATGGCCAAGCGCGGCCTCACAATCCTGGTGGGCGCTACGGGCTCGGGCAAATCCACGACGCTGGCCGCCATGGTCGACTGGCGCAACGAAAATTCCTACGGTCACATCATCACGATCGAGGACCCGGTAGAGTTCGTGCACCCGCACAAGAACTGCGTGATCACGCAGCGCGAGGTCGGCCTGGACACCGACAACTGGGAGGCCGCGCTGAAGAACACGCTGCGCCAGGCGCCCGATGTGATCCTCATGGGCGAAATCCGCGACCGCGAAACCATGGAGCACGCGATCGCCTTTGCCGAGACGGGCCACCTGTGCCTTGCCACCCTGCACGCCAACAGCGCCAACCAGGCACTGGACCGCGTGATCAACTTCTTCCCCGAGGAGCGGCGCGCGCAGTTGCTGATGGACCTGTCGCTGAACCTCAAGGCCATGATCTCGCAGCGCCTGGTCCCCAAGCAGGACGGCAAGGGCCGCCAGGCCGCGGTGGAGATCATGCTCAACAGCCCGTTGATCTCGGACCTGATCTTCAAGGGCGAAGTCTCCGAAATCAAGGAGATCATGAAAAAGTCGCGCAACCTGGGCATGCAGACCTTCGACCAGGCGCTGTTCGATGCATACGAGAACAACATCATTTCGTACGAGGACGCGCTGCGCAACGCCGACTCGGTCAACGACCTGCGCCTGCAGATCAAGCTGAACAGCCAGCGCGCCAAGAACCAGGATCTGGCTTCGGGCACCGAACACCTCGCCATCGTCTGAGCATTCCGCCATGAGCAGTACCAACCCCAAAACCTACGAACCTGCGCCCGCGCACAAAGTGGCCTTCCTGGGCCTGGGCGTCATGGGATTTCCCATGGCTGGCCACCTGGCATTGGCCGGCCATGCCGTCACGGTCTACAACCGCAGCGCCGCGAAGGCCTCGGCCTGGGTGGCGGAGTTCGGCGGCACCTCGGCCGCCACGCCGCGCGAGGCGGCGGCAGGCGCCGACATCGTTTTCTGCTGCGTCGGCAACGATGACGACCTGCGCTCGGTCACGCTGGGCGCCGACGGCGCCTTTGCCGGCATGAAGCCTGGTGCCATCTTCATGGACCACACGACGGCCTCGGCCGACGTGGCGCGCGAACTGTATGCGGCTGCCCGCGACCTGGGCCTGCAGTTCGTGGACGCGCCGGTATCGGGCGGCCAAGCCGGCGCCCAGAACGGGCTGCTCACGGTGATGTGCGGTGGAGATTCCGCCGCTTTTGACGCCGCGCGACCTGCCGCGATGGCCTTTTCCCGGGCAGTTACTCTGCTGGGTGCCGCAGGTTCGGGTCAGCTGGCCAAGATGGTCAACCAGATCTGCATCGCGGGACTGGTGCAGGGCCTGTCAGAAGCCATAGCCTTTGGCCAGAAGGCCGGGCTGGACATGGAACAGGTGCTGGCGGTGATCGGCAAGGGCGCGGCGCAAAGCTGGCAGATGGACAACCGTGGCAAGACCATGGTGGCAGGCAAGTTCGACTTCGGCTTCGCGGTGGACTGGATGCGCAAGGACCTGGGTCTGGTGCTGGACGAGGCCAGGCGCAATGGCGCGCGGCTGCCGGTCACGGCGCTGGTGGACCAGTTCTATGCCGACGTGCAGCAGATGGGCGGGCAGCGCTGGGATACGTCCAGCCTGATCAAGCGGCTGGGCTGACGGCTGGCGGGTTTGCCATGCAAAAGGGGCCGCGAGGCCCCTTTTTCGTTGTGCTTCAGCGCGGTTATCCGCGCCGGGTGTCAGCGCGCGGCGCTTGCGGCACGGGCCGGTTGCGGTGCCTGCTGGGGCTGCAAGCGGCGCAGCTCGTCCTCGGTAATGATCTCGAAGATGCGGACGACCTTCTGCACGCCGCCCACGGTACGCGTGATGGCGGTGGCGCGATCCGCTTCGCGCTGGGTGACGCGACCCATCAGATACGTTGTGCCGCGCTCGGTGACGACCTTGAACGCCCCGGCGTAGAGATCCTTGGCGTCCACCAGTGATGCACGGACCTTGCCGGTGATCAGCACGTCGTTGGAGCGCTGGGTCAGGGTGGTGTTGCCCAGCACCGCGAGCTCGTTGACGACGGATCGGACGTTTTCCACGCGCGACACGATCTGCTCGACCTGCTGGCGCGCGGCGTCGTTGGGCACCTCGCCGGTCAGCAGCACCTGGCGGTTGTAGCTGGTGGTGTTGACATGGACACGGTCACCCAAAGCCTCGCGGATGCGGCTGGCTGCACGCAGCTCGATGCCTTCATCTTCCAGCTGGGCGCCCGAGGTCCTGCGATCGATCGCCACCAGCGCACCGACCGCTGCACCGCCCACAACCAGAGGGGCGCAAGCGGTCAACGCGCCGGCAACTGTACATACAGCCAGGGTGCCCAGCATGAGTCGCCGGACAGAAAGGGACAAGAGGGTCATGTGGCGTTTTCCTGTTCTCCGAGAAGCTGGGCGTCCACGCCGTCGCAAATGCAGTGCAGCGCCAGAATGTGGACTTCCTGAATGCGGGCCGTGCGGTCGTGCGGCACGCAGATATGGACATCGGTTTCGCGCAGGGCATGGGTGACTTTGCCGCCGCCGCGCCCGGTCAGTGCCACCACCGTCATTTCCCGCTCGTGGGCGGCGGTGATGGCGGCCAGCACGCTGGCTGAATTGCCGCTGGTGGACAGGGCCAGCAGGACGTCGCCCGCTTGGCCCAGCGCCCTGACCTGCTTGGCAAAAACGGCGCTGTAATCGTAGTCATTCGCAACGGCAGTCAGGATGGAGCTGTCGGTCGTGAGCGCGATGGCACCCAGTTCCGGTCGCTCCCGCTCGAACCGGCCGATGAACTCGGCCGAAAAATGCTGGGCATCGGCCGCCGAGCCCCCATTGCCGCAGGCGAGCACCTTGCCCCCGCTGGTCACACAAGCCAGGACGGCTTGAACGGCAGCCGCGATGGGTTTGCTCAACGGCTGGGCTGACTGGTATTTCAGGTCGGCGCTGTCGATGAAGTGCTGTTGGATGCGTTGCTCAAGCATGGAGGGGGATGATAACTCCGGCTCTTGGATTCGTGAGTTGAGAATCTTTTCATTACAAAAATGCAGATTCACTTTTGACGCGATAGGCCGGAAATTCCATCATTTTCGCTGCCATGAGGCTCACAAATGCCTGGTCCGAGGTGAAAAAATGAATACCTTGGAAATAATAAACGCTGAGTAACTGGCCGTAAACGCTGCTTTTGCGCGTGGTAAACGGCAATAAAACGTCGCCCGCCTTCAATTCAAGCACTTCCCCACCGGACCTGTTCTGACCAGGACCGCAGGGAAACAAGAACGGAAGGACAACGCCATGTTTTTTTGCTGCGATAACGTATCCCTCACCGGCCGGTTTGGTCGCCAGATCCGGGGCTGAGCCATGGACAAACTCCAACTCGGCGTCAGCTTCCTGGGTTTTCCCGCCCAAGTTGGTGCGACCCTGACGACCTGGATGGGCGCCCACGGCCGCGACGACTGCTGCTGGCGCGCGGTCCCGCCAGCCGAAGCAGACGTATGGTGCATCAATCCGGTGGCGCTTGGTAACGGTGAGTCCGGTCTTTATGTGCGTCACCAGCATCCTGACGGTTCACTGGATCGTCTGGACTTGGCCCGCGCGCCTGAGTTGCTGGCGGTTGCCTCCGAGGATTTTCAAGGGCTGGCGGGCGTTGTGCGGTTTGACCCGGCACGCGAAGCCAGTGTCATTGCAGCGTTCAGGACCCTGGAGTCCCGGCTGGCAGTCCTGCGGTGCGACTATTCGCTTGGTTGCTCGCTGGTATGGCACCAGGAGGAAGTTGCCGCTGGCGGTGTTTATCAGTTGCTGTTCCACAGTCGCCTGGTTGCCGTCATGGATCTGGGCCGGCGTGTTGCTGCATTTCCCCTGACGGCGCAGCCCGGTGATCTGCTGCGCGCCGAATGGGTCCGCCGTCCCTCCGGAGCCGGTCGGGCGCCCGACTTCTTCATTGCCCGTACGCCCACCGATCTGATGTGGCTGTATTCGAGCCGGACGATGCTGGACATCCTGCCTACCCGTTATCGCCGTCGGCTCATCCATTTTCGCCAGATGCCACGCATTGCCATGGAGAAGCTCTCTGCGGCGCATATCCGGCTGGTAGCCACGCTGCGGGCGGGCCCGATGACGCTGTCCGAACTTGCGCTCCATATGAGGGCTCCTGAAAAGCAGGTCGCTCGCTGGGTTGCCGCACTGCACGCCGTGAATGCAGTCTCCGCCGAGCCTGCCAATGCCTCCCGTGAGGCATCCACCCCTCCTGTCACGGCCTCGCCCTTCTGGGCTCAGGCCGAGCCCGTCAACAGCCTGCAGGGCGGCTGATCTACCGGTCCTGTCATGTCCCACAACATTCTGCGAAAGCCCAACATGCAAATCAAACTCGCCCAATTTGGTCAAACGGGTCTTGCCATCCATGCGCTGATGGAAACCGCCATGTTGTTCGTGCCAGGGCTGGGCACCAGCCTGGACAGCCGTCAACCGGCAAGCCACCGGCTTCCCCCGGTACGCCCTCCCATGCGTCCCACTGGACCGAGCGGGCGCTTGCCTGCGGCAGAGGCGCAACCGTCCGACGTCAACCAGAGTCTGCATCGCATGGTCCGTATTGCCCGCACCCTGGTGGCGCCCGGCGTGCGCATCGCGGAGCGCTATGGTGAGCCGGTTGCCCCGCACATGGCTCAAGAAGGACTGCACCAGGCAGTGCTGCACCTGATCCTGGATGCAGCCCAAGCCGTGCGCGGCTGCGGCGACGTGGACGTGAGCGCGCGGCGCGCCGACGGCATGCTGGTGATCTCCGTCCGGGATTCCCGCACCAGCCTTTCCGCGGCCCGTGCGCTGCTACAACCGATCTTCGGCTCGTCCTCGGATCTGCACGACGAATGCGCCAGCCTTGGCCTGCTGATGGCGCGCGACTTTGCCGACGAGCATGGCGGTTCTGTCACAAACCGCCGCTGCGCCGACGGTGCCCACGTCGTCAGCATCAGATTGCCTCTGAAGCAATGGACCCCGGCGTGACGGATCTCCGCGGTTGAACCTTTCCCCGCGTGCGGCGCCGTCCGCACGGATGCGCCGCACGTTGGTGCGCTGTTGCCATTCATGAAAAACGCAGTGGCCCTTCATGTGCTGGGCCGCGCCCGGTTGCACGCCAGTGCGCAGGGCGCGGAAGCCATCGTATTGCCAGCGAAATCGCTGGCAATGCTTGTCTTCATTGGCATGGAGCGCAAGCGCATTCGCCGCGAAGTGCTGGCCGACATGTTCTGGGGCGATACAGGTGACGACAGCGCCCGCGCCAACCTGCGGCTGGCCCTGTCCAAACTGCGTCAGCGCCTGCCGGGACTGATCCATGCGGACACGGAATTCGTCGGCATTGATTCTTCAGCCGCGATGACCGTTGACGCACTGGAGCTGCTGCAGGTCGCGACGTCTGCCCGTCAGCAAAGCGCGTCTGTCCTGGGGTCGGCCATTTCGCACTACCGCGGCGCATTCCTGCGCGACTTCCAGCTGCGCGACTGTGCGGCTTTTGATGATTGGGCCGCTGCGCAGCGCCAGCGCATCGACCGCAGCGCCGTGGTCATCCTGCGCGAACTCGTCCGACTGGAGCAGCAGGCCCGGCACTTGCACAACGAGCTGCGCTATCTGGAGCTTTGGGCCCAGATCGAACCCTGGAACGAAGAGCCGCACATGTCCCTGCTGCGGCTGCTGGCCCGGGTGGGCTCCACCACGGCGGCGCTGGACCGGTTCGAAGCCTGTCGCGTCGCGCTGGCCGAAACATTGGGTACCAAGCCATCGCAGGAACTGATCGATCTGGCCGACGACATCCGGCGCGGGAATGTGTCGCCCGTGGCCCCGCCGCCCGCTCTTCAGGCGCGGGCGGCGTCGGCGGAAGTATGGCCACTGCTGGGCCGTGAGCGGGATCTGGCGCGCATCCGTCGCCACATGGCCAGCGGGGAACGGTTGATTACGCTGGTGGGCCCGGCAGGCGTCGGCAAGAGCCGGCTGGCGCGTGCCTTGGTGGACGAAATTGCCGCGGACTATCCGGACGGGCAGGCGAGCTGCAGCTTCGACTACATTGGCCGCGACGTGGGAGAGGAGCCCGTGCGGGATCATGTGGTGGCTGCGCTCGGTTCGGCGTTGGGTCTTGACTTCAGCCAGACTGTCCAGCCGATGGCGATGCTCAAGAACTACCTCAGCACACGCCGCGTCATCCTGAGCCTGGACGGGTTTGAAACCTGCATTGCCGCAGCGCCGGCCATTGCGGAACTGTTGCAGGCCGCGCCCCAGTGCATCGCCATCGTTACATCGCGTGTACGGCTTTCCGTCGCGCACGAGTGGCTGCATGAGCTGCGTGGCCTGGACGCCGGTGATGGTGTGCAGCCTGGCGCAGCGCTGGCGCTGCTGCGTGCCTGCGCACGGCGCGTGGGCGTCACACTTGACGAGGCGCGTGAGCATGGCGAACTGCAACATCTGGTCGAGTTGCTGGACGGCTCGCCGCTGGCCATCCAGTTCGCCGCGCAGTCGCTGCGCACGCTGACGCCATCCCAGCTCGCTCAGCGGCTGGAGCAGGGGACCTGGCTGGACTCCAGTCTGCTGCATGTGCCCGAGTATCGCCATCGCACGCTGCAGGATGTGATGAACGACATGTGGGAGCAGTTGAACGACAGGACGCAGCAGGCCTGGGCGCGTTGCGCCCTGTTTCGCGGCACTTTCTCGCGCGACTGGGGCGCCGACTGCGCTGGCGTGGGTGAAGAGGAACTCACCACTCTGGTCGAACGGTCGATCGTGGCGCGCGAGGCCGGCGGCCGGCTGCGCATGCATGAGCTGACCCGGCAGTACGGATTGTCGATGCTGGACGACTTCCAGCGCGCAAACGAGTACCGCCGCCAGTTCGCGCTTGCCGTGCTGGCGCGGCTGGGCGACATGGCGCCGCGGCTGGAGCGCGAGGAGCCGGGGCTGATCGAAGCGGTCAAGGCCGAGATCAGCACGCTCGAGTCGGCGGTCGAACTCGCGCTGCCGTGGATCGACATGGAGCCGCTTGATGCCGCGCTGTCGGCGCTGGGCACCATCTATCACCGGCTGGGATGGCAGTTCGCGGCCTCGCGCCTGCTGGAGTCTGTGCTCGCGCGGCGGACCGACGCGCCGCCGGCGTACCGCATCGTGTGGCACTACCGGGCCGGCGGCGTCATGCACAACCAGTACGGGTACCTGCACGACAACGTGCACTTCCGCGCGGTCGTCCGGCTGGGCCAGATCCGTCTGCCAGGAGCAGGGTGGGGTGGCTGGTTGTGCGCGCTGACCGGCTCGGTGTGGGCCCTGGCGGCCCGGCCTGCGGCAGGCACCCGTGAGCGCAATGCACAGCGTGTGCTGGCGCATGCGGTCACGCGGTTGCTGATGGCGCGCTTTCTGGATGGCGCCCGCGTCTCCGAGCTGTTTGGCGGCCTGGCCCAGGCCTGGGTGGCGGCGCGGCGCAGCGGCGCCGTCGACGCGCGGCTGGCGGTGCTGCGCAAGGCGCTGGCGTTCCTCAGTACCACCCGCCAGCGCTGGGCGGCGGCCTGGCTGGTGAGCCAGGTGCGCCAGGGGATGCGGCAGGTGGAACCCGTGCACGAAGCCTTCACGCTTCAGCAACTGGGCAATACCATGATCGTGTGTGGCCGCTGGGAGCAGGCCGAAGCCTACCTGCTGCGCGCCGCGGCGGCGCTGGCGTCGCTGGGCTATGGATACGACTCGCTTGAATGCCATGTCCAGCTGGGTGCCTTGCATCTGCATCAGGGCGACTTTGCACGGCTGCTCGAAGACACGCGCATCACTGAGGTGGAAGCGCGCACGCTGGAGCAACCGGCGATCCTGCGCTGGGCCTTGATGTTCAAGGTACAGGCCATGCTGCGCAGCGGCCTGGGTGGCGCGGATGCCGCGCGGTCCTGTCTGCATGACATCCATGGCATCGCGGTGCGTCGCACCATGCTGGAGGACATGCGGGTGCGCAGCGTCGAAGCGCTTGTGGCCTCGGCGCAGGGCGAGCGGCGCCACGTGCTGCTCCTTGGCCAGGAGATCCTGGACCTGACCCACCACGCCGGATCGGGCCGCTTCTATACCCTGTTGGCTTTTGCGCTTGCGGTGGACGTGTTGCTCCACGAGGCGACACGGGGCGATGCGGCGGATCGGCAGGCGCGTGCGTTGGCGCTGCAGGCTGTGTACCGGTATCTGGCGCTGGCGCGCCATCTTCCCCAGTTGCAACCCCGGTGTGAGCTGTACCGGGGCTGGGCGCATGCACTGTCGGGGCGGCGCAGCCGTGCCGTGCGCGCGTGGCTCAAGGGCCTGGGTGCCCATGCCGCCAGGCCGTCGCCCTACGATGCCGCGCGGCTGCACCTGCTGCTGTGCCTGCATGCGCAGGACGGCGCCATGGCCGCCGAGCATGCCGCCGAGGCCAGGCGCCATTTCGCAGCCTGTGGCATGCACGGGCCGGCCTACGCGCTCATGCCTGATGCGCCGATGGCGCCGCCGGACTGAGGGACCCCACCATCCGGGGGCGTGGCGCCGGGTCAGCCCGCGTCGAACGCCGCGCGCAGCCACTGCAGGCCGCCGGCATCCAGCAGCACCACGTCGAAGCGGCAGGGCGGCTCGTGGCCCAGACGAAGCAGGTAGTGGCGCGCTGCAAAAACGATGCGCCGCTGCTTGATGCCGCTGATGCTCGCGCCCGCGCCGCCGTGGGAGCTGCTGGCGCGGCCGCGCACTTCCACGAACACCATCGTGCCGTCGCGGTCACGCATGATCAGGTCGATCTCGCCGCCACCACGACCCGGCGTCCGATAATTGCGCGTCACAAGGCGCAGGCCCGCGGCCTGCAGGTGTTCGAGCGCGCGGTCCTCTCCCGCGTCGCCGCGCTGCTTGGTGGTGGGCCTTGGGGCCTTCGGAGTATCCATTGATCGCTTCTTTTTCTTCCGCCCTGAGTGCCGCGCGCGACGCGGCGGCTGCGCAGCATTATCCGCAGGGTGCGCTGTACGTCGTGGCCACGCCGATCGGCAATCTGGCCGACATCAGCCTGCGCGCGTTGCACGTGTTGCAGATGGCCGATGCCGTGGCCTGTGAGGATACGCGCCACACGCAGCAACTGCTGCGTGCCTACGGCATCGAACGCTCGGGCGCGCAACTGCTGGCCGTTCACCAGCACAACGAAGCTGAAGCTGCGCAGGCGGTGGTGCAGCGGCTGCAGCGGGGTGAACGTGTGGCCTACGCAAGCGACGCGGGCACGCCGGCCGTGAGCGACCCCGGCGCGCGGCTCGTGGCTGCCGTGCGCGCGGCGGGGCTGCGCGTGGTGCCCTTGCCGGGGGCCAGCAGCGTGACGGCGGCGCTCAGCGCGGCGGGCAGCGTG
Organism: Ramlibacter sp.; assembly: GCA_041905405.1. Classification (GTDB taxonomy): domain Bacteria; phylum Pseudomonadota; class Gammaproteobacteria; order Burkholderiales; family Burkholderiaceae_C; genus RAM1. The sequence goes on along the minus strand of JAYRLC010000005.1, from coordinate 110,944 downwards.
GCGGCCGATGGCGGCAGCGGCTTCGTGTTCGCGGGCTTTCTGCCGAGCAAGGCGGGCGAGCGCGATGCCGCCGTGCAGGCGCTGGCCGCCGAGCCGCGCGCCGTGGTGCTGCTGGAAGCGCCGCACCGCATGCAGGCGCTTGCGCGCGCGCTGGCCGTGCTGGGCGAGCGCCCCGTGACGCTGGCGCGCGAGATCACCAAGCAGTTCGAGGAGATCGCGACGCTGACGTGTCGGGCGCTTGCGGCCTGGCTGGATGCCGATGCGCAGCGCCTGCGCGGTGAATTCGCCGTAGTGCTGCACGCCGTTGCACAAGCCGAGCCGGCTGACGACGGCCTGCGCGTGCTGCAACTGCTGCTCAAGGAGTTGCCCGTGAAGACCGCCGTGAAACTGGCCGCGGACATCACCGGCGGCAACCGCAACGCGCTGTACGACGCCGCGCTGCAGATACGCAAGGCAGAGTGATCTTTCCAGTGCCGCCGCGGAACCGGCTTTGCCGGGCTGCTGGGGGCGCCCCCTGGGGGGAGGCGCCGCAGGCGCTTCGGGGGGGTCAAACTGCTAAAGGATCTACGTCCACGGCCCAGCGGATCAGGCCTTTTTCACGCGTGGCATGCAGCACGCCATGCCAGTGCGCCAGAAAATGTTGTAGTGCCGCCCGCGAGCCGCTTTCCACCAGCATCTGCGCGCGTTCCACGTTGGCCACGCGCTGCACGCTCATCGGCACGGCCGGGTAGAGCGTGACGCGTTCGTGGGCCGGGACATCGACAGCCGCCGCGCTCGCGTTGTTCAGGAAGGCCTGCGCCGCCTCCTGCGTGCGCGCCTCAGCCCGCACCAGGGCCTGGAACGAGAATGGCGGCATGCCCGCCTCTTCGCGTTCCTTCAATTGCTGCGCGGCGAACGCCGGGTAGTCGTGGCGGCGCAGCGCGCCGAATAGCGGGTGCGTGGGGTGAAAGCTCTGCACCCACATCTCGCTCACGCCTGCCTGTGACGCGTCGCGTCCCGCGCGGCCTGCTGCCTGCATCAGCAGGCCGAACAGCCTCTCGGGCGCGCGGAAGTCGCCCGAGAACAGCGACGTATCCGGGTTCACGGCCGCCACCAGCGTGATGCGGCGAAAGTCGTGGCCCTTGGTGATCATCTGCGTGCCCACCAGCACGTCCACGGCGCCTGCATGCACCTGCGCGAGCTGCGATTCGAGCGCGCCCTTGGCCCGTGTGGTGTCGGCGTCCATGCGCGCGATGCGCACTGGCTCACCCTGCGCGTTGCGCGTGTCGGCCAGCAGCTCGGCCAGGTGTTCCTCCAGCCGCTCGGTGCCCCGGCCCAGCGGCGCGATGTCCACGTTGCCGCACGACGGGCAGGCGCGCGGCACACGCTCGGTAAAGCCACAGTGGTGGCAGCGCAGCGTGCGGTCGATCTTGTGGAACACGCGGTACGCGCTGCAGTGCGGGCACTCGCTCTTCCAGTCACAGGCGGTGCAGGCCAGCACGGGCGCGTAGCCGCGCCGGTTCAGGAACACCAGCGACTGCTCGCCGCGCGCCAGGCGCTGGCGGATGGCGTCCAGCAACTGCACCGAGAACACGGTCTTCTTCGGCTGCAGGTTCATGTCCACCAGCCGCACGGCGGGCAGCCGCCCGTCGCCGATGCGCGAGGGCATGGCCAGTCGCTGGTAGCGCCCCTTTTCGCTGGCCTGCCAGCTCTCCAGTGATGGCGTGGCCGAGCCCAGCAGCACCTTGGCGCCTTCGAGCTTGCCGCGGTAGATGGCCAGGTCGCGCGCCGAGTAGCGCGCGCCTTCCTGCTGCTTGTAGCTGGGGTCGTGTTCTTCGTCCACGACGATCAGGCCCAGCGTGGGCATGGACGCGAACACCGCCATGCGCGTGCCCAGCACGATGCGCGCCGCGCCGGTGTGCGCTGCCAGCCAGCTCTTCAGGCGTTGCGGGTTGGTCATGCCGCTGTGCAGCGACACGATGGCCGCCGTGCCAAAGCGTTCGGTGAAACGGGCTTCGAGCTGCGGCGTGAGGTTGATCTCGGGCACCATGACCAGCGCCTGGGCCTGCGCATTCTGTTCGAGCAGGGCCTGCACGGCGCGCAGGTACACCTCGGTCTTGCCGCTGCCTGTGGCGCCGTAGACGAGGAACGGGCCCGGCTGCGCGGCGATGGCGTCGAGCGCAGCCGACTGCTCGGCGGAGGGCTGCACACCTGCGCCTGCCGCTGCCTTGCCGGTTACGTCGGCCAGGTCGGCGGTAACAGGGTGATCGCTCTTGCGCCGCAACCGCCGCGCCAGTTGAACCGCCGTCAACCCACGCAGTTGCGGGGGGAGTGCGGCCAGTGCCACCTCACCGGCGCCACGCTGGTAATAGTCCGCCGAGAAAGTAACAAGTTGTCGCCACGCCGCATTCAAAGGGGGGATACCTTCCAGCGGTCCCAGGATGGCCTTGTCTTCGAGTTCCGGCCGTTCTTCAGCCGCATTTCCGTCCGGCTCCCACACCAGCCCCAGCACTTCGCGCCTGCCGAACGGCACCCGCACCAACGTGCCCGGCGCGAGTGGTAACTCACTTCGGTAGCTCAGCGGCCCGCTGATCGAGCTGTGGGCAGGGGCGGCGACCAGAACAGCCAGGCGATGCGACATGCAAGGGTTGTTGCTTAGGGGTTTTTCTTAAAGACAACTGGCGAAACCAGACTTAAGTCGTTGATTCAGAAGCCTTTTGATAGAGATTCAATATTTCTGTGGATAACTTTGTTGATATCGTGCCGTGACTCGCTCCGAGGCCTTGAAAATCAAGGCTTTGGCTAATCTGCCTCCAAAAAAAGCAAACTCATAAGCCTATATAAATCAACAACTTGCGTGCGCTATGGGATTCATAGCAGCGAGCCTCGCGGCCTTCGATTTTTTGCGCGCCGCAACACAACTTTTGTGCATAAGTCAAGTGTGCTGGCAGAGTTATTGCAGAGCCCGGACCCTAGGGTACTTCCGGATGACGGGCCCGCAGTGCGTTGTCATGGCGCTGTCACGCCGTCATTTACGCAGTTCGCGCGAATGGCTGTGCACGGCCTCGACCAGCGCCGTAACGTGCTCGGGCGGCGTGTGCTGGCTGATGCCGTGACCCAGGTTGAAGATGTGGCCCACGCCCGGCCCGTCGCCGCGGTGCGGCGCGCCAAAGCTGTCCAGCACCTTGCGTGCCTCGGCGGCGACCTGCGCTGGCGGCGCGAACAGCACGTTGGGGTCCAGGTTGCCCTGCAGCGCATGGGTGTGGCCGACCAGCGCGCGCGCCTGGCCCAGGTTCACGGTCCAGTCCAGGCCCAGCACCTCGCAGTCCAGCGCCTGCATGTCGGCCAGCCACAGGCCGCCGCCCTTGGTGAAGACGATGCGCGGGATCTTCACGCCGTCGTGCTCGCGCTTGAGCTGCTTGAGCACGCGCGCGGTGTAGGCCAGGCTGAAGGCCTGGAACGCGCCGTCAGCCAGCACACCGCCCCAGCTGTCGAAGATCATCACGGCCTGCGCGCCCGCGTCGATCTGGGCGTTCAGGTAGGCGGCCACGGCATCGGCGTTGATGGCGAGCATGTGGTGCATCAGATCCGGGCGGCTGTAGAGCATGCTCTTGACCAGGCGGTAGTCGTCGGAGCCCGCGCCTTCGACCATGTAGCAGGCCAGCGTCCACGGGCTGCCTGAAAAGCCGATCAACGGCACCCGGCCGTCCAGCGCGCGGCGGATCGACGAGACCGCGTCGAACACGTACTTGAGCTTGTTGAGGTCGGGCACCTGCAGCGCCTTGACGGCGGCCTCGTCGCGCACGGGGGACGCGAACTTCGGTCCCTCGCCGATCGCGAAGCTCAGGCCCAGGCCCATCGCGTCGGGCACGGTGAGGATGTCGCTGAACAGGATGGCCGCGTCCAGCGGGTAGCGCTCCAGGGGCTGCAGCGTGACCTCGGTCGCGTAGTCGGTGTTGGTGGCCAGGCCCATGAAGCTGCCGGCCTGCGCGCGCGTGGCGCGGTATTCGGGCAGGTAGCGGCCGGCCTGGCGCATGAGCCAGACGGGCGTGTGGGGTGTGGACAGGCGCCAGCAGGCGCGCAGGAAGGTGTCGTTTTTCAGCGGGGCGAAGCTCATGCCCCGATTGTCGCAGGCGCTTTTGTGTAAGCCTTTAGGTTAGCGCGGCGATCTCGCCGAACATCGCGAGCGCGTCGGTCATGAGCTTGCGCGCCTTGTCGCTGGCGTGCTGCATGCGCGCGAAGTCGTGCGTCATGCGCGGGGCGCCCAGGAATTCGCAGCGCGCGCCCACCATGCGCAACCAGTCGTGCAGCTGGATCGCGTCGTCGTGCGCCACGTCCTGCTCGGCGGCCAGCAGCACCGTGACCGGCGGGTTCTGGATGGGCGCGTTGCCGTGCATGAGCACGGCGCGCTCGTCCCACAGGTCCCAGCGGCTGTGCAGAAAGCCGTCCCACGCGCGGATGGCGTCCGCTCGCGAAAACACGGGGGACGATGCGCAGCGGATGTAGCTTGCGGTGTTGAAGTCCGGCTTGATCAGCGGGTACAGCGCCAGCACCGCCTCCACCGCGCCGGGCTGCTGGCGCGACAGCCGCCATGCGGCTTGCAGCGCCGCATGGCCGCCGCTGCCATCGCCACCCACCAGCAGGCGCGACGGGTTCACGCCGAGCTTGGCGCGGCCTTCAAACAGCGTGCGCAGCGCCAGCAGCGCGCATTCGCTGCCGTGCAGGGGCACGTTGCCGGCCGCCGGCGGTAGCTGGACGCAGGCCACGGCCACGCCCAGGTCGTGGGCCAGCTGGCGGCACAGGCCGTCGTGGGTGTCCAGGTCGCCCGCCACCCATCCGCCGCCGATGAACCACACCAGCAGCACCGGTAACTGGGCTCCCGTGGGCCAGTGCAGCCGCGCGGGCAGCGGCTTGCCGCCGGGGCGCAGCTTGAAGTCGCCGCTGGTCACTGGCACCAGCACCGACGGCAGTTGCCTGGACATGGCCGCATAGCGGTGGATGTGCGCCGCCAGGTCCGACGCGTCGCGCGGCGCCGGCAAGTCGCGCTGGGTCTGGTCGATGAAGTCGTGCAGGTCGGGGTCGATTTGCATGGTGCCTGGGCGCGCACCTGGCTAGGGGCGCAATGCGGGCCTGCGCCACAGTGTAAGCAATGGTTGCAGCGCTAGCGTGGCGGCCGGCGCACAGGCACGGGCGCATGCGGGTCGGCACTGTCCAGCATGCCTTCATCGTCGTGGCGCACCACCAGGCGCTGTTCCTGTTGCCAGTCCGCCAACTGGTTGGGTCCGACGTTGGCAAATTCGGAGATGTCTTCCAGCGGCGCAGGGGCCGTTGTGCCCGTGGGTTCGCGCCGCACCTCGCGGCGGCGCAGCGGCGCCAATGCCAGCATGACCAGCAGGATGACGAGGACGGCAACGCCATAGAGCGCGGCCTGCTGCGCCACAGGCAGGTCGTCCGGCGCGCCGAACAGGTGGGTCCAGGCGTAGCGCACGACCAGCAACCAGAACAGCGTGACCGCCAGCGGCCGGACGATGTGCAGCCACGCGTAGATGAAGCCCGCACGGCCCGGCCATTTGCGGCGCAGCGACGACATCGGGGCGCGCGCGGCATCGATGATGGGCATCTCGGCGCGGCGCTGCGCCAGCGTGCGCTGGCTGGCGCGCCAGCGGGACAAACCCCGCGGCTTGGGGGATGGCTTGCGGTCAGTGGACATTCGGAATCCCCCGGTCGGGGCTGCGCCAGATCGCGCGACGGCCGGTGCCGCGCAGCAGCGCCTGCGGCAGTGCGATCACGGTGGTGAACATGTTGATCATCCAGAACGCCAGCGGATACCACAGCGTCCAGAGGAAATAGCGCAGCAGGTGGCGGTCGTAGTAGCGGTCGATCCACAGGCTCACAAACATCTGCGCCATGCAGGTCAGACCCAGCAGCGTGCCGCGCCATTCGGGCAGAAAGCCCACCTGCCAGCCTGGCGGCATCCACGGCCTCACGATGGCCAGCAGCAGCACCAGCAGCATGGCGTATGCCCACACCACACTCAGCAGGTATTCGGCCCACACGGGCCACATGCGCCAGTGGCGTGGCGACATCAGGGTGCCGGTGTAGCGCAGCACGGTCTGGATGCCGCCCGTGGCCCAGCGCTGGCGCTGGCGGTACAGGCCGCGCAGGGTTTCGGGCATGAGGATCCAGGCGAGCGCACGGGGTTCGAAGCGCACCGTCCAGCCGGCGATCTGGATCTTCCAGCTGATGTCGATGTCCTCGGTCAATACGTCAGTGGCCCAGAAGCCGGCGTCCAGGAGCGCGCGACGGCGGAACATGGCGATCACGCCGGACACGGTGAACAGTCGGCCCCAGATCTGCTGCGTGCGCTTGATCAGCCCGATGTTGGACGAGAACTCGCCCACCTGCATGCGACCGATCAGCGTCGTGCGGTTGCGGATGCGTGGGTTACCGGTGACTGCGCCCACACGATCCGATCGCAGCATGGGCAGGATGAGCCAGGCGATGGCATCAGGGTCGATCAGCGCGTCGCCGTCGATGCCGAAGATGAATTCCCCGCGCGCCAGCAACACCGCAGTGTTCAGCCCCACGGCCTTGCCCTGGTTGGTGGTGTTGTGCACCACGCGCAGGCGCGGCCACTGCAGCGCAAGCCGGTCCAGGATGGCACCGGTGTCGTCGCTGCTGCCGTCGTTGACGGCCAGCACCTCGAAGTCGGGGTAGCGGCTTTTCATGAGCTGGGCGATGACCTCCTCGATCTGCGCCGCCTCGTTGTGGCAGGGCACGATCACGCTGACCAGGGGCCACTCTGTCAGGCCGGACTTGGGCGGCAGCCGCGTCAGCGGGTCGGCCTGCACGTGGCGCCGCCGCTCGAACACCAGCACGTGCGCGAAGCCGCCCGCCATCCACACCCAGGCCATGAGGAACGGGTAGTAGAAGACGTAGCCGAACAGCAGCTCGTGGAACGTCATGGCCGGGGCTCCAGCTCGGGCGGGGTGTCCAGCCCTTCGGGTTCGCCCGACAGCGTCTCGCGCACCGACACGGCCTGCCGCACGGCAGCCAGTGACGGCTGGTTGCTGTGGAAGTCGTCGGGGTAGTACGCGATGTGGCGCACACCCGCGCGGCGCAGCAGCGCCACCTGCTTGAGCAGCTCGGCGTCGGGCACGGGCTTGCCGGTGTGCCAGTCGCGCGCCTGCAGCTCGAACACCGTGCGCTCCAGCCCCAGCGGCGTGGCGGCGGCATGGCGGGCCAGCTCGGCCAGCCACTCATGAGGTTTCGCGACCTTTTCCATGAAGGGCATGGCCATGACCGCGACGTAGTCGTAGTCGTGCAGCGCCTGCGCATAGTCCTGCGCGAACCAGGCCGTGGCGGTCGGCTCCAGCAGCGGGCGAGCGTAGAAGTTGCGGGCCGTGTGCAGGCGCGGGTGCCACTGGCGCAGCCGCTGCGCCAGCTCCAGCGTGAACGCGGTGATCGCATGCGTCTTGTGCGCCGTCCAGCGCGCGGCCAGTGCGGGGTCGGCGCGCAGCGCCGCCACGTCATCGGAAAGGCCGGCGGCGCGCAGCGCGGCGAGGGCGGCGGGGCTGGCGTCTTCGTCGTCTGCCAGTGTGGCGTCGTCGTGAAACAGCACGCCTGCAAACGACGCGTGGCGGCCCAGGTCGTCATAGATCGCGCCGATCACGCGCCGTGCGTCGGCGTCGAACGGCGACAACCGGTGGTAGCGGCCCGCCGTCTTGTGCGGGTCGGTTCCGGGCATCGCGACCACGGTGCGCGCGGCGACCGGGTGGCCGGCGGGCAGGCGGAACGACATGACCGGCATCCACGCATAGACCTGCACGCGGGCACGCGTGCGCAGTTGCCAGGCCACACGGTTGAACAGGTCGGCGCGCATGGGCAGCACGCTGCTCGGGAAGTACACCGCGTCGGCCACGCCGTCGCCGTCGGGGTCGGCGAATGCCTGCAGGAACACGGTGCGCGGCCCGGCCGCGCGCACGCGGTCCAGCAGCAGTGACAGGTTGCGTTCCTGCTGCGCCGGATCGGCGTCCCACACATAGTCCAGGTCCACGTGCATCGCGCGTTGCGGCCCGCGCGTGCCAGGCGCATCGGCCGGCTGCGACAGCAGCACCTGGTAGCCCGGCGGGTCGATGTCGTAGGTGGCGTAGGCGCGGCGCAGGCGCGACAGGGGCACCGACGCGTCGTTGGGCCCGTCCTCCAGCGTGAATGCGACGGGCAGGCCCGCGCGTTCGGCGGCCTGCTGCGCGGGGACGTTCCATGCGCCATAGGGCCACACCAGCGCGCGCGGGCGCTGGCCCGTGTGGCGCTCGATCAGGTTGCGGCTGGTGCGCAGGTCGGCGTGTACACGCGCGAGCCAGGTGGCATCATCCTCGTAGCGTTTGCGCTGCGCGTCGTACGCATGCGTGGTAGCGGCGGGCAGCAGATTGCCCTGCGGGTTGCCTTGCAGTCCGCGGTGCAGGTTGTGGCTGTGGCTGGCAAACTCGACCAGGCCGGAGCGCGCCATCTCACGTGCCTGCGCCCAGGTCATGAAGCGCTCGCGCGGCACGGGCTGCAGACCGTAGCGCACTTGTCCGCCGGCGGGCACTTCCATCCAGCTCGTGACCAGCGCCATGACGGCGGGGTAGTTGAACTGGCGCAGCAGCGGGAACACCTTGGTGTAGGCGCTGGCATAGCCGTCGTCGAAGGTCAGCAGCACGGCCTTGGCCGGCAGCGGCGCGCCGCCCTGGCGCGCGCGCACAGCCTGCTCCAGGCTCACCGGCTGCCAGCCGTTGGCCCTGAGCCAGCCGAACAGGCCGGCGAGCGTGGTCTCATCGATTGCGGACTCGTCGGGGTCTGTCGCAAAGCTCGCGCGCACATTGGGCCGCACGTCGTGGAACGCGATCACGCGCAGCGTCTGGCCGTCGGACGGCAGCGGCGCGGCGGCGGGGGGCAGCGGGCGTTCGGGCGCCTGTGCCCAGGCGACGGAGGCAGCGAGGGTCAGGAGTGCAAGCAGGTACTTCATCGGACAGGCGTCACCAGGTCATCACAAGGGCATCACAGGAAGGGCATCGAGAAGCCGATGAAGATTTCGCGGCGGCGTTCGCCCACGCCGTCGTACGGATGCAGGCTGGTGCCCAGGCCGTAGCGCACCTGCCAGCCCGCGCCCCAGTTCCATTCATGGGCATAGCGCACCATGTTCGTCGCGCCGCTGCCAAAGCCAGCCTGCCGATAGCGGCCCACGCCGGCCTCCAGCACCTGATTCATCACGCGGTCGTCGCGCTTCCAGGTGAGCCATTGCGCGCGGCCGGTCAGCGACAGCGTGTCCTCGCGCGACGGGCTGAAGTACGGAACGTTCTGTTGTGCGTAGCGCGCCGTGTCGGCGGCCAGCGTGGTGGACAGCTGCCAGCGCGGGCCGCTCAGCCAGCGTTCGCGCCAGGCCAGAGACGCGCCGTTGCGGTCGTTGCCGTCGGACAGGCTCATGCGCGCGATACGTGCATCCAGGCGGCGCGATTCGTTCACGACATAGCCCACGCCCAGCGACGCGTCGCGCCCGGCCACGCCGGCCTGCCGCGCGCGCCAGGGGATGTCATGGCTATTGGTGTCCAGCGCGGCTGACAGCCGCCAGTGGTCGGTCGCGCGCCAGCCGGCGGACAACGCCAGGCCGCCCGTGCGCGGGGGACTGGCTACAGGGCCGACGTCGTCGCGCGTGTGGTGCAGCTCGGCCTCGCCGTCGAAGCGGCCGCTGCGCCATTGCAGGCCCAGGCCCGTGCGCGGCGCGTCCAGGCTCGTGCCGCCGATGTCGGCGCTGCTCCAGAGCTGGCGTGCGAACACGCGCCAATTGTGTTCATTGGCGCGCGTGTACCAGCCGGAACTCAGCCGTGCTTCGGCCCGCCAGTCCCGGTTGGACAGCGTGCCGCCATCGCGGCCGCGCACGGCCTCCACGCTCAGGCGCGGTGCCATCACCGTGTCGCGCGTGCGCTGCGCGCTGCGCACGGCGCCGTGGCCGGGGTGCAGTTGCGCGAGTTCGTTCAAACGTTGTGTCGCCTCATGCATGCGGCCTGCGTCGTACAGCGTCTCGGCCCGGCCCGCACGCGCGTCCACCGACAGCGGGTGGTCGGCCAGCACGTCGTCGAAGGTGCGCAACGCAGCGTCGGGCTGCTCGCGCAGGCGCAGCAGGCGGGCCTGGCCCGTGCGGTACGGCTCGCTGCGGGGCGCGAGCGCCGTCAATTCATTGAACTGGCTTTGCGCCTGCGCAGGCCTGTCGGTGTACAACAGCACCAGCGCGCGCAGGCCCAGCAGGTCGCCGTATTCGTCGTTGGGGCGGCCCGCCTCGGGCGAGTTAGCCAACAGCGGCGGCGTGCGCGAGATCATGTCGGCCAGCAGGACGTCGGCCGCCTCGAACTGCGCGGTGTCCAGGTACGCATAGACCAGCCCCACGTGCACGTCGCTGGGCATGCGCACGGCATCACCGCCGTCACGCAGCGCGGTCTGGTACAGCGGCACGGCCAGGTCGGCGCGGCGCAGGCGCGCCTGTGCGCCCGCGGCCGATGCCGTGGCGTACCAGGGCGCGGGGCCGGTGGCGCGCAGTGACTCATACAGCGCCACCACATCGGCGTCGCGTCCTCCGCGCTGGAACAGCGCGACCACCCGGTCCGCGTCCAGGCGACGCTGCACGGCACGCCATTCGGGCTGGTCCAGCGTCGGGTCGGTGGCCGTGAGCCGGCGTGCCAGCGCGTCACCGTCGCGCAGCACGGCGTCCAGCGCGCTGAAGCGCTGCAGGTCGTCGCCGCCGCGGTCACGCTCGGCGATGGCCCAGCGCAGGCGTTCGCCCAGCGCCTCCTGTTCGAGCGACGCCATCTCAAGCGGGGACAGCAGGCCGGGCACGGCGCGCGCCTCGGCCAGCGCGGTGTTCGGCGTGCCCATGCGCGACGCCAGGAAGATGCGGCTGCGCTGCGCCGGCCGGTAGCCGGGGTCCAGCCGCAGCAGGTCGTCGTAGTGGCGGCGCGCGCCGGGCAGGTCGTTGCGGGTCTCGGCGCTGACCGCGCGCAGTTCCAGCACGGCCACGCGTTCGGACGTGTTGGCGGCGCGCGCATTGAGCGCATCGACCGCGCGTTGCGCCGCGTCGTGCGAGCCGCTGTCGATGAGCCACAGCGCTTCTTGCACGCGCGCGTCGAACGCCTGCGGTTCGAGCGCGATGCGCCGTTGCACGGCCTGGCCTTGCATTGCCGTGTCTCCTGTGCGCCGGGCCGCGGCCGCCAGCGGCGCGAGTGCATACGCCGCTACGGTGGGCACCCCCACGTCGCGCCCAGCTGCCACTGCATCGGCGGCGCGACCGGCCTGCCAGGCGACGGCGATGCGGTCGGACGCGATACGGGCGCGTGCGGCCGGTTCGCTGGTGGCCGTCTGCCATTGGCGCAGCTGCATCAGCACCGTGTCGCCATCGGCGCGGCCGGCCCGCCAGTCGGTGATCAGCTGGTCATGCGAGGCCTTCGCATAGGTGGCAGGCGGGGTGGGATTTGCACTCTGTTGCACCAACGGCTGCGACACCGCAGCACCGCAAAAAGCCAATATGAAACAAGAACTTGCAAACGGTAAGGAAAGTCGATACCGGGCAGTCATGAATTGACTGTATCGGTCTGTTTTTGTGCGCCGTGTAGGACGGCACCGGCCATTGACGCGGCGTGTCAGCTCTTGTCGGTAAAGATTTTGCCGTCGCGCACGGGCTGGTAGCCGGGGTTTGGAACCCATTGCAACCCCATCGGTTCATGGACCGATGCCAGAGGCGAGTCCTTGTCCGCGGACTTGTAGTAGCCCACCACGCATTGCGCCGGGATGTCGCCGAACCACGTCGTTTCGGCTTCAGCGGGAACGGTGCCGTTCTGGTGTATGTCGCGATGGTCGACCAGATCCCGCTTGTGCCGGATGTCGATCGCATACAGGATGGCCTGGCCGCGTTCACGCACCTGGCTGGCCGGATCGTGCTCGCCAAAGCGCAGCGCCACCGATGGATTGCTCGTCAAGGAAATCGCGGCGGGCAATACGGTCAGGTGCGTGGGTGCCGTCATGACTTTGGCACGTCGCAGGCCAACCGTCAGGTTCATGCCGGCATGCAGTTGCGCCGCGCTCTCCAGGCCGTGGCGGTGTTCGGGATACCACTGGCCGCCGGAGGCCATGCCGTTCCTGAAGACCTGGGTCGGCAAGGCATTCGCGGTGTGAATACCGCGCAGCTGGATCGCCTGACAGGGCATGCCGCGATAGGTCTGCGTCATGACCGGCGTCTGACTCAAGGGACCCTTCGGCCCGAAGATGGAGGACGGCCAGGCATCTGACGCTGGCGGGATCCCTTTGGCATTCAGTTTGCTGGTCTCGGCCTGCGTCATTGCCCGCATGCGGGCGCGTGCCATGGCAAGCGGCTTGTTCTGCAGGGGGTATGACGGTGTCGACGCATAGGACATGCGCCGTGCCGCTGGGGTGCCAGACGTGAATGAACCTATGCCGGGCGGTGACATCGACTGGGCGCGCGTATGCCGCGTGAGTGACGGCGCAACCTTTCTGAGCGTGGAAAAAAAGGACATCGCAGTTCCTGGAAGTGTGGGAACTGCGCATGCTAGGAACTCTGCTTCGCGCGTCACACATGCGTTGGTATGAGACGGCGCGTCATGCGACCAAGGTCTGTTGAAGGCGCACCGCCGCCGTGCGCCTCACTCACAGCCGCGCCCCACAAGGGGGCGCCATGCACCGACCGCTCAGGACTTGTATTTGATGGAGCAGCCATACGGCCGCGTGCTGGCCGCCGTCAGGGGCTTGCCGGCCAACGCTTCGGACAGGCCAGCCTTCACGTAGTTGGTGGCCTTGGCGATGTCGGCCACGTTGGCCGACGGAATGCTGTCGATGCCGCCCGCATAGATCAGCTGGCCCTGCGGGTTGACGATGTACATGTGCGGCGTGGTGCGCGCGCCGTAGGCCTTGCCCACGGTGCCTTCCTCGTCCATCAGCACGGCGCTGGGGCTGGACTTGCGTTCGGTCTTCCAGGCGACGAGCCTGGCGGGCTCCAGGTAGTCGCCGCTGGCCTTTTCCGTGCTGTTGATGGCCAGCCACACCACGCCCTTGCCCATGGCTTCCTTCTGCGTGCCAGGCATGTTGCCGCTGTTGTAGTGTTTCTGCACGAACGGGCAGCCGGGGTTGGTCCATTCGAGCACGACGTGCTTGCCCTTGAAGTCGGACAGCTTCACGGTTTTGCCGCTCGCGTCCTTGAGCGTGAAATCGGGCGCGGGCTGGCCCACGGCGGCGGCGGCATGGGCGCCGACCGCGAAGGCAGCGGCGGACAGGGCGATGAGGGTTCGGCGCAGCATGTCGGGTCTCCTTGGTTGAGCGTTCAGAGCTTGGCAATGACGGAGCGGACTTCATCCACTCCCAGGATTTCGGACAGCACGACGGGCGTGCTGCCCTTCTTGTAGAACACGTACACCGGCACGCCGCTCCTGCCCAGCCGGGCCAGCGCCGCGGTGATGGCCGGGTCGCGCCGCGTCCAGTCGGCGCGCAGCAATGCTACGTTCTTGCCCGCCAGATCCGCAAGAACGTCCGCGTTGGCCAGAGTGGTTTTCTTGTTGTACTGGCAGGTCACGCACCAGGCGGCCGTGAAGTCCACGAACACGGGCTGGCCGCTGTCCACGATCTGCTCCACACGGCCCGGCGCCCAGGGCTGCCACGCGGCGTTGGCGGCAACGGTGGCCGCCGGCGGCTGGCCCTGCGTGATGTAGCTGCCGCCCGTGAAGGCCAGCGCGCCCAGCAGCAGCACGGACACGGTGCCCAGCGCCACGCGCGCGTTGCCGCGCAGCGTCAGCGCCCACACCACCATGCTCAGCAACACCAGCAGCGCCAGCAGCACGCCCGCGCCGTCGATGCCGCTTTGCTGGCCCAGTACCCAGACCAGCCAGGCGACGGTGGCAAACATCGGGAACGCCAGAGCCTTGCGGAACGTGTCCATCCACGCGCCCGGGCGCGGGATGGCGCGCGCCACCGCGGGCACCCAGCTGGCCAGCAGATAGGGCAGCGCCATGCCCACGCCAATGGCGGCAAATACCAGCAGCGCCTGCACCGCCGGCAGGCCCACGGCGAAGCCCAGCGATGCGCCCATGAACGGCGCGGTGCAGGGCGAAGCGATGGCCACGGCCATCACGCCCGACAGGAACGAATCGAGCGTGGGGTTCCTGGCCTGCAGCGACGCCACGCCGGACGGCAGCACGCTGCCGAACTCGAACACGCCCGCCAGGTTCAGCCCGATCACGGTGAACAGCGCCGCCAGCGCCGCCACGACCGCGGGCGACTGCAGCTGAAAGCCCCAGCCGATGGATTCACCGGCCGCGCGCAGGCCCAGCATCAGCGCACCCAGCGCCAGGAACGACACCACCACGCCGGCCGTGTACGCCAGGCCGCCCGCGCGGCGCGCGCGCGCGTCGGCCGCGTGCTGCGTGAAGCCCACGACCTTGATCGCCAGCACCGGGAACACGCAGGGCATGAGGTTCAGGATCAGTCCGCCGATCAGCGCGCCCAGCAGCGCGGCAGCCAAAGTCAGTGAAGGGGTGCTGCTGGAGGAACTGTATGTGGCCGCCTCTGCCGCATTGGCCTTCAGCGCGGCGTCCAGCGCGGGCGACACCGTGGCGGCGGCCGCGACCGTGGGCCAGGTGCCCAGTACCTTCAGCTCGCCGCGGTACGACTCGCTGCCGGCCGCGAACACGAACGGCATGACCGACGGGCTCGCGCTGCGCTGGGACGACAGCGGAAGGCTTGCTGTCCACACCGCGCCGCTCCAGCCCTGCGTGGGCGTGGCGGCGGTCTCGATCACCTCGGGCGTTTCGGGGAACACGGCCAGCGTCTTGCCGCGCAGCGACACGGGCAGGTTGTGCACGGTGAGCTTGATCGCGTTGCCGTCGATCTGCACCTGGCTGCCGGGCCGCACGCTGGTGTCGGCGGCCAGTGGGCGCGGCCGCGCGTTGAACGCGGCGTCGAACGCGGCGCCGTTGATCGCCGTCGTGCTCTTGACCGGCAGCTTCAGCGCGAACTCGCCTTCTTCGGGGATGCACTCCTTCTTGCAGACCAGCCAGGCGGCCTTGAGCTTCACGTCCAGCTCGCCGGACAGCAGGCCGGGCTTGAACTGCGGCGTGATGGTCAGCGGCACCGGCAGCAGCACGGTGTTCTCGTAGCCGTAGTTGGCCAGCGTGCCGATGGGGATCTTTTTGGGCGTGGGCCAGTCGATGTCGCCGGCGATGACGCCGGCGGGCAGCGTCCATTCGAGCACCGTGGGGAGGCCGGAATCGCCGGAATTCTTCCAGTAGGTGTGCCATTCGGGCTTGTGGGTGATCTGCAGCCCCAGCCAGACCGGCTTGCCGGGCTCGACGCCCTCGGGCGCATGGGCCATCAGCTCGGCGCGGACCTGGTCGGTGGTGACCACTGACTTCGGGGTGACCTGCGCCTGTGCGGCGGGGGCCAACGCGGCGACCGCGGCAAGGACAAGGACGAAGGAGGGGAGTCTCATGGCAAATGTGGGAGCGCGTGGCGGGCGATTGGTTCCAGGCAGGGGAGCGTCAGGGATTGAGCGAGGCGGCATCGGCCTCGGCTTCGGGCCACAACCGGGGGAACAGGAAGCGCAAGGCATGTTGCGGCAGGCCGAAACGGACTTTGCCCTGGGGTGAGTCGGATGCGAGCAGCCCGCGCCGCACCAGCGACCCCAGCGCGTCGGTGGCGCTGCGATCGCCCAGGCCCAGCATGGATTTGAAGTCGCCGCGGGCCATTTCCTCGCCGCTCAGGAACAGGTAATGCAGTCCCCGCAGGGCTTCGCGGCGCACACCGGATTTGAGCACGGTGGACTCATACACCAGGCAGGCTTCGATGCGGTCCTTTAGCGTGTTCAGGTCCAGCAGGCTGGCCATGAACCCGGCCTGGTCCAGGCAGGTGTCCAGCACATAGTCGATCCAGGCGGCCAGGGCTTGCTCGCTCAGGTTGCCACGTCCGTCCAGATCGTCGCGGCGCGGCACGTCGGCATCGGCCAGCAGGGCGTAATACCGTGCCGTGTCCCGGGCGAACCCGCGTAGCGGCGACCACAGGCCGCCGGTGTACCCGAGTGCATGCAGCAGGGTGTGGGTGTGAAGCCGCATCACGCGACCGTTGCCGTCCACGAACGGATGGATCCAGCCCAGGCGATGGTGGGCCGCTGCCGCTGCGACCAGGGCGGCTTCGCCACGGCGCACGCCGGCATAGAAATTCGCCCAGCGGTCAAGGAAGTCAGGAACGCCGCCATGGGCTGGGGCAACGTGCTGTCCGACGCGTACGTCACGTTCCCGGAATTCGCCAGGCTGTACGGGCGTTCCCTCGGGCGTGACCAAGTCTGCAGCGGGCAGGCGGCCAAAGAGCTCGCGGTGCAGGTCCTGCACCGCACCAGGCGTGTATAGCGCCTGGGCGCCAGCGGGGCCGACATAGCGCAACTCCAACGCAGCCTCGGCGTCGATGTGGGCCACGGCAAGCCGTTGCCGGGCGGCCAGGTCGGGGTTCTGTGAAAAGTCCCGGCGCAGCGCCTGGTCGATTTCATGGGGCCGGGTGTGCTGGCCCTCAATCCGGTTGCTGTAGTAGGAATTCATGCTGCGCAGCAGGGTGCGCAATTCAGGCGGTACATGCCTGCCGGCCAATGGACCGGCCGCCCGCCCCAGGTCATGGGCCTTGGCGAGCAGCGGCTCCAGCCGTGCGCCAGCGGGCAGCAAAGGTTCAAACTGATGAGGGGCTGTGTACACGCGTCAATTTTGCCAACATTCTATTTTTTGTAAATGATTGATTTAAATTGATTTTTTATAATTTATGCCAAGTTTTTTGCCAACTATTTTGCCAAGAATCAGGACGCAGTTGCAAATCCCAGCACCACCCGCCGGGTCGTCGCACTCTTTTTCTCTATCTTGGTCACCACGACCGCGCCGATCTCGCCCGTATTGGCCACATGCGTGCCGCCGCAGGGCTGCAGGTCGATCTGGGTGTCCGTGCCGATCTTGATCGTGCGCACCACGCCGCTGCCGCGCGGGGGGCTCACGCTCATGCTCTTGACCAGGGCCGGATTGGCGTCCAGCTCGGCGTCGGTGATGCTGCCTACCGTCACCGGGTGGCTGGCGGCAACCAGCGCGGCCAGCGCCTGGGTCAGCGCGTCCTTGTCCAGCGGGTCGGTCATGTTGAAGTCCAAGCGCGCGTACTCGGGCGTGATCGAGCAGCCGTTGACCAACTGCGGCACCACGTGGCACAGCAGGTGCGTCGCGGTGTGAAAGCGCATGAGCCGGTGGCGGCGGTCCCAGTCGATGCGGGCGGTGACTGCGTCGCCGGGCTTGAGGACGGCCAGTGCGGCTTCCTGTCCCGGAGCGGGCACGTGCACGATGTCGGCCGTGGGGTTCCCGTCGGCGTCCTTGGCCTTGCGCGTGTCGGCAATGGCGAGGGTGCTGCCGTCCGCCAGCACCAGCACGCCGGCGTCGCCTGCCTGGCCGCCGCCCAGCGGGTAAAACACCGTGCGGTCCAGCACGATGCCCTGGTCGGTCACAGCTGTCACGGCGGCCCCGCATTCGGTGAGGTAGGCGTCCTGCCTGAAGAGATCGTGGGTCATGGGACGGATGGTAGCCCGGTGTGTGCCGGCCCGCGCGTCGTGCGCCAGCTCAGTCGCCGCGCCCGAACAACGCATGCACCTGCGACCGGATCCACTGCTGCGCCGGGTCCTGCGCGGTGCTGGCGTGCCACACCAGGCGCACTTCATAGGCCGGCGCCGCCGCCGCCGGCAGGTCCCACACGCGCAGATCGTGACGGGGCAGCAGGTTGGCGGCGTACATCTGCGGCACGATGGTGAGCAGGTCGCTGTTCAGCGCCAGGTCGGGCAGGGCGCCGAAGTGGCGCGCGCGCACCACCACGCGGTCGGCCAGCTTCATGCGCACCAGGGTCTGCTCCACGCTGGCGTGGAACGTGGCCGTGGGTGACGCCACCACCAGCGACGACGCGGCCAGCTGCTGCAGCGTGAGCGACTTGCCCGCGCGGCCAACCGCGGGCCGCCAGGCGGCCGACGTCATGGCCACATAGCGCTCGCGGAACAGCAGCTCGGTGCGCACGCCGCGGTGGCGTGGCTGCAGGATGCCGATGGCAAAGTCGATGTCGCGTGCCTCCAGCGCGGCGGCCACGTCGGCCGCTGCCACCGACACATTGGACAGGCGCGTGCGGGGTGCGTGCGTGCGCAGCGCCGTGGCCAAAGGTCCCAGGAACATCATCTCGCCCAGGTCCGACAGCGACAGGCGCCAGTGCATGTCGCTGGTCAGCCGGTTGAAATCGTCGCGGCCTGTCACCACCGACTCCAGTGCCTGCAGCCAGTTCGCCACCTCGGGCGCCACGCGTTCGCACAGGCGCGTGGGCTTCAGGCCTGCGGGGGAGCGCACGAACAGGTCGTCGGCAAAGTAATCGCGCAGCCGCGACAGCGCATTGCTGGTGGCGGGCTGTGACAGCGCCAGCGCGCGCCCGGCGGCCGTGACCGAGCCCGTGCGGTGGATGGCGGCCAGCACGCGCAGCAGGTTCAGGTCGAGCTGTCGAAAGTTCATGGTGTTGAGCGCGGGAGATGGGGTCAAACATCCGTACGCAGAGGACGCAAAGGTCTCGCAGAGAACGCAAAAGAAAACCCAAAAAAAGAATTTGGTACTCCTTTTGCGTCCTCTGCGTAGTTTCTGCGCCCTCTGCGTACGGATGTCCGTCTTCGGTTTGTAAGGGTCTGACCTGATTATCCATGCCGTGAATGGACTTCATCACCACAATCCATTCGCCAAATGCAAAGAGCCTGCCTACATTCGCGGGCACTACAAAGGAGACAGCTCTTGGAGCGCTCGTTCCACGATGAAATCCAGGCGCTGAAGCTCGGCGCCGGCCAGACCTTCCACGGCGAGGGCATCCTCGCCGTGACCAAGGCACTGTTGCAGTCCGGCGTGACCTACGTCGGCGGCTACCAGGGCTCGCCCATCTCGCACCTGCTGGACGTGATGGTTCAGTCTCGTGACTACCTGGACGAACTCGGTGTGCACGTCGAGGCCTGCACGAATGAAAGTTCGGCCGCCGCCATGCTGGCCGCGTCCATCATGTACCCGGTGCGCGGTGCGGTGACCTGGAAATCGGTGGTCGGCACCAATGTCGCGTCCGACGCCCTGAGCAACCTGGCGTCGCCCGGCGTCATGGGCGGCGCGCTGATCGTGGTGGGCGAGGACTATGGCGAAGGCGCCAGCGTGATCCAGGAGCGCACGCACGCGTTCGCGCTCAAGTCCGCCCTGTGGCTCATGGACCCGCGGCCCAACCTGCCCACCATCGTGCGCATGGTCGAAAAAGGCTTCGAGCTGTCCGAGGCGTCGAACACGCCGGTGATGATGGAGCTGCGCATCCGCACCTGCCACGTGCGCGGCAGCTTTACCGCCAGCGACAACATCGCGCCCGCCATCTCGGGCCGCAACCTGCAGCAGCAAGCCGCGTCATTCAGCTACGACCGGCTGTCGCACCCGCCCGCAACATTCCGCCACGAAAAGCTCAAGTACGACGTGCGCATGCCGGCGGCGCGCAGGTTCATCGAAGAGCAGGGCCTGAACGAACTGTTCGACGGACAGCACAGCGACGTGGGCCTGATCGTGCAGGGCGGCCTGTACAACACCACCATCCGCGCGTTGCAGCAGATGGGCCTGGCCGATAGTGCCGGCAACACCGATGTACCGATGCTGGTGCTCAACGTCGTGTACCCGCTGGTGCCGTCGCAGATCGCAGCTTTTTGCGCCGGCAGGCGCGCCGTGCTGGTGATCGAAGAGGGCCAGCCTGAGTTCATCGAACAGGACATTGCCACGCAGCTGCGCCGCGCCGACCTGCCCACCCGTCTGCACGGCAAGGACCTGCTCATGATGGGCGGCGAATACACGGCCGAGGTCATTCTGAAAGGGCTGGTGTCATTCGTGGAGCAGTATGTGCCCGTGATCGACACGACACCCGGCACGGGTTACGCCACCGCGCTGGCCGAGGTCCGCTCGCGTGCCGTGGCCGAACTCGGCGGCATGGTGCCGCCGCGCCCGCCCAACTTCTGCACAGGCTGCCCCGAGCGCCCAGTGTTCGCGGCGCTCAAGCTCGTGGAGCGCGAGGTGGGCAAGCTGCACATCTCTACCGACATCGGCTGCCATTCGTTTGCCACGTTTGAGCCGTTCTCGTTCGGCAATTCGATCCTGGGCTACGGCATGAGCATGGCGTCCAGCGCGGCGGTGAAGAACTTCTCGGCCAAACGGCCCGTGGCCATCATGGGCGACGGCGGCTTCTGGCACAACGGCCTGCTGTCGGGCGTGTCGTCGGCGCTGCTGAACCAGGGCGACGGCGTGCTGGTCATCATGAAGAACGGCTACACGTCGGCCACCGGCACGCAGGAGACGATCTCGACCCCCGCGTCCGAGGCCAAGCGTGTGGCCGAAGGGTCCAGCGCCACCGGCGACGAAATGACCATCGAGAACACGCTCAAGGGCATGGGCGTGAAGTGGCTCAAGACCGTGCACAACTACCGCGTGAGCCGCGTGCGCGACGTGCTGAAGGAAGCGGTGGCATCGCCGTTCAAGGGCCTGAAGGTCGTGATCGCCGAAGGCGAATGCCAGCTCGAACGCCAGCGGCGCCTCAAACCCATCCGCGCGCGCATGCTGAAGGAGGGCCGGCGCACCGTGCGCACGCGCTACGGCGTGGACGAAGACACCTGCACCGGCGACCATTCGTGCATCCGCCTGTCGGGCTGCCCCACGCTGACGGTCAAGCCGTCCACCGACCCGCTCAAGCGCGAGCCGGTGGCGCACGTGACCAACGGCTGCGTGGGCTGCGGCCTGTGCGGCGAGGTGGCCGACGCGGCCGTGCTGTGCCCGAGCTTTCACAAGATCGAAGTCATCACGCACCCGAGTGCGTGGGACCGCCTGACCGACCGGCTGAACCGGTTCTTTATCGGACTGCTGCAACCGGCATGAGCACTTCCCAAACCCCTTACTGCATCCTCGTCGCCGCGCTTGGCGGCGAAGGCGGCGGCGTGCTGGCCGACTGGCTGGTGCAGTGCGCGCTGGAAAGCGGCCTGCCCGTGCAGGCCACGTCGGTGCCCGGCGTGGCGCAGCGCACCGGCGCGACCAGCTACTACATCGAGCTGCTGCGCGAGCCGCTGCCGGCCGGCGCGCCGCAGCCCGTGTTCGCGCTGACGCCCGTGCCGGGCTGTGTGGATGCGGTCGTGGCCAGCGAGCTGCTGGAAGCCGCCCGCATGGTCGAGCGCGGCTTCGTCACCGGCCGCACCACGCTGGTGGCGTCCACGCACCGCGTCTACACCACCATCGAAAAGATGCACATGGCCGACGGCCGCCACGACCCGCAGCGGCTGCAGGCCGCCGCGCAGGCGCTGGCGCAGCGCGCCGTGCTGTTCGACATGGAAGCGATCACGGTGCGCAGCGGCACGGTGGTGTCGGCCGTGATGTTCGGCGCGCTGGCGGGCGCGGGCGTGCTGCCCTGGCCGCGCGCGACCTGCGAGGCGGTGATCCGTGAATCGGGCAAGGGTGTGCAGGCGAGCCTGGCGGGGTTTGCGGCGGCATTCGACGCGGCTGCCACGCCTGCGGTGCAAGCCCAAGCCGCTTTGTCGCCCGCCGTGCAGGAACTCGTCCACCATGGCACCGACCGCTGCCGCGACTATCAGGACGAGGCTTATGCGCAGCAGTTCCTGTCGCACGTGCAAGCGCTGTGCGCCGTCGCCACGCCCTCGTCTGCCGCTGCACTGGAAGAAGCTGTGCGCCAGCTCGCGCTGTGGATGTGTTTCGAGGACGTGATCCGCGTGGCCGACCTCAAGACGCGGCGCAGCCGCTACGACCGCGTGCGCGGCGAGGCGCAGGCTGCCACGACCGACATCGTGCGCGTGACCGAACACTTCAAGCCCGGCTTCGACGAAGTGGCCGCCGTGCTGCCGCGCGCGTTGGGTGAGCGCCTGCTGGCCACCGCCACGCGCCGTGGCTGGATGAAAAAACACGTGGGCCTGCACATCCGCTCGACCAGCCTGTGGGGTTATTTGATGCTGCGCTTCCTGGCGCGGCTGCGCCCGCTGCGCCCGCGATCGCTGCGTTACCTGCAGGAGCATGAGGCCATGGCCGCCTGGCTGGGCGCGATGCAGCAGGTGCTGGCGTTGCCGGGCGCATCGGCCTTCTCGCTGGCCCTGGCCGGCCTGCCGCAGGTGCTCAAGGGCTACGGCGACACGCAGGTGCGCGGCCGGCAAAACTACGCGCGCCTGTGGACGCAGCACGTCGCGCCCGCGCTGGCGGGTCAGATCGACGTGGCCGCGGCCGCCGACCAACTGAAAGCCGCGCTCAAGGCCACGCTGGCCGATCCCGAGGGGCGACTCAACAGCCTTCATGCAAAGACGGCCGTACCCACAACCCAGCCGGTGTTCTGGGCTCCGCGCGGGCAGCGGGAAAACACCATCACACCGGTGCCCTGAAAGACCGGATCATCGAGATGATTACTTTTCATAACCAAAGGAGACAACGCATGAGCAAGCTCAACCCGACCCTTCGTGTGGCCGCCGCCGCGGCGCTGGCCCTGTGCGCCCTGGGCGCGCAGGCTCAGGACAAGCCCGTGGAAATGAAGTTCGCCCACTGGTTGCCGGGCACGCACCCGCTGGCCAAGACGGGCTTCGAGCCCTGGGCCAAGTCGGTCGAAGCCGCGTCCAAGGGTTCGATCAAGGTCGCGTTCTTCCCCGCGCAGCAGCTGGGCAAGGCCGCCGACCACTACGACATGGCGCGCGACGGCATCGCCGACATGACCTGGGTCAACCCCGGCTACCAGGCCGGCCGCTTCCCGATGATCGCCGCGGGCGAGCTGCCCTTCCTCATCAACAAGCCCGGCCCCGGCTCGGCAGCGCTGGACGCGTGGTACCGCAAGTACG
Source organism: Ramlibacter sp. (assembly GCA_041905405.1). Lineage (GTDB taxonomy): Bacteria > Pseudomonadota > Gammaproteobacteria > Burkholderiales > Burkholderiaceae_C > RAM1. The sequence continues at coordinate 88,011 of JAYRLC010000005.1, read as the reverse complement.
CCGCCAACGAAATGAAGGACGTGAAGCTGTGCTTCACCCATCTGCACGTGGGCACGCTGCATTCCAAGAAGCCCATCACCGAGCCGGGCCAGATCAAGGGCATGAAGATGCGCTCGTCCAACGGCACCAACGCCGCGTACATGAGCCTGCTGGGCGGGACCAACGTGCAGGTGTCCGCGCCCGAAGCGCGCGACGCGCTGGACAAGGGCGTGGCCGATGCGCTGTCGTTCCCCTGGGGCTCGATCATCACCTTCGGCATCGACAAGGCGACCAAGTTCCACACCGACATGCGCCTGTACGCGTCCAACTTCGTCTGGGTCATGAACAAGGGCTGGTACGACAAGCTCGCCGCCGGCCAGAAGAAAGTGATCGACGACCACTGCAACAACGAGTGGGCCGGCAAGGTCGGCGCCGCCTGGGGCGACGATGAGGACTCCGGCCAGGGCAAGATGGAGAAGATGGGCGGCCACACCATCGTCAAGCTCACCCCCGCGCAGCTGGACGCGTGGAAGAAATCGGCCGAGCCGCTGTACACGCAGTGGACCGCCAGCGCCGACAAGGTCGGCGTGAATGGCAAGCAGGCGCTGGACGACCTGCGCCGTGAACTGGCCGCGCGCAAGGACTGATGAACCGCCTCCTTTCGGCCACCGAGACGGTGGCCGCTTTTTTCCTGCTGGCCATTGCGTTGCTGACGGCCGGAAACGTGATCCTGCGCGACCTGTTCAGCATCTCCATCCCCGACTGGTTCGACGGCTCGCGCATGCTGCAGGGCATCGCACTGTTCTGGGGTGTGGCGCTGGCCACCTACTACGGCAGCCACATCTGCGTGGACATCGTGTGGGAACACCTCAAGCCCGCCGGCCGCCGCTGGCTGGACATCGCGGCCACCACGATTACCTTGTGCTTCCTGGCGCCACTGGCATACATGGTCTGGGTCAAGGTGGCGGGCACCGGCACGCAGGGCACCATGGACCTGCGCCTGCCACTGGTGTGGTTCTATTCGGTGGCCGCGGTCGGCGCGGGCGTGGCGGCGGTGCTGGCGCTGGTGCGCATCGTGCAGCTCGCGCGCGGCAGCGCGCAGTCGCTGGAGCAGGATGCCATTGCGGCCGAAGCTGTACCAGGAGGAGGGGCCCATGGATCGTGACCTGGTCGCTCTGCTGGGCTTCGTGGGCATGTTCGCGCTCATGGCCATCCGCGTGCCCATCGGCATCGCCATGGGCATTGCGGGCGTGGGCGGCTTCATGGCGCTGTCGGGCCTGAAGCCCGGGCTGAACCTGCTGGCCAACGTGCCGCTGTCGGTCGTGACCGACTACAACCTGAGCGTCATCCCCATGTTCATCCTGATGGGCGCGTTCGCGTCCAAGTCGGGCATGAGCCGCGAGCTGTTCGCGGCCGGGCGCGCATGGCTGGGCCACTTGCGCGGCGGGCTTGCCATGGCGTCTGTCGCGGCCTGCGGGGGCTTTGCGGCCATCAACGGATCGTCGGTGGCGACGGCGGCCACCATGTCGCAGGTTGCGCTGCCCGAGATGCGCCGCGCGGGCTACCACCCCGGCCTGTCGGCCGGGCTGATCGCCGCGGGCGGCACGCTGGGCATCATGATCCCGCCGTCGGTGATCTTCGTGCTGTACGGCATCATGACCGAGACCGACATCAAGAAGCTGTTCGCGGCCGGCGTGGTCCCCGGGATCATGGCCATCGCCTTCTACTTCGTCGTGGTGCAGATCATCGCCTGGCGCACGCCGCAGCACATGCCGCGCGGCGAGGTGCACACCTGGCGCGAGCGCATTGTGTCGCTGCGCGACCTGTGGGCGACACTGTTGCTGTTCATGTTTGTGCTGGGTGGTATCTACGGCGGGATGTTCACGGTGGAAGAAGCCGCCGGCATCGGCGCGTTCGGCACGCTGGTGATCGGCGTGCTGCGGCGGCGGTTGGGGCCGGCCGAGATCAAGGCCGCGCTGATCGACACGCTGCGCGTGTCGTCGGCCATCATGATGATCGTGATCGGCGCGTTCCTGTTCGGCTACTTTCTGACGATCACGCAGTTCACGCAGAAGGCGGTGGACTTCCTGGTGCACCTGCCCATCGGCGCGTACGGCGTGCTGGCGCTGGTGATGGTGGGCTATTTCATCCTGGGCGCCGTGATGGACGAGCTGGCCATGATCCTGCTGACGGTGCCCATCGTCTACCCGGCCATGATGCAGCTGGGTTTTGACCCCGTGTGGTTCGGCGTGATCATCGTCATGGCCGTGACCTTCGGCATGATCTGCCCGCCGGTGGGGATCAACGTGTTCGTCATCAACTCGATCGCGCGGGACATCACGCTCACGGGCATCTACCGCGGCACCATGCCGTTCATCGCGGTGGACGTGGTGCGGCTGGTGATTTTGTGCGCGTTCCCGGCGCTGTCGTTGTGGCTGCCGGGGTTTATCCAGTAGCTCTGAGGACGGCTTCCCAGGCGACCTTGGGCTGCTCGTAGCGGTGGTTGGTCAGCTCCTCCAGGTTGAGGAGCTGCCACCCGCACGCGAACATTGCTTCGACCGCCGCGCGGTCAAAGAAGCGCTTGCATTCGCTGTAATAGCCGTTCACGCGGTAGTAGTTCGGCTCGATCTCCTCATACCCCGCAGCGCCGTGGTTGACGTCGCGCGTTGAATTGAGCCGGCACAGCAGCAGCCCGCCCGCGGCTGTGCAGCGGCGGATTTCGGCGACCGCGGCCAGCGTCGCCTCCCACGCGAAATAGTGCAGGCACAGGCTTGCCACCACCGCACCGAATGTGCCGTTGGCAAATGGCAGCGGCGTGCGCAGGTCATGCTGCACATGCTGGGCGGCGGGCGCGACCTGCCGCCCATGGCGCAAGGACTCGACCGCGATGTCGGTCGCCGTCACCGCAAAGCCCTGGCGCAGCAGCCAGGCCGTGTCGATGCCGGTGTCGCAGCCCAGCTCCAGCACGGCCTTGACCGTGTTGCGAGTGGTGTCGTGCAGAAGAGGCTGCCAGCGGTCCAGCCAGGGGTCGCGGGCATAGGCGCTTTCCAGATCCATCGGTGGATTGTCCTGGAGTCCTGGTCTATCAAGCTGTCCGATAGAATGTAATTACGGTAATTACCCTTTAGGCTCCTCGATGTCTACATCTGCTCACCCCGTCAAACTGATTGCCATTGGCAACTCGCAGGGCATCCGCTTGCCGCAGGCGCTGTTGCGCCGCTATGGCATGCAAGGGCAGATCATGCTGGAAGAGCGGCCCGACGGCGTCCTGTTGAAAGGCGTGAGTTCCCCGAAAGCGTCGCTGCGCCAGACCTTTTCCGAGATGGCGCGCGAACAGGCGGCCGGCACGGAGGACTGGAGCGACATGGACGGCACATCCGCCGATGGCCTGGACAAGCTCAAATGGTGATGGCGGCCAAGCGCTACACGATCTACTGGGCCCAACTCGACCCGACCCGTGGCAGCGAAATATCCAAGACCCGTCCCGTCGTCGTCGTCAGTCCCGACGAGATGAACAAGCGACTGGAAACCGTGGTGGTATGTCCGTTGACGAGCCAGCTGCATCCACAGTGGGCCAGCCGTGTGCAATGTGTCTGCGCGGATGTGCCGAGTGAGGTCGCAGTGGATCAGATCCGTACGATCAGCAAGTCACGGCTGACGCGCCAGATCGGGCGGCTGGATGCCGCTGCGGCCCAGGAGCTGCGAGAAGTCATCGCCCTGCTCTACGCAACGGAATAGGCCGCTGCCGGCCACGGCTCACGCCCCGTGGCACTTCTTGAACTTCTTGCCGCTGCCGCACGGGCACAGGTCGTTGCGGCCGGGCTCGGGCGCCTTGCGGACCTGTTCCACTCGCGGGCCCAGGCTCTTCCACAACTGGCGCAGGTCGTACACGCCCCAGATCGCCGCGCCGAAATCGTCCAGCCGTTCCTGGCTCACGCTGGGCGGGCCGTCCTCGGCGTACATGGACAGGGCCGGCTTGCCGGTGTCGTCCTCGGTCAGGGCAACGATGGCGCCCAGGGATTCGTCCAGCATGTGCGCGGCCTCGTCGTCGCGCGGGGCCTGCCAGTCGTCGGGGAAATTCTCGACCGCGAACATGAAGCCCAGCGCCCACACCTGCGCGAAGGACGGCAGCGTGTCCAGCGGCGGTGTGTCGGCATCACGTTCTGCATCAGGCAGCGCCAGGATCGCGCCGCGCGTATCCAGCACCTCGGGGTGGTAAGTGCGCTCGTCGTCCATGGTTTCCACCGGTGCGTCCAGCGAGGCCTCGACCTCGGCCCAGCGGCGGCGCCAGCGCAGCACGAACTCCATGTGCTCCATGGGCTTGAACGTGTCGCCCAGCAGCACGGGCCAGTATTCGTCGGGGCTGACCGCGCGGCGCGTGCAGATCAGCGCAGCCAGAAAGCCTTCGCAGAACTCCCACTGCGGGATTTCCTCGTCGTGCTCGCGCAGCGCGTCGAGCACGGCGTCCTGTGCGTCGAAGTCGTCGGCGGTCAAGGATTGCGGGATGGCGGGGGTGTCGTCGTTCGTATTCATGTGTCCCGGATTGTGCATTCAGACGGAGGGGGCGCGGCTATATTGATCGCATGACCCCCACACCCGAAGAGTCCGCCCGCCTGGTCGCCGCGCTGCGACGCATGGACCTGGTGGCGGTCGATGAGACACCGGTGTTGACCCAACTGACCGGCGGCGTGTCGTCGCTGATCGTGCGGGCCGACACGGCACGCGGGCCGCTGTGCGTCAAGCAGGCGCTGGCGCGGCTCAAGGTGGCTGCGGTGTGGGAGGTGCCCGTGCACCGCAACCGGGCCGAGGTTGCGTGGATGCGCACCGCGGGTGCCATCGCGCCTGCTGCCGTGCCCGCGATCCTGGGCGAGGACGCGCAGGACAACGCCTTTGCCATGGCCTGGCTGCCGCCCGATCGCTATCCGGTGTGGAAGGCGCAGTTGCGCGACGGCATCGCCGAGCCCGCGATGGCCGCGGCAGTGGGACGCAACCTGGCGGCCATCCACGCCGCCACGGCAGGTGACCCGGTGGTGGCGCGCACCTTTGCCAACGATGCCGACTTTCATGCGATCCGGCTGGAGCCGTACTTTGTGGCGACGGCGCAGAAACACCCCGAATGCGCAGCCGCTTTGGATGCATTGGTCCGCGTCACGGCCGGCACCCACATGACGCTGGTGCACGGCGACATCAGCCCCAAGAACATCCTGGCGGGGCAGGGCGGCCCGGTGTTCCTGGACGCCGAATGCGCCTGGTACGGCGACCCGGCATTCGACCTGGCGTTCTGCCTGAACCACCTGCTGCTCAAGAGCGTGTGGCGGCCCGAGTCCACGGCCGGCTTCATGGCGTGCTTCGACGCGCTGTGCGCGGCCTACCTGCCCGCCGTCACCTGGGAGCACGCCGCTCGGACCGAGGCACGCGCCGCAGCCCTGCTGGCCGGCATGCTGCTCGCGCGCATCGACGGCAAGTCACCGGCCGAATACATCACCACCGACGCCGACCGCGCCCGCGTGCGGCGCTTTGCCATACCGCTGCTGCTGCAACCCGAACGCAGGCTGCACACCATCCGCCAACGCTGGAGTTCTACATGAGCCGTACCGTGATCGAGTCCATCCACGCCCGCCGTATCTGGGACTCACGCGGGCGGCCCACGGTCGAGGTCGACGTGGTGCTGGCCGGCGGCGCGCGCGGGCGCGGCATGGCGCCGGCCGGCGCGTCGCGCGGCAGCCGTGAGGCCGTGGACCTGCGCGACGGCGGCGCGCGCCTGGGCGGCTGGGACGTGCAGGCCGCGCTGCACCATGTCAATGGCGAAATCGCCCAGCGCATCTGCGGCATGGACGCGATGGATCAGGTCGCGGTGGATGACGCGCTGATCGCGCTGGACGGCACGCCGGTCAAGTCGCGCCTGGGCGGCAACGCCGTCATCGCCACGTCGCTGGCCGTGCTGCACGCAGCGGCCGCCGCCACGGGCCAGCCGCTGTGGCGGCATCTGTCGGGCGGCCAGCCGGTGCGCATGCCGTTGCCGCAGATCCAGATCTTTGGTGGTGGCGCGCATGCGGGCCGCCGCGTGGACGTGCAGGACTTCCTGGTCATGCCCATCGGCGCGGCCACCTTCGAAGAGGCCATGGTCATGACGGCCGAGGTCTACCGCGCCGCCGGCGAGCTGATGGACAAGCTGGGCCGTCGCGCCGGCGTGGCGGACGAGGGCGGCTGGTGGCCCGACTTCACCTCGAACGAGGAAGCCATCGAGACGCTGGTGCGCGCCATCGACGCCGCAGGCTACCGGCATGACCAGGTCGCCATTGCGCTGGACATTGCTGCGTCCGAGTTCGGCCGAGGCGGCCGCTACACGCTGGGCCTGGACCAGAAAACGTATGACACCGGCGAATGGCTGGACGTGCTGCAGGGCTGGGTCCGCCGCTACCCCATCGTGTCGGTGGAGGACCCGGTGGCCGAGGACGACGCGGAAGGCATGCGTGCCTTCACCGCCGCCGTGGGGCAGCGCATCCAGGTGATCGGCGACGACTTCCTCGTGACCAACGCCGCGCTGGTGCGCGAGGCTGCAGCAGCAGGCGCATGCAACGCCGTGCTGCTCAAGCCCAACCAGGCCGGCACCGTGACCGAGACCGTGCGCGCCATGGATGCCGCGCGCGAAGCCGGCTGGGGCATGGTGGTGTCGGCCCGCTCAGGCGAGACGGAAGACGTTGCCATCGTCCACCTGGCCACGGGCTGGAACACGGGGCAGCTCAAGGTCGGCTCTTTTGCGCGGTCCGAGCGCATGGCCAAGTGGAATGAAGGCCTGCGGGTGGAGCAGCAAATCGGCCCGGGCGCGGCGTACGCCGGCGGCAGCGTGCTGCCCGCCAGTCGCGGGAATGGCTGACGACGGTGCTGTATCGCTCGTTGCTTCGCGGCAGGCGGTAGCCGGCGGGGGCCGGGCTTTCCAACGTTGGCGAGCCAGCAAGGTCACTGCAAAGCCACGTGGGCGGTGTGCGGGGCTGGGGGCGCCTCTGTGACGCCGAGCAGCGCAAGGGTGAGTGTCGGCGCGCGCAGCGCGCTTCGTGCTCTGACTCACCGCAGCTGTCTGAGCGCAGCGCGCAGCGCGTAGCGAGTTCTGCGGTGCGACCGATCCCTGAGCAGCGTAGGGAAGTCGCCGAAGGCGACCGTCACAGTGAAGCCCCCAGCCCCGCACACCGCCCACGTGGCTTTGCCGCGCGGTGCCAAGAGTGACGTCACGAAAACCCACGCAACAAAGTCTGCCCGAACAGGCAAGCGTAGTGTTAACAGGCCCTAAGGCGTGAGCGTGTCGTTGCAGGACTGGCCCGGCTGCAGGTGCGCCACCTGGACCCAGATCTGCCCCCGGTTGTTGCGGTAGAAGTACTGGTCGTCGCTGCTGAACAGGTTTCTGGCGTCGTTGGGGTACAGCACGAGGGCGCCACTGGCTTTTACATCCAGCTCCCGGTTCTGCGCCACGCTGTGCGACTGAAGGGCCGGCCACGACGCGATATCTTTCGCCGCACCCTCCTGGGCTACGTCGGCCATCAGCGTGAACCACGGCTGGTCGTGCCGCTTGAGCCACTTGAAAACGTTCATGAGCAGGCTGCCGGGTTCGCCGTCGGGCGGGCTGTTGCGGCGCTGCGCGTCGAACCAGACCTGGCCGGGCGGAACGCGGATGCAATAGGCTTGCCCCTCCTTGACCCGCACGCCGGTGTCCGAATACCAGTCCTGCGCGCGCACCAGCGCCATGCAGGCCGCGCCCGCTCGCAGTTCGGCCGTGCAGTGCGGTCCCATGTTGACGGGCGTGCCGGACACCTGGGGCGGCGGCGTATCGAGCGTCACAGGTTCGTAGTTCACGGCCGCACAGCCGCCCAGCGGCAGCAGGCTCGCGAGCACAAGGGTTCTCAGGCGAATGGGCATGGGGTCCTCAAAAGTTGGCACAGTGGGGGTAGCTGTCGACGTGCAGACGCATGGTCGCGGCGCTGTCGCTGGATTCCACCGGCCACAGCCACGGCAGGTTGGAGGCGATGCGATCATGGCGCAGGCTCACCGTGCCGGACTGCTTCAGCGCGAGCTGCGGGTTCTCATGCGACTGCAGCGGCACGCGGTTGCGCCGCTCGAATACGGAAGGGTGCACGCACACCCGGCCGCTGAACACATCCACCGGGCTGGGCGGGCCGCCGGCCTTGCGGGCGTGCGCGTAGCGGTACAGGTCGCGGTGGATCTCGTGGTACGTCAGGTCAAAAAAGCCCGTGGACGGGTTGTGGCTGCTGCCGAACACGTCCTCGCGCACGCGCGCGCCCGGTGGCAACAGGCCCGGGTGTAACGAACCCTGGGACATCGCGGGCGTGGCCTGCGCGATGCGGTTCAGCTCGCCGATCATCCAGTTCAGGCTGACGCCGCTGAGCGCGCTGTCGCCATAGCCGCCGCCCACGTCGGAATGCGCACCGGCGAACCACACCTCGCGCAGCCGCCCCGTGCGCAGGCGGCCGCTGTCGTCCAGCATGGCGGCGCGGCCGCCTTCGCAGCCGTCGAAATGGTGGCGCCGCGTCAGCAGCAGCGGCGTGAAGATCCAGGCGCGGTTGTCGTCGATGGACACGGCGTGCAGCGCGTGCTGCACGTTGCACAGCTTGTCGCCGTAGCGGATGTTGGGCACGTCCACGTCTTCCAGGTGCTGCGACAGGCCGGTCTTGCTGAGCAGGCGGCTGCCCCAGTTGGCCACTCCCAAGGCCTCCACCGTGTCCCAGAGGCCCAGCACTTCGACCTCCACCGCCGGGCTGGGCGTGGCAAAGCAGCCGCGTGCGGCCGGCAGCAGGACGGGGTCGCTGTTGAGCGTGGCGAGCTTCTTCTGCACGCCGCTACGCCGCCGGGATTCATCGATGGGGCTGTAGTGCGCCTCGATGGGCGCGACGGCATTGTGCACGACACCCGCGCGTTCGGTGGACGTGAGGCGGCAGCGGCCGCGCTCCGCCGGCTGCGGCAGCCCGGCGTGGTAGAGCATGGACGTGAGGATGCGCGCCGCGTAGGCGCCGCGGCTGAACCCGAAGATGTAGATCCGGTCGGGCGGCAGCCCCGGTGCCTTGGCACGGTAGTGGTTCAGGATGAACTCATACGCGATCTGCGCGCGCTGGTTGATGCCCGACCCCGTGGCCATGCCGGTCACGTCGGCATCGGTGCCCACGCCATGCACGTACAGCGCGGCGATGTCGGGCCGGTCCTGCAGCGTCACCAGCGAGTGCAGCCGCTTGACGTTGGTGTCGGAGCCTTCGTCGTTGGCCGTGCCGTCCAGAAAAATCGCGATGTGCCGCACCCCGCCCGGGTCTGGCGCGGCGGCGGGCATGGGTTTGTGTGAAATGCTGGAACAGCCCGTCAGGGCCAGGGCGAGCAGGGCGTGCGCGAGCGCGGCGCTGACGCGGCAGCGGAATGTCATTGTGGTTTTGCCTCCTTTCGCGCGGCATCGTAACGCCGCAGCGCCCGCGCAAACCACAGGCCCGCCACCGGCAGCCCTGCCGCGGGCACCAGCAGCAGCACGGCCGGGGGCAAATGGTCAAACGCATAGCCGCCCAGCGTCACGCCCAGCGCCTGGCCCGTGAACAGGCTGAACGCGAACACCGCGACCGCCGTGCCGCGCGAGGCGGGCACCATCTGCGTCGCATGGGTCTGCAGCGTGTTGTGGAACAGATAGGTGCCGAAACCCGCCACCAGCGCGATCGGCCCGGCCAGCCAGCCCACCGGCGACAGCCACCAGGCCAGCAGGCCGGCGCCCATCAGCACGCCCCCGGTGGCCACCATGCGCTGCTCGCCCAGCGCCTGCACGATGCGCCGCGCAAAGACGGAATACACGAGCCCGCCCGCGGCAAACAGCGCCAGCAGCCCCGCCGCGGCCGACAGCGTCATGCCGTGGCGCGCATGCAGGTAGGCGGGCAGGTACACCGTGGCGCCGAACATCAGCGCGCCTTCGGCCGCGGCGGTCGCCAGTACCACGCGCGCCCACGGTGTGCGCAGCACCGACAGCACCTGCGCCGAAAACGAAGCGCGGCTGCCCGGCGCGCGCGCGGCCGCGCCCGCCGCGCGCACGCGGCGCAGCAGCAGGACCGCCACCACGCAATACCCCGCCGCCAGCGTGAAGAACGCGCCGCGCCAGCCGGCCGCCGCGTCGGCGAACAGGCCACCGGCCAGTTGCCCGGCCATCATGCCGCCGATGGTGCCCGTGCCCAGCCGCGCGAGCGTGGCCTGCCGCTGCTCATACGGCACGGCGTCGCCGATCCAGGCCATGGACAGCGGGATGATCCCGGCGGCCGCCATGCCCCACAGCACCCGCAGCGCCAGCAGCGCGTCGTAGCCCGGCGCCAGCGCCGACAGGCACGCGGCCACCGCGCAGCCGGCCGTGGCCAGCGACACCATGCGCGCCTTGCCGTAGCGGTCGCCCAGCGGCCCGAACAGCAACTGCATGAGCCCATACGCCACCGCGAAGCTGATCACCACCTGCCCCGCCTGGCCCGGCGTGCGGCTGAAATCGGCGGCGATCCGCGGCAGCAGCGGGTCGCACACGCGCAGCGCCGCGCCGCTGAAAAACGCGGCGCAGGACAGCAGGAGGATGGTGGCGCGCACGCTTGCCACGTGCTATCCCTTGCCCAGCGCCGGCTTGCCGAACAGGCCCGAGCCGTCGCTACCTGGTCCCAGCTGCGCCGCCGCCGCCAGCAGCGCCGGCGCGATGTCGTGCATGCGCTCCACGCTCAGCCGGGTGCGTGGCCCGGCGATGCTGATGATGCCGATCACTTCCTGCCGCCGCACGACGGGCGCGGCCATGGCGGCCATGCCGGGCGCGAACACCTCGTCGATCAGCGCATAGCCGCGCACGCGGCCCGCATGCAGAAAGCCCAGCAGCGCCTTGATGGTCGTGGGCGCTTTGGGGCCGTATTCCGACGGCGGCCCGAAGCCCTGGCGCGACACCAGCGCGATGGCGCGCTCGTCGCTCATGGTCATGAGCCATGCATGGCCCGACGACGTGCATGACAGCCGCACGTCCATGCCCATGTCGGGGTCGTAGCGCTGCCCGGCCTGGCGCGTGCCCTGCGACTTGGCCACCCACGTCAGGCGGTCCTCGTCCACGATTGACAGCCGCACCAGTTCACCGGTCGCTTCGGCCAACCGTGTGAGGATGGGGCCCGCCACGTCCACGATGCCCGCGCTGCTGAGCAGCCCCAGGCCCAGCGACACGACCTTGGTGGTCAGCAGGTAGTCGCCCTGCTGGCGGGCCTGGCGCACATAGCCGCGTTGCTGCAGTGCAGCCAGCAGCCGGTGGCAGGCCGATAGGGGAATGTCCAGCTCGGACGCAATCAGCGTGATCGGCAGACCTTGCGGGTGCCGGGCCAGGTGCTCCAGGACAGACAAGCCCCGGTCGAGTGCAGCGCTCATATCCGCATTATGAAATGAATTTCCAGTTTGGAAAGTTTGTTCGTGGCGGCCCCAAGAATCGCCCTCCATGACAGCCACCGTCTACATCCTCAATGGCCCCAACCTGAACCTGCTGGGTGTACGCGAGCCGCACCTGTACGGCAGCACCACGCTGGCTCAGGTCGAAAAACTGTGCCGCGACACTGCCGCCGAGCTGGCCCTGCGCTGCGAATTTCGCCAGACCAACCACGAGGGCGTGATGGTCGACTGGGTGCAGGAGGCCCGCGAGAAATCCGTGGGTGTGGTCATCAACCCGGCCGGCCTGTCGTTCCGATCCATACCGCTGCTGGACGCGCTCAAGACGCTGCACCAGCCCATTGCCGAGGTTCACGTCACCAACATCCACCGGCGCGACGAGCTGTACCAGAAGTCGCTGGTGTCGCTGGCCGCCACCGGCGTGATCTGCGGCTTTGGCACCTACGGGTACGAGCTGGCCCTGCGCGCCGTGGCCCGGCAGCTTGCGGCCGTGCCGGCCTGACGATTTCCGTTCCATCCAACAACCCAGGAGACACCACCATGACATCCACATTCGACCGCCGCACCCTGCTTTGCACCGGCGCGGCACTGGCTTCAAGCGCCGCGCTGCCGCTGTGGGCGCAGGCCCAGCCCACGATCCGCTTTGCGGCCGTGTTCTCGGACAAGGACATCCGCGCCGAGATGATGAACATGTTCGCGAAAGATATCGCCGCCGACTTCAAGGTCGAGCAGCACCTGAACTCCACGCTGTTCCGCCAGGGCACCGAGCTGGTCGCGCTGCAGCGCGACAACCTGGAGATGGGCAACATCGCGCCGCAGGACATCTCCAAGCAGGTGCCGGCCTGGTCCGTGCTCACGTCCGCCTACCTGTTCCGTGACGCCAACCACCTGGCCGCGTTCTTTGCGAGCGAGCAGGGCGCGATGATGAAGAAGATGGTCGAGGACCAGCTCAAGGTCAAGATCCTGGGCCCTACGTTCTTCGGCACGCGCCACGTGGGCCTGAAGGGCAAGAAGAAGATCAACACGCCCGCCGACCTGGCCGGCGTCAAGCTGCGCATGCCGCCGGGCGACACCTGGCAGATGCTGGGCAAGTCGCTGGGCGCCAACCCCACGCCCATGGCCTATGCCGAAACGTACACCGGCCTGCAGACCGGCGCGATCGACGGCCAGGACAACCCGCTGCCCAACGTGCAGAACATGAAGTTCTACGAAGTGATGGGCCAGATCGTGCTGACCTCGCACCTGGTTGCGTTCGACCTGCTGACGGTCAACATGAAGACCTGGAACAGCATGAACGCCGCGAAGCAGAAGAACTTTCAGGCCGCGGCTGACAAGGCCATCGCCTGGAGCGCGGCTGAGCACACCAAGCGTGAAGCGGAGTTGGCCGACACCTTCCGCAAGGCGGGGCTGGACGTGTATGCGCCCAATATCGCGGCGTTCCGCGCGAATGCGCAGAAGATGTATTTGGCATCTGACGAGGCCAAGGCCTGGCCGGCAGGCATCGTCGACAAGATCAACGCGATCAAGTAAAGGCGTCTGCCCATGTACGAGCGGATCGTGAGGCCGCTGCACCGCTTCGCCGAAGCGGTTGCGGCGGCGTTGCTGGCGGTGATCTTCGTTGCCTTCATCGTGCAGATCGTCATGCGCTACGCGTTCAACTGGCCCGTGGGCTGGACGACCGAGCTGTCGCTGGCGGCCTGGCTGTGGCTGGTGCTGTGGGGCGCGGCCTTCGTGCTGAAGGACGATGAAGAGATCCGCATCGACACGATCGCCGAATCCGGCGGCCCCGCGCGCCGCCGTGCCGTGCAGGCCGTGGGTGCTGTGAGCCTCATCGTGCTGTTCGGCATGTCGCTGCCCGCGTCGTGGTCGTACGTCACCTTCATGAAGGTCGAGAAGGCGTCCTACCTGGGCATCCGCATGGACTTCATGTACTTCATCTACATCGTGTTTGCTGTGGCGGTCATCGGTCGGTGCCTGCGCCAGCTCGTGCGCGGCCCGGCACCCAAAAAAGAAACGCCGTCATCGGCCTCCGCGCTGTGAACCTGACCAGTCCGTTTTCCCTGGCGCTCGGCGTCATCGTGGGCCTGAGCCTGCTGGGCGTACCCATCGGCCACGCCATGATCGGCGGCTCGGTCCTGTACCTGTACCTCAAGGGCATGGACATGGGCGCCGCCGCCGAGCAGCTGCTCAACGGCACCTACAGCAGCTTCCTGCTGCTGGCGATCCCGCTGTTCATCCTGGCGGCCACCATCATGAGCAGCGGCACCGTCATGGACCGCCTGCTGCGCTTTTGCAACGCGATCGTGGGGCGTTTCCCCGGCGGCCTGGCGCAGGTCAACGTGCTGCAGAGCGTGGTGTTCGCCAGCATGTCGGGCTCGGCGCTGGCCGACGCGGCCGGCTCGGGCAAGATCATGCAAGCCATGATGACCAGGGATGGCAAGTACCCGCCGGCCTTTGCCGCCGCACTCAGCGCCGTGTCGTCGGTCATTGGCCCCATCCTGCCGCCGTCGATCCCGCTCGTGCTGTACGCGCTGGTGTCGGGCACGTCCATCGGCTACCTGTTCCTGGCGGGCGTGCTGCCGGGCCTGCTGTTGGGCGTGGTGCAGATGGTGCTGATCCACTGGCAGGCCAAACGTCGTGACTTCCCCGTAGAACGGCCCGTGCCGCTGCGCGAGATGCCGCGCATCACGCGCGAGGCCTTTCCCGCGCTCATGCTGCCGGTCATCCTGCTCGGTTGCCTGTACAGCGGCATCACCACGCCGACCGAAGCCGCGGGCGTCGCCGCCGCCTACGCGCTGCTGATCTCCATGGGGCTGTACCGCAGCATGCGCTGGGCCGACCTGTACGACGCGCTGCTCGTCAGCGCGCGCATGAGCATTTCCATCGGCATGCTGATTGCGGGCGCGCTGGTGTTCAACTACGTCATCACGTCCGAGAACATCCCCGTCACGCTGCGCGGCATGCTGCAGGGGCTGGACATGTCGCGCATGGGCTTTTTGCTGCTGGTCAACGTGATCCTGCTGGTGCTGGGCGCGTTCCTGGAAGGCTCCACCATCATCCTCATCATCCTGCCGGTGCTGCTGCCCACGGCGGTCGCTTTGGGCATCGACCCGGTGCACTTCGGCGTCATGGCCGTGCTCAACATCATGATCGGCCTGTGCACGCCGCCCTACGGGCTGCTGCTGTTCATGATGATGAAGATTGCCAATGTGTCCATGGCCGAGCTGATGAAAGAGGTGTTGCCCTACCTGATCGTCATGATCGGCGCGCTGGCGATCGTGACCGTGTGGCCGGACTTCGTGCTGGCGCTGCCGCGCCTGGCAGGGTACAACTGAAGCTGCAAAGGAGTCGACCATGGGCTGGCAGGCAGCACTTGCCATGTGGTGGGACATGGCGCCAGACGTGCGCACCGAGTTCGAGCACTGGCACACGCACGAACACTTTCCGGAGCGGCTGGCGTTGCCGGGTTTCCGTCAGGCCACGCGCTGGGCCGATGCGCAGGGCGGCGAAGGGTTCTTCGTGCTGTACGCATTGCAGACCTGGGACGCGCTGGCGTCGCCCGAGTACCTGGCCCGGCTGAACGCGCCGACCGACTGGTCGCGCCGCATGATGCCGCACCACCGCAACATGGTGCGCAGCCCCAGCCGGGTGCTGGACGGCAACGGGGCGCTCACGGGCGGCCACGCGCTGACGGTGCGGCTGTCGCCCGGGGGCGCGGGGCCGCAGCCGCTGCGCGCATGGCTGCAGGCGGCCATCGCGCGCTGGCCGCAGGCGCCCGGGCTGGCCGGCGCGCATTTGCTGCAGACCGATGCGCCGGCTGCCGCGCCCACCACCGAGCAGCGCATCCGCGGCCTGGCCGATCAGGCGGCCGACTGGATTCTGGTGGTGACGGGCTACGACGCCCAGGCGCTGCGCGCGCTGGCGGACACCGAGCTGTCGGACGCCGCGCTGCAGGCGCAGGGCGCGGCCGCCGGCAGCGTGCGCGGGCTGTACGCGCTGCGGCTGGCGATGCAGGCGCCGCCCGGCTACTCGCGGGCGCCCGTGCGCGCGAACTCGCACAGCGCGTCGTAGGTCCACCCCATGTCGCCTCCGGCGACCGTGACGGCGTTGCCCGCCAGGGTGGACATCAGCAGCACCCGGCCCGAACTGTCATAGGCGTTGGTGGCCAGCACGCGCACGCTGCGCTGGCCGCAGTGGACTTCCGCCAGATGGGTGGTGCGGTAGATGCGCGTGCCCTGCGCCGCCAGCGCCGCCAGCTCATATTGCGCCAGCGGCCCGCGCCCGGCCCAGCGGACCCAGGCCATCACGCGCGAACGCTGGATCTGCACTGTACCCAGGTCAACCTGCACGTCCTCGGTGCCCGGAATGGGCGACCACGTGGCGGCCTGCGCGGCGGCGGCAGCGCCGCAGCACAGCACGGCCACGGCGCCGCGAAGGCGCGCCACAGTGGAGATGGCCGGACGGATCATCGTGTCCCATCCTAGACCTGCCGGATCCTTTTGTGTTGCTGCACCGCGGCATGGCGCGGCGTCAGTCGATGCGCCGCAGCCACAGCATCGACAGCAGCCCCGCGCTCACCATGAGCAGCGCCGCGGCCAGCGCCAGCAGCGGGGCCAGCTCGGTCTCGCGCCGCACGACCTGCATCTGCGAGCCCAGCGTGGCGTACACATCGCGCAGCTTCTCGGCCGTGCCGGCCTGGTGGTAGTCGCCGCCGGTCATGCGGGCCACCTCGCGCAACGTGGGCTCGTCCAGCTGCAGGTACATGGCCATGAACTCGCCCCCGTAGTCGCCGCCATTGGGGTTGCCCAGCCCCACCACGTGGATGCGCACGCCGCGGTCCGCGGCCATTTTGGCCGCCTCCAGCGTGTCGATGCCCGTGGTGCGCCGCCCGTCGCTGAGCAGGATGATCGCGGCCGACGCGTGCGAGCCCGGCGCCACCGGCGTGATCTGTTTGGGCGTGGGCTTGACCTTGTCGTCCAGGCTGCGCCCGCGCGGGCGTGCGCCCCCATTGCCGCCTGCGTTACCGCCGAACGTCATCTCGCCCACGTCGATGCCGTGGTCGGGGAACAGCTCGGCCAGGCTCACCGCGATGGCGTTGCCGATCGCCGTGCCGCGCTGCATCTGGATCGCGTCGATCGCCGCCACCAGCGGCTCGCGGTCCTGGGTCGCGCGCTGCGCGACCTGGCTGCTGCCGGCAAAGGTCACCAGCCCCACCTCGATGTGGCGCGGCAGGTCCTTCAGGAACAGCTTGGCCGCGTCCTGCGCCGCCTCCATGCGGGTGGGCTTGACGTCGTTCACGCGCATGCTCAGCGACACGTCGATGGCCAGCATGATGGTCGAGCGCGCCCAGGGCAGCGGCACGCGGGCCACGGGGCGCGCCACCGCCAGCAGCAGCAGGGCGCAGGCCACGAACAGCAGCGCGGGCGGCACGTGCCGCCGCCAGCTGCGCCCCGCCGCCGCCGCGCGCACGATGTGCAGACTGCTGTAGCGCACCGCCACCTTGTTGCGCCGGCGCAGGAGCCACCAATAAAGCGCCGGCAGCAGCGCAACGGCCGGCATCAGCCAGAGGTACTGGGGCCACTGGAAAAACATCGGGGCGCCTGGCGGTGTGTGGGGTTGGAGCCCGGCGAACGGGTTTCGCCGCGCTGCAGCACATCGTGCCTGCGAAGCGGCGGCTTGGCAACAGGCCCGCGCGCGGCCTTAAGAACTAACGGCGTTTGCCGGCGGCTGACCTGGGCGCTGTCTTGCCGGCCGCTTTGCCCGCCGCCGGGGCGCCACGCCGCTTGCGCGGCGCGGGCGCCACCTGCGGCGCCACGGCCTGCAGCCATTGCAGGGCCTCCATGTGCGCCAGAAAGCGGCGCAGGTACGCGGGCGGCATGCGCTGCAGCGACTGCAGCGCCAGCACCTGCGAATTCAGCGGCCCGGCATTGGCGGGGCGCTGCGCCGTGGCCTGCGCCACGCTGTCCTGCGCCCGCGCGTGCGACCACACGCGGCGAAAGCGTGCGGCGCCGGCCAGTTCACGGGGGATGCGGGGCGTGTCGGGCCAGGTGGGCGGCTGGACCGCGGCAGCGGTTGCGGACGGTTCGGTGGTGTGTCCGGCCGCCGCGGCGACGCGCTGTTCCAGCCCCAGCAGCACGGTCTGCAACCGGGCCTGCAACACAGCCTGCACCGGCCCGGGCTGCGACGGCAGCCGGTCCGCCAGCGCCTGCAGTTGCCGCCACCGCGCCGGCGCCACGCGCGCCGCACCCTGGCGGTGCAGCGCGTCCAGCCGCGCAGCCAGGTCGTGAGGCGTGTGCGGCGCGTGCGACGTGTCCGGCGTGCTCATTTCGCGGCGCGTGGCACCGGGGCCATCTCGACCCGCCGGTTCTTGGCGCGGCCGTCCTCGTCGGCGTTGGACGCCACGGGCTGTTCTGCGCCGAAGGCCGCGGCAAACACCTGCCCGGGCGGCATGCCCTGGGCGATCAGCGCCCGCGTCACCGTGAGCGCGCGCTGGGCCGACAGCTCCAGGTTGTCCTGGAAGTCGCGGTTGCGCTGGCGCATGGTGCGGTCGTCGGTGAAGCCGCTGACCATCAGCATCTCGCCGCGCTCGGCCGTGTACACGCGCAGGGGGTGCACCAGGCTGCTGAGCAGCTGCTCGCCCTCGGGCCGCAGGTCGGCGGAGTTCACCGCGAACAGCACGCTGCCGCTGATGCCGATGCGGCCGTTGTTCAGCGTCACGCGGCCCGACGCGAGCGGGATCGCCAGCGCCTTTTCCAGCGCCATGCGGCGGGCCTCTTCGGCGCGGCGCTTCTCGATCTCGGCGTTCAGGTTGGCGACCAGATCCATCTGCACCACCAGCACGCCCATGAGCACCAGCACGAACGCGCCCAGCAGCCCCGTCATCAGGTCGCCGAACACGGCCCACACGGGCGCGCTCTGGTCGCCCGTGCCGCCGTCCACGGCGTCTTCGAGCTCGCCCGTCATGCTGCGGGCTCCGTCACCTCGGCGCGCGGGCTGCCGGCCGGGCCGCCGGCTGTGCTTCCGAGTGTGCGCAGCCGGTCCAGCACGCCGTGCTGCGCCGTGATGCTCAGGTCGATCACCTCGCGCGCCTGCGCCACGTAATACGCCAGCTGCTCGTCGCTGCGCGCGGTGGACCGGCTGATGGCCGACTCCACCTGCTGCAGCGCGGCGGCGAGCTTCTCATTGCCGGTATGGAACAGCTCCACGCTCTGGCCGAAGGCCTCGCCCCAGCTGGACAGCTCCACCGCCTGGGCCTGCGCCTGCACGGCCATCTGGGTGGACTGGCGCGCGGCGTCTTCCACCGTCTGCATCAGGGCCGACAGGCGTTCCACCAGCGCCGTGCGTTCGGCCAGCGCTGCGTTTTCCTGGCCGGACAGATGGGCCATCTCCTGGCGCAGCTGCACCAGCACGCCGGACGCAGCCTGCGGCACCTCGGATGCGGTCTGCAGCAGGCGCGCGAGCGGCGCCTCCAGCGCGTTGCCCAGCGTGGCCAGATGCTGCGCCACGGCGGCCTGCAGCTCGCCCAGGCGGGCCACGGCGGCGTCGCCGCGCGCGGCTTCTTCGGCGCGCAGGGCGTCCATCTGCGTCTGCCAGGTCTGCGCCACGTTCTGCGCGCTGGCGTCCAGCTGCCTTGTCAGCGCGGCCGCGCCCTCGGCCATGTGGTGGGTAAAGGTTTCGGCGCTGGCCGTGACGTGCTTCGTCAGCGCCAGGGTGCCGGCGTCCATCTGGTCGGCCAGCGTTTGCGCGTTGGCGGCCAGGCGCTGTGCCAGGGCGTCCGCGTTGGCAGCGGTCTGCTGCGTCACGCGCTCGGTGCTGGCGGCGGTCTGTTGTGTCAGCGCGTCCACGCTGGTGGCCAGCTGCCGGGCCATGGCGGCGACGCTGGCGGTGGTGTCGCGTGCCAGCGTGTCCATGTGGCTTGCGGCCTGCTTCCATTGCGTGCCCAGCCCATCGGCCAGGGCCTGCAACTGCGTGGACCAGGCCTGCAGCCGCTCGGTTTCGCGCCGCGTCTGGTCCTGCGCGATCTGCGCCATGGCGGCTTCCATCACGGGGCGGATGCTGTCGCCCGCCGCGCGCGCGCCAGCCGCCAGGCTGCTTTGCAGCGCCACGCCCACGTCGCGTGCGAGCGTGGTGTAGCCGGCCGTGGCGTCCTGCTGGAAGCGGTCCTGCGACGCCAGCAGGCGGTCGTCCAGCGCGCGGCTGCGGTCTTCGATGCGGGCCATCAGCGTGTCCAGCCGGTCCACCAGCTTCGGCAGCGCCAAGGCCTGCGCCTGCAGCGCCGCTGCCTGGGCCTGCGCCGTGCGCTGGGCCTCTTCCTGCTGGTGGGCGGGCGAGAACACCCGCAGCGCCGTGGCCACGCAACTGTCCAGCAGCCGCGCCACGGCCAGACGCTCGCGCCGGCACAGCGTGGCCATAAGCCCCAGCATGGCCGAGCCCGCCACGCCCGCCACCGACGTGCCGAACGACAGACCCAGCCCCCGGATCGGCTCGGCCAGCGCTGCGCGGATGGCCTGCAGGTCGGTCGAGCCTTCCAGCGCAAACACCGCGCCGCGGAAGGTCACCACCATGCCCAGGAACGTGCCCAGCATGCCCAGCATGACGAGCAGCCCCACCAGGTACGGCGTAAGCGCCGGGCCCGGCAGCGCGCCGCGGCCCGCCTGCACGCGCAGCTGCACGGGCGCGCGCAGGCCGGCGGGCACCTGATCGAGCCAGGCGGCGAAACCGCCGTCCGCCGGGGGGTGGGCCTGCGCCGCGGCCAGGGCAGCGCCCAGCGCGGCGGTGTCGGCGCGGTACTGCCGCAGCTCCCAGGCGCCGGCCAGGTAGGCGGCGGCGATCAGCGCCGTCATGGCCAGGGCAGCCGCATGCGTGCCCACAAAGCCCGCGCCCACCCAGGCGATGGCGGCCAGGCCGGTGGCAAAAGCAATCCAGAAAAAACGTTGAAGCATGGGCTACGGAAAAAAGCAGGTCAGTGTGAAAGGTTCAGGTCGTGGCCGGTGGCTTCGATCAGCCCGGCCACGGGTTCGAGCCGCAGGTCCAGCTCGGCCAGCAGCGCGCGCTGCCAGTCGGCTTCAAAGCCGTGCAGCCAGGCGCCGGGTCGGCGCCACCGCATCGGGTCGTCTTCTGCAGGCGCGGCCCCTTCGGGCAGGGCCTGTTGCGCGTCGTGCAGCGCCTTCAGGTGCGCAGCCTGCAGCAGGCCAAAGCGCCGCTCCAGCACGGCCACGGCCACGGGCAGCAGTGTTTGTTCGCGCGGGGCCATGACCTTGTCCATCGCGGCGTCCAGCACCGCCAGCTGGCGCAGGGCCGGGCCGGATTGCGCCAGCGCGCTGCGCACGCGCTCGCGCAGCGCATCCACCGCCAGGCCCATCTGGCGCTGCAGCTCCAGATGGCGGCGGCGGTAGGGGGCAAAGGTGAACTCGTTGGGCAGCGCGGGCGCCTGCGCGATGGCGGCGGCCTGCTGGGCGCGCACCCGGGCAAAGTCATCGGCCAGCGCGGCGGGCGGCACGGCGGGGGCGCCCCGCCGCGGCGTGGCGCCGTCACCCGGCGACCTGTCCGGGATCGCCTGTATGGCCTTGTGCGCCTGGTGCAACCCGATCGCGTCAAACGCGCTGACCCAGCCGGCCAACTGCGCCGCCGTGTCGCCGCCCGCGTCCGGCGCGGCCGGGCTGGCGGGTGGCGTCCACTGCGACAGCAGGCGGACCAGGGGGGTGCTGGCAAAGGCGGGATTCACAACGGGGGTGACGGTTCAGGCGATGGATCGGGGGGAGCGCAGCGGCCGGCCGGCAAGCGGCGCGGGGAACGTATTAGAAACGATCCGGCGGCCTAGCCGCGCGCCAGCCGCTGCCCCGTGTCGCGCACGAGCTCGCCGTCTTCCTTGGTGAAGTCCGGCAGCGGCCCCACGGGCAGCAGCGCCAGCACCTCTTCTGACGGGCGGCACAGCCGCGTGCCCAGGGGCGTGCGCACCACGGGCCGGTTCATCAGGATGGGGTGCTGCGCGACAAAGCCCAGCAGCTCGTCGTCGCTCCATTGGGGGGTGCCCAGGTCCAGCTCGGCAAAGGGCGTGCCCTTTTCGCGCAGCAGCGCGCGCAGGGGAATGCCCATCTCGCGCACGAGCTGGCGGATCTGGTCGCTGGGCGGCGGCGACTTCAGGTATTCCACGACGGTGGGCTCGATGCCGGCATGGCGGATCAGCGCCAGCGTGTTGCGGCTGGTGCCGCAGGCGGGGTTGTGGAAGATGGTGATGGTGGACATTTTAAAAGATTGTTGATTTATAAGGATTTTCAGGGTATTTTCAGATTTTCCGCAAAGCACCTGAAAAAATGGACGAACTTGTTGAACTGAGCGAATCCCAGCAGCGCCAGTACATCGATGCTGAATCGGTGTTCACCGCGCTGGAGCAAGCCGTGGCCGAGGCGCAAGCCGTGCGCGGCGCCATGTTCTGGCGCAATCAGTCCGGGCGACGTTACCTGATCCGCGAATCGGCCGGGGGTGCACAGAAATCGCTGGGGCCTGACACGCCAGAGAACCGCGACATTCATGACCGGTTCGCCGACCGCAAGAACGTTTCCCAATCGCGGCTGCAGTCGCTCAAGGCCGCGCTGAAAGAGCAGCAGCGCCTGAACCGCGCGCTGAGGGTTGGCCGCGTGCCGAATGTGGTGGTGGACACATTGAATGCGCTGGCTGCTGCCGGGTTGCGTGAGCATTTCCTGACCGTGGGCACGCACGCCCTGTATGCGTACGAGACCGCGGCCGGTGTGCGCGTGCAGTCCGCGGCCACCGCCACCCGCGACATCGATCTGCTGTTCGATACGCAGAAGCGGTTGAGCTTCGTGACGCAACTCCAGCGCCTGGACACTTCGTTGCTGGGGGTGCTGCGCAAGGCCGACAAAACGTTTGATGTGCGGCGCGATCAACTGCAAACGGCCGTGAACGGCAGTGGCTTTGAAGTGGACATCATCCGCCGCACGGCACGCGATGGCGACCCCCACCCACTGCGCATGAGCGATGACGAGTCCGACATCTGGGCCGTGCAGGTGCCCAGCGGCCAAGCCCTGGTGTCTTCAGGCCGGTTCAGCCAGGTCGTGGTGGCCACCAGCGGTGCCATGGCGCGCATGGACACCATCCACCCGGCAGACTTCGCCCGCATCAAGCGGGCCCTTGCCAGCCGCGTCGACCGCGACCCGCTCAAGAAATCAAAAGACGAGCTGCAAGCCCATGTGGCCGATCAACTGCTTGCCGGCTACCTGCCCCATCTGAACAAGCCCACGCAACCATGATCACCGCCCACTTCGCCCCCGTCCAGCTCGCCCACGCCAGCCGCCTGATCCCCGAGCGCCACACCGAGGACGCCTACGACACCTGCTTTGCCGAAGTGGTGGCCGCCGCGGCCGATGCGCGCATCTTTGCGAACGGGCGGTGGGACTACCGGGACGACAACGCGGCGCTGCAGCCAATTCACCACCTGGGGGCGGGGACGTTTGTGCGGGCGGGTGGGGTGGTGCGGGGCGCGGCTTGAGCCGGCCATCTGCAGCAGGGCTTGACGCCTTTACTCCGGGAAAGCCTGGCGAAACGCTTCCGCAAACGCGCGGGGGCCGCTGACCGTGAGCGTCAGCGTCGTGCGTGTGGCCACAGCGGCCGGCGCGATGCCCCTGTTGCGCTGCACGTCCCAGGTGATCGGCACCGGGGCTCCGGTTTCGTCTGTCGCTTGAAGGTCGAAGGACCATTCTTCGGCATCGCCCTCATCGTCTTCATCGCCTGCGACATCCGCGCCAGACGGCGGGCCGAACAGCCCGGTGGCCCAGGCCAGCACGGCCTGCACTTCGGCCAGCAGGGCGGGCAGGCGATCGGGCAGCACGGACGCCATCGCGTCGAAGCCGCAGGCACCGGACTCTTCGTCCGTGGCGTCAAACAGCAGGTAGTTCAGTTGTTGGGGCATGGCGCAAGCATGCAATGGGTGTGTCTCTTCTGTTGCATTTATTTCTGCTCTTTGAAGATTTGGTGAATCTGCCGCATCGCGGCGCACGTAATCGGTCTGGGCCTTCCCGCCTTTACAACCACGTCAACAACCAGGAGAGCAACGATGCACGTCAACAAACTAGGGTTAACCCTTATCGCTGTGGCCGCCGCCTGCGCCACCGGTCTGACTCTCGCGTCCAGCCATCGCGAAGCGCCTTTCATCACGACCAGCCCCAAAGTCGACGGCACCGACTTCTACATGTTCCGCAGCTATGAAACGGGACGCTCCGACTACGTGACGCTGATCGCCAACTACCAGCCCCTGCAGGACGCGTATGGCGGGCCCAACTACTTCAAGATGGACCCCAACGCGCTGTATGAGATCCACATTGACAACAACGGCGATGCGCGCGAAGACCTCACCTTCCAGTTCCGCTTCAACAACACCCTGGCCAACAGCGGCAAGGGCGTGGAACTGCCGATCGGCGGCAAGTCCGTCGCCATACCGCTGACGCAGGCAGGCGCCGTGGCCAACGTGGCCGACGCCAACCTCAACGTGGCCGAGACCTACTCCGTCAACATCGTGCGCGGTGACCGGCGCCGCGGCACCGTCCAGGCCGTCACCAAGTCCGGCGGCGGCGCCACCTTCGAAAAGCCGGTGGACTACATCGGCGTCAAGACGCTGGGCAATGCCGCAGCCTATGCCACTTATGCGGGCAAGCACATCTTCGAGGTGAAGGTTCCCGGCTGCCCTGCCGGCAAAGACACGGGCCGTGTGTTCGCGGGCCAGCGCCAGGAAGGCTTCGCAGTCAATCTGGGGCCAATCTTCGACCTGGTCAACGCCACAGCCGCCCAGATCACCAATCCCGCGCTGATCAATGCGTTCGCCGCCAACTCGATCCAGAACAAGAACGTCACGTCGATGGCGATCGAGGTGCACAAGGACTGCCTGACCGCCGGCACGGAACCCGTCATCGGCGCCTGGACCACCGCCAGCCTGCGCCAGGCGCGGCTGCTGTCCGGTGCGCCAGCGTCCGGTCACCAGGCGAGCGAGAAGCCCGGCGGCGCGTGGACGCAGGTGTCCCGCCTGGGCAACCCGCTGGTCAACGAAGTCGTCATCGGCCTGCGCGACAAGGACAAATTCAACGCGTCCAGGCCCAGCGGCGACACGCAGTTCCTTGACTATGTGACCAACCCGACGCTCCCGGCGCTGCTGGGCCTGGTGCTGGCCGGCAACCCCGCCGCCCTGGCGCCTGTGAACCTGCCGCGCACCGATCTGGCCACGACCTTCCTGACCGGCATCACCGGCGTGAACAAGCCTGCCACGGTCACACCGTCCGAAATGTTGCGCTTGAACACGGCCATTGCGCCGGTGGCGTTTGCCGACCAGAACCGCCTGGGTGTGGCCGGTGAAGTGCTGCGCGTCGGCGGCGTGGCCAACCTGGCACAGGCCCGTGACCTGGCGGGCTTTCCCAACGGCCGCCGCCCCAAGGACGACGTGGTCGACATCGCGCTGGTGGCCATGCTTGGCGGCCTGTGCGTGATCAACGGCGACAGCGATGCGCTCAAGCTCAACAGCATTCCCGGCGTTGCGGGCGTCACCTCGGCATGCCGCGCGGGCGCAGTGCCGCTGGGCAACACATCGGCCAGCGTGCACGATGGCGTGGACCAGGCCGTGGTGCCTTTCCTTGCCAGCTTCCCGTACCTGAACACGCCCAATGCCGGGTCGCAGTGATCTCACGCAACATCAGGAGCGATCCACCATGAAACGCATCCCATTCAATCGCACGTGCATCAGCGTGGCTCTGGGCAGCGCGCTGCTCGCCGCTTGCGGTGGCGGTGGCGGCCCGTCGCTGCCCACCGATCCGCCGGTGGCTGGTTCCGAAGTGCCGCAGTCGGCCACCACCAGCGCAGCTGGCGCGTTCACCTTCGTGAACAGTGTGGCCGCGGCACCCAACGACACCAGTGAGCCGCTGGTGGTGGGCGACGCGACGCTGGCGACCAGCGACACCGACGAACCCGATTCGCGGATCTGACGCAGCGTGAGCGCCGCAACGCGTTTCTGCATCCGCGTCGCTTGCATGACGGTGGCCCTGGTGGCCACTGCACATTCAACCGGCCGGGACTTCACACCGGCTGGTGACGATCAGGTAATAGAAACGCTGGCACCGCGCCTGAGGGTGGCATCTGCCACACCGCAGGCGGCGGCCGAAGCGGCGCGCCAGGCCATCAACCAGGCGCGCACCAGCGCCGACCCGCGCTACCTGGGCCGGGCCCAGACCGCGTTGGCACCCTGGTGGGACAAAGCCGACGCGCCGCCGGCGTTGGCCGTTCTGCAGGCGACCGTGCAGCAAAGCCGCCATGAATTCAGCGCCGCGCGCGCCACTTTGCAACGGGCGCTGGCGCGCGATCCGTCGCAGGCCCAGGGCTGGCTGACGCTGGCCACGCTGGAGCGACTTTCAGGCCGCTATGCTGCCGCGCTGGATGCCTGTCGCCAGGTGTCCGCGGCCGGCGCGGCGATTCATGCCCTGGCGTGCGAACTGGAGACGGCGTCGCTGCTGGGGCGGCACGATCAGGCCCGCCGCGGCTTTGCCGCGCTTGCGCGCCAGGCCACCACAGCGGACCTGCAGGCGTGGATACTGTCACTGCTGGCCGAGAGTGAAGAACGCGCCAGCCGCGATCCCGCAGCGCTGGCAGCCTACCGCGCCAGTCTGGCCTTGATGCCCGACGGCTACACCGCACTGGCCACGGCCGACTTGCTTTTGCGCACGGGCCGGCCCGCCGAAGCGACGCAGGTGTTGCAGAACCAGCCCGCGAGCGATGCGGTGCTGCTGCGCCGCGCGCAGGCGCTCAAGCTTGTGGGTGATGCGCGCTGGCAGGCTGCCGCCGTTGAACTGCGGGAACGCTTCGCGGCGCTGGACGCGCGCGGTGACGACCCGGCCACCCATGCGCGCGAGCGTGCCCTCGCGTACCTTTGGCTGGACGAGGATGCCGCGCGCGCATTCAGATCTGCACAACTCAACTTCGGCCTGCAAAAAGAACCGATTGACTGGTGGCTGGCGCTGGCCAGCGCGCAGTCGGCGGGTCAGGCAGAAGAACTTGCAAAGTTGCGCATCGCGCTGAAAGCGTCCGGCCTTCAGGACGCGCGGCTCGCGCCATGGCAGGGCAGCGGAGCCAAACCGTGACGCGCATGCTGCGCGCATTTCTTGCGCTGTGCCTCGCATTCGGCGCGCCGGCCTGGGCTCACAAGGCCAGCGACGCCTACGCCACGCTGTACAACGGCACCTCGGACGGCCTGACGATAAAGCTTTCGCTGGCGATCAAGGACCTGGACGCCGCCATCGACACGCTGGATGCTGACAATGATCGGCAAGTCCGTTGGGGCGAAATCCGCCAGGCCATGCCCCGGGTCATCGCGTGGGTGGATGCGGATTTGACCCTGCGCTGCGATGGCGCCGCCCTGAAAACCGCCTGGGCGTTTGACTCACTGGAGACCCGATCTGATGGTGCCTACGTGCGCCTGGCGGCGCGGCTGGATTGCGCCGCGCCGCGTGCGCTCGTGCTGGACTACCGGCTCATGAAGGCGCTGGATCCCACGCACCGCCTGCTGCTGGCCGGCACGCTGGACGGCCAGCCGGTGGTGGCGGTGATGGCGCCACAAGCCACCGCGCCGCTGTCACTTCGCGGCGGCGGTGGACCGGCGGGCAACGCATTGCCGGCAACGGGCCCCGCGACGCTCGCGCATTTTTTTCCTGAAGGCGTTCACCATATCGCCACAGGCTACGACCATCTGGCGTTCCTGCTGGCGCTGCTGTTGCCGATCGTGTTGCGGCAACGTCCAGTCGCTGTGGACGCGGACGGCGTGCGCAGGCCTGGACTTGTGGCGCTGCTTACCACGGTCACGGGCTTCACCATCGGCCACTCGGTGACGTTGGTCCTGGCCACACTTGGGTGGATTGCCTCGCCGGGCTGGGTCGAACCGGCGATAGCCATCACCATCGCCATCTCGGCATTGCTCAACCTGTTCCCTGTGCGCTGGATCCGCGCCGACGTGCTGGCGCTGGGCTTCGGCCTGATTCATGGCCTGGGCTTTTCCAACATCATGAGCGAGGCCGGCGTCAGTGGACCCTTGTTGCCCTGGGCGTTGGCGGGCTTCAACCTGGGCGTTGAAGCGGGCCAGCTGGTGGGCGTCGCGCTATGGTGTTGCGTGCACCTGGTGCTGGCGCGCTGGCGTCTGTATGAGCACGTGGTGGTGAAAGGTGGTTCGTGCGCTTTGCTCGCGCTCGCGCTGTACTGGGCGGCAACAAGATTGATCGCGTAGCGGCCAGACCCGGACCTCGGAGCATTCACCCCCCCGGCAACGGCAACGCCGTCTTGTACCGCACCTGCTTCAGCGCAAAGCTCGACCGTATCTTCTCGATCCCCGGTATCGGCGTGAGCTGTTCCAGGATGAACTTTTCCAGCGCGCCCATGTCGGCCACCGCAACGCGGATCAAATAGTCGCTGTCGCCGGTCATCAGGTAGCACTCCATCACCTCGTCGTGTTCGGCGATGCGCCGCTCGAACTCGGCCAGCGCCTCTTTGCTCTGCGCCTTCAGGCTGATGTTGATGAACACGTTCAGCCCCAGGCCCAGCGCCTTGGCGCTGGCCAGGGCCACGTACCGCTCGATCACGCCGGCGGTTTCCAGCGCCTTGACGCGTGCTAGGCATGGCGACGGGCTCAGGTGTACGCGCTGGGCCAGTGCGACATTGGTCAAGTTGCTGTCCTGCTGCAACTCTGCCAGGATGCGCAGGTCAATTGCATCCAGGTTGACAGGGGTGGGGGCGCCGCGCATGGGCCTACTCCAGCAGCGCAGCCATGCGGGCCGCCAGCGTGTCCGGCTCCAGCGGCAGCTGCAGATGGGTTTTCACGCCAAAGGCCTCGATGCGCTGGACCACGCCGTCCTCAGCCGGGTCGTACAGAACCAGCACCGGCAGTCCGGCCCAGGCCAGGGTCTGGCGCAGTTGCTCGGCCCACTGGCGACGGGCGTCGTCATGGATGCTGATGTCCACCACCAGCAGTTGCACGTCGTGGTGCTTCGCGAGCGCTTCGCTCGCGGCGATGGCCGTGTCCGCCACCAACACCGTCTGGCCGATCTGCCGCGCCGCGTCGGCGCAGTGCCGGGCGTGTGCCGTGTCGCCCGTGATGACCAGCACGCCCGGTTCATCGGCTTCGGTACTGTCATGGCCCTGTTGCCCCAGGGCCGCGGCGACCGGCGCGACGGTGTTGGATTCCTGCGCGAGCCGGGTCCACAGGCGCAACCCCAGGCCATCGTGCGCTTCGTCGGGCGTGGTCAGGCCCGAGATGACCCAGTTGGCGGCGTTGTGCTCCATCGAATGCCATTTCGCGGGCAGCCGTTCGGCCAGTGCGTCGGCGTCGGCGTGGCCGGACAGAAGCAGCGCGCGCGCGGCGTCGGGCAGCTCCAGCGCTTCCACCACCGGGAAGCGGCCGCGGTAACCGGTGTAGTTGCATTGGGGGCAGCCGGTCTTGCGCGCGCCCGGCGTCGCGCCCGTGACCTGCAGGAACAGGCTTTCTATGGGTCTCAACGGCTGAGTGCACGGCGCCTTGCAGTGCGGGCATAGCTGCCGCAGCAGCCGCTGGGACACCACGCCCAGCAGTGTGTCGGCCAGCATGGCCGGGGACACCCCCAGCTCCACCATGCGGGGTATGGCGCGCACCGCGTCCTGGGTGTGCAGCGTGGAAAAAACCAGGTGCCCCGTGAGCGCGGCCTGCACAGCGATTTCCGCCGTCTCACGGTCGCGGATCTCGCCGATGAGCAGGATGTCCGGGTCCTGGCGCAGCACGGAGCGCAGCGCGCGCTGGAACGTCAGGCCGGCGGCGGCGTTCACGTCCACCTGGGTCAGGCCTTCCAGGCGGTATTCCACCGGCTCTTCGACCGTGATGATGCGTCGTGTGGATTTGTTGAGCGTGGCCAGCAGCGAATACAGCGTGGACGTCTTGCCGCT
This sequence comes from Ramlibacter sp., assembly GCA_041905405.1. Classification (GTDB taxonomy): domain Bacteria; phylum Pseudomonadota; class Gammaproteobacteria; order Burkholderiales; family Burkholderiaceae_C; genus RAM1. Next base: position 58,653 of record JAYRLC010000005.1, on the reverse strand, counting down.
GCCCGTGGGGCCGGTGATCAACACCAGTCCGTTGGCGCTGCTACCCAGGCGCCGCAGCGCATGCAGGGCCCAGGGCGCGAAGTTGGTTTTCTCCAGGCTGAAGGTGCGCGACTGGTCCAGGATGCGGATCACCAGCGCCTCGGCGCCGGATGCCGGCAGGGTGGAGATGCGCAGGTCATAGGCCTTGCTGCCCAGGCTCACGCTCGCGCGGCCGTCCTGCGGCACCATGGCGTTGGTGGAGTCCATGCCACCCTGCGATTTGAACAGGCGTATCGCCGCGGTCAGCACATCCCGGGTGACGGCGGCCACGCGCACCAGTTGCCCGTCGATGCGCAGCCGCACCACCCCCCCACCGGCGAATGGGTGCAGGTGAATGTCTGACGCACGGGCGTTGATCGCCTTGTGCACCAGCGCCCGGCAAAAGCGCACGAGCTCGTCGCCCGCGCTGCCCTGCGCGGCGCCGGTCTCGCTGTCCAGGTCGAACAGCCCGCCCGCGGCCTGGGTGTCCGTGTGGGCATGGGCGTACAGCATCATCCGCGCGGCTTCCACATCTTCGGGCGTGGCGATGCAGGCCTGTACCGGCCGTCCACCCGCGGCGAACCTCAGGTTGGCTAGCAGTTCAGGCCGGCTGGGGTCTGCGGTGGCCACCAGCAGCACGCCGTCGGCCTGGCCCACGGGTGCGACGGCAAACTGTTCGGCCACCTTTTGCGGTAGCAGCCGTGCCAGCGCATGGTCGGGCCGGCCGGCTTCGGCCAGCTTGAGCTGAAACGCATCGGCCACGGCACGGGCCAGCTCCGGGGTGCCGATGCCGGCCAGATTGGCCACCAGCTGCCACGCGTCGGGCAGGCTGGCGGGCAGTTGGGCCTGGGCCAGCGCCGCCCGTTGCGGGTAGCGGGCCTGCGCCAGACGCAGCAGCCAGGGGTGGTTGGCAGACATGGGGTCGATCGTGGTCAGTTGCAGCTGCTGGTGACGAACAGGCGGGTGTCCACCATCTGGGTGGTTTTGCTCAATGCGCCGCCAGAGGTCCAGGTATGTCGGCCGGTCGTATCGACCACCCGGCCGCTGGCGTCCATGACCGCCTGTGTGATCAGGGCGTTGTCCTTGTTGAAGTAGGTCTGGATCGGGCCCGATGCCACCTGGGCGGCGCTGGATGCGGCGGACGCCATGGCCGCAGTTACGATCTGGCCCTGGAACGCGTCCGCCGGATCAAAGCCACCGCCAAAGCTGTCCTGGTCCTGGGCCAGCGCCAGTTTGCCGTTGCCGCGCAGCACACCGCCCCGGTTCAGCGTGCCCTGCCAGGCCTGGCGGCCGTTGTCGTACAGGGTCATGTGGCCGCTGGCCGAATCCCATGACATGGTGAGCCGGTGGTTGGCGCCGTCGTTGATATTCAGGCCCGTCACCGCGTCGGGAAGCCCCGCGAAGGTGATCTTGACGTTGGACGGGTCCCAGATCAGGAACTCGTTGGCATTGGCCTGGCTGGCGTAGCTGAAGATCGTGGCGCCGTGAATGCCCTGGGTGGCTACCTGGGCGCCGCCCACGACGGCAATTTCAAAGGTGAACGCACGCAGGTCGCCGCCGGTGTTGAGGTTGCCGTTGTTCATGGCAAAGCCGGTTCGGGCCGTGCCGAAGGTCATCACATCGCGCGGCACCTGGCGCGTCACCTGCGTTTGCGATGGGGTGCAACTGGACGACGCGGACGCGGCCGACGCCGTTGCGGTGGTCGTCCCAGTACCCGTGCAGGCCGGCGGCGTGGTGGCGGGGGCCGTTTTGCACACCGGCGCACCATCGACCAGCGGCACGGCAAAGCTGACCGCGGCGTCTCCGATCACCGCACCGCGACCCATGGTGGTGGCACGCGACAGCACATGATGTGCTTCGCGCGTGACGTCCACGCCCCTGCCGCCGTGAATGGGGCGCGTGGCGCAAAACCGCATCATCGGTGTGTAGCCGTCCGCCGTCCGCTCAAATGCAATGTCCATGGCTGCATAGTCGGACCGCATGCCGGTGGCCTGTACCTGTTGCGCCAGTGAGGCGCAGGAATCAGTGGCCGCGCCGGCACGGGTCGCCACGCCCATGCGCGTTCGCACCTGGTCGAACGCCAGCGCCAGGTCTGCCGCCCTCGCTCGCGCCACGTAGTTGGCATAGCTGGCCATTGCCACCTGGGCCAGCAGGGCAACGATGCCCACCACGACCAGAACCTCCAGAAGCGTGAAGCCGCGGTCGTGCGTTGCGTCAGGTACAGGGCGAATTTCGGTCATGGTTGCTCCGTGATGGCGCCGGACTGGTCGATGGAAAGCGTGCCGTTGCGCATGGGCATGCTCAAGCGGTAGCCGGAGGGTGTGGACTCGAATTGCACGAGCGCCGCCAGCGCTGCCAGGGGCACGCGGTCCGGCATTTCGCCGGTGATTTGGCGATGCTGGTCGATAGCCACCTTGGCCGCGCGCAAGGTGGCGAGTGCCTCGGCGCGAACTGCGGATTGCGGCATACCGATCCAGCGCGTGCGCAGCCCGCTCATGTCCGTCAGCACGGGCACCAGCACGACCACCCACAACAGTCCTGCGGCCAGATACCGCCAGCCCTTGTGCCTGCGCGCTGCTGCCGCGCTGGGCTGGGCCTGGGCACTGATCTGCTGGTGAGCGGATTGCGCAAGCGCCGACAAATCCAGTGCGTCTGGTGTGTCGCGGGAATCGGTTGAAAGCGGCATTCGTGCACTTGTCGAAATATTTTTCAACTATTTTGTCATTCGAGAGCAATTCATGCCGATGAATGCTGATAAATGCAGCATTTTTGGGTGCAGCTGCTGTGGTCAAAAGCCTACAGTTCTGGCCATGGCAGACCACAGCATCACCCGCTTCCTCGCCGGCGACGGCACCGACATCGATCCCACCGAAACCGCCGAATGGCGCGACGCCTTTGCGTCGCTAGTGGCGGCGCACGGCGCGGCCCGCGCGCGCTTCGTGCTGGACCAGCTGGCGGTCCTGGCGCGCACGCCGCAGGTGGGCTGGCATCCCGAGCTGGTTACGCCGTACGTCAACACCATCGCCGTGGACCAGCAGCCTCCTTTTCCCGGTGACCTGGCCATCGAGGAAAAGCTCGCGTCCCTCATGCGCTGGAACGCGCTGGCGATGGTGGCGCGCGCCAACAGCGCCTATGGCGAGCTGGGTGGGCACATTGCCAGCTACGCAAGCGCCGCCGATCTGTTCGAGGTGGGTTACAACCATTTCTTCCATGCGCGCAACACCGAAGCCGGTGGCGGCCATGGCGGCGACCTGGTGTTCTTTCAGCCGCACAGCGCGCCCGGCGTCTATGCCCGCGCCTTTCTGGAAGGCCGGCTGGGCGAGCAGGACCTGGCCCACTACCGCCAGGAGATCACCGCGCCCGGCCAGGGCGCGCGCGGCCTGTCCAGCTATCCGCACCCCTGGCTGATGCCCGATTTCTGGCAGTTCCCCACGGGGTCCATGGGCATCGGGCCGATCAGCTCGATCTACCACGCGCGCTTCATGCGCTACCTCACGCACCGCAACCTGCTGGACTGTGGCGGGCGGAAAGTGTGGGGCGTGTTCGGCGACGGCGAGATGGACGAGCCCGAGTCCATGTCCGCGCTCACGCTGGCCAGCCGCGAAAAGCTGGACAACCTGGTCTGGGTCGTCAACTGCAACCTGCAGCGGCTGGACGGCCCCGTGCGCGGCAACGGCCGCATCATCGACGAGCTCGAAAAGCTGTTTGCCGGCGCGGGCTGGAACGTGATCAAGCTCGTCTGGGGCAGCGACTGGGACGGCCTGTTCGCGCGCGACACCACGGGCGCGCTGACACGCGCCTTTGCCAACACCGTGGACGGCCAGATGCAGACGTTCGCGGCCAAGGACGGGCGCTTCAACCGCGACAACTTTTTCGGCCAGAACCCCGAACTGGCCGCGCTGGCCCAGGGCATGACCGACGAGCAGATCGACCGGCTCAAGCGCGGCGGCCATGACCTGGTGAAGATCCATGCGGCCTACGCCGCCGCGGCCCGCCACACGGGCCAACCCACGGTGATCCTGGCCCACACCAAGAAGGGCTATGGCATGGGCCAGGCCGGGCAGGGCAAGATGACCACGCACAGCCAGAAGAAGCTGGACGAGGCCGCGCTCATCGAGTTCCGCAACCGCTTCAACCTGCCGCTGACCGACGCGCAGGCCACCAACCTCGAATTCTTCAAACCGGCAGAAGACAGCGCCGAGATGCGTTACATGCATCAGCAGCGCGCGAAGCTCGGGGGCTACCTGCCCAAAAGGCACGTGCCCCAACAGGCACTACCCGTGCCTGCCCTCGCTTCGTATGCCGCGTTTGCCACCCAGGCCGCGGGCAAGGAAATGTCCACCACCATGGCCTTCGTGCGCCTGCTGGGCAATCTGCTGAAGGACGCGCAGCTGGGCCCGCGCATCGTGCCGATCGTGGCTGACGAGGCCCGCACCTTCGGCATGGCCAACCTGTTCAAGCAGGTCGGCATCTACAGCAGCGTGGGCCAGCGCTACGAGCCCGAGGACATCGGCTCGGTGCTGAGCTACCGCGAGGCACTGGACGGCCAGATTCTGGAAGAGGGCATTTCCGAGGCGGGCGCCATCGCCAGCTGGACGGCCGCCGCCACCAGCTACAGCGTGCACGGCTTTCCCATGCTGCCGTTCTATATCTACTACAGCATGTTCGGTTTCCAGCGCGTGGGCGACGCGATCTGGGCGGCGGCCGACCAGCGCGCGCGCGGCTTTCTGCTGGGCGCGACCAGCGGCCGCACCACGCTGGGCGGTGAAGGCCTGCAGCACCAGGACGGCAGCAGCCACCTGGTGGCCGCGACCATCCCCAACTGCCGTGCCTACGACCCGGCGTATGCGGGCGAGATGGCCGTGATCATCGACCGTGGCATGCGCGAGATGCTGGTCGAAGAGAAGGACGTTTTCTACTACGTCACGCTCATGAACGAGAACTACGCCCAGCCCGACCTGCCGGCGGGCGCCGAAGACGGCGTGATCCGCGGCGGCTACCGGTTGGCCGCGTACGGCAGCGGCGCCCCGCGCGTGACGCTGGCCGGCTCGGGCGCGATCCTGACCGAGGTGGTCAAGGCCGCCGAGCTGCTGGCCGCCGACGGCATCGCCAGCGACGTGCTGAGCATCACGAGCTGGGGCGAGCTGGCGCGCGACGGCGCCTACACTCTGCAACTGCTGGCGGGCGACGGGCCCATCATTGCCGCCAGTGACTACGTGCGCGCGGTGCCCGAAAGCATCCGCCAGCACGTGCCGGCCGGCCGCCGCTACACCACGCTCGGCACCGACGGCTTCGGTCGCAGCGATACGCGCGCTGCGCTGCGCCAGTTCTTTGGCGTGGACGCCGCCAGCATCGCCCGTGCGGCACGCGAGTCGCTTCGATGATGCGGGCGGCGGGCGGCGGTTCTGCCGTTGATCAGTCCGCCGTGATCTTCTTTTCAGCCGCGACGCGCGCCCACTTCGCGATCTCGCTGCTCAGGTAGGCCTGCGCATCTTCGGGCGTGCCGCCGGCGATCTCGGTGCCCAGGCCGACCAGCTTTTCGCGCACGTCGGGGGTCTTCAGCACGTCGGTCATGGCCTGCGACAGCCGCGTGCGGATGTCGCGTGGCAGCGCGGCCGGACCCATCAGCATGTACCAGGCGCCGATCTCGTAACCCGGCACGCCCGACTCCAGCACGGTGGGCACGCCGGGCAGCGACGCCACGCGGGCGCGCGTCGTCACCGCCAGCGGCCGCAGGCGCCCGCTCTTGATGTGCGACAGCACCGTGGGCACGGTGTCGAAGTTCACGTCCACCTGGGCCGACAGCAGGTCGGCAAGCGCCGCGCCGCTGCCCTTGTAGGGCACGTGGGTCATGCGCGTGCCCGTGGCCAGTTCGAACATTTCCGCGGCAAAGTGCTGCTGCGTGCCGACGCCTGACGATGCGTAGTTGAGCCCGCCGTTTTTGGCCTTGGCCAGCGCGATGAATTCCGCCAGGGTCCTGGCCGGCGATGCCGCGGGCACTACCACCACCTGCGGCACGCTGCCGATCAGGTTGATCGCCGTGAAGTCCTTGTCCGCCGCATAGGGCATCTTGGGCGTGATGGCGGGCACCATGGCGTTGGAGCTGACGTGGCCCAGCAGCAGCGTGTAGCCGTCGGGGCGTGCCTTGGCCGCGGCGCTGGCCGCGATGGTGCCGCTGGCGCCGGCGCGGTTTTCCACGATCACCGGCTGCTTGAGCAGCTCGGACAGGCGGGGCGCGATCTGCCGGGCGATCAGGTCGGTGCCGCCGCCGGGCGCGAACCCGACCAGGATGGTGATGGGCTTGGACGGGTAGCTGTCCTGAGCCTGTGCGGTGGCGGCCGCGGCCGCGCACAGCACGGCGGCCATTGCGGCGCGCCGGTTCAGTTGTGTCATGGTGCTTGTCTCCTCAACAGGGTGTCAGTGGAATTCGGTCAGGCTGCCGAAGCCGGGGAACTGGTCCTTGATGCCCATCCTGCGCAGCGCCGACCAGTAGATGACGGGGCCGGATGCGAACACGGGCTTGCGCAGCCATTTCTCCGCGTCATTGGCCACCTTGGCATAGGCCAGGTTGGTGCCAAGCTGCAGGATGGCGTCGGGCCTGGCGGCCTCGCAGCGCAGCGTGGCCTCGGCCAGTTGCTCGTAGGTCTGCGATGCGACGTGGATGATGCTCTTGCACTTGAGCCCCTCCACATGCACCACCTCGAACCCGCGTGACGTGAAGTAGCTGATTGCGTTGGTCTCGATGACCGGGTAGTAAGGCGTGAGCAGCGCGATCTTTTTGGCGCCGCACAGCTTGAACGCCTGTTCGGCCGACTGCGCGCCCATGGTCACGGGCACGCCCGAGGTCTTTTCCAGGTGCTCCAGCAGCGCGAAGCTGCCTTTTTCGCCGCCCATGTAGCTCTGCGAAGACATGCCCAGGATCAGGTGGTCGATCAGCGCTTCTTTCAGCCGGCGGACCGAATCGTCCAGGTTGGCGGCGACGTTGCGCATGATGATGGACCAGTCCTCGTCCTGCGCGATCTTCTGGTTGGGCACGTAGTAGCGGTCGATGGCATTGATGACGCCACGCGGGCGCATGTCCATCATTTCGTTCTCCACGTTCACATTGGGCCCCGGCGTCATCACGCCGATGACGCCGCGCGGGCCCAGCGCGTTCACATAGCGCTGGTCGTCATGGGTGGAGCCGTCGATTTCGCGGATGCCTTGCTGAAATGCATTCATTTCTGAGTTCCTGTAGCGGTTTGAAGAAGACGTATCGGGAGTTCATTGGCCGAATGAATGCAGTTGAATGTAGGGAGACGCCGCGGTACTGTCAATTACTTTGAATTCAATTCATCAAAAAAAGATCATTAAATGGCGTCAAAACGCAGATAAGATCAAAAAATGAATTCATAATTGCGCCATGTCCAAGGAATTCGTTCATACCGAGCTGCTCGACAACCTGCGCGAGGTGTTTGTGCGGGGTGAAGTGCCACCCGGCCAGAAAGTGCCCGAGCAGCAGTTATGCGAGCGGTTCGGTGTGTCGCGCACGCCGCTGCGCGAGGCGCTGAAGGTGCTGGCCGCTGAAGGCCAGGTCGAACTGCTGCCCAACCGCGGCGCCCGCGTCCGCGCGCTGTCTCTGGAGGAAGTGGACGGCCTGTTCGCGGTGGCCGGCGCGCTGGAGGCGCTGGCCGGGGAGCAGGCGTGCGAGCGCATCACCGCGCCCGAGCTTGATGGGCTGGCCGACCTGCATGCGCGCATGCGGGACGCCTACACGCGGCGCGATATGGCGCCTTACTACGCGCTGAACCGGCAGATCCACGAGGCCATCGTCAGCGCCACGCGAAACCCGGTCCTGGTGGCCCAGTACGCCATCCTGAACGCGCGCATCCGCCGCGTGCGCTTTGACTCACCCATGACGGACGAGATCTGGTCCCGCGCCATGGCCGAGCACGAGGGCATGATGAATGCGCTGCAGCGGCGCGACGCGGCGGCGATGGCCAGCATCCTGAAGACGCACCTGCGACACAAAAGCCAGGCCATCCTGCAGGCCATGCGCGACGCACCACCGCCTGCCCCGGCGCGCCGCCGCCGTGCGGCTGCCTAAAAGCCCTCCAGCACGGCCTTGCCCTGGGCGCGGCCGCTTTCGATCCAGGCATGGGCGCGCTTGAGGTTGGCCGCGTTGATGGCGCCGAACTGCATGCCGGCCGTGGTTCGCACGTTGCCCGCATCCACCAGGGCCGCCACTTCGTCCAGCAGCCGGCCCTGCTCGGCCAGGTCCGGCGTGGTGTACAGCGGTCGCGTGAACATCAGCTCCCAATGCAGAGACAGCGCCTTGCGCTTGAGAAGGGTGACGTCAAGGGAGTTGGGGTCGTCGATCAGCGAGAACTGCCCCTGTGGCTTCAGTGCCTCGACCAGCGCGGCGAAGTGCTGGTCGGTCTGCGTCAGGCTGGCCACGTGGTCCACCTGCGCCGCGTCGATGGCCGCCAGTTGCGGGGCCAGCGGCTGCGCATGGTCGATCACGTCATGCGCGCCCAGGTCCAGGCACCACTGGCGCGTCTCGGGCCGCGATGCGGTCGCGATCACGCGCAGCCCGGTCAGCCGGCGCGCCAGCTGGATCAGCACCGACCCGACGCCGCCCGCGCCGCCGGTGATCAGCAGGGACTGGCTGGCGCCGCCGTCGCGACCGCCGGTGCGCGGCACCTTGAGCCGGTCGAACAGCAGCTCCCAGGCCGTGATGGCCGTGAGCGGAAGGGCGGCCGCGTCGGCCTCGCTCAGGCTGACCGGCGCGTGCCCGGCGATGCGTTCGTCCACCGCATGCAGTTCGGCGTTGGTGCCAGGCCGCGCGATGGAGCCGGCGTAGTACACCCGGTCGCCTGGCTTGAAGCGAGTGACAGCAGGGCCCACGGCCTGCACGATGCCCACGGCGTCATAACCCAGCACGCGCACCTGCCCGGGCTCGGGCTGGGCGGATTTGCGCACCTTGGTGTCCACCGGGTTGACGGAGATGGCCTGCACCTGCACGAGCAGGTCGTGTTCACCAGGTGCGGGCGCGGGCAGGTCCAGGTCCAGCAGGGACTCGGGGTGTTCAATTGGCAGGGGCTGGCGGTAGCCGACGGCTTTCATGGGGATCCTTTGACGGACAAGTGATGGATACCCGATAGTGATTCCTTCTCTTCGATTTGATAAGAGGGATCCAATCGCTAATATCTTCAAATGAAAATTGAAAATATGGCGGACCTGCGCGTGCTCGTCGAAACTGCCCGGGCCGGCAGCCTGACCGGGGCCGGGCGGGCGCTGGGCGTCACGCCCGCGGCGGCCAGCGCCATGCTCAAGCGGCTGGAATCGCAACTGGGCGCGCGCCTGTTTGAGCGGTCCACACGCGCGCTGCGGCTCACGGCGCAGGGCCAGACGCTGCTGGACTATGCGGGCCGCGCGATCGAGTTGCTGGAAGAGGGCGAATCCCAGTTGCTGAGCGACGGCCGCGCGCTGGCCGGCACGGTGCGTGTTGCTGCCCCGTCCGGGCTGGCCCGCAGCCTGCTGGTGCCGTGGCTGGACGCCTTTTTGGCGGAACACCCCGGCGTACGCATTGCGTTCAGCGTCAGCGACCGCGTGCAGGACGTGTTGCGCGACGCAGTGGACGTGGCGTTGCGCTACGGCGCGCCGGCCGATTCGCGGCAGGTGGCGAGGTTGCTGTGCATCACGCACCGCGTGCCCTGCGCGGCCCCGGCCTACCTGGACCGGCATGCGGCACCGCGTACGCCGCAGGACCTGGCGGCCCACAATTGCCTGACCTTTCACATCGGCGGGCGCCGCTATACCGCCTGGCGGTTCGAGCAGGGCGGCCAGTGGACGGAGGTGCGGGTGGACGGCGACCGCGACGCCGACGACGCGGCCATCACGCACCAATGGGCGCTGGGCGGCGCCGGTGTGCTGTACAAGGCCGAGCTGGACCTGGTGCAGGACCTGGCGTCGGGTGCGCTGGTACGGTTGCTGCCGCAGTGGCGCGGCGAGCCGTATCCGTTGCACGCCATCCTGCCCAGCAACCGCTTCGTGCCGGCGCGTGTGCGCGCGCTGGTGGACTTTCTGGCGCAGCGCTTCGCGGGGCTGCCGCAGGCCGCGCCGCCCGCTGGTTAAGATGCGCCCCATGCTGCCGTCACGCTTTTGGGCCGACCTGGCCACCATCGACTTTGCCGCGCTGGACCCCGCGCGCACGGTGGCGGTGCTGCCGGTGGCCGCGACCGAGCAGCATGGGCCGCACCTGCCGTTGCGCGTGGATCAGGCGCTGGCCGACGGCGTGGTGGCCGCGGCGCTGCCGCACCTGCCGGCGGATGTGCCCGCCCTGTTCCTGCCCACGCAGGCCGTGGGCTACAGCCCCGAGCACGCCGCTTTTGCCGGCACGCTCACGCTGTCGTTCGACACCGTTGTGCGCCTGTGGATCGAGCTGGGCGAATGCGTGGCCCGCGCCGGCGTGAAGAAGCTGGTCCTGTTCAATTCGCACGGCGGTCAGGTCAGCCTGATGGACGTGGCCGCGCGCGAGCTGCGCAACCGCTGTGGCCTCATCGTGTACAGCACGAGCTGGTACAGCCTGCCGCTGGGCGACGCGGTCAACGGACTGTTCAGCGCGCATGAACACCGCTTTGGCGTGCACGGCGGCGAGATCGAAACGTCCATGATGCTGGCGCTGCACCCGCAGCACGTACGCATGGACCAGGCGCAGAACTTCCATTCCACGTCGCAGGACCGGGCCGCGGCGCACGCCATCCTGGGCAACGGCAAGAGCGCCAAGCTCGGCTGGGCCATGCAGGACTACAACGCGGACGGCGCCGCCGGCAACGCAGCGGCGGCCACGGCCGAGCGGGGCCGTGCGGTCGTGGCCGCCGCGGGCCGGCAGCTGGCCGCGCTGCTGCAGGAAGTGGCGGCGCTGCCGCTGTCCACCGTCGCCGCGCCGACGCGGTAAGCCTTTTGCACTGTTGCGCGCACGCACAGCGCGCTGGCAAATCTGTGCGGTGTGTGTCGTGCGTCACACGGCGGACGCGGCAGCGTTTTTAAACTGGCTCTACAGAATGGAGCCGAATCATGTACACCGCACCGCTTTCCCCCGTCCCCGCGCAGCCCCGGCCCGCGCAGGCGCTGGTTCAGGCGCGGGTCACGTATTCGCGCTTTTCGTTCTGGCAGCCGCGCCGGGCCCGCACCGAGCCGCGCACGCTGCCCGCCGAGCCGCTGGACCTGGACCAGCGCGTTCGCCAGTCCGGCGAGTGGTGAACCGCTGACGGGCGACAGCGCTACGCCAGCGCGGCGCGCACAGTCTTCACCAGCCACTCCATCACATGCCGCACACGCCGCGGTTGCTGCCGCCGGTTGGCATACAGCAACGTGAGCGGCATGGGCCGTGCCCGCAGGCGCGGTAACACTTCCACCAGACGGCCGTCGGCCAGCGCCTGCTGTACGCCCACGCGCGGCACCTGGATCAGCCCCAGCCCCTGTTCGCAGGCGGCGGCGTAGGCCTCGGCGCTGCTCACGGTCACGGCGCCGGGCAGCGGCAGTGAACGGTCTTTGCCATCCTGCACATACTCGAACCCGCTGCTGCGCCCGCCCAGCGTGGCCGCGAAGTGCACCAGGCGATGGGCCTTCTGCGGGTTGGACAGGTCCTGCAGTGTCTGCGGTTTGCCATGGCGGCGCAGGTAGGCGGGGCTGGCGCAGTTCAGCAGCTCAAGCTCGCCCAGCGGCAGCGCAATCAGGCTTTCGTCCAGCACGGCGCCGGTGCGCAGCACCAGGTCAAAGCCTTCGCGCACCACGTCCACACGCCGCTCGGTGCTGCTGATCTCCAGCTCCAGCAGCGGGTGCGCGGCCAGCAGCGCCGGCACGGCGGGCATGACGATGTAGCGCGCAATGCCGGTGGACATGTCCAGCCGCACGCGGCCGCGCAGGCCTGCTTCGCCCGGTGCGTGGAACATGGATTCGAGCTCGCCCACGTCGGCCAGCACGTCCTGCGCGCGGGCCAGGTAGCTCTGGCCGTCCTGGGTGAGCTGCACGCGCCGCGTCGTGCGGTGCAGCAGGCGCGTGCCCAGCCGCGCTTCCAGTTGCTGCACGGCATGCGACGCGCGCCCGCGCGGCAGGCCCAGGCTGTCGGCCGCTTGGGTGAAGCTGCCGAGTTCGGCCACGCGCACAAAGACCGCCGTTTGTTCAAGCCAGTTCATGGCCGGATTGTCCGATTTTTAGGAACAAATTGAGGTTTTGAACGGCGTTTATCTTTTCATGGCCGGTCAATACAGTTCCTTCACGTTCACAACCCACCGAAGGAGCCACTTCATGACAAGCACCCACACCCCCATTGCCCTCATTACCGGTGCCAGCCGCGGCCTTGGCAAGAGCATGGCACTTCACCTGGCACGCGCTGGCACTGACGTCGTGTTCACCTACCGCAGCGCGCAGGCAGAGGCCCAGGCCGTGCAGGCCGAGATCCAGGCGCTGGGCCGCCAGGCCGTGGCGCTGCCGCTGGAGGTAGGCCGCGCGGCCGGGTTCGACGCCTTTACCGGCGCGCTGAAAGCGGCGTTGGCGCAGCACTGGCAGCGCGATCGCTTCGACTATCTGGTCAACAACGCAGGCATGGGCGTGTACGCGCCGTTCAGCCAGGTGACCGAGGCGCAGTTCGACGAGCTGGTCAATGTGCACTTCAAGGGCGTTTTCTTCCTGACGCAGAAGCTGCTGCCGCTCCTGAACGACGGCGGGCGCATCGTCAACATCTCGTCGGGCCTGGCGCGGGTGGCGCTGCCCAACTATTCGGCGTACGCGTCCATGAAGGGTGCGGTTGAGGTGCTGACGCGCTACCTGGCCAAGGAACTGGGCGCGCGCGGGATCTCGGTCAACACGGTGGCACCCGGCGCGATCGAGACGGACTTCGGCGGCGGCGCGGTGCGTGACAACCGCGAGCTCAACCAGATGATCGCGTCCGCCACCGCGCTGGGCCGCGTGGGCTTGCCCGACGACATCGGCGCCGCCGTGGCCGCGCTGCTCGCGCCCGGCACGGGCTGGATCAACGCGCAGCGCATCGAGGTGTCGGGCGGTCAGATGATCTGACGCCGCTGGCGGCTACACCGTGTAGACCATGCCGTTCTGGATGGCGCCGATCAGGGCGGCCTGGTTCTCGGGTGATTCAGAAAAGCCCACAAGGACGTTGGCCCGCGTGTTGGCGCCGGTGGCCAGGTTGTTCACATGGAAAGCCAGGCCGCCGCTGTCCGGCGCGCGGTGCAGCACGTTCTGGTACAGCTGGGTGACAAACTGGGTGTCGTTCAGCGCGCCGTAGGTGCGCTGGAACTCGGGGCTGGCGATGAAGTTGGCCGCGACCTGGGCGATGTTCAGCCCGTCGTCCAGCGCCTTCATCTGGTAGCCCAGGCCGCCCTGGTCGGGCGTGCGGTCGAACGCGGCCTGGTACAGGCGGTAGGCCATGCCGGCGTTGCCGTTCACGTCGAGCGCCACCTTGGCGTCGCTGAACTGGACTCGTTCGATGCCCACCAGCGTGTCGGTTCTCTGGGCGCCGGACTTCGCTGCCACCGTGGCGCCGCCGGCGGTGCGGGTCAGTGTGTAGTCGGCGCGCGAACTGCCGTAGACCACGGTGTCCACGTCCGTGCCGCCAGTGAAGGTCTGGGCGGCGGGCAGGTCGGTGAATGTCCGTTGCGGCGCCGCCGCGTTGGGCGTGATGCCTTGGTACAGCGACATGGACAGGGTCAGCGTGGCGCCGTCGTCGCTCGCACTGGTCAGGATGAAGTCGGTGATGCGATCGCCATTGAAGTCGCCCCAGATCGGTTCGATCCCCGCGGGAATGCCGTCCTGCCGGTAGGTCAGGTCGGCGAACTGTGACCGGGGCATTTCCGTGAAATTCCCCTTGCCGTCATTGAGGAACACCGAGAAGTTGACCGGCGCCGGGTTCCCGTTGAGGTTCTGTCCGCGTTCGATGATGTCCAGCGCGCCATCGTGGTTGAAGTCGAACAGGGCAATCTGTTTGGGATCGGTGTAGGTCTGCGAGCCGTCCGGGCGGGGGTTGGTGAAGGTGATGCGTGCCGACTGGTCGGAAAACCCGCCGTTGCCGTCGTTGAACAGCAGCTGCACCCCCCGGCCGGCCAGAAAGGGCTGGATCCGCGTCTGGCTCAAGACGATGTCGGCCAGCCCGTCGCCGTTGAGGTCACCCGTCGCGACATCGCGGTTGTCGGTGTTGCCCTTGCCAAACAGCGGCGCCGGCAATTCGATGGTGCGGGCGGTCGAGAAGTTGCCGCGTCCGTCGTTCAACGCCACGAAGCTGGATCGCCCGTTGGGCTCGCGCGAGACGATGGACACCACGATGTCCAGCACGCCGTCGCCGTTGGCATCGAGCAAGGCCGTGCGGTACCAGTCGTTGTACGGTCCGCTGGTGCCGAAGTGCTGGCGTGAAAACGCGGTGAGCGCGTCGCTGCCGCGGGCCGTGAACCTGCCGCTGCCGTCGTTGACGAGGATGAACGCCGGCTGCATGTTGGCCGGGCCGCCATGGGTCAGCACCAGCGCATCGTTGTCGCCGTCCGCGTCCAGGTCGCCGATCGTGACGTCGTAGCCGGTGACGCTGCGCGACCCGTTCGCAACGCCCGCCGCGCTGGCATTGGTGGCGCTCAGGTCCGGCAGCTCGCCGCTGCGGTTGACGATGCCGCCCGGGCTGGCGTCGTAGTAGGCGATGGGTTCACCGGTCGGTGTCGTGCGGGGGCCGGCGCCCACGAACATCAGTTCATCCAGTGCGTCCCGGTCCAGGTTGCCGCTGGCGTAGCCTGCCAGCTCGCGCAGCGGCACCGTGGCGCCGCTGACCTGCGCCGTGATGTCGGTGAACCCGCCTTTTCCGTCGTTGAGGAAGAAGCGCGCACCGAGCCGGGTGGTGTTGTCGATCTGGACGCCGCGGCTCAGCGACATCACGAAGTCCGCCAGGCCATCCCCGTTGAGGTCCGGCGTCAGAAACCCCATGTCGAAATAGGTCATGGGACCCGGCTGGACGGTCTTGCCGTCCAGGCCCACGTAGGCTGGCATGCGTTCGGTGTCGGTCAGCGTATGGAACGTCGACGTCCTGATGTACTGCGGCATGTTGTCTGCTGGGGGGATCGCTTCAGAGTGTGTAGACCATGCCGTTCTGGATGGTGCCGATCAGGGCGGCCTGGTTCTCGGGCGATTCGGAAAAGCCCACGAGCACGTTGGCCCGCGTGTTGGCGCCGGTGGCCAGGTTGTTCACATGGAAAGCCAGGCCGCCGCTGTCCGGCGCGCGGTGCAGCACGTTCTGGTACAGCTGGGTGACAAACTGGGTGTCGTTCAGCGCGCCGTAGGTGCGCTGGAACTCGGGGCTGGCGATGAAGTTGGCCGCGACCTGGGCGATGTTCAGCCCGTCGTCCAGCGCCTTCATCTGGTAGCCCAGCCCGCCCTGGTCGGGCGTGCGGTCGAACGCGGCCTGGTACAGGCGGTAGGCCATGCCGGCATTGCCGGCTGTGTCCAGCGCCACGCGGGTGTCGGCGAATTTCAGGCGCTCCACGCTGACCAGCGTGTCGGTGCCCGTCGCGTGCTTGAGCGTGACGCCCGTGTCCGTGCGCGCGAGCGCGTAGCTGGACCGTGCGCCGCTGTAAACGGCCGTGTCCACGCCGGCGCCGCCTTCCAGCGTGCCGCCGCTGCCACCCGTGAGCGACAGCGGCATGCCCAGGGCCGCCAGCGAGACCGTCTTGTCCGTGAATGTCAGGTATTCAACCCCCGTCAGCCGGTCGGTGCTGGTGCGGCCTGTGCCGGTGTCGGTGACCGTGACCAGCCCGTCCTTCTGCACGCTGACCTGGTACTGGTCACTGCGCCCCAGGAACACGACGCGGTCCTTGCTGCCGCTGCCGCCCGTGATGCTGGCATTGGGGGCGCCTGCGGCAATGGCCTGGCCGGTGTACCACTCCTGCAGCGTGGTGGCGGCGGGCTTGCCTCTGACCTCGAAGTCGATCAGGCCACGGGCCAGGTAGGCGGCGTAGTCGGGCGATGTCGATCCCGGCACGCCCTTGTAAACCGCCCAGGAGTTCATGCCGCGGAACCAGTTGTCGCCAGCGGCGGCATTGGCGTTGGCAAACGCGGTCATGAATGATTCGTACAGCCACTGGTGCTGTTGCAGGTCCGGTGTCTTTTGGTCGGGCCCCGCGCCCGCGGGGTTGTTGACGACCCCCCTGAACGCCATGCCGCCGAACTCGCTGAAGTACACGGGCTTGCCGTACTGCACCGACAAGGCTTTGAGCGCTGCGGGCAGGTCCACGGCCGGCGCGAAGGTGTCACCCGGCGAGATGCGGTTGGCATACCAGCCAGCCAGCACGTCGGCATAGCTGGGGTTGGGGTTGGCCGTGAGCGGGTAGTACGCGCTCACGCCGATCATGTCCAGCAGGCCCCAGAACGGCACCTGGTCCACGCCAAAGCCATAGGTGCGCTGCACCACGCCGTACGCATCGTAGGTGACCAGGCCGTTGTAGGCCGCACGGACCGCGTTGATGACCGAGGTCCAGGGCTGCAGGTACGCGGCCGTGTCCAGGCCCGAGTTCTCGGTGCCGATCACCACCATGTAGGCGCCGACCTGCTGGGCCAGTGCCGCCACCTGGCCCATGTAGTCCTTCCAGTTGGCAAAGTACCGGGCGGCGTCAAACCCCGGAAGAATCGTGTGCTGGTTGATGTTGTCCGGCGCCGATGCCTGCGTGGACTGCGACTGCGGCTTGAGGATCACGCGCAGGCCCAGCTCCTTGGCAATGTTGCTGACGGTGCGGATCTCCTCCAGCGAGGGCTGGGCCATCACGGCAGGGTAGTTGGCGTAGCCGGCCGGGAACGATGCAACGATGTCGCCGGTCTTTTCGTTCACGGGCACGCCCCAGCCGATCGTGACCGTGTTGAAGCCCAGGTTTTTGTAGTCCTGGAACACCTGACGGGTGTTGGCCGTGTCGAGCGCGCCAGGCACGACACTGAAATACTGGATGGACTGGATGTCGAAGGTGGATGCCATGGTCCGAGGCTACCTGTGGCAAACCGCGGCATCCATCACATGAACGGGTGAATTCGCACCCCCCTTGGCGGTTACACCGTGTAGACCATGCCGTTCTGGATGGCGCCGATCAGGGCGGCCTGGTTCTCGGGCGATTCGGAAAAGCCCACGAGCACGTTGGCGCGCGTGTTGGCGCCGGTGGCCAGGTTGTTGGTGTGAAAGGCCAGGCCGCTGGCGTCGGCGGCGCGGTGCAGCACGTTCTGGTAGAGCTGGTTGACGAACTGCGTGTCGTTCAGCGCGCCGTAGGTGCGCTGGAACTCGGGGCTGGCGATGAAGTTGGCCGCCACCTGGGCAATGTTCAGCCCGTCGTCCAGCGCCTTCATCTGGTAGCCCAGGCCGCCCTGGTCGGGCGTTCGGTTGAAGGCGGCCTGGTACAGCCGGTAGGCCATGCCGGCGTTGCCCGCGGTGTCCAGCGCCACGCGGGCGTCGGCGAACTGCAGGCGCTCCACGTCCACCACGCGCGTGACGTTGGCGGCGTTGGCCTTGTCGGTGACCGTGACGTGGGTTGACGCGATGGTGACCGTGTACGCCGAGCGCGCCCCGGCGAATCCGGCGGTGTCGGTGCCCGCGCCGCCTTCCAGTACGTTGGCGCCGCCACCGCCCACAAGCCAGTCGTTGCCCGCGCCGCCTGACAGATGGTCATTGCCGCCCAGCCCCAGCAGCACGTCGCGCCCCGCGCCGCCGCTCAGGGTGTCGCCGTCGGCGGCCGCGATCGCGCCCACGCTTTCGCCCGCGCCGACCGACAGCAGCGTGTCGGGCGTGCGCAGGCCGAACGTCACGGCGGCGTTGGCCCCGGCCATGGGCGCGTCACCTGCCGCGCCGTCTGGCGCCGACTGGGCCCCGCTGCCGTCGTTGCGCTTGGTGAAGAACCCCATGTAGTTCAGCGCCTTGTAGAGCGAGCCGATTTCGCTGCCGACCTGGGCGGACATGTATTCGGCCGTCTCGGCGTTCAGGGTGTCCTGGTGTTTCTGCAGCGCCTGGTAGTCGACCTGCGCGTTGCCGTCGGCCTTGAATTTCTTCAGCGCGTCGAACAGCAGGTCCATGACACCCGTGGTGTATTTCTTGACAATGGCGCCCACGCTCTTGGCCTTGTCCACCGCGCCTTCGACCGCCAGCAGCAGGTTGTAGGCGGCGGTGGGCAGGCGCGGCTTCACGACCTCGTTGAACGCCATGTCGGTCAGCGCGGTCGCCACGCCCGCGGTCAGGCTGGTGGCGTTGTTGCCCTGGTAGTAGGCCAGGTCGGCCGCGGCCTGTTTGGCGGCGTCGGTCACGCCGCGCAACGTCCACTGGCCCGATGTGTCGACGTCGTAGCCGGGCGACGTGGCCGTCACGCTCGTGCCCTGGCTGCCGGTCAGCGTCGATTTGGACCAGGCGACCGGCGTGGGGACCGAGCCGGTGTAGCCCGTGGGGGCTGGCGCGGGCGCGGGGGCCGGGGACGGCGCGGGCGCGGCGGCGCTGCCGCCCACCGCGCCACTTTGCACGGCCTGCTTGAGCACGTCATACATCGTGTAGCTTGACGGGAATGTGTCCAGCCAGCTTTTGGTCGCGGTGATGTTGCTGGAGGCCAGCCCCGCCAGGTCCAGCAGGATGCCGATGTCGGCATTGCTGAAGTTGCCTTTCATGAAGGCCATGGTGATCTGGCTCAGCGAGCTCTTGGACTGCTCCAGCACGCCCAGAATCCCGGTGGCGGTGTTGGGCGCGCCCGGCGCGGTCGTGAGCGCCGGGCTCACAGCTGGCGCAGGCGCGGGGGCCGGTGCCGCCGGTGACGGTGCGGGCGCGGCAACGGCCGGCGGGTTCACCACGGCGGTGGGCGCGGGCGTTTCCGACTTCTTGACCAGCAGGTTGAGCAACGCGGTGTTCTGCGCGGCCGTGCCGGTGTAGCTCGCGGCGCTGCCCAGGCCGAAGTTCTCGTAGACCTTGGCACGGGCGGGGATGGAGGGCAGCGTGGCGCCGATGCCCGTGTAGAACTCGTACAGCGTGGTGGGTGTGGCCATGGTGCGCTCCGTTTCAGAGTGTGTAGACCATGCCGTTCTGGATGGCGCCGATCAGGGCGGCCTGGTTCTCGGGCGATTCGGAAAAGCCCACGAGCACGTTGGCGCGCGTGTTGGCGCCGGTGGCCAGGTTGTTGGTGTGAAAGGCCAGGCCGCTGGCGTCGGCCGCGCGGTGAAGCACGTTCTGGTAGAGCTGGTTGACGAACTGCGTGTCGTTCAGCGCGCCGTAGGTGCGCTGGAACTCGGGGCTGGCGATGAAGTTGGCGGCGACCTGGGCGATGTTCAGGCCATCGTCCAGCGCCTTCATCTGAAAGCCCAGGCCGCCCTGGTCGGGCGTGCGGTCGAACGCGGCCTGGTACAGGCGGTAGGCCATGCCGGCGTTGCCGGCTGTGTCCAGCGCCACATAGGCGTCGGCGAACTTGATGCGCTCCACATTCACCAGCGTGTCGGTGCCCGCCGCATGCTTGAGCGTGAAGCCCGCGTCCGTGCGCGTGAGCGTGTAGCCGGCGCGCGCGCCGGTGTAGGCCACCGTGTCGGTGCCGCCTGCGCCGTCGATCGTCGCGGTGCCGGCGCCCCCGGTGAGCTGGTCGTTGCCCGCCGTGGGCGTGACCGCGGTGCTGGTGGCCTGCAGGTTGGACACGCGGATGAACGAGATGCCGGTGTTGCCCGTCTGGCCGTCCAGGTCGAAGGTCTTGAGCAGGTTGCCCGACACCAGCAGCTTGCGCGGCCCGCCGTGGGACAGGCCCCATTCCCCGTCGGAGTTATTCTGGAAGGTGTAGCTGATCTGGCCGGTGGCGGCGTCCCAGCTGTAGGTGCCGTATTCCACGCCGGTGCGGCCGTTGGGGTCGCGGGCCACGGTGCCCTTGTCGGCCACCACGAAGCTGTTGTCCGGCAGGAAGGTGAGCACGATGTCGTCGGAGCCGCCGTCGCGCGAATCCGAATACCAGGAGCCCGCGAGCGCCGTGCCCGACGACAGCACGGGGTCCAAGGTCAGCCCCTGTGTGTCGGTGCCCGTCACCATGTGCAGCTTGCCGTCCGCGCTGAAGGTGATGGTCGTGGGCGCGTCCTTGGGGATACCCACACCCGTGCCGCTGCTAGCCAGCGTGGTGGAGCTCAGGCGTCCCGTGGTGGCGTTCCAGCTGTACTCGGCGAACTCCACGCCCAGCTTGCCTTCAAAGACGGCGTTGGACGCCGTGGTCTGGCGGTTGGCCAGCAGGTAGGTGCCGTTGTTCAGGAAGGTGATGACCAGCTTGTTGGTGATGGGCTGGCCGCCGACGGTTTCGGTGAAGCGGGAGATCCAGCTGCCCACGACGGTGGGCGTGCTGGATGGAGCAGGCGTGGTGGCGGCCATGGCGGTGTCCTCGCAGTAGTAGTCGGCGCACGATAGGCGCCGCCATGCCTTCGCGCATCGCCAGAAAAAGGGATGCTGCCCGCCGCCGCCGCGGCGCTCAGAGCGCCGTGAGCAGCCGCTGCAGCCCGGCAAGCGCGCTGGCCGCGTCGCCCATCTGGGCGCGCACGATGGCCCCGTCCACCGCCAGCGCCGCCGCCTCGGCCCGGGCGCGGCTTGCACTGCCCGCCGGCAGCAGGCTGGCGATCACGTCGACCATGTCCTGCTTGTGCCGCAGCGAGACGGCCGTGGCGTCGGGCAGCGTGCCGCCCACTTCCGCCACCGAATTGATGAACGCGCAGCCGCGGAACTGCGGCGTGGCGAACCACTCGGCCATGGCCGCGGCCACGGGGGCCAGGCCGGCGTGGGGCGCCGCGGCGCCGTGGCGCCCCAGCGCGTCGACGAACCAGGCCATCCAGCGCTCATGGCGGTAGTCCAGGAACGCACGGACCAGATCGTCCTTGGACGGGAAGTGGCGGTAGAACGTGAGCTTGGCCACGCCGGATTCGGCGATCAGCCGGTCCACGCCCGTGGCACGGATGCCGTCGCGATAGAACAGGTCGTGAGCGGTGTGCAGGATGCGCTCGCGCGCACCCGGGGCGGCTTGATTCATGGGGTCATTGTAGACAAGTCTGTCTACTCCATGGCAAAGTAGACAGACTTGTCTACATTCTTGGAGATTTCATGGAAACCAAACTCCCGCTGCCCCCGTTCAACTTTGATACCGCCACGCAGAAGGCCCGCATGGCCGAGGACGCCTGGAACAGCCGCGACCCTGACCGGGTCGTGCAGGTCTATACGCCGGACACGGTCTGGCGCAACCGCGCCGAGTTTCCGGTGGGCCGCGAGCAGGTGCGGGGCTTTCTGCAGCGCAAATGGGCGCGCGAGCTGGACTACCGGTTGATCAAGGAGGTCTGGGCCTTCACCGGCGAACGCATTGCCGTGCGCTTTGCCTACGAATGGCACGACGATTCGGGTCACTGGTACCGCAGCTACGGCAACGAGAACTGGGAGTTTAACGCGCAGGGTTTCATGCAGCGGCGCTTTGCCAGCATCAACGACCTGCCCATTGCGCATGCTGACCGCAAGTTCCATTGGCCGCTGGGTCGGCGGCCCGACGATCATCCGGGGCTCAGCGCGCTGGGGCTCTAAAGCGTCGGCACCCCGGCCGGGGAGTCAAACCGTGTAAACCATGCCGTTCTGGATGGCGCCGATCAGCGCGGCCTGGTTCTCGGGCGATTCGCTGAATCCCACAAGGACGTTGGCCCGCGTGTTGGCGCCGGTGGCCAGGTTGTTGGTGTGAAAGGCCAGGCCGCTGGCGTCGGCGGCGCGGTGCAACACGTTCTGGTAGAGCTGGTTGACGAACTGCGTGTCGTTCAGCGCGCCGTAGGTGCGCTGGAATTCGGGGCTGGCGATGAAGTTGGCCGCGACCTGGGCGATGTTCAGGCCGTCGTCCAGCGCCTTCATCTGAAAGCCCAGGCCGCCCTGGTCGGGCGTGCGGTCGAACGCGGCCTGGTACAGGCGGTAGGCCATGCCGGCGTTGCCGGCGGTGTCCAGAGCGACAAGTGCGTCGCTGAATTTGACGCGCTCTACATTCACCAGCGTGTCGGTACCCGCCGCATGCCGGATGGTCACGCCCGCATCGGTGCGGGTGAGGGTATGGGTTGCTCTTGCGCCGCTGTACACGACCGTGTCCACGCCTGCGCCCGCATCGAACGTCGTCGTGCCGATGCCGCCGGTAAACCTGTCGGCCGCCGCGGTGCCCGTGCTGCGCGCCGGCGCGGGGTAGTCGTTGAGCAGGGCCACCAGTGAGAGGCCAGTGGAGGAAGTCCACTGGACGCCCACCAGGTCTGGCCTGCCATCGCCATTTACATCGGCCACGGTCGTTGCGTCGGAGACGTAGGCAACGGTGCCGGTGGTGGGCAGCGTGACCGACTCGCTGAACCGGCCTGTGCCGTCGTTGAGCAGCACGCGCGCGGCCTGGTTGTGCGCATACGCGCCACCGCCCGCACCCGTCAGCAGCAGATCGGGCGCACCGTCCAGGTTGAAGTCGATGGAGCGGACGAACTTCCACCACGCGCCAGGCGCATTGGCCGTCTGTGCGGGATACCGCGCCGCTGTCTCGTCGCTGAACTGCCCCCCGCCGCGATTGATCAGGAGCTGGATGTAGCCCGTGCCGTAGTAGGTTCCCGTGCTGCCGTCGCCGCCACGTGTGACCGACACCACCAGGTCGTTGAGCCCGTCGCCGTTCAGGTCCATGGCGTCGATGTCCACGGTCGACTCTGGCGTGACGGGGCTTTGCGGCAAGTTATGGATGGCACTGGCGGCAAAGCTGCCGCGTCCGTCGTTGATCAGCACCTGGCTGGGGGGCGAGAAATTGGAGCGGCCTGCCAGCGCGGCCTCCCAGGTGCCCAGCGCCAGATCGGGCGCGCCGTCACCCGTCAGATCGGCCAGCAGCGACCAGGTGTGGCTGAGCTTGTCCGGCCCGGTGCGCAGCGACGGCGGCAGCAGCGCCTGGTTGTCGGTGAAAGCGCCCTGGCCGTTGTTGATGAGGATGCGGTCCGCGCGTGGTCCCTGGCTGGGCAGGGTCACGTCGTTGACCACCACGTCGATGTCGCCATCGCGGTCGATGTCGCCGTAGGTCACGCCGTGCGCGAGCCCCTGTGTAGCGCCGGTGCTGGCCAGTGCCAGCGTGCCCCCGGGGCGGGACAGCCAGACCTGGTCCCGCCCACCCTGCGTCGCGTTGTTGTGGGGGCCGAAGTTGGGCGCATAGACGTCGCTGCGGCCATCGCCGTTGAGGTCGGCCACGACGACGCGCGGCGCATATTCGATGGTGGGGATGGCACCCGCGAACATGGCGCTGGTCTGGTCCTGCCAGGTGCCGTTGCCCAGGTTGACCATGATGCGCGGGCCGGCCGGTGTATTGCCTTCGCCCTTGATGCGCATCACCAGAAAATCGGTCCTGCCGTCTCCATTGAAATCGCCGGCCTCGATCTGCTGGACCGAGTCCTGAACGGCCTGGTTGAAATCGAGGATGTTGCCGAGCTGGATTGTTGTCGTGAAGGGCATGCGGGTCGTCCACCGTTGTGAGGTGAGATCGAGCGTAGCCAGCGCAGGGCAACGTGCGCCATCCCATAAACGCGCGAGCCTCAGCCTGCGTCGAGGGGCTGTTTCAGGGTTTCCGCCAGAAAGTCCACAAACGCCCGCACACGCGCCACATGCTGGCGCCCTGGAAGGATCAGCGCTGACAGGGGCTGCGGGTCATCGTCGTACTGGCCGGCCAGCACGGGCACCAGTTGTCCCGCCGCCAGCGCCTGCTCACCCAGAAAGTCACCCAGCCAGACGATGCCCATGCCGGCCACGGCCAGGTCCAGCAGCAGGTCGGCGTTGTCGGCGCGCACGCTGCCGGATACCGGCACCGGCAGGCGCCGGCCATCCTGCACCATCGGCCACTGCGCCAGCCGCTCGAAGCCTTTGAGCAGCAGGCAGTTGTGCTGCAGCAGGTCCAGCGGCACCCGCGGCGTGCCGCGGCGCGCCAGGTAGACGGGGCTGGCCGCCATCACACGCCGCACCGTGCCCAGCGGCTTCAGCACGAGAGCGCTGTCGGCGAGCGGACCGACGCGGACCGTTACGTCAATCTGCCCGGCCTCGGGGTCGATGCGGCGGTCCGTCACCGTCAGGTCGAGTTCCACGCCCGGGTAGCGCGCATGAAAGCCGGGCAGCAGCCGTGCGAGCCGGTAGCGCGCGAACGCCGTGCCCGTGTTCACGCGGATCAGCCCCTGCACGCGGCCCTGACGGGCCGCCACCTCGGCTGCGCCCGCGGCCAGGGCTGCCAGCGCCGCGCGCGCGTGGGGAAGGTACGCCTCGCCCTCCTGCGTCAGCACGAGCCGCCGGGTGGTGCGCGCCAGCAGCCTCACGCCCAGCTGGGCTTCGAGCCGGGTCACGATCCGGGCGGCGGCCGACGCCGTGATGCCGCCGGCCAGACCGGCCGCCGCGAAGGAGCCCAGGTCCACGGTGTTCACGAACACGGTCAGGACGTCGGTGGATTGCATGGCAGGGATTGTGACTGTTTCAGTCATAGTGAATGACATGAATCGG
Organism: Ramlibacter sp.; assembly: GCA_041905405.1. Lineage (GTDB taxonomy): Bacteria > Pseudomonadota > Gammaproteobacteria > Burkholderiales > Burkholderiaceae_C > RAM1. The sequence goes on along the minus strand of JAYRLC010000005.1, from coordinate 34,124 downwards.
GATTTATCTCCGGTTGGTGCATCAATAGACTGTCCATCACCTTCACTTTCAACCGAGGACCTCACCATGCCGCTCGCCCGTATCTCCGTTCCCGCCCACCTCAGCGCCGCCCGCGTGGCCGCACTGGCCGACGCCGTTCACGATGCGCTCGTGGCCACCTGCAACGTGCCGGTGGACGACCGGTTCCACCTCATCACCCGCTTCGCGCCCGATGCCCTGCTGCTGAACCCGACCTTTCCCAACGTGCAGCGCACGGCGGATGCCAGCGTGGTGGAGATCACATTTCTGCAGGGTCGTACGGACGCGCAGAAGGCCGCGCTGTACCGCCACCTGACCGACGCTGCCGTGCGCGCAGGCTTCGTGGGCGACGACATCTTCGTGGCCCTGACTGAAAACGGCCCCATGAACTGGTCCATGGGCCGGGGCGAGCCCTTCAAGGCTTCGCACGTTCACGCCGCAGCCCACGCCTGACCGAGGACGGGAGCGCACCAAACTGGCACAGCCGTTGCTTGCACCCAATGCGTGCATGCCCTCGCCGCCAACCCCAGTGCCACCGATGCCCACGTTCACGCCGACCTGCTGCTGGAGTCGACGGGCGAGGGCATCTTCGGTATCGACATGGACGGCCACTGCATGTTCATCAACCGGGCCGGGGCGCGCATGCTGGGCTTCGAGCCGGGCGAGGTGCTGGGTCGCAACATGCACGAGCTCACGCACCATTCGCATGCCGACGGTTCGCACTACCCTGACACCGATTGCCCGATCTTCAACGCGTTCCGCCAGGGCCTGCCCTGCCGCATCGACACCGAGGTGTTCTGGCGGCGTGACCACACGGCGTTCGCGGTCGAATACTCCAGCCACCCGATCATGGACGGCGCGCAGGTGCGCGGGGCGGTCATCACCTTTGTGGACATCACCGAGCGCAAGCGTGCGGCCGATGCGTTGCGCAAGGCCAAAGACGAGCTGGAGCAACGCGTGGCCGAGCGCACGCGCGAGCTGTCGGTGGCGCTGGGCCAGTTGCGCGAGTTGTCCGCGTATTCGGAAGGCGTGCGCGAGGACGAACGCACCCGCATTGCCCGCGAGGTACATGACGAACTGGGCAGCCTGCTGGTTGCGCTGAAGATGGACGTGAACTGGCTGGACAAGCGGCTGGGCGAACAGCAGGCGCGCGAGGCGCAGGCGGCGCAGGCCATGCGCGAGCGCATGCGCAGCAAATGCCAGAACATGAGCCGCCTGATCGAAAACGCCGTGGACAACGTGGGCCGCATCATCACCGACCTGCGCCCCAGCATCCTGGACCACCAGGGCCTGTGGGCCGCACTGGAATGGCAGGCACAGGAGTTTGTGCAGTCGGCTGAGCTGGCGCTGCACTGGCAGATGAACGTGGACGCTGTTTCCGACCTTCCAGAGCTGCCCGAGCCTGCTGCCATGGCGGTGTTCCGCATCTTTCAGGAGATGCTGTCCAACGTGGGCCGCCATGCGCAGGCGCGCAGCCTGGACGTGCGCATTGCCGCAGGCGCCGGGCAACTGAATATCACCGTGCGCGACGACGGTCGCGGCGCGCTGCCCGCCGCGTTTGAGGCTGCCGACGCCTACGGCGTCATGGGCATGCGTGAGCGTGCGCGGCATTTCGGCGGGCGCATCGCCATCGACAGCCAGCCTGGCATGGGCACGGCCTTCGAGCTCACGCTGCCCCTGCGGGCGTCAGCGCCATGAGCCCCATTCGCGTGCTGATCGCCGATGACCACCGCATCGTGCGCGAGGGCCTGAAGCAGATGCTGGCCGACGCGCCCGACATCGAGGTCTGCGCCGAGGCCACCACCGGCGCCGAAGTGCTGGCCGCGGTGCAGTTGCTGAACGGCGGCGGCGCGGCGACGGGCCTGGGCGTGGTGCTGCTGGACATTGCCATGCCCGACGGTGACGGCCTGGACGTGCTGCAGGCGCTGCGCAAGGCCTGGCCCGCGCTGCCGGTGCTGATGCTCAGCACCTACCCCGAAAAGCAGTACGCCGTGCGCTGCATCAAGCTGGGCGCGGCCGGCTACCTGAACAAAAGCGCCGACCCCGACGACATGGTCGCTGCCGTGCGCAAGGTAGCGGCCGGGGGTGTCTATGTGACGCCGGCCACGGCCGAAGCGTTGGCCAGTGCGGTGGGTGGCGCCTCGGCCCGGTCGGGTCCCGAATCGCTGTCGCACCGCGAGCATCAGGTGTTCCGCCTGCTCACCTTGGGGCATACCGTGAGCGAAATTGGTGCGCAGCTGGGCCTGGCACCCAACACGGTCAGCACTTACCGTGCGCGCATCCTGGAAAAAACCGGCACCAAGAACGATGTGGAGCTCGCGCTGTACGCCGAAAGGCACGGGAAAAGCGGGTCCTTGTAGGGCTGCCACTACAAGCCTTCGTCGAAGCTGCCGTCATTTACAGCGGCGGACCACAAAACAGGACAAACAGGCACGAATGGGCCCGCTGCTTGCAAAGCAGTCTGCATCTTTTCAACGAGGTGCCCTATGTCCAGACTGCCCGCCACCGGTCCCGCCAAAATCCACGACGCCTACGATGCCGACCGTCCGCTGATGCTGCGCTGCGCCTGCGGCCAGGACCATGCGCCGGGCGAGCACAACGTGGCTGCAGCCCGCAGTGAAGAAGAAGCCTCGCGCGACTTCATGGAAGCCGCGCTGGTCAAGGCGATCTTTCCCGTGGACAGTGTGCGCCGCGGTTTCCTGAAGGCCGTGGGCGCGAACGCCGCGCGCGCAGCGATTGCCGCCGCGCTGCCCGCCGGCATGCTCACGTCGCTGCAGGCCATGGCGCAGGAGCGCGCGCCGGTGGAGAAGAAGGACCTGAAGATCGGCTTCATTGCGATCACCTGCGCGTCGCCGCTGATCATGGCCGACCCGCTGGGCTTCTACAAAAAGGAAGGCCTGAACGTCCAGCTCAACAAGACGGCGGGCTGGGCGCTGATCCGCGACAAGATGATCAACAAGGAGCATGACGCGAGCCACTTCCTGTCGCCCATGCCGCTGGCCATGAGCATGGGCCTGGGCTCCAACCAGGTGGGCATGAACGTCGCGAGCATCCAGAACACCAACGGCCAGGCGATCACGCTGCACGTCAAGCACAAGGACAAGCGCGACCCGAAATCGTGGAAGGGCTTCAAGTTCGCCGTGCCGTTCGAGTACAGCATGCACAACTTCCTGCTGCGCTACTACCTGGCCGAAAACGGCATCAACCCCGACACCGACGTGCAGATCCGCGTGACGCCGCCGCCCGAGATGGTGGCCAACCTGCGTGCCGGCAACATCGACGGCTTCCTGGGCCCGGACCCGTTCAACCAGCGCGCCGTGTACGACGAGGTCGGCTTCATCCACATCCTGTCCAGGGAAATCTGGGACGGCCACCCCTGCTGCGCGTTTGGCGTGAGCGACGAGTTCATCAAGCAGAACCCGGGCAGCTTTGCCGCGCTGTACCGCGCCGTGCTGACGGCCAGCTTCATGGCCAGCCAGCCCAAGGACCGCGAACTGATCGCCAAGGTGATCGCCCCCGCGCAGTACCTGAACCAGCCCGAGACGGTGATCGCGCAGGTGCTGACCGGCAAGTTCGCCGACGGCCTGGGCAACATCAAGAACGTGCCCGACCGCGCCAACTTCGACCCGGTGCCCTGGCAGAGCATGGCCGTGTGGATGCTCACGCAGATGAAGCGCTGGGGCTACGTGAAGGGCGACGTCAACTACAAGCAGATCGCCGAAAAGGTGTTCCTGCTGACCGACGCCAAGAAGCAGATGTCCCTCGTCGGCTTCCGCCCGCCCGAGGGGGCGTATCGCAAGTTCAAGGTCATGGGCAAGGAATTCGACCCGGCCAAGCCCGAGGAGTACGTCAAGAGCTTCAAGATCAACAAGATGGCCTGAGTGCGGACGCAGACCATGAAGTCCCTGAACCTCAAGGCCGCGCTGGTGTCGGTGCTGCTGCTGCTCGCCATGCTGGGCATCTGGCACGTGTCCACGCTGCCGGCCGGCGGCGCCGCGGCCTCTACCGCGGGCCTGACGCCCGAGCAGATTGAATACCAGAAGATGATGGGCAAGGACCCCGGCGCGTCCAAGAGCACGGGCTTTCCCACGCTGTCGCAGATGGGCGCGACGCTGGTGCAGCAACTGTCCGACCCGTTCTACGACAACGGCCCCAACGACAAGGGCATCGCGATCCAGCTCGCGCATTCGCTGGGCCGCGTGGGGCTGGGGTTTCTTCTGGCCTGCATCGTGGCCGTGCCGCTGGGCTTCGTGATCGGCATGAGCCCGCTGCTGCACCGCGCGTTCGACCCGTTCATTCAGGTGCTCAAGCCGATCAGCCCGCTCGCGTGGATGCCGCTGGCGCTGTACACGATCAAGGACTCGGGCATTTCGGGCGTGTTCGTGATCTTCATCTGCTCGGTCTGGCCCATGCTCATCAACACCGCGTTTGGCGTGGCGTCGGTCAAGCGCGAATGGCTCAACGTGGCCCGCACGCTGGAAGTGAACCCGCTACGCAAGGCATTCAAGGTGATCCTGCCGGCGGCGGCGCCCACCATCCTGACCGGCATGCGTATCAGCATGGGCATTGCCTGGCTGGTGATCGTGGCGGCCGAGATGCTGGTGGGCGGCACGGGCATCGGCTACTTCGTGTGGAACGAGTGGAACAACCTGTCGCTGACCAACGTGATCTTCGCCATCCTGGTGATCGGCGTGGTGGGCATGCTGCTGGACCTGATGTTCGCGCAACTGCAGAAGCTGGTGACGTATGTGGAGTGAGGGCTTCCTGAAAATCGAGGGCCTGTCCAAGGCGTTCATTCCCGCCAAGCCGGTGTTCGCCGACGTGGGCTTCACGCTGGACCGCGGCGAATTCGTCTGCATCATCGGCCACTCGGGCTGCGGCAAGACGACCATCTTGAACGTGCTGGCGGGGCTGGACACGGCCAGCGGCGGCCACGTGTTCATGGACGGCCGAGAGGTCGCGGGGCCGAGCCTGGAGCGCGGCGTGGTGTTCCAGAGCCACGCGCTCATGCCCTGGCTGACCGTGCGCAAGAACATCGCGTTCGCGGTGGAGTCGCGCTGGCCGGACTGGAACCGCGCGCAGGTCAACGCGCATGTGGAAAAGTTTGTCGCCATGGTGGGCCTTTTGCCCGCCATCGACAAAAAGCCGTCGCAGCTGTCCGGTGGCATGAAGCAGCGCGTGGGCATTGCGCGCGCGTTCGCGATCCAGCCCAAGATGCTGCTGCTGGACGAGCCGTTCGGCGCGCTGGACGCGCTCACGCGCGGCACCATCCAGGACGAGCTCATGGGCATCGTGCGCGAGACGCAGCAGACGGTGTTCATGATCACGCACGACGTGGACGAAGCCATTTTGCTGGCCGACCGCATCCTGCTCATGAGCAACGGCAGCGATACACCCGCGGGCTACGTCCCCGGCGGCATTGCCGAAACCGTCACCAACACACTGCCGCGCGAACGCACCCGCGCCGGCCTGCACCACCTGCCCGGCTACTACGAGCTGCGCAACCACATCGTCGATTTCCTGGTGACGCGCGCCAAGGCCGGTCACTGAAAACCACCCCAACCCTCAAAGGAGCAACACCATGAACCGCATGGACGTCACGGAAAAGATCATCAGCACCAAGGTGTCCAAGAGCATCAAATGGGAGGACGTCGCCAGCAAGGTCGGCGAGTCCAAGGAATGGACCACGGCCCTGTGCCTGGGCCAGATGACGGCCACGGCCGCCCAGGCCAAAGTGCTGGGCAAGGTCTTCGGCCTGAATGCCGAGGAGCAGAAGTGGCTGCAGGTCGTGCCGTACAAGGGCTCGCTGCCCACGGCAGTGCCGACCGATCCGCTGATCTACCGCTGGTACGAGATCGTCAATGTGTACGGCACGACGATCAAGGAGCTGATCCACGAGGAATTCGGCGACGGCATCATGAGCGCGATCGACTTTTCCATGGACATCGTGCGGCAGCCGGATCCCAAGGGGGATCGCGTCAATGTCGTTTTGTCGGGCAAGTTCCTGCCGTACAAGACGTACTGATCTTTCCCGTTCGTTCTTCTGTGGCGCGCGCGGGGTTCGCGACGCGCAGTGTGCGGCGGGGCTCATGCTGCGGTGGTTTTTGCTGAGCAAAAACTCCGCTGCGATGCTCGGGGGTCGGTTGCGCCGCGGAACTCGCTGCATTGCGCTGCGCTCCATTCCGCTCGGACAGCCGCGGCGAGCATGTGCACGTTGCGCGCTGCGCGCGCCAACACTCCCCCCTGCGCTTCTCGCCACCGCAGAAATCGCTCCGCCGCACACTGCGCGCCGCGAGCCCCGCACACCGCCCACGTGGCTTTGCCGCGCGGTGTAGCCCAGCCGCGAAGGACAGGCACCTAAAATCCGGCATGCACATCGAGTCCCTTCGCCACCGCCTGCGCGCCCTGGGCGCCAAGCCCAAGCACGAGCACCGCGTGCTGCGCTTGTGGTCACAGGCACAGCCGCAGGACGCAGGCAAGCGGCGCATCGAGGACTTCATGCCCCAGACGCTGCGCGACGCGCTGCCTGCGCTGGCCGATGAACTTCAGGGCCTGGCGCGACTGAAATCACAACACCCCGGTGAAGACGGCTCGTCAAGACTGCTGGTCGAACTGGCCGACGGCCAGACCGTGGAAAGCGTGCTGCTGCCTCGCGACGGCCTGTGCGTGTCCACCCAGGTCGGCTGCGCCGTGGGCTGCGTGTTCTGCATGACGGGGCAGGGTGGGCTCGTGCGCCAGCTCACCAGCGGTGAAATCGTGGCGCAGGTGGCGCTGGCGCGCGCGCTGCGGCCGGTGAAAAAAGTCGTGTTCATGGGCATGGGCGAGCCCGCCCACAACCTGGATGCGGTAATGCAGGCCATCGACCTGCTGGGCACGGCCGGTAACGTGGGCCACAAGAACCTGGTGTTCTCCACCGTGGGCGACCCGCGCGTGTTCGCCGAGCTGCCGCGCGGCACCGTCAAACCCGCGCTGGCCCTGTCGCTGCACACCACGCGCGCCGACCTGCGCGAAAAGCTGCTGCCGCGCGCGCCGCGCATGACACCCGATGAGCTGGTCGAAGAGGGCGAGCGTTACGCCCGCGCCACCGGCTACCCGATCCAGTACCAGTGGACGCTGCTGGAAGGCATCAACGACTCGGCCGACGAGCTGGACGGCATCGTGCGGTTGCTGAAGGGCAGGTACGCGGTCATGAACATGATCCCGTACAACAGCAACGAGGGCCTGGACTTCAAGCGGCCGTCATGGGAACGTGCCGCCGGGATCGCGCGCACGCTGCACCGCGCCGGGGTGCTGACCAAACTGCGCCACTCGGCAGGCCAGGACGTGGACGGCGGGTGCGGGCAACTGCGCGCGCGGGCCCTGGCGCCTGTGCGCGTGGTCCGGCTGCACGCCGCACGGCCGCTGCCGTCGGCGTAATCGGCTGTAATCACCTGTAATCGCACTGCGGCGGCGCACGACCCAGACTGTGCCCCAGCCGGTACGCAAGGGGCGTGCGGGCACCACTGAGGGAGTGCGTGCATGAAAGTAGCCATCATCGGGGGCGGGCTGGCCGGCATCAGCGCCGCGTATGCGCTGCTGGCCAGCAACAAGGTCACAGAGGTTCATCTGTTCGAGGCGAATGGCGGCTATGGCGGTCGCGCCCGCACCGACAGCACCTCCATTCCCGGCTTCGCGTTCGACATGGGCGCGCAATACATCCAGGACCCGGACATCAACCCGCTGGTGCAGATCGCCGCCAGCCTGGGGTTCGACACCGTGGAAGAGGACGCGACCTACATGCTGCGCGTGGACGGCGACGAAGGCTGGGTCGACGAACCCACCACCACCGACGACGTGCAGGCCGAGGTGAACGCGATCCAGGCGTCGTTCGACGCCGCGGCGCTCAAGTCCAACGCCATCGTGGCCGGCAAGCCCAGCTTTGACACGCAGGTGGAGATGTTCGGCCACGCCACATCGACCTATGGCCCCTTTACCGAGTCCGCCGAGACCTGGCAGTACATCGCCGCGGACCGCGCGCGCGAGGCGGGCGGTGAAAACGGCGAAAACCGGTTCGTAGTGAAAGGCATCGGCGCGCTGGTGGCCGCCTACGGCCAGCAACTGGCCACAACCGGCGGTGCGCGCTACACGGCCCATTTCGGCGCCACCATCGATTCGGTCAGCTACGACGACACCAGTGCCGTGCTCGGCTGGGGCCGCAACAGCCTGAAGGTGGACGCCTGCATCGTCACCGCGCCGGTGTCGGTGCTGGGCAGTGGCGCGATCGCCTTCACGCCGGCCTTGCCGGATGCGTACAAAACCGCGCTGAAAGCGTTGCGCCTGGGCTCGTACAAAAAGCTCGCGCTGGCGCTGCGCACCGATCCGGCCAGCATCGTGCCCGGCACCAACTACTACCTGATCGAGACCGAGCCCGAAGGCGTGTGGCAGTACTACCGTCTGCCGCACGCGCCGGGCGTGCTGGTGGCGCATGCGGCGGGTGACTTCGCGGCGGCGCTGGACGCCATGGCCGACAAGGACGTTTTCGCATTGTTCAGGCAAAGCATCCAGACGGCCTGCGACGACGTGTTCTTCACCACGGGCAAGGCCATCACCAACTGGAGCCAGGCGCCGGGTATCAATGGCGCGTATTCATACACGGCGTTCATCGGCGGTGGGCCCGACGACGAGACCGCGCTCGGCGCGCGTGAAGCGCTGGGCGTTCCGCTCAAGACGCTGCACTTCGCGGGCGAGGCCACCAATCTGGACTACTACGGCACCCTGCAGGCCGCGATTTTTGAAGGCCAGCGCGCTGCGGCCGACGTGCTGGCCTGAGCCTTTTTCTCATTTCCCCACGACACCAAGGAGATTCCCATGCGCTATCTGCAGGTATCCCGGCAGACGCTGGCGCGCGCCAACTACAGCGTGCCGGCCCAGGCCAACAGCTTCTTTCCGGCGACGGACCAGAACGACCACATCCACCTGGGCGTTCCCACGAGCTACCTCAACGGCAGCGAGCAGCGGTTTGCCGAGGAGGGCAATGTCTTCGTGATCTACATCTCGCTCAAGCGCAACGGCAGATTCTGGTTCCGGCTGGATCACAACGACGACGACGGCTATTTCTCGTTCCCGTACGGCCGCAGCGCCGATGACCTGCCCAGCAGCTGGGTTGCGGCGCTGCGCGCGCTCAACATGGTGCGCGGGCTGTGCAGCTGACCACGACTCCACCTGAACACCGAGCACACCATGACACAGTCAAGAACCGAACTCACCCTGGCCAACGCCACCAGTGAAACGGTCAGGGTCTATCTGACCCTGGGCGCCGTGAAACGCTGCGTTCCGCACGTGGGCAATATCCCCTTCGTCAAGCATGTGCTGAATGACCTGCAGGGCTGGTTCGACCTGCCCGCGGGCCATTCGGTCTGCTACACGCCTCCGCCCGGCTTCGGGCTGAACGGCAATTTCAGCTTCGGATCGCCGCCGCTGAACTGCGCGCCGGCGGAGTACCCCAGTGGCATCAACCTGGCCGAGTTCATGCTGAACAACGGCTTCCAGGGCGAAAATGCGCAGGAGACCATCGACATCAGCTGCGTGGCGGGCGCGAATGCCTTCCTGCAGTTCAGCATGGAAGGCGGCGGCGCGTGGAATGCCGGGCCGGCGCATGCGAACGTCACCAGCTTTCAGAACGAGGGCATAGGCGGCAACGTGGGCCAGATCGGCGTGTACCCCTATGCGTGCGACGTCTGCACGGGCAGCCAGAACCCGCCGCGCTGCGACTGCCCGCCAGCCGGCGCGCCGAACCCGCCCGTGCCGCAGGCCGAGGCCATTTGCAACGTGCAACGCGACGCGGGCCAGTCCGGCGGCTCGGTGACGGTGACCTTCGCGGGCTTTGTGCCGGCGGGTTGATCAGGCGCCGGCGCAGCGGGCGTACACATCCAGGCCCGGACGGTAGGCGCCGACCTGCACGCCCAGCAGCCCGACCACCGAATGGAAGTAGTGGTCGTGGCTGATGCGCGTGTCGCGCGCCGACTGCAGGCACGCGGTCGTGATGCCGCTGCGTCTTTCGTAGGCGGGCGACAGCCAGGTGATCCACGGCACATGCTTTTGCACGTCGGGCGCCAGCGCATAGGGCAGCCCGTGCAGGTACAGGTTGTTTTCGCCCAGTGATTCGCCATGGTCGGCCACATAGACCATGGCCGTGTCCCAGGCCGCCGACTGCCCCTTGAGCCACCCGATGGTGGAGGCCAGCAGGTGGTCCGTGTAGGCAATGGAATTGTCATACGCGTTCAACAGCGTTTCGCGCGAGCAGTCCTGCAGGTTGACGCTGGTGCATTCGGGCAAGAAGCGCTTGTAGGCCGCGGGCGACCGCTGCGAATAGGCCGGGCCGTGGCTGCCCATCTGGTGCAGCACCAGCACCACGCCGCGCGCGCGCCGCGCCGGGTCCAGCGCGGCGATGCGCTCGTCCAGGCCCTGCAGCATGATGCCGTCCAGGCATTCACCGCCCGCGCACAGCTGCGGGTCCTTCAGGTCCGACGTGTTCACGGACGGCACGCGGTCGCACACGCCCTTGCAGCCCGACTGGTTGTCCACCCACAGCACCGCCAGCCCCGCGCGCTGCACCACGTCCAGCAGGCCTTCGTAGTTGTGGGTGCGCGCCTCGAAATCGTCGCGTCCCAGATGCGAGAACATGCACGGCACGGACGCCGCCGTACTGGTGCCGCACGACCACGCATTGCGAAAACTCACGACCTTCTCGCGCGCCAGCTCGGGCGTGGTATCCCGTCCGTAGCCGTTCAGACCAAAGTTGCCGCTGCGGCCTGTCTCGCCCAGCACCAGCACCAGCATCGGCGGCCTGCCGCCGGGCGCGGGCGTGAACTGCGCGTCCAGCCCCACCGGGTCCAGCCGCGCCGTGTCGCGCCGCAGCGGCGCGGCCGCCAGCCAGCCCGTGGCGTACAGCGAATTCAGCGGATTCATCAGGTAACGCACCTGCTTGTGGTTGCGCATGGTGGACGACAGCGGCTGGAAGCTGGCCAGCGCGGCAGCGGCCAGCACCGCCAGCGCGGCGGCCACCCACACCAGGTTGCGCCAGGCGCGGCCCGTCCAGCTGCCCCAGGCCACGGGCGTGCGCCAGACGGCAGCGGCCGGCAGCACACCCAGCAGACCCACCAGCAGCAGCAGGCGCACGCTGAACAGCGCCGCGGCTTCGTGCCGGTCGGTCTGCATCACGTTGACCAGCATCGTGGAGTCGATCACCACGCCGTAGCTGAGCATGAAATACGCGCCCGATCCCGCCGACAGCAGCAGCCCGATCAGCAGCGGCTTGAGCGTGAAGCGCCAGGCCAACAGCCCGGCCAGCGCCATCAGCGCGGCGGCGATCATGACCGCCAGCGCGGCGCCAAGAGCCCACCCGGCGGGCTGGTCGAACACCCCCAGGCCGGCCAATGCCTTCCACAGTGGCAGATTGGCTGCCGTGGCCATCCACAGGCAGGCCATGCCCGCCACCCACGCCGGGGCCACCGGGCGTTGCGGTCGCCGCAATGCAGCCAGCACCCTCATGCCTGCGGCTCCAGTCGACGGGCCAGCAGGTCCACGGTCCAGGCGGTGCACCAGCAGACCCAGGCGGACCACAGCGTATGGCTCATGAAATGGGCGCCGCGCGCCTGCTGGGCCAGCCCCAGGAGCAGCCCCGCTGCAAAGGATGCGGCCAGCCAGCCCCGGGCCAGGGACGCCCGGGTGTCCCGAAATGCGAAGTAACCGCTGACAAATGCAAATCCGGCCGACGCATGGCCCGCGGGGAAGCAGCGGCCACTGCCACCGTCGCTTTGCGTCAACATGAACCAGTGGGGCATGCCGCCCGCATAGCGCGCGACGCCGCCGAACTCGGCCATGTCCCAGGGGCAGCTCGTGCCGCTGAACGACTTGATCGTGCTGACCGCCAGGGCCGCCAGCAGCGTGCCGGCCGCCAGCTGCAGCCGCCGCGCGGTGCTGATGCCGCGCAGCCAGCCCCAGGGCCACCACACGCCCACGCACAGCGCCAGTGTCAGGCCCCAGGCCACGCGGCGTCCGCCGTCGTGGACCACATGGTCCAGCACCCAGTAGTCGCGCAGGGCAAAACCCTGGGCATCCCCCCACCAGCGTGCCAGGGGCATGTCCAGCCGCAGAAGGTCCCAGCCCACCAGAGCCAGGCCGGTGGCCGCAGTCGCCATGGCCAGCCCGCGGGTGGAAAACGTTGTCATGGGCGGGACTGTCGGGGGACTGCCTTAAGGCGTCCTTAACCCGCTGGCGCACAATCAGCTGCATGCGAGTACTGGTGGTGGAAGACGACGATGGCATTGCCCAGGGGCTGAAGGCCCATCTGGCGCACCAGGGCTGGGCGGTGGACGTGGCCGGCGGCGTGGCCTCCGCTTGGGCGGCGCTGCGGGCCGAGCCGTTTGATCTGGTGCTGCTGGACCTGGGCCTGGCCGACGGCGACGGGTCCGAGGTGCTGCGCCAGCTGCGCGCCGCGCCCCAGGACCGGTTGCCTGCGCCCGAAACGCCCGTGCTGATCATGACGGCCCGTGACCAGGTGGCGTCGCGCATTGCCGGCCTGGACATGGGCGCCGACGACTATGTGACCAAGCCCTTCGATCCCGACGAGCTGGCCGCCCGCATGCGGGCGCTGGCGCGCCGCGCGGCCGGCCGGGCGCAGCCGGTGTTGCAGGTGGGCGATCTGCGCATCGACCCTGCGGCGCGCACCGTGACGCGGGCGGGCGAGCCTGTGGAGCTGTCGTCGCGCGAATTCGGCGTGCTGCTGGCGCTGGTGGAGGTACGGCCCCGCGTGCTGTCGCGCCCGCAGATCGAAGCCAAGCTGTACAACTGGGACAACGCGCTGGACAGCAACGCGATCGAAGTCCACGTGCACCACCTGCGGCGCAAGCTGGGCGACGGGGTGATCCGCACCCTGCGCGGCGTGGGCTACTTCGTGCCCGAGGAGCGCGCTTGAACGCCCTGGTGCGACGGTCGCTGACGCGCCACCTGCTGGCTTGGGCGCTTGGATCGCTGTTGGTGGTGTGGGGCAGTTTTCTGGCCGCGGGCTACATCACCGGACGGCATGAAGCCGACGAGCTGACCGACGGGCACCTGGCTGGCGTGGCCAGCCTTCTGCTGGCCGAGCGCGACGGGCAGTTTGGTCTGCGCACCCCCGAGCGGCCACCGATCAAGCATGCGGAGCTCAAAAGCCACGACTACCAGCAATCCATGAGCGTCGTGGTCTGGGACGCGACGGGACAGGTGGTGACCACCACGGGCGAGGCGCCGGTGCCCCCTTTCACGCCGGGCGAGGGTTTTGAAACCCTGCAGCTGGGCAGCCCACCGGTAGCATGGAGGGCCTTTTCGCGCTGGGACAGCAACGACCACCGGCGCAAGGTCATGGTGCTGCTCACCGTCCAGGAGCGCGACGATCTGGCAGAGGACATCGCCGAGCAGATCGCCCAGCCCGGGCTGTGGCTGCTGCCGGTCATCGCGCTGGTGCTGGGCCTGGCGATCCACCGCGGCCTGCGCCCGCTGTACGACCTGTCGCGCGACGTGCATGCGCTGGACATCCGCAAAGGCGCGCCCCTGCCGGACGCCTACCCGGAAGAGGAGTTCCGCGCGGTGGTGGAGTCCATCAACACGCTGGCGGACCGCTACCACGCGACGCTGTCGCGCGAACGGGAGCTGGCCAACGAGCTGGCGCACGAGCTGCGCACACCGCTGGCGTCCATCACCCTGCAGGCGCGCGCCCTGCGCGATGAGGCTGCCGGCGCGCAGCGCGACGCCATGCTGGCCCGGCTGGAGAGCGACGCGCTGCGGGCCGGGCAGGTGCTGGCCGACCTGCTGGCGCTGGCGCGCGCGAGCCGCACCGAGCTGGCCGAATCCGCCCAGGCGCTGGACCTGGATGCGCTGGCGCGCGACGTGGTGGCCGAGTTTGCCCAGGCCGCGCACGCCAGCGGCCATGATCTGTCGCTGGCCAGCCCGGGCCCGTTTGCCGTCACGGGCCATCCGGTGCTGCTGGGGCTGGCGCTGCGCAACCTGGTGGAAAACGCGCTGAGCCACACGCCGTCCGGCACGCGGGTGGAAGTGCAGCTGGACCCGCAGCAGCGATGGGTGCAGGTATGCGACGACGCGCCCCAGACAGCTGCGCCCCCGGCGGCCGCGCGCGACATGGGGGGCGCGGCCAGCGCGGGCAACGGCGGCGCGCCGCGTGTTCAGGCGCTGGGCCTGGGGCTGGGCCACCGCGTGGTGGAAAAGATTGCGTCGATCCACGGCGCGACATTCGCCCAGGTCGATGCGCCGCCGCCCTACCAGCGGTGCTACCGGCTGACGCTGCCGGCGCGCGATACTGGCGGCCATGGACAGCCCGACCCCTTTCATTGAAGAACCCGCCCGCCGCACCCCCGTGTTCGGCGAATTCGACGTGGTGGTGCTGGGCGGCGGCCCCGCCGGCATCACGGCCGCTGCCGCCGCCGCGCGACTGGGCCGGCGTACCCTGCTGGTGGAACGCTATGGCTTTCTGGGCGGCATGGGCACGGCGGCCGGCGTCACCAACTTCTGCGGCCTGCATGCCAATGTGCACGGCACGATCCGCCAGGTGGTGCACGGCACGGCGGCAGACCTGCTCCAGCGCATGGCTGCTCTGGGCGGGCTCAACGCGCCGCATGCCCTCTTCGGCGGCAAGATCGCCGCGCAGGCCTACGACACGGCGGCATTCAAGGTCGCGGCCGATGAGCTGGTGCTGGGCAGCGGCGCGCAACTGCTGTTCCATGCGCAGGCCGTGGGCGTGGCCATGAAAGGGCCCGGCGAGATCGCCGCATTGTTGGTCGAAACCAAGTCCGGTCGCTACGCGGTCCAGGGCCGGCTGTTCATTGACTGCTCGGGCGACGGCGACCTGGCCGCGCATGCGGGCGCGCCGTTTGAGAAAGGCACGGATGGCCACGGCATGATGTACCCGTCCACCATGTTCCGGGTGAATGGCGTGGACCCGGTGCGTGCGGGCGATGCGTGGAACCACTTCGGCCGGCTGATGGACGAGGCCGCGGCGAAAGGCCGCAAGTTCCCGCGCAAATCGCCCATCATCCGCCCGCAGAAAAACCCTGCCGAATGGCGCGCCAACGTGACGCAGCTGGCCAACGCTACAGGTGGCCCCGTGGACGGCACCGATGCGCTGCAGCTGAGCGCGGCCGAGGTCGAGGGCCGCCGGCAGATCGTGGATTTCTTCGAGTTTCTGCGCGGATCGGCGCCGGGGTTCGAGAACGCCTACATCCTGGAAATCGCGCCGCAGGTCGGCGTGCGCGAAACGCGGCGCGTGGTGGGCGACTACCAGCTCACAGGCGACGACGTGCTGGGCTGTGCAAGCTTTGACGACACCATCGGCGTGAACGGCTGGATGATCGAGGAACACGTGGCGGGCGACGTGTCGTTCCGCTTCCAGAACGACATGCCCCAATGCCGGGGCTTCAACCACCTGCCGTACCGCATGCTGCTGCCGCAGGGCATGCGCAACCTGCTGGTGGCGGGGCGCTGTGCGTCCATGACGCACCTGGGCCAGTCGGCCGCGCGCGTGTCGGGCGCATGCTTCGTCATGGGACAGGCCGCAGGCACGGCGGCGGCGCTGGCGCTGTCCGCCAGTGTGGCGCCGCGTGACATCGACGTGCCGTCGCTGCAGGCGCGGCTGGAGGCCGACGGCGCCTATCTGGGGCGCGATCAGGCGTAGGTGACCCAGTCCCTGTACTGGGTGTCGTCCAGGTGCGGCAGCGTGTTGTAGGTCACTAGCATGTGCCGCTTGGGCGTAAAGGCAAACTCGGTCACGCTGCTGTTGCGGATGCGCAGGTTCAGCTCGATGGTTGCCTCGGCGCTGGTGCCCAGGACCTGCCCCACGGCGGTCGAAATCGGCCCGCCGCTGGACACGAGCAGCACGCTCTTGCCGAAATGCTCCTTGCGCACATGGTCCAGCGCGCCATTGATGCCGGCCACGAAGTCGCTGTAGCTGGGCATGCCGCGCGGGCTGACGACGCCTGCCATCCACTGGCTCAGGCCGTCGCGCAGCAGGCGGAAGTGGTGGCGCACCATCTCGGGCGACGTGGGCTTTTCAAGCTTGTCGGGATGGATGGTGGCGATCACGGCCTCGCTGTCGTACTCGTTCAGGCCGGGCCAGGGCAGCGGCTGCAGCGTCTGGCCCAGGCCTTTGGCAATGCCGGCGTACGTTTCCGCGTGGCGGCGCAGCGTGCCGGTCACCACGGCGTCGAACGTGACGCCGCGTGACGCAAAGTATTCGCCCAGCCGCAGGCTTTGCTGGTGGCCACGCGGGCTGAGCCGGTCATAGTCCGCCTCGCCAAACGAGGCCTGGCCGTGACGCACGAGGTACAGGGTTCCCATGCGTCCCATTCTGGCGAGGCGCAGGTGCCTGCCCAGTCGCCGGAGTGACGCGCGGGCCGCCGGGCTGTCAGGCGCGGGACACCAGCCCATACCAACGCATAGTCGCCCCCGGCCTGTCTTTACAGCCGTGCGGCCGCCTGCCTATAGTGACCTGACCCCCAACGAGGGAACGCGACAGGGAGTTCACCGCGCGGCGCATGGCGCCCGCACACCCGGGGACGAACGGTGCCAGGTGAAACGTACACGGTGCAGCCACTGATGTCGGCGCTGTCGAACGTGTTGGGCCAGGTCGTGGAACTGGACACCGAAGGCGAATGCGGCCTGGAGTTCGAGGGTGATGTCGACCTGACCATTGCCTGCCGCGGCGGGCCCGAGCCGCTCACGGTGCGTTGCGCGCTGACCGGTCCGATGGACGAACTGCCGCCCCACGCACTGCGCGCCATGCTGATGGTCAACTACGGTCACCTTCCCTCCGGCCACATGATCGCGCTGGACGAAGAGACCGGTCGTCTGGTGCTGCTGGCCATGCTGCCGCCGGCGATCGACCCTCAGGAATTCATTGCCGTGCTCGCCGGCTTTGTGGCGCTGGTGCCCGAACTGCGCGCCCAGCTGCAGGCGCCGTCCGCGCCGATCCAGCCGCTGCCGATGCCGTTCATGGGCGCCTGGGCCTGAACGGCGCGGGCTTCAGCCCGTCAGCACATCGGCGAACACCGCGCTGTCCACGTTGCCGCCCGTCACCGGGCAGCCCACCACCTGGCCCTGCAGCCGCTGGCGCTGCTGCATCGCGGCGGCCAGCGCGGCGGCGCCCGCGCCTTCGGCGACGTTGTGCGTGTCGGCGAACAGCACGCGCATGGCGTGAGCGACTTCATCGTCGGTCACGGCCACCACGTCGTCGGCCTCTTTCAGCAGCGCGTCCAGCGCGCCGGGCTCGGGCACGCGGCAGGCCATGCCGTCGGCCAGCACCGTGGTCACCGGCGACTCGATCACGCGGCGCGCGCGGAACGAGTCCTGGTACATCGTGGCATGGGCCGACACGACGCCAACCAGGCGCGTCTTCACGCCCGTATGCGCGCGCGCGGCGGCCGCGGCGCTGAAGCCCGAGCCCAGGCCCAGCGGCACGAACACCACGTCGGGTGCTGCCCCGTGTGCAAAGCTCTCGAAAAACTCGACCCAGTACGTCATGACGCCGCGGATCAGCTCGGGGTGGAACGACGGCACCATGTGCAGGCCCTGCGTTTCCGCCAGGTGGATGGCATGCTCGCGCGCGGCCTGAAAGTCGTCGCCATGCTCGACCAGCGTGACGCCCAGCGCGCGCATGGCCGCGTTCTTCTCCACCGAATTGCCGTGCGGCACGACGATGGTGGCCGGCACGCCGTAGCGCCGCGCCGCGAAGCCCACCGACTGGCCGTGGTTGCCGCGCGTGGCGCTGATCACGCCCTTGACCTGCCCCAACTGCTCAAAGTACGTGAGCCCGCCGCGCACCTTGAACGCGCCGGCCGGCGTGTGGTTTTCATGCTTGAGCCAGACCTTCAGGCCCAGGCGCTGCTGCAACAGCGGCCAGGCGTACTGCGGTGTGGGCGGCATGGCCGCGTAGACGGTGCGCTGTGCGGCCTGGACCTGTTCCCGTGTGAACTGCATGGCGGCCTACTTGCGTTCTTCCAGCGCGATGCGTACGGCCAGGCCGCCCAGCACCGTGCCCATGACATAGCGCTGCGCGCGCAGCCAGCCCGCGCTTTGCGACAGGAACGCCGTGATGCCGCCCGCGCCCAGGACCAGCAGCGCGTTGACGCCGCCGCTCACGCCGATCTGCACCGCGCCCAGCGACAGGCTCTGCAGCAGTACGCTGCCCCGCTCGGGGTGCAGGAACTGCGGAAAGAACGACAGGTAGAACATGGCGACCTTGGGGTTCAGCAGGTTGGTGATAAAGCCCATGCGGAACAGCGTGGCAGGAGTGTCCACCGGCAGGTTACGGGCTTCGAACGGCGCGGCGCCGCCGGGCTTGACCGCCTGCCAGGCCAGCCACAGCAGGTAGGCCGCGCCGGCCAGCTTGATCGCGTCGAACGCCAGTGGCACGGCCATGAGCAGGGCCGTCAGGCCCAGGGCCGCCGCCATCAGGTGCACCACAAAGCCCAGCAGCACGCCGGCCAGCGACAGCAGGCCGGCGCGGCGGCCCTGCACCAGCGTGCGCGAGATGCAATAGATCATGTTGGGGCCGGGCGTGAGCACCAGGATCAGCGCCGCCAGCGCAAACCAGCCGAGTTCGGTGAAGGTGAGCATGTCAGAGTCCTTTCGATTCCAGCGTGACCGCGCCGCGCGGCGTGTGCAGCCGCGCGCACAGGTTGGGCGCGCCCTGCTTGAGCTGCACGCCCGCCAGGCCGACCGCGTCAAAGGCCGCGCGCAGCACGTCGGCCTGCGGGTGCTGCACGGTGAGCGATTGCAGCGTCACGCCCGATTCGGGCATGGTGCTGGCGGGATGCACGTCGCCCCACTGGATGAGTGTGGGCAGCCCGCCCGAAAACAGTCGCTGGCCGTCGTCGCGCACGGTGATCTGCCACTGCAGCAGCCCGCGCGGCGTGGCGCGCGAGGCGGCCAGCGCCGGCCCCCGGTCGATGCCCAGCAGGGCCCAGTCCTTCAGTGCCTGCGCCACGTCGGGCACGTTCGCCACGAAGTGCACGAGCTGCGGTCCGTCCTGCGCCACGCGGGCGCGCAGGGCAGGGTCGTCCAGGTCAAACCAGCGGCCGGTCCTGGCCGGCTGCGGATCGGGCCTGGCGGGATTGATGGTGATGATCTCCGCGTAGGCGCGCGGAAAGTCCACCGTCGCCACGCGGAACAGGCGGTTGTGGGTGCCCATCAACAGATGCTCGCCGCCCGGGCCGGGCGTGATGCCCAGCACACGTTCGCACCAGGCCACGCCTTCTTCGAGCGTGGCAGCGGCGATGACGAGGTGGTCGATCCGGGCGGTTGGTGTCAAAGTAGCACCGTCCCTTCAACGCAGGTCAAGGACCCGCCGCCCACCCAGACGTCGTTGCCCGACTGCTCCACAAACACACGCCCCGCGCGCTCCATCGCCGTGCCCTGCGCCGCCACGTAGCGGGCCGGCGCCAGGCCTGCGCCGATGAGCCACTGCGCCAGGCCCGCGTTCAGGCTGCCGGTCACGGGGTCTTCCACCATGCCGTTGTTGCCGGGGAAAAATGCGCGCACTTCAAATGCCACGTCGTCATGGCCCGTGGGCGCCACGACGCCGACCTTGCCGCTTGCGCCCACCACGCCGACGAACAGGCCCTGCAGCACGGCCGCGTCGGGCTTGAGCGCCAGCACCTGCTGCGCCGAACGCAGCAGCAGCCCGCGCCACTTGGGCCCGTTGTCGCACCAGGCATGCGCCACCACGTCGCTGCGCTCGATGCCCAGGCCGCGCACGATCAGCGCCAGCTCATCGTCCGGCAGCGGCGCGTTGTTGATCAGCGGCGGGGCGGCAAAGGCCAGCCGCTCGCCGTCGCGGCGGATCCGCACCAAGCCCACACCGCATTCCTGCACCACGTCGCTGCCTTTGGGCGTACCGCCGGCCTGCAGCCACGCATGGCAGGTGCCCAGCGTGGGGTGGCCGGCGAACGGCAGCTCGCCCGACGGGCAGAAGATGCGCACCTTGTAGTCGGCGCCCGGCTGCGTGGGCGGCAGCACGAAGGTCGCCTCGGACAGGTTGGTCCAGCGGGTGAAGTGATGCATCTCCTGCGTGCTCAGGCCGGTGCCGTCCAGCACCACGGCCAGCGGGTTGCCGCGGTAGGGCTGGGCGGTGAAGACGTCGACTTGCTTGAACGGGCGGGTTTTCATGGATGGTTTGGAGGGATCAGGAAAGGGCAATGTCCAGCACGCCGCGTGACGCGGGCAGCGCCAGCACGTGCTGGTACCAGCGGTCCAGGTGCGCACGCGCCGTATGGGGCACAGGCGTGCCGCGCCATCGGTGGATTTCGCAGGCGATGGGAATGTCGGCCATGGTGAGCTGCCCGCCGGCCATGAACGGCTGGCGCGCCAGGTGCGCGTCCAGCAGGTCCAGCAGCGGCTCGGTCGCGGCGATGGACGCTTCGACCAGCGCCGCGTTGACCTGCCCGCCCGGCTTGCGGATGAGCTGCACGAACGCATCGCGGCCCGCGTGGTTCAGCGTGGTCTGCTGCCAGTCCATCCAGCGCTCGGCGTCGAAGCGGGCCTGCAGGCCGGACGGGTACAGCGCACCGTCCGCATACTTCGCGCTCAGATAGCGCACGATGACGTTGGACTCCCACAGGCGGAAGTCGCCGTCCTCCAGCAGTGGTACGAGCGCATTTGGGTTGTTGGCCAGATAGTCCGGCGTCTTGACGATGCCGAACTGCCCGCCCGCGTCGGTGCGCTGGTGCGTGAGGTTCAGGTGCTGCACGGTCCACACGACCTTGCGCACGTTGATCGAGCTGATGCGGCCCCAGATGTGCAGCATGGGCGTCCTCAGGCAGCCTGGGCCTCGCGGATGGCCGCCGCCAATGCGGCGACCCCCGTGTTGATCTGATCCACGCTCGCCGTCACGAAGCTCAGGCGCAGCGTGCGCGGGTCGCCGTTGTCGGCATAGAACGCCGAGCCGGGCACGAAGGCCACGTTCTTCTCCACCGCCTTGGGCAGCAGCTGCACGGCGTCCACGCCCGCGGGCAGGCGCGCCCACAGGAACATGCCGCCGTCGGGGCTGTTCCACTGCACGTCCAGCCCGGCCATTTCGCGCGTGAGCGCGGCCAGCATCGCGTCGCGCTGCGACTTGTACAGCGCGCGGATCGTGGGCACGTGGCGGTCCAGGAAGCCATGCTTGAGCACCTCGGCCACCATGCGCTGGTTGAAGCTGGGGCTGTGCAGGTCGGCCGCCTGCTTTGCCTGCAGCAGCTTGGGGTACATGGCCTTGGGCGCGACCAGGAAGCCCAGGCGCAGGCCCGGCGCCAGCACCTTGGAGAACGAGCCCAGGTAGATACAGCCTTCAGGGTTGCGCGCGGTCAGCGGCAGCGCGGGCGGCGCGTCGAACCAAAGATCGCCATAGGGGTTGTCCTCGATGATGGGCAGGCCCAGCGCAGCCGCCCGGGCCGACAGCGCGGCGCGGCGCGCCTCGCTCATGGTGCGGCCGGTGGGGTTCTGGAAGTTGGGCAGCACGTACAGAAAGCGCGCGCGGCAATCGGAGGCACCACCTTGCGCGGCGGTGCCGGCCTTCGCTGCCAGGTCTTCGACATCGATGCCTTCGGCGTCGCTCGCCACACTCACCACTTCGGGCTCCATGGGCGTGAAAGCCTGCAGCGCGCCCAGATACGTCGGCGTTTCCACCAGAATGCGGCTGCCCGCGTCCACCAGCACCTTGGCCACCAGGTCCAGGCCCTGCTGGCTGCCGGTTGTGATCAGCACCTGGGCCGGGTCAACCATCCAGGGCAGCTGCGCGGCGACGGCTTCGCGCAGCGGGCCGTAGCCTTCGCTGGCGGCGTACTGCAGCGCGCCCTGGCCGTCCTCGCGCAGCACCTTGGCGCAGGCTTCAGAGAACGCGTCGATCGGGAAGGTCTTGGGGGACGGCAGGCCGCCGGCAAAGCTGATGATGCCGGGCTTCTCGGTGACCTTGAGGATTTCGCGGATGACCGACGGGTTCATGCGCTCGGCGCGGCGCGCCAAGGTCCATTGGGGGGTGTTCAGGTCGTTGAGTTTCATATGCAGGTCTCCATCAAATCAGTGTCAGGCGGCTGCGGCCGCACGAACGGGCATTTTCTTGCCAATGAAAACAGTGGCGATCACGGCCAGCGCAAAGCCCAGCGTCATCGCGTCCAGCCGCTCGCCCAGCAACGGCACGGCAAACAGCATGCCCAGAAAGGGCTGCACCAGTTGCACCTGGCTCACGCGCACCGTGCCGCCCAGGGCCAGCCCGCGGTACCAGGCAAAAAAGCCAAGCCACATCGAAAACACGGCCACGTAGGCGAACCCCCACCACGCCGACGGCTGAAGATCGGCGCGCGGCAGCGTGAGCCACGCGGCCGGCAGCGTGATGGGCAGGGCCATGACCAGTGCCCAGCAAATCACGTGCTCGGCCCGCATGCGCTGCGACAGTCTGGCGCCGTAACCGTAGCCCACGGCGGCGCAGCCCATGGCGGCCAGCAGCAAGCCGTCGGCCGGGTGCAGACTCAGGCCCGCCTGGCCGCTGCGCAGCACCGCAAACCCCACGACGAGCCCGCTGCCCACGGCCGCGCAGATCCAGAAGCCCGCCGACGGGCGTTGACGGTGCAGCAGCGCGCCCACGGCGGCCGTGGCCAGCGGCAGCACGCCGACGATCACGGCCGCGTGCACCGCCTCGACATAGCGCATGGCCACCGACGTGAACAGCGGAAAACCGAACACCACGCCAGCCGACGTGAGGGCCAGCGGCCACCAGTCTTCCCGCCGCGGCCAGGGCGCGCGCGTGGCGACGAGGAAGGTCGCCGACAGCAGCGCCGCCACCACGGCGCGGCCCAGCGCGATGAACACGCCCGACATCTGCGGCGCATCGATCGTGCCCACGGCCAGCCGCGTCATGGGCAGCGTCATCGCAAAAATGGTCACGCCCAGCAGGCCGAGCCACAGGCCGCGCACTTCTTCGGGCTTCATACGGTGAGCATCCAGAAGGCGGTCGCCACCAGCACCAGCGCCAACACGCGGTTGAACCACAGCAGCCGCGTGCCTTCCGCCAGCCACTGACGCAGTAGCGAGCCCACCAGCGCATAGAGGAAGTTGCTGCTGAAGGCAAAGCACATCATCACCACGCTGGTGATCGCCAGTCTTTCATAGGGGTTGGTGGCCGGCTGGCCGCCGGCATTCACGACCCAGCCTGCGGTCAGCGTAAGCGCCAGCATCCACGCCTTGATGTTCACGAACTGCAGCCCCACGCCCTGCCAGAACGTGACATTCAGACGCGCGGCATTGACCTGCGACATCTGTCCGGCGCGGGCCAGCTTCCAGGCCAGCCACAGCATGTAGGCCACGCCAAACACCTTGACTGCCAGCCGCAGGGCGGGAACGCTGGTGATCAGCGCACCCAGGCCCAGGCCGGTGGCCACCAGCAGCAGGGTCCAGCCCATGGGGACGGCCAGGCAAAAGCGCAGGGCGCGCTTCAGGCCCAGGTTGGCCGCCAGCGCGGTGGACAGCGTAGTGTTCGGCCCCGGCGAAAAACTCATCGCGGTGGCCAGCATCAAAAGGGCGGTCAGCTCGGTGGGGCTCATGGTTCAGGGGTTGCGAAGGGCCGGCTTGCCAGCCCCGGGGAATTCAATGTAATCTCGGCCAGCAATACACGACCAGTACAGTTTTCCAGCGCAGTTGAAAATCTGTATTGGTCGCCGTGACAGTACATGATGCGACTTGATATCTGCCCATTGAAAAAAAAAGCCGGGGTCTCATCGACCCCGGCTTTTCTGCGCGGGCGGGCGGCTGTCAGAGCCTGCCCGCAGGCTTGCACCTGTTCAGTGACACGGGCCCATTTCGTAGGTGTTCGGTCCGGTTTGTCTCAGGGTGCGCAGCGTCGTGCCCGGCCACTGCCCCATCAACTGATGGGACCCTCTGGCATAGACCTGAGCTCCGCTTCTGTAAGCCCGGCCGGCCTGGACATGCTCGGCGTTGATACCCCTGAAGCAAATTGGCCCGGGAGTGCTGGTTGCGCCTGTGGCGGGCTGGGACATGGACCCTTGGGTGCCCTGGGCATTCACCGCGGCGACCGTCCAGGTGTAGGAGGTCGCTGGCGTGAGCTGGGTGTCCTTGAACTGGGTTGCATAGACCGGCAACGCATTGACCTTGTTGCCGTTGCGGAACACGTTGTAGCTGATGCTGAAGGTGCCGGACCCCGTGCTGGGAACAACAATCCAGTTGATTTGCATTGTGCGTGTCGTTGCATTCGACGTGGTGACGCGCGTGGGAGCCGGCGGGCCCGAAGGCGTGGGTGCCTGAAGGGCCAAGGTGGCGGTGGCTACCGCAGCGGAATGCGAGCTGAGGGCGCCTTGGGCGTAAGCGCGCACCGTCCAGCTGTAGGTCGAACTGGGCATGAGGCCGCGATCGACATACGACGTGTTCAACAGTGGTGCCGCATTGACAGGTACGCCGGAGCGATAAACGTAGTAAGAGACCGATGTGCTGTCCGAGCCCGTCACCAACGAAGGCTGCCAGTTGATCTGCACACTGCTGGTGGAAACGCCCGAGATGCTCGGCGATGCCGGCGCGGTAATTCCGAAGGTGGACGTTTGTGCCCACGTGAGGCCGGTAGTCAGCGTCAGAGTCGCCAGCAGCCATCGAAGCCCACCAAATGTTCGAGAGGTAAAAGACATAAAAAAAAATCTGTAAGTGGATGGACTCTCAGTATTTCTGTGGGAACACCGTTTACCTACTATTCGAAGGTATGGGGTAAGCAACCATGCTGATGAAAACCTCTGCTCAATCCCTGACCGACCAACTGGCAGGGCGCTTTGGCGAACGAATCCGCAACCGTTTGCTGGCACCGGGCGCGCGACTGCCTTCCGTACGGCAGTGCGCCCAACAGCACAGCGTAAGTCCTTCCACGGTCGTCGCGGCATACGACCAGCTGCTGGCCCAGGGGCTGATCGAAGCGCGCAAGAACCGTGGATTCTTCGTTCGTGAAGCCATGCCTGCCCGCGCTGCCATCGAACTGGCGCAGGACGATGTGCCCGACCCCAACTGGAGTACCGCGCATTGGTTCACCACGCGCGGCATGGCGCGCGTGGCCCGGCCGGTGAACGCCACCGCGCTCATCCGCGGCATGTTCCACAAAGTCAGCAACAAGCCGCAGCCCGGCATGGGCGTGTTCCCGCCCGACTGGCTGGAATCCACCTTCATGCCAGCGGCTGTGCGCAAGGTGACGGGCACGAAGGCGCTGCAGGACTTTTCATTGCAATACGGCGAGCCGCTGGGCGACGGCACGCTGCGCCGCGTGCTCGCACAGAAGCTGGCCACGCTGAACGTGCACACGACGCCGGAGCACATCATCACCACCGTGGGCGCCACGCATGCGCTGGACATCGTGAGCCGCACGCTGCTGCGGCCCGGCGACCCGGTGATGGTCGAGGAGCCGGGCTGGGCTGTTGAATTCGCGCGCCTGGCCGCCCTGGGCATGCACATCCTGCCGGTGCCGCGCCGGGCCGACGGCCCCGATCTGGACGTGATGGCGCGCTACTGCGAAGTGCACAAGCCCAAGCTGTACGTGAGCGTGAGCGTCTTCCACAACCCCACGGGCTATTGCCTCACGCCCGGCAGCGCGCATCGCGTGCTGCAGCTGGCTAACCAGCACAATTTCCACATCGTCGAGGACGACACCTACAGCCACATCGCGCCCGACCACGCCACGCGCCTGACGTCGCTGGACGGGCTGCAGCGCACGATCTACGTGAGCGGCTTCGCCAAAATCCTTGCGCCCAACTGGCGCATCGGCTTCATGGCCGCGCCGCCCGCCATGGTGGAGCAGTTGCTGGACACCAAGCTGCTGGCCACGCTCACCACCCCCGCGTTGCTGGAGCGTGCATTGGCCTTGTGCATCGAACAGGGGCAGCTGCGCCGCCATGCCGAGCGGATCCGCACACGGCTGGACGCGGCCCGGGCGCGCACGGTCAAGCTGGCCTTGAACGCCGGCTGTACATTCGCGGCCGAACCCGCGGGCCTGTTCGGCTGGGTGGACACCGGCGTGGACACCGACGCGCTGGCCCAGCGCATGCTGGACGAGGGCTACCTGCTCGCGCCGGGTGCGCTGTTCCATGCCGAGCGCAAGCCGTCCACGCTGATGCGCATCAACTTCGCGACCGCGCAGGACGCCACGTTCTGGAAGAAATACGCCGAAATGGTCAAAGCATTTCGTCGGGCGCCAGCGGCCCCAGCACCTTGACCAGCAGCTTCAGCCGGGTGCCGGCCTCGGGCTCGTCGGTGGCGTCGGGGTAGCTGGCGCCAGGCGGCGCGCGCCAGTACAGCTTGCCATCACGCAGCTCGACGCGGTAGCTGCCGTCGGCAAAGGTGGACTCGATCTGCCGTGCGGCCTCGCGCGACAGCGCCGCGCTGCGGATCAGGAGCGCGACCTCGCTGTTCTGGATCTTGGAGCGCAGGTCCAGGTTCATCGAGCCGATGATGGCGATCCGCCCGTCGATGATGGCGGCCTTGGAATGCAGGCTGGCGCGCGACGCGCCCGCCTTGGAGCCGCCCACGCCAGAACCCAGCCCCATGCCGCGGCTGCCGCTGCCCGAGCCAGCCAGGCCGCCGGCGGTCTGTTCGGTGGCGCGCATCTCGTACAGCTCGATGCCCAGGGCCAGCAGGTCGCGGCGGTAACGTGCATAGCCCGCGTGCGCAGCCGGCGCGTCGTTGGACGCCAGCGAATTGGTCAGCACGCGGATGCGCACGCCGCGGGCGCGTACATCGGCAAACGTCTTCATCATCTCGGCGCCCGGCACAAAGTACGGCGAAACGATCAGGATGTCCTGGCGCGCTCCGCGCATCAGGGCCAGCAGGCCATCGACCACGGTATCGCCTGCATCGGCTTCCTCGTCGCCGGGGCCCACCTTGTCGGGCTTGTCCACCATGAGCAGTGACGGCGCCCAGGTGAGCGTGACACGCTGCAGGTTCAAGGGCGGGCGGTGCTGCGACTGCGTCAGAGCCGCCGTGGGCGACACGCCGGGCAGCACCGTGGCAGTCGCCGACACGGGCGCGGCGGCGGGCGGCGGTATGGGCGTCGCCGGTGGAACGCCCGTGCGCGACGGGTCGTTGCCGGGGGGCGGCGCAGTGGCGCGCTCGCGCAAAGCCTTCAAATCGTCCGGCGACAGCAGCGTCTGGACAGGATAGGCCAGCTCATCGTTCCAGTAGCGGTCGAAGCTGGCCGACATGTCGCGCACGACGCGGCCCCAGGCCAGCACGTCCAGATCGACGAAATTGCTTTTTTCGGCCGTGCCGAAATAGGCGTCACCCAGATTGCGGCCACCCGTAATGCCCAGCGCGTTGTCGGCAATGAACAGCTTGTTGTGCATGCGCTTCTGGATACGTGACACGTCGTGCAGCGAGCCCAGCACGCGGCTCACGAGCGAGGCACGCGAGCCGGTCAGCGGGTTGAACAGCCGGATTTCGACGTTGGGCTCGAACTGCAGCAGCAGGACCTGGGCATCCTGACCTACGGTGTTGAAGTCGTCCAGCAGCAGCCGCACCTTCACGCCCCGGCGGGCCGCGTCGCGCAGGCGCTGCAGCAGCACTTCGGTGCTGGCGTCGGCATGAACGGCGTAGTACTGCAGGTCCAGGCTGCGCTGCGCGTTCTCGATCAGCGCGAGCCGGCTGGAAAAAGCCGAGTCCACGCTGTCCAGCAAATGAAACGCCGAATCGGCGCGGGCATTGACCTGCGCGCGCCGTGCCTGCACGAGCTGGCCCAGCGCCGTGCTGTCCGGTGCGTTGAAGGCAGTGGACTGCGTACGTCCCGTGTTGGCCGGCAGGCTTGCGCAACCGGTCGCCCATGCGGAAATCAGGATCATGGCGACAAGGCGCCAAACGGACGACGGGCGAATGGCATGGGCTCGAAACGGTGGGGGCATGGTTTCGCCCACTGTAGCCCGCGACCCCAATGTCGGGTGTGAAGGCCGGGTCAGCCGCCACCGGCAATCCGTGAAGGACAAATGCTTACAGATGGAATGCCGGCCGCAAGCCCGCTTCAGCCCAGCGCTTCCCAGCGCTCCAGCGCCGCCATCAACTCGTCGTCGATCTGTGCGCTGCGCACGGTCAGGGCCGCGGCGCGCTGGCCGTCGCGGCTGTACAGGCTGCCGTCGGCCAGCTCGTCGGTGATGGCCTTCTGCTCGGTCTCCAGCGCTTCGATCAGGCCGGGCAAGGCTTCCAGCTCGCGCTGCTCCTTGTAGCTGAGCTTGCGTTTGGCGGGGGCGGGCGAAGACGGCGGCGGCGCGGCGGACTCCTTCGCGGGCGCAGCCGCGACCGGTGCCGCAACGCGCGCGGCGTCGCGGATGGCTTGTGCACGGCGCGACTGGGTCAGCCAGTCCTGCACGCCACCTTCGTACTCGCGCCAGCGCCCGTCACCCTCGAACGCGATCGTGCTGGTCACGACGTTGTCCAGGAAAGTGCGGTCGTGGCTGACCAGAAACACCGTGCCGTCGTAGTTCTGCAGCAGTTCCTCCAGCAGCTCCAGCGTGTCGATATCCAGATCGTTGGTCGGCTCGTCCAGCACCAGCACATTGGCTGGCCGGGCGAACAGGCGCGCCAGCAGCAGCCGGTTGCGCTCGCCGCCGCTGAGCGAGCGAACGGGCGACGTGGCGCGCGCGGGCGAAAACAGAAAGTCGCCCAGGTAGCTCTTCACGTGCTGACGCTTGGCGCCGATCTCGATCCACTCGCTGCCGGGGCTGATGAAATCCTCCAGCGTCGCGTCCAGATTCAGCGCGTTGCGCATCTGGTCGAAATAGGCCACCTGCAGGTTCGCGCCCTGGCGCACCTTGCCGCTGTCCGGTGCCAGCTCGCCCAGAATCATCTTGAGCAGCGTGGTCTTGCCCGCGCCGTTGGGGCCGATCAGGCCGACCTTGTCGCCGCGCAGGATGGTCGCCGTGAAATCGCGCACGATGGACCTGTCGCCAAACGACTTGGCCACGTCGGTGAGCTCCGCCACGATCTTGCCGCTGCTCTGGCCTGTGGCGACATCCAGCTTGACGCTGCCCAGTGCCTCCCTGCGTGCGGCGCGCGTGGCGCGCAACGCTTCCAGGCGGTTGATGCGCGCCACCGCGCGCGTACGGCGCGCCTCCACGCCCTTGCGCACCCAGACCTCTTCCTGCGCCAGCAGCTTGTCGGCGCGCGCATTGATGACGGCCTCCTGCGCCAGCTGCTCTTCCTTGAGCGTCTGGTACTGGGTGAAGTTGCCGGGGTACGAACGCAGAATGCCGCGGTCCAGCTCCACGATGCGCGTGGCCACGCGGTCCAGAAAGGAGCGGTCATGGGTGATCGTGACGACGCTGCCCTTGAAGTCCAGCAACAGGTTCTCCAGCCATTCGATCGAATCCAGATCCAGGTGGTTGGTGGGTTCGTCCAGCAGCAGCACGTCGGGCCGCGTGACCAGCGCCTGCGCGAGCGCGACGCGCTTGCGGGTGCCGCCGGACAGCGTGGCAATGGTCGCGTCGGGGTCCAGGTGCAGCCTCTGCAACGTCTCCTCGACGCGTTGCGCCCAGTTCCAGCCATCCTGCGCCTCGATCCGGCCCTGCAGCGCATCCAGATCGCCTTCGCCCCGCGTGTACTGGTCGATCAGCGCGCGCACGCCGTCAACGCCGGCGGACACCGCGTCGAACACACGGTCCTGCGGCGACAGCACGGGCTCCTGGGCCACATACGCGACGCGCAGGCCCTGCTGGACCTGAATCGTTCCGTCGTCGGGCCTTTCCAGCCCGCCCAGAATCTTCAGCAGTGACGACTTGCCGGCGCCGTTGCGGCCGATCAGGCCGACGCGTTCCGCCGATTCGATGGAAATGTCCGTGTGGTCCAGCAGCGCGACGTGACCGAACGCGAGCTGCGCATTGAGAAGGGTAATGAGTGCCATGGGAGTGCGGGATTATCCGGTGCGCGGGCCGCAAGCCTCTATAGTGGTCCGCGCAGGCCGCCTCGGCCCCGGGAGCTGGACGTGGAACTACAGATCAACGGCAAGACCATGCGGGCTGACGCCGAAGGCGCCATGCCCCTGCTGTGGGTGCTGCGTGACGTGCTGGGCATGACCGGCACCAAATACGGATGCGGCGTGGCCGCCTGCGGCGCGTGCACCGTGCGCGTGGACGGCCAACCGGTTCGCTCCTGTGTCACGCCCGTGTCCAGCGTGGCGGGCAAACGCATCCAGACCATCGAAGGGCTGGGCGCGCCAGGGCGGGTGCACGCGCTGCAGGCTGCCTGGATCGCGGAACAAGTGCCGCAATGCGGCTACTGCCAAAGCGGCATGCTCATGGCCGCGGCGGCGCTGCTGGAGCGCAAGCCGCGGCCGACCGACGCCGACATTGACGCGGCCGTCACCAACCTGTGCCGTTGCGGCACCTACCAGCGCGTGCGGGCGGCCATTCATCGCGCCGCCGGGGGCGCCGCTTGAAGCGCCGGGCGGTGTTGCTGGCTGGCGCCGGCGCCACCGGTGCGCTGGTGGTGGGCTGGAGCCTGCTGCCCCCACGCTCCCGGCTGGGCAGCGTACGTACCATGGCGGCCGCGCAGGGGGATATCGCGCTCAACGGCTGGATCAGGATAAGCGGCGACGGCGCCGTCATCCTGGCCATGCCGCGCAGCGAAATGGGGCAGGGCGTCCACACGGCGTTGTCCATGCTGGCCGCCGAGGAGCTGGACATACCGCTGGCCTCCATTCGCCTGGAGCAGGCAGGTGCCGATGCCATCTACGGAAATGTCGCCCTGCAACTGGCGGCGCTGCCCTGGCACCCGCTGCAAGCCGAAAGCCACGACCGCGCCTGGCGCATCCGCGCCGGCGACTGGATGGTCGGCAAGCTGGCGCGCGAACTGGGCATCAATGCCACGGGCGGTTCCACATCCGTTGCGGATGCATGGAACGTTCTGCGGCTGGCTGCCGCCACGGCGCGGGCCTGCCTGCTGGGGGCGGCGTCGCTGCAATGGCGCCTGCCGGTGGCGGAGCTGGCCTGCGCCGATGGCGTGGTCTCGCACCCGTCGGGCAGAACAGCGTCCTATGCCGAACTGGCACGTTTTGCAGCGGCAACGCCGCCGGGCACCGTGCAACTGAAGGACCGCAAGAACTGGAGCCTCATCGGCCGGTCCGCGCCGCGGCTGGACGTGCCCGCCAAAACCGATGGCTCCGCGCGCTTCGGAATGGACGTGCGGCCGCCGGGGCTGCTCCATGCGGTAGCCCGCATGTGTCCCATGCTGGGCGGATCACCCGGGGCAATCCGGGCGGGCGCCGCGCTGGCCTTGCCTGGTGTGTTGCGTCTGGTCCGGCTGCCGGCTTACGCTGGATCGACCGCGGGCTTTGCCGTGGTGGGCAAAACGACATGGCACGCCCGTCAAGGTGCGCAGGCCGTGGACGTCGAATGGCAGCAGCGTCCCGCCGGTGCGCTGGACACGCGGACGGCCCGCGGTGCGCTGGATGCCGCGCTGGACGCCCGGGACGGAACTGTCTTCCACAGCCAGGGCGCAGCGGCCGTGGCCGAGGCGCAGGCCGTGCGAACGGTTCAGGCTTCCTACCACGCGCCCTACCTGGCCCACGCGGCCCTGGAGCCGCTGAACTGCACCGCGCAGGTCCGCAACGGCTTCGTGGAGATATGGGTTCCAACGCAGGTGCCCCAGATGGCGCGCGCGGTGGCGGCCCAAGTGGCCGGGGTCGGCATCGAACACGTGACCCTGCACGTCACGTTGCTGGGCGGCGGCTTTGGCAGGCGTCTGGAAACGGACTGCGTTGCCCAGGCGGTGCGCGTGGCGATGGACTGCGATGGCGCTCCCGTGCAGCTTGTCTGGCCGCGTGAGGAAGACATGACACACGACTTCTACCGGCCCATGCAGGCGGCCCGATTGATCGCCAGCATCGATGCGCAAGGCCAGATGACGGGACTGCGCATCAAATCGGCGGGCGATGCGATCACGCCGCGATGGCTGGGGCGCAACCTTCCCGCGCTGACGGGCCGCGTGGACTTGCCCGACAAGACGACTTCAGAAGGCCTCTTCGGCCTGCCCTACGGAATACCGCACCAGCACATCAGCCACGCTGCGACCCGTGTAGGCATCCCGGTGGGCTACTGGCGCTCGGTAGGGCATTCGCACAACGCGTTCTTCAGTGAAGGGTTCATGGACGAAGTCGCATTTGCCGTGGGGCGCGACCCTTTCGAATTCAGGCGCGGCCTGCTGGCGAACGCGCCGCGCCACCTTGCCGTCCTGGAGCTCGCAGCCTCCCGGGCTGGCTGGGGCAAGCCGCTGCCTGCGGCGCGCGCGAGGGGCATTGCCTTGCATGAGTCTTTCGGCTCCATCGTCGCGCAGGTGGCCGAAGTGTCCCTGTCGTCCGGCAGGTTGCGGGTACATGGCGTCGTTTGCGCCATTGACTGTGGAACCGTCGTCAACCCGGGCATCGTCGCGCAGCAAATGGAAGGCGCGGTGATCTTCGGCCTGAGCGCTGCACTGAACGGGCGAATCGACATTCATGGCGGTGTCGTGCAGCAATCCGGATTCGCTGCCTTTCCGCTTGTCGGGCTGGCCGATGCCCCGACGGTGCGGACATGGATTGTTCCCAGCCAGCGTCCCCCTGCGGGTGTTGGAGAACCGGGTGTGCCCCCAGTGGCGCCCGCGGTGGCCAATGCGCTCTTCGCCCTGACAGGGACACGACATCGAGCCCTTCCTCTGCTGCATGAGAACTGAGATTGGGCATGCGCGAAAACCGTGCTATAGTCGAAGGCTCTGCTGAACACGGTGCTTCAAAAACACCAAAACGCGAAAGCGAAGTGAGGCAAAGAAAAGTTTTGAAAACTTTGACGGATGTGAAAAATCCGGTATAGAATTCAAGGCTCTGCTGAAAACGAAGCGAAAGCAACGAAGACGCAGAAAGGGAATCGAAAATTGATCGGATCGCAAGAAACGATGTATAATTCGAGGCTCTGCTAAATAAGCAAATGCGACAGCAAATGCAAATTAGTAGAAACCCTAAAGATTGACAGGTCTTTCAAAAACATGTCATAATTCAAGGCTTCGCTGATCGCAGCAAGCAAGACGCAAAACGATGAGTTCTGCGGGGTTCGTTAAAAATATACAGCCGATAAGCGTGGGCGTTTGAAGGCGATTGCCAAGTTCTTCGGAACGAAGTGCAAATGCACTTTAAACGCTCATAAGTAAGAAACAGGAAATTGAGAAATCAATTCCTTGTTGATTCCAAATGAGTGGCTTCGAAAGAAGCAAAAAATCAAGATCGAACTGTAGAGTTTGATCCTGGCTCAGATTGAACGCTGGCGGAATGCTTTACACATGCAAGTCGAACGGCAGCACGGGGGCAACCCTGGTGGCGAGTGGCGAACGGGTGAGTAATACATCGGAACGTGCCCAGTCGTGGGGGATAACGTAGCGAAAGCTACGCTAATACCGCATACGATCTACGGATGAAAGCGGGGGATCGCAAGACCTCGCGCGATTGGAGCGGCCGATGGCAGATTAGGTAGTTGGTGGGGTAAAGGCTTACCAAGCCGACGATCTGTAGCTGGTCTGAGAGGACGACCAGCCACACTGGGACTGAGACACGGCCCAGACTCCTACGGGAGGCAGCAGTGGGGAATTTTGGACAATGGGCGCAAGCCTGATCCAGCCATTCCGCGTGCAGGATGAAGGCCCTCGGGTTGTAAACTGCTTTTGTACGGAACGAAACGGCCTTTTCTAATACAAGAGGCTAATGACGGTACCGTAAGAATAAGCACCGGCTAACTACGTGCCAGCAGCCGCGGTAATACGTAGGGTGCAAGCGTTAATCGGAATTACTGGGCGTAAAGCGTGCGCAGGCGGTTATGTAAGACAGTTGTGAAATCCCCGGGCTCAACCTGGGAACTGCATCTGTGACTGCATAGCTAGAGTACGGTAGAGGGGGATGGAATTCCGCGTGTAGCAGTGAAATGCGTAGATATGCGGAGGAACACCGATGGCGAAGGCAATCCCCTGGACCTGTACTGACGCTCATGCACGAAAGCGTGGGGAGCAAACAGGATTAGATACCCTGGTAGTCCACGCCCTAAACGATGTCAACTGGTTGTTGG
>JAYRLC010000056.1:0-19642 GCA_041905405.1 Ramlibacter sp. | reverse complement strand
AGCGAGTTCCGCGGCGCAACCGACCCCGGAGCACCACAGCGGAGTTTTTGCGAAGCAAAAACCGCCGAAGTGTGAGCCCCCGCCGGCTACCGCCTGCCGCGAAGCAGCGAGCGATACAACACCGTCGCCAGCAAGAGCGTAGTGTTTCCAGCCCCTAGTCGATGTCGTCCACCGTGTCCGGGTCGGGCACCTCGCCGATGGTTTCTCGCGTGGCCTTGCTCTGCTGCTGCAGCCAGGCGCAAAACGCCTTGATTTCCGGCCGCTGCGCGCTGCGCGGTCCCACCACCAGCCAGTAGGCCATGGGCGAGTCCATGCGCTGGTTGGGCAGCGCCTCGATCAGGTCGCCGTTGGCCAGGCTTTCGGCCACCAGCGGCAGGCGCGCCAGCACCACGCCCTGGCCGGTCAGCGCGGCCTGCACCATCTGGTAGGCGTAGTTGAAGTAGAGCCAGCGCTTGGGCTGCAGCTTGGGCAGGCCGCGTTCGTCGAACCAGCGGCGCCAGGTCAGCCATTCCAGATGGGTGTGGTGGGCGTCGCCCGCCTCGATCAGCGTGAAGTTCGCCAGGTCCTCGGTCTTTTTCAGGGGCGGGCCGCTTTTGAGCAGCCAGGGGCTGGCCACGGGCGTGAGCTGCTCGCCGAACATGCGCACCGCGTTGGGCGGCATGCTGGCCATGGGGCCGTAGCGCATGGCCAGGTCTACGTCGGCCACGTCCAGGTCCACCGTGTTGTCCGACGCGTCGATGCGGATGTCGATGTCGGGGTTGTCGCGCTGGAACGCCTCCAGCCGCGGGATCAGCCACATGGACGCAAACGACGCGAACGTGGTCAGCGCCACGCTCTTGCGCCCCGCGCTCTGGCGGATCTGCCGCACGGCGTTGTCGATGCGGGGCAGCGCCTGCGTCACGGCCATGAGCAGGTTGGCGCCGGCGCTGGTCAGCTCCACGGCGCGCGTGTGGCGCAGGAACAGCGCAACGCCCACTTCTTCTTCCAGTGACTGGATCTGGCGGCTCACGGCCGACTGGGTCAGCGCCATTTCCTCGGACGCCGCGCGGAAGTTCAGATGGCGGGCCACGGCCTCGAAGGCGCGCAGGTGGCCGGCTGAAATGGGCCGGGTGCGCAGGTGGGTTTGTGAATGCTGCATGTGTCAACCGCCGTCAGGATGATTGATGCGTTTCGGGAATCAATAGCTTAAGCCCTTTTCATTGGACGGCCAAGTGCGTGTCGCCGATCATTCAATGCCCAAACGCACCAACTGGAGAAGCACCATGGCACAGCAAACGCTCACGCAAACGCAACAATCCCTGTCCTCGGCCGCCCTGCCCGGCACCTGGAAGCTGGGCGCGGGCCGTGCCATTACCCTGGCCCCGCGGGAAGACGCCGTGCTGCGCGTGGCCCATGGCCGCATGTGGGTGACCTTTGAGGGCGCCCACGGCCTGAGCCCGGCCGACAGTGGCGACCATTTCCTGGACGTGGGGCAGCAGCTCACGGTGCAGGCGGGGCAGCGTGTGGTGCTGGAAGCCATGAACGCCCAGCGCAGTGCGCCCGCCTATTTCAACTGGGAGGCATTGCCCGCCGTCATGGCGCAGCCCCTGCGCGCCACCAGCCGCTGGCAGATGGCCGTGGTTCAGCCCCTGGCCGATTTGCGGCTGGCGGTCTTGCTGGGCTTGGGCGCGGTGGGCCGTTTGGCGGCCGGCGTCTTCGGCCTGGCTGGCGACGTGGCGGGCAATTTGGTATCCCGCCGTGACCGCACCGCCTTGGCCGCCTGCGCCTTCAACGCACAGGCCAAGGCCTGCCGCGCCCACGGCGCCATGAGCTGAGGCGACTCCATCGCCTCGTCGGGCGCGGCGTAGTAATCCATGCTGCGCGTGACGCCCTTGGCGGTGTAGGTGAACCGCCGGCAGCCCGCGTCCTCGAAAGAGGCGCGGGTTTCTTCATTGGCTTTCAGCCATAGCGTGTCGCCGTCGCCCAGATCGGCCACGATGGCGACCGTCAGCCCGCCCGTGCTGATGCCGAAGCCGCCGAACATGCGCTTGTGCTCGCAGGGGCCGACGCTTTGCAGCAGCTCGCAGCAGTAGTCGGCGAAATCAGTGGGGGAAGCCATGAGGCGTACGCTAGCACGCCGCCGGGATAATGCCGCGCATGGCCCGCCCCAAGTCACAACAGCACGACCTCAAGCGCGACGAAATTCTGGACATTGCCGCTCAGTGCTTTGCGAGCCAGAGCTACCCGGCCGCCAGCATGAACGACATCGCCACAGCCGGCGGCACCAGCAAGGCGCGGCTGTACCACTACTACGAAAGCAAGGAAGCCATCCTGTTCGACCTGCTGGACCGCTACACGCAGCGCCTGCTGGCCATCATTGCCCAGGCCGAGGCCACAGCCCAGCGCCGCAACCTGGACGACCGCGCGGCGCTGCACGAGCTGATCCGCAGCTTCCTGGACGAGTACGAAACGTCGGCCACGCGCCACGTCGCGCTGCTGCACGACACCAAGTTCCTGGGCGACGAGCAGCGCGAGCTCATCCTGAACCGCCAGCGCGACGTGGTGTCGGCGGTGACGCGCTTTCTGCGCCGCGCCTATCCGCAGCGGTTGCACGAAGGCAACCAGACCGCCGTGGCCATGATGCTGTTCGGCATGATCAACTGGACCTTCACCTGGCTGCGCCCCGGCGGCGCCATGAGCTATTCGGCGTTTGCGGAAGAGGTCGTCGCCATGGTGGACAAAGGACTGGGCGGATGACGGTTCACCTCGTGGTGATGGGCGTGGCGGGTTGCGGCAAATCGGCCCTGGGCCGGCGCATCGCCGACACATTGGGCCTGCCGCTGATCGAAGGTGACGACTTTCACCCCAAGCGAAACATCCACAAGATGCAGCAGGGCATTGCCCTGACCGACGACGACCGCGCCGACTGGCTGCGTCTGCTGGGCGAGCAGCTTGCGGCGCAGCCGCGTGGCGCGGTGCTGACCTGCTCGGCGCTCAAGCGCGCCTACCGCGACACGCTGCGCGCGGCCGTGCCAGGCCTGCGCTTTGCGCACCTGGCCATCACCGAAGCCGAATCGCTGCGCCGCGTGGCGGCCCGGCCCGGCCATTTCTACCCGCCCAGCCTGGTGGCCAGCCAGTTCGAGGCGCTGCAGGACCCGGGCGGCGAACCCGGCGTGCTGGTGCTGGCGGGCGATGCGTCGCTGCAAGCCCTGACCGCACAGGCCGTGGGGTGGATTGATTCAACAATGCGTAATTGATTTCGTATAAGTAAAATCCTGCGAACTTCAATGGAGACCCCGATGAGCAAGGCATTCGCATCGCAGGCCGACCTGGCCGACAAGAAGATCACCTTTGAACAGCTCAGCGCCCACTGCTGGGCCTACACCGCCGAAGGCGACCCGAACTCGGGCGTGATCATTGGCGACAAATACATCATGGTCAGCGATGCCACGGCCACGCCCGACCTGGCGCGCGACCTGATCGCCCGCATCCGCGAGGTGTCGGACAAACCCATCAAATACGTGCTGCTGACCCACTACCACGCCGTGCGCGTGCTGGGCGCCAGCGCCTACGCGGCCGAAGGCGCGACCGAAATCATCGCCAGCCAGGGCACGCTGGACCTGATCGTGGAGCGCGGCGCCGAGGACATGCAGTCCGAGATGGAACGCTTCCCCCGCCTGTTCCGCGGCGCCGACGGCGTGCCGGGCCTGACCTGGCCCACCATGGTCATCGGCGGCGGCGACCCCACCCGGGGCGAAGTGCCTGGCAAGCTCACCGTGGACCTGGGCGGCGTCAAGGTGCAGATCTGGTCGCCCGGCTACGGCCACACGCGCGGCGACACCATCGCCTGGGTGGCCGAAGAAAAGGTTCTGTTCAGCGGCGACCTGGTCGAGTACGAAGCCGGCGTGTACACCGGCGACGCGCAGCTGGCCGAATGGCCCGCCACGCTGGAGGCGCTGCGCGCGCTGAAGGCCGAATACATCGTGCCCGGCCGCGGCGAAGCCATGAAGGGCAACGCCGACGTGAACAAGGCGCTGGACTACACCCAGCGCTGGGTCACCACGCTGTTCACCGCCGCCAAGGAAGCCGCCGCCGCCAACATGGACCTGAAGGCCGCCATGGCCCACACCCGCAAGAGCATGGACCCGGTGTTCGGCCACGTGTTCATCTACGAACACTGCCTGCCGTTCGACGTGAGCCGCGCCTACGACGAGGCCAAGGGCATCAAGAACCCGCGCATCTGGACCGCCGAGCGCGACAAGGAGATGTGGGCCGCGCTGCAGGCCTGAGCGTCTTGTCATGCCGGGCTTGACCCGGCATCCATGCCGCCCGGATTAAATCAGTCCGGCCAGCGCAACCGCACCACCGTGCCGCCGCCGTCGCGCGGCACCAACGCCAGGCCCGCGCCCAGCGACGCGGCGCGCGCCTGCATGCTCGCCACGCCCTGGCCACCGGCCGGTGCCGGCTGCGCCGGCGGGGACAGCCCCACGCCGTCGTCGGCCACTTCCAGCACCAGGCGCTGGATACCGCCCGCACCTTCGGCCCGGCAGTTCACCCATACATTGCCCGCCCGCGCGTGCTTGACCACGTTGGTCAGCGCCTCCAGCACGATGCGCTGCACCTGCAGCACGGCCGTGGGCGTGAAGCCCGGCAGCGCCGGCAGCTCCTGCACGTCCCAGTGCAGCGCCAGGCCCGCGGCCTGCAGCCGCGGCTGCACCCGCCAGCGCAGCGTGGCCAGCGCGGTGGTCAGGTCGCCGTCGCCGATCTGCATGGAATCCACGGCCAGGCGCATCTCGTCCAGCGCGGCCTTGACCTGTTCTTCCAGCTCGGCCGGCGACGTGCCGGGCTGCTTGACCAGGTTCAGCAGCCCCACCAGCTGTGCGCCCACGCCGTCGTGCAGGTCGCGCATGATGCGCTGGCGCTCGGCGGCCGTGGCCTGCGCGGCCTGCTGGGCCTGCAGCTGGCCGAAGGCGTCGTGCAGCTGCGCTTCCTTGGCCTGGATGCGCGCCTCCAGCGTGGCGTTCAGCGCCTGCAGGTTGGTGGCGCTGCGCGCGTAGCGGTCCACGATGATGCCGGCCATGGCCGCCACGAACAGGAAGATCGCATGCGGCGTCAGCGAAAACCGCGACGGCCCGCCCAGCCCCAGGTGCACCAGGCCCAGGTCATGCAGGCCGGCCACCAGCGCCGCAGCCCCGGCCCCGGCCAGCACGGCCGCCGTGCGCCGCTGCGGCCCGGGCCGCAAGGCCACCCGCAGGACCAGCGCCCAGGACGCGATCCCCAGCGGCGCCAGCAGGGCCAGCGTCACCGACCAGACCCGGGGCAGATCGGCCACATAAGTGACCAGCACCAGCACGAAGGCCAGCGGCAGGTAGCCCAGGATCGCCCGGCGCAGCAGCGTGTGCCGCAGATTCAGGGCCAGCAGGACAAACAGGCAGATCAGCGCCAGATGCCAGGCGTAGGCCGTGGACACCACCACACCCCACAGCGGCCAGGGCACGGGCACGTCGGGCCATACGCGGTCCAGGTTGCGGAAGATACCCAGCCCCGCCGCCGCGGCAAAGCAGGCATACACCGGGTCGCGCAGCCGCGCCCACAGCCCCAGCGCCATCAGCCCCATCAGGCCCAGGCCCACGCAGAACACCACCGATGCCGAATGGCGCCACTGACGCTGGCGCGTGTAGTCGCGCTGCATAACGGCTTCGGGCCCATAGCGCACGGTGGACAGCCCGCCCCAGCGGGCCTCCTGCACGGTGACGCGCACGACCAGCTCGCTGGGGCCGTCGGCGCGCAGCAGCGCCGCGGGCACCTGCGCCAGGTGCGCGGTCTTGGCGGCGTCATACGCCGGGTCGCCCAAGGTGCCGCGCGACAGCACCGTGGCGCCGTTGACCTGCACCAGCGCCTGGTTGCCCACGCGCGTGAACAGCAGCGCCATGGTCTGCGTGCCCTGGCGCGGCGGCAGGCTCAGCGTGTAGGTGGCCGTGCCGCCGGTGTGGCGAAACTCCTCGTCCCAGCGGTGCGACAGCCGCAGCGCGCGGGATTGCGCGGCGCGGCCCTCGGGCTGCAGCACGGCCTGTGCGTCGCGCAGCACCTGCACGCCGGCGGTGGCGGGCGGCTCATCGCTTGCATCCTGCGCGCGGGCGCAGACGCAGGCCGCAAGCCCCAGCGTCAGCAGCAGCCCCAGCAGCAGTCGGCCCAGCGCGCGGCGCATCACAGCAGCCCGAGCTGGCGCGCTTCGTAGACGGCTTCGGTCTTGGAATTGACGCTGAGCTTGCCGTAGATGTTGCGCACGTGGCTGTGCACCGTGTGCACCGAAATGTTCAGCAGCCCCGCGGTCTCGGCGTAGCTGAAGCCGCGCGCCACGAGCGACAGCACCTCGGTTTCCTTGGGCGACAGCGGCTGCGCCAGCGGCTCGCGCGCGTGCGGCGTGGCCGTGGCGGCCGGTGTCGCGCCCAACTGGCCCAGCAGCTTGCGGGCGATGATGGGCGACATCGGCGAGCCGCCGCTGCGCAGGTTCATGATGTGGCCGGCCAGGTCCTCGCCGGTGCCATCCTTCAGCAGGTAGCCCTTGGCCCCGGCGCTGAAGGCTTTCATCATGTTGGACTCGTCGCCGAACATGGTGATGACCATGACCTCGCAGGCCGGCTGCAGCCGCGCACAGTGGGCAATGATGTCGATGCCCGATCCGTCCGGCAGGCCCAGGTCCACCAGCAGCACGTCCACCGCATGCTCGGCCAGCCAGCCGAGCATGTCGCGCGCCCAGGCGGCCGAATGCACGAGCTTGAGGTGCGGGTTGGCGCGGATGACGGACTCGAACCGGGCGCGCGTGCCGGCGTCGTCCTCGACCAGCGCAACGGTCACGGGGGCCGGCGCGGCGGCGGGCGGATCGGGGCGAACGCTGGGTCGGGGGAGCGGCATGCGGAGGTGTAGAACGCTTCGGGTCGCGATGGGGTCGCTGTGGGGTCGCGGTCGCGCGATCGTGACACAGACCCACGCGCCGCCGCAAGCCGCAGCCATCGCCAGAAATGGGGAGGGGCGCGGCCGGCGCCGCGCGCCGACGCCCGGACCTCAGCTGTCCAGGTCCAGCATGGGCACCATTTCCACCAGCCTGTCCAGCGCGGCGGGGCCGTTGAGCGTGCGAATCGTGCCGACCAGGTCGCCGCTCTCGGGTTCGGCATATCCCATGCTGAAGCGGTCAAAAATGCGGCCCTGCGTCTCACCCTGGCAGGCGACGTCGATGCCGGTGTGGCGGTCGTCCTCGCGGATGCGCTCCATGCGCTCCAGCACCAGCACGGGCGGACCCTCCAGGTACTGGCAGAAATTCTGGCCGTCGAACACAAGCAGCCCGGTCAGGCCGTGCTGCTT
This sequence comes from Ramlibacter sp., assembly GCA_041905405.1. GTDB lineage: Bacteria > Pseudomonadota > Gammaproteobacteria > Burkholderiales > Burkholderiaceae_C > RAM1. The sequence continues at coordinate 12,301 of JAYRLC010000056.1, read as the reverse complement.
GTTCTTGATGCGCGCGGTCGCCAGGATGGCGGGCACCACGCTTGCCGGGGCCGCCGGCGCGAGGCTGCTGGTGTACAGCACCCCATACGGTCTGCTCATGGTTTGCATGGGCAATCTCCTTGAAGCAGGACCGTTCACCTTACGCGCCCCTCGCGGCGGGTGCAACGTAAAAAGACATATGAAGCCGAAGTTACACTTTTCGGTGTGAACTCCCCTGCCCAACCCGTTTGCCCGCCCGTGCCCTGCCGGGACTGCGCCCTGCGCGCGACCGGCGCCTTCTCGGGCGTCAAGCCCGGCGAGCTCGACTACATCGAAAGCTACCGCAGCGACATGGTGGACCTGCCCGCCGGCACCGCCATCATTCCCGAGCACCGCACCAGCACGCAGCTGTTCACGCTGTACGCGGGCTGGGCGTTTCGCTACAAGACCCTGAGCGACGGACGCCGCCAGATCCTGAACTTCCTGTTGCCGGGTGACTTCATCGGCCTGCAGGAGGAATTCGCCGACGGCGCGACGCCGGGCGTGGAGGCGGCCACGCCCGTGCGGCTGTGCGTGTTCCAGCGCGACGGGCTGTGGCCGCTGTTCCGTGAATACCCCAGCCTGGGCTACGACATCACCTGGCTGGCCGCACGCGAGGAACACTGGGTCGACCACCACCTGGTGTCGGCCGGCCGCCGCAGCGCGCTGGAGCGCGTGGCCATGCTGCTGATCCACCTGTACCGCCGCGCCGAGCGCGTGGGCCTGGCGCAGGACGGCTGGGTGCCGTTCCCGTTCAACCAGCAGCACATCGCCGATGCGCTGGGCCTGTCGCTGGTGCACACCAACAAGACGCTGCGCCGGCTGCAGACCCAGGGCCTGCACAGCCTGGTGGACGGGCGGCTGCGGCTGCTGGCACCGCGATCGCTGGAGCGGCTGGCCGACTACTACGACCGGCCCATGCGCCAGGTGCCGCTGATCTGATCCGGGCGCTGCGGCAGCTTGTAGGAGCCCGCCGACAGCGGCCGCGCGAGCGGGATGACGGGGGTGCGCAAGCCCCGGTCCTAAGCTGGTGGCTGATCACGCCATCCCAGGAGACCGCTCATGCCGCATTCCATCCCCCGCCTGCTGCAGCAGCAGCCCCAGCGTTACTTCAGCCGCGAGCAGCAGCAACAGCAGCAAAGCGGCTCCACCGAATTCCAGCCTCCCAAGGGCCGCGAACAGCAAATGGGCGAGGGCAGCTACGAAGCCACCCGCGACTACCAGGACAACCTCAAGAGCTATCTGAAAAAAGCCGACGTGGACGCCGACGCCCGCGCCGCCCGCCCGCGCAACGCCCAGGAAGCGCGTGAGATGGAAGACGCCGAAAAAGAAGGCAAGTCCCACACCCGTGCGCCGGGCGAATAAGCCCCGCCGTCTGTCCCACGTTCATCAGCGCGCCGCCGCCAGCTCTGCCAGATCGCGCTGATATGCGCGCAGGCGGCGCACGGCGGCTTCGCGCTGCGCCGGTGTGGCGGCGGCATGCAGCGCGGCCACGCCCCGGCAGCTTTCATCGGCCCAGGCATCGCGGCGCGCGCGCCATTGCGGGTCGGGTGTCTCGACGCTGCGCTGCAGCCAGCCGCGCACGGCCTCACGGGCCTGAACGGGCGTCATGCCGGGCGTGGACGACACCGCCCGCAGGGTCTGCACCGCATCGTTCTGCCGGCGCTGCCTTTCCGCGAAAAACGCGGCCCCGTCCCAGGTGGATTGCTGCAAGGTCTGCAGCACCCGTGCGCGCTGGGCTTCATCGAGCGGGCCATAAAACGTCTCGGCCCTTTCGGTGATGAGCTTGGCGCGGCGTTGCGCCAGCTCGGCCGGCGGGGCGTCCAGCCACTCCTTGCGCCACTCGGCGTCGCGGCGGGCGAAATGCTTTTGCAGGTGCGTGATCTGCGCGGGTGACAGCGACAGTGCCAGCGCCGTGATGGCCGGCTCGGCCTGCGCCGCCAGCGCGAGCAGCCGCTCGCGCCCCCGCGGCACGAGCGCGCAGGCCTGCGCAGGGGTGAAGCCGCCTTCGGCCAGGCGGGCCGCGTCATCCAGCATCGCGGCGTAGCGCGGCAACTCGTCGCCGCGGTGCCAGCGTTGCAACCGGGCCAGCGCGTCGCGCACACGCGGGGCCTGGTCGGCGTCCAGGTCCAGATGGGCGTCCACCCGCCAGTACAACAGCTCGGGCAGGGCGGCGTAGCCCAGCTTGATGGCGCTGCAGCCGGACAGCAGCACGGCCAGCGCGGCAGCCAGCCCGCCCGTGCGCGCCACCCGGCCCATAATCCGCAGCAATTGAACATTGATCGCCATAAACAGGGGCTCCGTATGACAGCAGTGGACGTAGTGATCATGGCCGCCGGCAAAGGCACGCGCATGAAAAGCCGCCTGCCCAAAGTGTTGCACCGATTGGCCGGCCGTGCACTGGTGCAGCACGTGATCGACACGGCGCAGGGGCTCAAACCCCGCCACGTGGTCATGATCACCGGCCACGGCGCGGCCGAGGTGGAAGCTGCCCTGACCCGCTCGGCCGCCGCCGCGGGCCAGGCGCCGCCCACCTTTGTGCGGCAGGAGCCGCAGCTGGGCACCGGCCACGCCGTGCAGCAGGCCGTGCCCGCGCTGCCCGACGACGGCATCGCGCTGATCCTGAACGGCGACGTACCGCTGATCGAAGCCGCCACGTTGCGCGGCCTGATCACCGACTGCGGCGGCAAACGCCTGGCGCTGCTGACGGTGGACATGCCCGACCCGTCGGGCTATGGGCGCATCATCCGCTCGGGCGACGCGGTGTTTGCCATCGTGGAACACAAGGACGCCGACGCCCAGCAGCGCCAGATCCGCGAAATCTACACGGGCGTCATGGCGCTGCCCACGGTGCTGCTCAAGCGCTGGCTCGCTCGGCTGACCAACGACAACGCCCAGGGTGAGTACTACCTGACCGACATCGTGAAATTCGCCGTGGCCGACGGCGCCGACGTGGTGGCCACCAAAACCGTCGACAAGGTGCAGGTGGACGGCGTGAACAGCCCCGTGCAGCTGGCCGAGCTGGAGCGCGCCTACCAGCTGCGCCAGGCGCGCGCGCTCATGGACCAGGGCGTGCGCCTGGCCGACCCCGGGCGCTTTGACGTGCGCGGCACGCTCAGCTGCGGGCAGGACGTGGAGGTCGACGTGAACTGCGTGTTCGAGGGCAGCGTGTCGCTGGGCGACGGCGTTCGCATCGGCGCCAACTGCGTCATCGCCAACGCCACCCTGCTGGCCGGCGCGGTGATCCACCCGTTCACCCACATCGACGGCGAAAAGGCCGGCGTGCGCGTGGGCGAGGGCGCGCTGGTCGGCCCGTTCGCGCGGCTGCGCCCCGGCGCCGTGCTGGGCGACGAAGTGCACATCGGCAACTTCGTGGAAGTGAAAAACTCGACGCTTGCCGCCGGCGCCAAGGCCAACCACCTGGCCTACCTGGGCGACGCCACGGTGGGCGAGCGCGTGAACTACGGCGCGGGCAGCATCACCGCCAACTACGACGGCGCCAACAAACACCGCACCGTGATCGAGGACGACGTGCACATCGGCAGCAACTGCGTGCTGGTCGCGCCCGTGAAAATCGGCGCGGGCGGCACGGTGGGCGGCGGATCGACCATCACCAAGGACACGCAGCCGGGCGCATTGAGCGTGGCGCGCGGCAAGCAGATCAGCGTGGCTGGCTGGGAGCGGCCGAAGAAGGCGCCGAAGTAAGTGCCTCAAGTGCCTCTCCTTTCAGGAGAGGTGGATCAGACTCCCTCTCCCTCTGGGAGAGGGTTGGGGTGAGGGCTTCCCAATCGCCACAACGTCACTCGAAGCAAGGCGCCAGCACACCGCCCCGCCACACCCGTTCTCCGCTCCGAGCTCGCGCAGATGTTCTTGTAGCGTGCCACCGGCTCGTCGCTACCCCCACCTCGCCCCACGCGACGCTTGTACGCAGCGCGAATCCTGCGCTACGCCCGGGTGTGGCAGGGCGATGCGCCAGTGGCGTCGTTGGGCACTCTGGCGAAAAAAAGCGACCGAATGAAGGTCGTGCGAACCGACCCCGACCCTGCTGCAATCATTGAGTCAAATGCTGGACAGGCGAACGGCGGCTTGTTGAAAATTAGCTGAACAACAAACAAATAGCGGCAACCAAAAACGACGAACCCGCCAGCCACGATGACGCTGCCTTGAAATTTCGGTACCGGACCAGACAAGTCCCTTTGGGGGCATGTTGATGGAACAGGTCATTGGCAATGTTCGCTGCCAGGGAATAAGCAGAAATTGCGAGAGGGAGAATTGATTTTCCAGTGAATTCCATGACCCCTCGCTTGGCTGGAACAAGTATCTGTCCATGGACCAAGCCATATGTCGTGTAGGCGATGAGTGTGAAGGCGAGCAAATACGAAAACGCTCGCATCAATCGGCTCAGTGCCGGTGGGACTATGGTGGCCAGGTTTTCCGGTGAGGTCGCATCCGCGGGTATTTTCTTGGGGATCGAGTAAATCTTCCAAAGCGCCCGGGCCGTGAAACTCAACATCGTGAAGAAGAGTAGCCACGCTGGAATCTGGAGTGCCGCGGATGCTTCTCTTAGCGTGGTAATCGCTACCCAAGCTGCAAACGCCGCAATAGGGACGCACAGGCCGATCATTGACAACGATCCGACCAGTGTTTGGAAGCGCAGGTTGTAAAGAATCATTTTTCGAAACAGACGACTTAACCAGTGAATTCACGAATGTGCGTAGGCCAGGGTGAACGCAGTTAGGGCGTGTCTACCTCGACAACCGGCAACGGCCCGGTAGCCCCAGGCGAAGACTGCGCGTCTGGGACGCTCACCACGGCGAGTCCAGCGAAGAAAAATTGGGCTTGATGTTTGGTGGGCGAGAAAATGAACTGTAGCGGTTTACCGTTTCGATAAGCGCGACTTCATACCTCAGTCTCGGTTATTGAACTGTGATTGGTGAGGTCTGCGAGTGCCGCCTGCGGCGCCCGCACCCCCACCCTCGCCACGCCGTGCCACCGCATCGGTGGGCATACTGCACGCCATGAACAAGGCCGGCGGCACCCATGGAAACTGCCCCGCGAAGCAGATGAACCCGGTTACGGCCATATTCCCCCAACCGTTGCTGCTGCTCGCAGCCGCATTCCTGACCGCCAGCCTGGCCCACTTCATCCACAACGCCGAATACGTCGCCTACTACCCCGGCATGCCGCACTGGCTCACCCGCGAAAAGGTGTGTCTGTTCTGGCTGGCGTTTGCGAGCCCGGGCGTGGTGGCGTTCATCAGCGCCCGGCTGCGCCGGCCGCGGCTGGCGCTGACGTTCCTGGCGATCTATGGGGCGCTGTGGCTGGACGCGCTGGGGCACTACGCCATCGCCCTGTGCTCAGAACACACGCTCGTGGCCAGCGTGACGATCTGGGCGGAGGCGGTGATGGGGCTAGCGCTGTGCGCCACCTCGATGGCCGAACTGGTGCGGGCCGCTGCAAACCCGCTCCAGCGTTCCGGCTGAGCGTTCTGTGCAGGGCACTTTTATCGCGCTCACTTTTCAGCCCTATTGCCGCTTGTGAAGCATGCCGTCCTGATGGTCTGAACCGCAAAGATTCGGCTTGGCCGCTGGCGGGGACACAACACATATCCATTTCACGCGACCTTGCTCCACGCGGGGTTCCTGCACCAGGATGACACCGTACTCCTTGCTCTGGAAAATGAGGGTGCCTGTGGCAGTCACCCATCCAAAATCAAACGACAAGGGTGCCACGCCAGACGGCGTCGGAAGCTTGAGCATCCCTGCCTGCGGGACAGGCTGACCGGGATGGGCCAGCAGCGACTTTTCAATGTCCATCTTGAGAGGGGCGGCATGGCCTACGACAAGACCGAGGTAGTGGCGAGGGGTGATTTCATCAACGTGATCGCATCCTGCGAGCAGCGCCGCAATGCACAGTGCCAGCCAGCGGCTTTTTACATTGAACACGTGCATCCCGTATTCCCGGAAGCCACGCGGCCCGACGCGGACAATCCGCGCCTGAATGATGGGATGGACTCCTCCGCTTGTTTGCGCGGAATTCGTACTCTGGTCTTCATTGGCCTGCGCATCAAGTCTTCATCAACGGGGGAAATCAGCCACGAATGCTACAGCCGTTCCCATTGAATCTGGCCAACTCTCGAACAGCCGGCAACAACATGAAAATTTGAACACCCATCCACGCTTGCGACGAGATTGATCGACCATCCTGGGTACCAGGGTCTTCCCCGCACCGATTGACGCCAACAGCTCTTCCAGCAGCTCGCCTGCCGTCCGTAGCAGCTGGCGCATCGGTGCCGCAGATTCCATGGCCTGTCCTGCGTTTGACGAAGGGCAGCACGGGACGCATTGGATCCCACCTCAGATGCCGGATATACGACTGCGAGTGTTTTTCCGACAGCCATTCCTTCGATCAGCCTCTTGCCGTTGAGGGGGAGTCCATATATGCCATGTTGAAATAAACCGTTTGTTAGGCGCCGCGTACCGCATACGCCATGTATTGAACAGAGAACGGAAGATGTGGAAACTGCTTGCGCTCCCCACTGCTGAAACCCCGCTTGCTGTACCAGCGCTGCAAATCTATGTGCTCACCGATAACACCAATGCTGATAGTTTTGACTGTCTCGGAGGCTGCTAGATCGATGATGAATTGAACCAACCGAGAACCTGCCCCCTTGGTGCGCGACGCGGGGAGGATGGACAAGCGATTCAGGTACGCAAGGCCTTCGCCCGGACGCTCGTAGGCTACGCAGCCGATGGCCTTGGAGTTCTCTTCAAGAATGAAGTATCTCTCCCCGCGAACGAGATCGGCTTTTGCCCAGGCTTCTGTATAGAACGAGGGATGTTTCGGGCAGTTTTCGAAATTCAAGCCAAACTTGACTGCGACGTCTTTGTTTGCCTCGCTTACAAGCATAGCTATGACTGAAAGATCGTTGGAGTTTGCTTCTCTGATTCGCATGGCAGCTTCTTGCGATGTTTATTGTTGATATATCCCGCAAAACTGCGGGATAACATGGCGGGGTGCGGGATAACATGACCCGCAAGAATCCACAAAGCCTTTGATTGTCAACAGCATGCAGCAATCCACTGGATCCCTGCGCAGGTATAACATTTTCAGAAAAGCCGCCGCCGTCCGATACGGCTCGAACTTGCTCCGCTTTACAGCTAAGGAAGGTCTGAACAAGTCCACCGATCCTGCCCTGGCGCGTTGAATGATGCAAAGGAGCCTGAGGGAATGAGCCAGATCAGTTTTTCGGATGCGGAGTACGCCGGCAAGCGCAAGAAGACGCGGCGCGAGGTGTTTCTGGAGGAGATGGAACTGGTAGTGCCGTGGAAGGTTCTGTTGCAGATCATCGAGCCGCACTACCCGGTGGCCGGGCGTGGGCGCAGGCCGTACGCACTGGAGTCGATGCTGCGGGTGCACCTGATGCAGAACTGGTTTGCGCTGAGCGATCCGGCGATGGAAGAAGCACTGTACGAGATCGCCTCGCTGCGCAGCTTCGCGCACCTGAGCCTGAACGAGCCGATCCCGGACGAGACGACGATCCTGAACTTCAGGCACATGCTGGAGGCCAACGACCTGGCCGAGGACATGCTCAAGGTGGTCAACGCCCTGCTGGCCAAGAAGGGGCTGCTGCTCAAGCGCGGCTCCATCGTGGACGCGACGATCATTGCTGCGCCGAGTTCGACCAAGAACGCTGAGGGCGAACGTGACCCTGAGATGCACCAGACCAGGAAGGGCAACCAGTGGTACTTCGGGATGAAGGCGCACATTGGCGTGGACGCCGACAGCGGGCTGGTTCACACCGTGACCACGACGGCGGCCAATGAGGCCGACGTGGAGCAAGTGGCTGACCTGCTGCACGGCAAGGAGCAACAGGTGTGGGCTGACTCGGGCTACAGGGGCGCGCAGAGCCGGGTCAGGCGCGAGGTGCAGTGGCATATCGCCGCGCGGCCCAGCGACATGGCCAAGCTGCCCGAAGGCCGGGCGAAGGCCAAGGTTCGCAAGGTCGAACACAGCAAGGCGAGTGTGCGCGCGAAGGTGGAGCATCCGTTCCGGGTCATCAAGCGCCAGTTCGGCTTGGTGAAGGTGAGGTTCCGCGGGCTGGCCAAGAACACGGCGCATGTGGTGACGCTGTTCGCGCTGTCGAACCTGTGGATGGCGCGCAAGCAGTTGATGGCTGCGATGGGAGCAGTCCGTCCAAAAGCAGCATGAGGCCCGGCAGTGACGCTGGGAATCCCCCGAAATCGCGGATCGACCGCAGTCGCGCTCGATCAAACGCTGGCTTGATCCGCTCGATGGGCTCGCGCATCGGGCTTGTTCAGACATTCCCTAAAGAACGCCTTCACGTTCCGAACGTTCGCGTCGCTCGTGGATTGAGGCTGTGCCTGCTTTCGATGTGCGCATCAAGTGGGGCACATCGTGTTCTTCATCGACGGCCCGGCGCCGCTGATCCGCGTGGAGCCCGAGCGCGTGCCGCTTTCGATATTTATCAACAGGCTCGTTCACTTGAGCATCGAGACTGGGAGGTTTCACTTCACGCGGCTCAAAGGGCCGGCTTGCATTCCTGAATATCGGACGGCACGCCAAGGTGGATCACAGGATTCAGAAATGCGTGGCTGTCCACGAGCCTTGGGCGCCGGATGGCATGACCCAAGTACCGTTGCCTTCGCGTGGCGAAATCAGGTTTCCGGTGAATACGGCGCCTGTGCTGGCGGTGGCATTCAGGACGCCTTGCGCGTTCACCGCGCCCTTGATCGTGAAGCGGGTGCGCCCGCCGCTTGCGTAGCAGGTGCCGCTGAAATTCCCGTCGGCGTCGACCATGACCGGGCTGCACGACCCGCTGTCGCTCCCACTGAAACTGACAGGCCAGCTTCCGACGAAACGGCGAATCGATGGCCCGACAGATTCTCCACCGTCAATGCCCGTGGCCTCCAGCCACAACCGCGTGCGCACGGGGGCGGCTGGCGTAGGTTGGGGAACCTTGTACAGGTATTTTTCTGTCGAGTCGCATTCGATCATGCGACCGGTGCCCTGTTCCATCCAGCAGGTTTTTTCCGTGACAACGGTGTAGGTTTCAAAAACTTCGGATTGGGTGGACGTGTATCTGAGAGTGGCGAACGTGCCCGCGGGAACTGTCCTGTTTTCCAGGCTTTCGACCTTCCCGGTGATGGACACGGTGATGACGGATAGAGGCGTCTTGGTCGGGGTGACCACGCATTGCTTGGTGGAACTACCCGACCAGACAGAGCCAATGGACGCCTGGCGAGACGGTGCAGTCCGCAGTCCAGGGCTGAGCGTGCACTGCTGGAGCGAGGTCGAGCTTTGCAGCGTACCGTCGGCGCCGAAATTGAATGTTTCGCGTCCGTGGTAAGTTCCCGTTTCCACCCGCGTGTAAGCGCCTTCGGTGGACCCGCTGGCAACACTATGGACCAAGGTTTCCGTGGCGGCTGGGCTTGGCGATGCCTGACGGGAAAATGTATAAACACTCCAGTCGCCTGCCGCTGGAATCACAGTCGCGGCCCGCGCCGCGTCGATGGGCGAGTTGCCCGTCGTCCCGGTGGGTGCCGTGGGGCTGGAATCGCCACCGCCCCCGCAAGCGGACAGCACAAGGGCAACGGCACTAGCCAGCATTGGGGCGCGAGATAAACGCATGAAGTTCTCCAAAATAAAAGTCTGGAGAGCTTGTCACTTTCGTATTAATTTTGATATATACAAAGGTCTTCCGCTGCTGAAGCAGCGGGCGCACATGTTCTATCTGCCGGGGCCAAGAGGCCTGTACGGCTCAAACTTGCTGCGCTTGACGCTGAAAAACGCCTTCACATTCCGCACATTCGCATCGCTGGTGAACAGGCGCTGCGCCAGCGCCAGGTAGCCCGGCATGTCATCCGCAAACACCACCAGCACAAAGTCTGGCCCCGGCGACACGCGCCAGCATTGCTGCACGGCGGCGTCGGTTGCCACGCGCGCCTCGAACGCTTCCAGGTGCTCGGCGCCCTGGCGGTCCAGCGTGATTTCCACGATCGCGTTCAGGCCGTGGCCCAGCAGGGGGGCCAGTTTGTCGTCGTTCAGGATCGCGATTTCGCGTTCGATCAGGCCCGCGTCACGCAGCCGCTTCACGCGCCGCAGGCAGGTCGGTGCGGACACATGCACCTGTTCGGCCAGGTCCTGGTTGCTGATGCCCGCGTCACGTTGCAGCAGGTCCAGCAGGCGCAGGTCTGTCGCATCGACTGTGATTTGTTCAATTTCTTTTGAATTCATGAAATAAAAATTCAACTAGTGTGATTGAAGAAATTTTATTTCTCTAACGATCGAAAGTCGATCTGAAATTCAATCGCACCCGGCCTACAGTGGCTGCACTTCACGCAACCCAAGGAGGCATCCCATGTGCGGCATCGTCGGCGCGGTTTCCACCCGCAACATCGTTCCCATCCTCGTGCAGGGCCTGCAGCGGCTCGAATACCGCGGCTATGACTCCTGCGGCGTCGCCGTCTGGCGCGACGGCCTGCAGCGCGCGCGCAGCACGTCGCGCGTGGCCGAGCTGCTGGAGCAGGTGACCCAGGAACAGATCACCGGCGGCACCGGCATTGCCCACACGCGCTGGGCCACGCACGGCGCGCCGGCCGTGCACAACGCGCACCCGCATTTCAGCCACGGCCCCGGCGCCACCGATGCCAAACCGGGCCGCATCGCGCTGGTCCACAACGGCATCATCGAAAACCATGACGAGCTGCGCGCGGCGCTGCAGGCCAAGGGTTATGTCTTTGCCAGCCAGACCGACACCGAGGTGATCGCGCATCTGGTGGACAGTCTGTACGACGGCGACCTGTTCGACGCGGTGAAGGCCGCCGTCAAGCAACTGCACGGCGCCTACGCCATTGCCGTGTTCTGCAAGGACGAGCCACACCGCGTGATCGGCGCACGTGCCGGCTCGCCGCTGATCCTGGGGGTGGGCAAGGACGCTACCGGAGGGGCCTCGCCGTCCGGCGAAAATTTCCTGGCCAGCGACGCGATGGCGCTGGCCGGCGTGACCGACCAGATCGTCTACCTGGAAGAGGGCGACGTGGTGGACATGCAGCTGGGCAAGTACTGGATCGTGGACCGCGCGCACAAGCCCGTGACGACCGGTCAGCGTCCGGTGCGCACGGTGCAGGCGCACAGCGGCGCGGCCGAGCTGGGCCCGTACCGCCACTACATGCAAAAGGAAATTTTCGAGCAGCCGCGCGCCACGGCCGACACGCTGGAAGGGGTGGAGGGCATCACGCCGGAACTCTTTGGCGACGGGGCCTACGGCGTGTTCAAGGAGATCGACTCCATCCTGATCCTGGCCTGCGGCACCAGCTACTACAGCGGTTGTACGGCCAAGTACTGGCTGGAGAGCATCGCCAAAATCCCCACGCAGGTCGAGATCGCCAGCGAATACCGCTACCGCGAATCGGTGCCCAACCCGCGCACGCTGGTCGTCACCATCACGCAGTCGGGCGAGACGGCCGATACGCTGGCCGCGCTGCGCCATGCGCAGGGCTTGGGCATGCAGCACACGCTGACCATCTGCAACGTGTCCACGTCGGCCATGGTGCGCGAATGCAAGCTCGCGTACATCACGCGCGCGGGCGTGGAGATCGGCGTGGCGTCGACCAAGGCGTTCACCACGCAGCTCGCGGGCCTGTTCCTGCTGACGCTGGCGCTCGCGCAGGTCAAGGGCCGCCTGAGCGAGGATGATGAGGCCCGCCACCTTAAGGCCATGCGCCACCTGCCCGCCGCGCTGCAGGCCGTGCTGGCGCTGGAGCCGCAGGTCATCAGCTGGGCCGAGGATTTTGCGGGGAAAGAAAACGCGCTGTTCCTGGGCCGCGGCCTGCACTACCCCATTGCGCTCGAAGGTGCGCTCAAGCTGAAAGAGATCACCTACATCCACGCCGAGGCGTATGCCGCCGGCGAGCTCAAGCACGGCCCGCTGGCCCTGGTGACCAGCGAGATGCCGGTGGTGACGGTCGCGCCGCACGACGCCCTGCTGGAAAAGCTCAAGAGCAACATGCAGGAAGTGCGCGCCCGCGGCGGCGTGCTGTACGTGCTGGCCGACGCCGACACCAAGATCGAGAACAGCGAAGGCGTGCACGTGATCCGCATGCCTGAGCATTACGGCGAGCTGTCGCCGCTGCTGCACGTGGTGCCGCTGCAGTTGCTGGCCTATCACACGGCGCTGGCGCGCGGCACCGACGTGGACAAGCCGCGGAATCTGGCCAAGAGCGTGACGGTGGAGTAAGCGGTGGCGCAACCGCCCGCAGGC
>JAYRLC010000055.1:0-19664 GCA_041905405.1 Ramlibacter sp. | reverse complement strand
AACGTGTCGATCACCGTGAAGCTGATCGCGCCGATCGCCATGCAGGAAGGCCTGCGCTTCGCGATCCGCGAAGGCGGCAAGACCGTGGGCTCCGGCGTCGTCGCCAAAATCATGGCGTAACGCGAGGCCGCAAGGATTCGCACGGAGGATTCCGTAGGGGTATAGCTCAATTGGCAGAGCGTCGGTCTCCAAAACCGAAGGTTGTAGGTTCGATTCCTACTGCCCCTGCCACCTGAGTGGCAAGCCCAAAACAAGCCCGTCACGCGTGACGGGCTTAGTCTCTTCAAGAGATGCGTCGAATTTGAAGCAGGAACACGCCAAACATGGCCACTTCGCAAGTTGAGACAGTCAGTACCGGAGCCGACAAGGCCAAGCTGGCAGCTGCCGTGGCGCTGGTCGTCGCGGCCGTGGTTGCGTTCTACCTGCTTGGCAAGCAAGGGCAGATCGTCCAGTGGGTAGCCTTGCTGGTGGGGCTGGCTGCGGCCGTCGTCGTGTTCGTGACGTCCGAGCCGGGCAAGGAATTCATCGCCTTCGGGCGCGATGCCTGGCGCGAAGTCAAAAAGGTTGTCTGGCCGACCCGCAAGGAAGCCATCCAGATGACGGCCTATGTCTTTGCTTTCGTCGTGATCATGGCGCTGTTCCTCTGGTTGACTGACAAGACCCTGGAATGGGTGCTGTATGACCTCGTCCTGGGCTGGAAGAAGTAAATGAGTGAAGTTGAAAACTCCGCCGAAGGCGCCGCGCCCGCAGCGCCGGCCAATCCGGACCTGCGCTGGTACGTTGTGCATGCCTATTCGGGCATGGAAAAGGCGGTTGAGCGCAACATCACCGAGCGCATCAACCGCGCCGGGATGCAGAGCAAGTTTGGCCGCATCCTTGTGCCCACGGAAGAAGTCGTCGAAGTCAAGAACGGCCAAAAGCGCACGACCGAGCGTCGCTTTTTCCCCGGTTACGTGCTGGTGGAAATGGTCATGGATGACGACACATGGCATCTGGTCAAGCACACCAACAAGGTGACGGGTTTCGTCGGCGGTGCCAAAAACCGCCCCGCGCCCATTTCCGAGGACGAAGTCCAGAAGATCGTCAGCCAGATGCAGGAAGGCACCGACAAGCCCCGCCACAAGGTGGAGTTCGTTGTGGGTGAGTACGTGCGCGTCAAGGATGGTCCGTTCACCGACTTCAACGGCACGGTCGAAGAAGTCAACTACGAAAAGAGCAAGGTCCGCGTGTCGGTCACGATCTTTGGTCGCGCCACGCCGGTCGAGCTCGAGTTCGCGCAGGTCGAGAAGACCTGACAACCGGATTTGTTTCGTTTCGCGCTTACCAGCTCGGCGCGGAATCTGTCTCCCAGAGCTGTTAACCCCGGGGAGCCGAGGCTGCAAGGTCAAGGCGTTATCACCCGCAAGGAGTAAACATGGCGAAGAAAATCGTCGGTTTCATCAAGCTGCAAGTGCCGGCCGGCAAGGCCAACCCGTCGCCGCCCATCGGTCCCGCACTGGGCCAGCGCGGTCTGAACATCATGGAGTTCTGCAAGGCGTTCAACGCCCAGACCCAGGGCGTCGAGCCCGGTCTGCCGCTGCCGGTGGTCATCACCGCGTTCGCGGACAAGAGCTTCACCTTCATCATCAAGACGCCGCCCGCGACGGTCCTGATCAAGAAGGCCATCAAGCTGGACAAGGGCTCTTCCAAGCCGCACAGCGACAAGGTCGGCAAGATCACCCGCGCGCAGCTCGAAGAAATCGCCAAGACCAAGATCAAGGACATGAACGCCGCCAGCATCGATGCGGCCGTCCGTACCCTGGCTGGCTCTGCCCGTTCCATGGGCGTGAATGTGGAGGGCGTGTAAATGACCAAGCTCACCAAAAAGCAGAAGGCCCTGCAAGGCAAGGTTGACAGCACCAAGCTGTACGCACTGACCGACGCGCTGGCCATCGTCAAGGAAGCCGCCACCGCCAAGTTCGATGAGTCCATCGACGTGGCCGTGCAACTGGGCATCGACGCCAAGAAGTCCGACCAGGTCGTTCGCGGCGCTGTCGTGCTGCCCAACGGCACCGGCAAGACCAAGCGCGTGGCCGTGTTCGCCCAAGGCGCCAAGGCCGAGGAAGCCAAGGCCGCTGGCGCTGACGTGGTTGGCATGGACGACCTGGCCGCCATGGTCAAGGCCGGTGACATGCCCTTCGACGTGGTCATTGCCGCGCCGGACGCCATGCGCGTCGTCGGTACTCTGGGCCAGATCCTGGGCCCCCGCGGCCTGATGCCCAACCCCAAGGTGGGCACCGTGACCCCGGACGTTGCCACGGCAGTCAAGAACGCCAAGGCAGGCCAGGTGCAGTTCCGCGTGGACAAGGCCGGTATCGTGCACGGCACGATCGGCCGCCGCTCGTTCGACAACGACAAGCTGCAAGGCAACCTGGCTGCGCTGATCGATGCGCTGAACAAGGCCAAGCCGGCGTCCAGCAAGGGTATCTACCTGAGGAAAGTGGCGGTTTCGTCGACCATGGGTGTGGGTGTCCGCGTGGACACGCAATCCATCTCGGCGTAATCGCGAGGAATGGTGGGCTGCCGGCGTCCCGCGAGGGACGGCGGCAGGCCATCCAAGACCGTTGGCGGACCTGGAAACGGGGCCTTAATCAACCAGCCAACGCAGATGGCGATCCCGCTGAAGATGGAATTGAGAGATTTCTGAAACAGTTGGTCGCTGCAGAAAGGCGTACCTCGAAAGCTGTGGCCCAGAGGTACTTTTTAAGGAGTAGACCTTGAGTCTGAATCGCAGTGAGAAAGAAGCGGTCATTACCGAAGTGACCGGCCTCGCCGCACAAGCTCAAACGCTGGTGATGGCGGAATACCGCGGCATCACGGTCGCTGACATGACCAAACTGCGCAACGACGCGCGCAGCAAGGGCGTGACCTTGAGTGTTCTGAAGAACACCCTGGCCCGCCGTGCTGTTGCCGGTAGCGCATTTGAAGTCGTCGGTGACCAGATGACCGGCCCGCTGATCTATGGCTTCTCCGTGGACGCAACGGCCGCCGCCAAGGTGGTGGCCGACTTCGCCAAGACCAACGACAAGCTGGTCATTCGTGGCGGCGCCTACGGTGGCAAGGCCCTGGACGTCAACGGCGTGAAGGCCCTGGCAAGCATTCCCTCCAAGGAAGTGCTGCTGGCCCAGCTGTGCGGCCTGCTGAAGTCGCCGATCTCGCGCACCGCCGTGGTGCTCGGCGCTCTGGCAGCCAAGAAAGGCGGCGGCGCCGAAGCCGCCCCGGAAGCCGCCGCTGCCTGAGGCGCCGGCATTTGAACCAACACATTTTTAGGAAATCAACATGGCATTCGACAAAGACGCATTCCTGACCGCCCTGGACAGCATGACGGTCATGGAACTCAACGACCTGGTCAAGGCGATCGAAGAAAAGTTCGGCGTGAGCGCCGCCGCGATGGCAGCTCCGGCTGCTGGCGGTGGTGGTGGCGCCGCCCCCGCCGCTGAAGAGAAGACCGAATTCAACGTGGTCCTGACCGAAGCCGGCGCCAACAAGGTGTCCGTCATCAAGGCCGTGCGCGAAATCACCGGCCTGGGCCTGAAGGAAGCCAAGGATCTGGTGGACGGCGCGCCGAAGCCCGTGAAGGAAGGCATGCCCAAGGCCGACGCCGAAGCTGCCCTGAAGAAGCTGGTGGAAGCCGGCGCCAAGGCCGAACTGAAGTAATTCGGTCCTGTTCAGGGGCTGGAGTGCTCGCAAGGGCCTCCAGCCTTTGGCGCTTTCAGAGCGCACCCATAAATGCCGCGCCAACGTGGCTTTTATGAGTGTCTTCTGACCCCGACTGCAGAAGACGCCCTGGTTCGGGCGATGTGCAATGCATCGCCGTCCGCCATGGTTGGTAGTGGCCAACCCACCAGGAAACGCCCCTCGTTATCGACCGGGGCGTGACAGTTGCTAAGAGCTCATAGCCCGGAGATCTCATGGCCTACTCATACACCGAACGCAAGCGAATCCGCAAAAGCTTCGGCAGCCGCGACAGCGTGCTGGAAGTTCCCTACCTGCTGCAGATGCAGAAAGACGCGTACACCGCGTTCCTGCAAGCCGACGCCGCCCCCCAGAAACGCACCATTGAGGGCCTGCAGGCTGCCTTCGACGCAGCCTTCCCCATCGTCTCGCACAACGGCTTTGTCGAGATGAAGTTCATCGAGTACAACCTGGCCAAGCCGGCCTTTGACGTGCGCGAATGCCAGACGCGCGGCCTGACCTTCGCGTCCGCCGTGCGCGCCAAGGTCCAGCTCATCATTTACGACCGCGAATCGTCCACGCCGCAAAGCAAGGTCGTCAAGGAAGTGAAGGAGCAGGAGGTCTACATGGGCGAGGTGCCCCTGATGACGGACAAGGGCTCGTTCATCATCAACGGCACCGAGCGCGTGATCGTGTCGCAGCTGCACCGCTCGCCCGGTGTGTTCTTTGAGCATGACAAGGGCAAGACGCACAGCTCGGGCAAGCTGCTGTTCTCGGCCCGCATCATTCCTTACCGTGGCTCGTGGTTGGACTTCGAGTTCGACCCCAAGGACATCCTGTATTTCCGCGTGGACCGCCGTCGCAAGATGCCGGTCACCATCCTGCTCAAGGCCATTGGCCTGAACCCCGAGTCCATCCTGGCGAACTTCTTCGTCAACGACAACTTCCGCCTGATGGACAGCGGCGCGCAGATGGAATTCGTCGCCGAGCGCCTGCGTGGCGAGGTGGCCCGCTTTGACATCACCGACAAGTCGGGCAAGGTCGTCGTGGCCAAGGACAAGCGCATCACCGCGCGCCACACGCGCGAGCTGGAGCAGTCGGGCACCACCCACATCAGCGTGCCGGAAGACTTCCTGGTCGGCCGCGTGGTGGCGCGCGCCGTCGTGGACGCGGACACCGGCGAAATCATCGCCAAGGCCAATGACGAGCTGACCGAAACCCTGCTGAAGAAGCTGCGCGCCGCCGGCGTGCAGGACCTGCAGTGCATCTACACCAACGAACTCGACCAGGGCGCCTACATCAGCCAGACCCTGCGCATCGACGAAACGGTGGACGAATTCGCCGCGCGCGTGGCCATCTACCGCATGATGCGCCCCGGCGAGCCGCCGACCGAGGACGCGGTGCAGGCCCTGTTCCAGCGCCTGTTCTACAACCCCGACACGTACGACCTGTCGCGCGTGGGCCGCATGAAGTTCAACGCCAAGATCGGCCGTGACGAAGCGACCGGCCCCATGGTGCTGACCAATGAGGACATCCTTGCGGTCGTGAAGATCCTGGTGGATCTGCGCAACGGCCGCGGCGAAGTCGACGACATCGACCACCTGGGCAACCGCCGTGTGCGCTGCGTCGGCGAACTGGCCGAAAACCAGTACCGCACGGGCCTGGCGCGTATCGAAAAGGCCGTGAAGGAACGTCTCGGCCAGGCTGAACAAGAGCCGCTGATGCCGCACGACCTGATCAACTCCAAGCCGATTTCCGCGGCCCTGAAGGAGTTCTTCGGCGCGTCCCAGCTGTCGCAGTTCATGGACCAGACCAACCCGCTGTCCGAGATCACGCACAAGCGCCGCGTCTCGGCCCTGGGCCCGGGCGGTCTGACCCGCGAACGCGCCGGCTTCGAAGTGCGCGACGTGCACGTAACCCACTACGGCCGCGTGTGCCCGATCGAAACGCCCGAAGGCCCGAACATCGGTCTGATCAACTCGCTGGCCCTGTACGCCCGCCTGAACGAATACGGCTTCATCGAAACGCCGTACCGCCGGGTGGTGGACGGCAAGGTCACGATGGAGATCGACTACCTGTCCGCCATCGAGGAAGGCAAGTACGTCATCGCCCAGGCCAACGCCACGCTGGACAAGGACGGCAAGCTGACCGGTGAACTGGTGTCCGCCCGTGAAAAGGGTGAATCCATCCTCTGCGGCGCCGAGCGCATCCAGTACATGGACGTGTCGCCCGCGCAGATCGTGTCGGTGGCCGCATCGCTCGTGCCGTTCCTGGAGCATGACGACGCGAACCGCGCGCTGATGGGCGCCAACATGCAGCGTCAGGCCGTGCCTGTGCTGCGCCCCGAGAAAGCCTTCGTCGGCACCGGCATCGAGCGCGTCTCCGCGGTCGACTCCGGCACCGTCGTCACGGCCAACCGCGGTGGCGTGGTGGACTACGTTGACGCCACCCGCATTGTGGTGCGCGTGAACGACGCCGAGGCGCAAGCCGGCGAAGTCGGCGTGGACATCTACAACCTCATCAAGTACCAGCGTTCCAACCAGAACACCAACATCCACCAGCGTCCCATCGTCAAGCGTGGCGACAAGATCGCCAAGGGCGACGTGGTGGCCGACGGTGCGTCGACCGACCTGGGCGAACTGGCCCTGGGCCAGAACATGCTGGTCGCGTTCATGCCCTGGAACGGCTACAACTTCGAGGACTCCATCCTCATCAGCGAACGCGTCGTGGCCGAAGACCGCTACACCTCGATCCACATCGAGGAATTGGTGGTCATGGCCCGCGACACCAAGCTGGGTGCCGAGGAAATCACGCGCGACATCCCGAACCTGTCCGAGCAGCAGCTGAACCGCCTGGACGAGTCCGGCATCATCTACGTCGGCGCTGAAGTGCAGCCCGGCGACACGCTGGTCGGCAAGGTCACGCCCAAGGGTGAAACCACGCTGACGCCTGAAGAAAAGCTGCTGCGCGCCATCTTCGGCGAGAAGGCGTCCGACGTGAAGGACACCTCGCTGCGGGTGGACCAGGGCAGCCAGGGCACGGTGATCGACGTGCAGGTCTTCACCCGTGAAGGCATCCAGCGCGACAAGCGCGCCCAGCAGATCATCGACGACGAACTCAAGCGCTTCCGCCTGGACCTGAACGACCAGCTGCGCATCGTTGAGGCCGACGCGTTCGACCGTATCGAGAAGCTGCTGAACGGCAAGGTTGCCAACGGCGGCCCGCAAAAGCTGGCCAAGGGCACCAAGATCGACAAGGCCTACCTGGCCTCCGTGGACAAGTACCACTGGTTCGACATCCGTCCGGCGGAAGACGAAGTGGCCACGCAGCTGGAGTCCATCAAGAACTCCATCGACCAGCAGCGTACCGCGTTCGACAACGCCTTCGAGGAAAAGCGCAAGAAGCTCACCCAGGGTGACGAACTGCCCGCGGGCGTGCTCAAGATGGTCAAGGTCTACCTGGCCGTCAAGCGCCGCCTGCAGCCCGGCGACAAGATGGCCGGCCGCCACGGCAACAAGGGTGTGGTGTCCAAGATCGTTCCGGTCGAGGACATGCCCTACATGGCCGACGGCACGCCGTGCGACATCGTGCTGAACCCGCTGGGCGTGCCTTCGCGCATGAACGTGGGTCAGGTGCTGGAAGTGCACCTGGGCTGGGCCGGCAAGGGCATCGGCCAGCGCATCGGTGACATGCTGCAGCAGGAGGCCAAAGCGGCCGAACTGCGCAAGTTCATGGACCAGCTGTACAACGGCTCCGGCCGCAAGGAAGACCTGGCCAAGCTGTCCGACGAGGACGTGCAGGAAATGGCGGGCAACCTGGCCAAGGGCGTGCCCTTTGCCACCCCGGTGTTCGACGGCGCGTCCGAAGAAGAAATCCGCGGCATGCTCAAGCTCGCCTACCCGGACGATATCGCCAAGGCCAAGGGCCTGACCGCCACACGCACGCAGGCGCACCTGTACGACGGCCGCACCGGCGAGCGCTTTGAGCGCGCCACGACGGTCGGCTACATGCACGTGCTCAAGCTGCACCACCTGGTGGATGACAAGATGCACGCCCGCTCGACCGGCCCCTACAGCCTGGTCACGCAGCAGCCGCTGGGCGGCAAGGCGCAGTTCGGCGGCCAGCGCTTCGGCGAAATGGAAGTGTGGGCGCTGGAAGCCTATGGCGCTTCCTACACGCTGCAGGAAATGCTGACCGTCAAGTCCGACGACGTGCAGGGCCGTACCAAGGTGTACGAGTCCATCGTCAAGGGCGAGCACGCCATCGACGCGGGCATGCCCGAGTCGTTCAACGTGCTGGTCAAGGAAATCCGCTCGCTTGGTATCGACATCGAGCTGGAACGCTCTTAATAGGAAAGGATTGAGTCAATGAAATCGCTACTCGACCTGTTCAAGCAATTCACGCCCGACGAGCACTTCGATGCCATCCGCATCGGCATGGCGTCGCCCGAAAAGATCCGCTCGTGGTCCTTCGGCGAAGTGAAGAAGCCCGAGACCATCAACTACCGTACCTTCAAGCCCGAGCGCGACGGCCTGTTCTGCGCCAAGATCTTCGGGCCCATCAAGGATTACGAATGCCTGTGCGGCAAGTACAAGCGCCTGAAGCACCGCGGCGTGATCTGCGAAAAGTGCGGCGTTGAAGTCACCCAGACCAAGGTGCGCCGCGAGCGCATGGGCCACATCGACCTGGCCGCGCCCTGCGCCCACATCTGGTTCCTGAAGTCCCTGCCCAGCCGTCTGGGCCTGGTGCTGGACATGACGCTGCGCGACATCGAGCGCGTGCTGTACTTCGAAGCCTACGTGGTGACCGACCCCGGCATGACCCCGCTGAAGAAGTTCAGCATCATGTCCGAGGACGACTACGACGCCAAGCGCAAGGAATACGGCGACGAGTTCATCGCCAAGATGGGCGCCGAGGGCATCAAGGACCTGCTGGAAGGCATCGACATCGACGACTCGATCGAGAAGCTGCGCGGCGACCTGACCGGCTCTGAAGTCAAGGTCAAGAAGAACGCCAAGCGCCTGAAGGTGCTGGAAGCGTTCAAGAAGTCCGGCATCAAGCCCAACTGGATGGTGATGGACGTGCTGCCCGTGCTGCCGCCGGACCTGCGTCCGCTGGTGCCGCTGGACGGCGGCCGCTTCGCCACGTCGGACCTGAACGACCTGTACCGCCGCGTCATCAACCGCAACTCGCGCCTGAAGCGCCTGCTGGAGCTGAAGGCCCCGGAAATCATCGCGCGCAACGAGAAGCGCATGCTCCAGGAAGCCGTGGACAGCCTGCTGGACAACGGCCGCCGCGGCAAGGCCATGACGGGCGCCAACAAGCGCGCCCTGAAGTCGCTGGCCGACATGATCAAGGGCAAGAGCGGCCGCTTCCGCCAGAACCTGCTGGGCAAGCGCGTCGACTACTCTGGCCGTTCGGTCATCACCGTGGGCCCGACGCTCAAGCTGCACCAGTGCGGCCTGCCCAAGCTGATGGCGCTGGAACTGTTCAAGCCGTTCATCTTCTCGCGCCTGGAAGCCATGGGCATCGCCACGACGATCAAGGCGGCCAAGAAGGAAGTCGAATCCGGCACGCCGGTGGTGTGGGACATCCTGGAAGAGGTCATCAAGGAGCACCCGGTCATGCTGAACCGTGCTCCGACGCTGCACCGTCTGGGCATCCAGGCGTTCGAGCCGATCCTGATCGAAGGCAAGGCCATCCAGCTGCACCCGCTGGTGTGCGCGGCGTTCAACGCCGACTTCGACGGCGACCAGATGGCCGTGCACGTCCCGCTGTCGGTGGAAGCGCAGATGGAAGCCCGCACGCTGATGCTGGCCTCCAACAACGTGCTGTTCCCCGCCAACGGCGAGCCGTCCATCGTGCCGTCGCAGGACGTGGTGCTGGGTCTGTACTACACGACCCGCGAACGCATCAACGGCAAGGGCGAAGGCATGATCTTCTCCGACATCGGTGAAATCCAGCGCGCGCTGGACGCCAGCGAGGTCGAGCTGACCGCCAAGATCAGCGTGCGCCTGACCGAATGGACCAAGGACAAGGCCACCGGCGAATTCGTGCCGTCCACCAAGCTGGTGGACACCACGGCCGGCCGTGCGCTGCTGTCCGAAATCCTGCCCAAGGGCCTGCCTTTTGCCAACATCAACAAGGCGCTCAAGAAGAAGGAAATCTCCAAGCTCATCAACGTGAGCTTCCGCAAGTGCGGCCTGAAGGAGACCGTGG
This sequence comes from Ramlibacter sp., assembly GCA_041905405.1. GTDB lineage: Bacteria > Pseudomonadota > Gammaproteobacteria > Burkholderiales > Burkholderiaceae_C > RAM1. The sequence continues at coordinate 9,731 of JAYRLC010000055.1, read as the reverse complement.
TCTTCGCCGACAAGCTGCTGCAGAACGGCTTCCGCCTGGCGACCAAGGCCGGCATCTCGATCGCCATCGACGACATGCTGGTGCCGCCGCAGAAGGCCGAGATCATCGGTCGCGCCGAAAAGGAAGTGAAAGAGATCGAGCAGCAGTACGTGTCCGGTCTGGTCACGGCCGGCGAGCGCTACAACAAGGTGGTGGACATCTGGGGCAAGGCCGGCGACGAAGTGTCCAAGGTCATGATGGCCCAGCTGGCCAAGGAAAAGACCACGGACCGCAACGGCAAGGAAGTGGAGCAGGAGTCGTTCAACTCCATCTACATGATGGCCGACTCCGGCGCCCGCGGCTCCGCCGCCCAGATCCGCCAGCTGGCCGGCATGCGTGGCCTGATGGCCAAGCCCGACGGCTCCATCATCGAGACGCCCATCACGGCCAACTTCCGTGAAGGCCTGAACGTGCTGCAGTACTTCATCTCCACGCACGGCGCCCGTAAGGGTCTGGCCGACACGGCGCTGAAGACGGCCAACTCCGGCTACCTCACGCGCCGCCTGGTGGACGTGACGCAGGACCTGGTGGTGACCGAGGACGATTGCGGCACGGCCGACGGCTCGCTGATGCGCGCCATCGTCGAAGGTGGTGAAGTCATCGAGTCGCTGCGCGACCGTATCCTGGGCCGTACCGCGGCCGAGGACGTGCTGCACCCCGAAAGCCGCGCTGTGCTGGCATCCGCCGGCACGATGCTGGACGAAGACACGATCGACGAGCTCGAAGGCGCCGGCGTGGACGAAGTCAAGGTCCGCACCGCGCTGACCTGCGCCACGCGCTTCGGCCTGTGCGCCAAGTGCTACGGCCGCGACCTGGGTCGCGGCGGCCTGGTGAACATGGGCGAAGCCGTCGGGGTGATCGCCGCGCAGTCCATCGGTGAACCCGGCACGCAGCTGACGATGCGCACGTTCCACATCGGTGGCGCCGCATCCCGCGCGGCCATCGCGTCCAGCGTGGAAGCCAAGTCCAATGGCGTGATCGGCTTCAACGCCACGATGCGCTACGTGACCAACACCAAGGGTGAACTGGTGGTGATCGCCCGTTCCGGCGAAATCGTGATCCACGACGAGCACGGCCGCGAGCGCGAGCGCCACAAGGTCCCGTACGGTGCGACGCTGACGGTCAAGGCCGACCAGACCATCAAGGCCGGCCACGTGCTGGCCAACTGGGATCCGCTGACCCGTCCGATCATCACGGAATTTGCCGGCCAGGTGAAGTTCGAGAACGTCGAGGAAGGCCTCACGGTCGCCAAGCAGGTTGACGAAGTCACGGGCCTGTCCACGCTGGTCGTGATCGACCCCAAGCGCCGCGGCTCCGCCAAGGTGGTGCGTCCGCAGGTCAAGCTGATCGACGCGCAGGGAAATGAAGTGAAGATCCCCGGTACCGACCACTCGGTGACCATCGGCTTCCAGGTGGGCGCGCTGATCCAGGTGCGCGACGGCCAGGACGTGGGTGGCGGCGAAGTGCTGGCCCGCATCCCGATCGAAGGCCAGAAGACCCGCGACATCACCGGCGGTCTGCCGCGTGTGGCCGAGCTGTTCGAAGCCCGTTCGCCCAAGGACAAGGGTGTGCTGGCCGAGATGACCGGCACCGTGTCGTTCGGCAAGGAAACCAAGGGCAAGATCCGCCTGCAGATCACCGATCCGGACGGCAAGGTCTGGGAAGAACTCGTGCCCAAGGAAAAGAACATCCTGGTGCACGAAGGCCAGGTGGTGAACAAGGGCGAATCCGTGGTGGACGGCCCGGCCGACCCGCAGGACATCCTGCGCCTCTTGGGCATGGAAGAGCTGGCCCGCTACATCGTCGATGAAGTGCAGGACGTCTACCGCCTGCAGGGCGTGAAGATCAACGACAAGCACATCGAGGTGATCGTTCGCCAGATGCTGCGCCGCGTCGTGGTCGAAAACGTCGGCGACTCCGGCTACATCGCCGGCGAGCAGGTCGAGCGTTCCGAAATGCTGGACACCAATGATGCGCTGCGCAAGGACGACAAGATCCCCGCGACCTACAGCAACCTGCTGCTGGGCATCACCAAGGCGTCGCTGTCCACCGACTCGTTCATCTCCGCCGCGTCCTTCCAGGAAACCACGCGCGTGCTGACCGAAGCGGCCATCATGGGCAAGCGCGACGAGCTGCGCGGCCTGAAGGAAAACGTCATCGTCGGCCGCCTGATCCCCGCGGGCACCGGCATGGCGTACCACCAGGCCCGCAAGGCCAAGGATGCGATGGACGAGGCCGAGCGCCGCGCCATTGCCGAAGCCGAGGCCACCGAGCTGGCGACGTCCACCGAAGGCGCGGCCACCGACGCACCCGAGGCGCCCGCGGCCGAATAAGCCACGCGCCCCGTCAGCGGCGAGCCTGCTGCATGCCCCGCCCGTGTTCGCACGGGCGGGGCATTTTTCTTTATAGTGCCGCCCCATGGGATCAATCGGCTGGTGGATCGCGGCGGCGGTGCTGCTGTTCTGGAGCGTGGGCGCGTACAACCGGCTCGTGCGCCTGCGCGCCGATGCCAACACGGCCTTTGCAGCGCTGGATGCCCAGTGGCAACGGCAAACCACGCTGGTGCAGTCCACGCTGACACAGGCACAGCCTGCGGACCCGATGGATGACGCGGCCCAGCTGTGGGCCGCGCTGGAGGGCGCATGCGCGCAACTGTCCGCGTCGCTGGCCGCCATGCGCCCACGCCCGCTGGACGGCGGCGCTGCGGCGGCACTGGGCGCGGCGCAGAGCGTGCTCGCGTCCGCATGGCAGCGTGTGCAGCACGACGCGCATGACCTGGCCGGCGCTTCGCTGCCCGACACGGTCGAGGTCCAGTGGCAGCAACTGGCCACGGACACGGCGAAGGCGCAGCTGCAGTTCAACGAGGCCGTGGCACGCTACAACGCCGCGGTGCGGCAGTTCCCGGCCTTGCTGCTGGCATGGTTGTTCGGCTTCCGGACGGCGGGTGCCGTATAACTTCGACGCCGCACAATTCAAACCAAGGAGATCGCCCCATGAAGCACATCTGGACGGCCGCAGCGCTTGCGCTGACCGCAGCCGCAGCCCCCGCGCAGACCGCTGACGCGCTGTACATCAAGAGCCTGGCGGCCACCTGCGCCAACTGCCACGGCACCGACGGCCGCGCCGTCAACGGCTCGGCCGTGCCCGCCATCGCCGGCATGCCGCGCGACTACCTGGCCGCGCAGCTCAAGGCGTTCAAGGCCGGCACGCGCCCCGCCACCGTCATGCACCAGCTGGCCAAGGGCTACAGCGACGCGCAGATCGAGCAGATCTCCACCTACTTCGCCGCGCAGAAGAAATAACAGGAGCCGACATGCAACGACGTTCATTCCTCCAATCGTCCGCCGCGCTCAGCCTGCTGGGCCTGGGCGCCTGCGCCACCACGGGCTCCATTCCGGCCAAAGCCAAGGTCGTGGTCATCGGCGGCGGCTACGGCGGCGCAACGGCAGCCAAATACGTGCGCCTGCTGTCCGACCACAAAATCGACGTGGTGCTGATCGAGCCCAACGACGCCTTCGTCTCCTGCCCGATCTCCAACCTGGTGCTGGGCGGCAGCAAGCAGATCGGCGACATCACCACGCCGTACGCGGGCCTGAGCAGGAACCACGGCGTCACGGTCGTCAAGGACGTGGCCACGGCCATCGACACCGCCAAAAAAACCGTCACGCTCGGCCGCGGCGCGAGCATCAGCTACGACAAGCTGGTGGTGTCACCCGGCATCGACCTGATGTTCGGCAGCATCGAAGGCCTGCAGGCCGCCAACGCGTCGGGCCAGATCCTGCAGGCCTGGAAGGCCGGCCCCGAAACGGTCGCGCTGCGCAAGCAGCTCGAAGCCATGCCCGACGGCGGCGTGTACGCGCTGACCATCCCCGAGGCGCCCTACCGCTGCCCGCCCGGCCCGTACGAGCGCGCCTGCCAGGTGGCCTGGTACTTCAAGAACGCCAAGCCGAAATCCAAGGTCCTGATCCTGGACGCCAACCCCGACGTCACGTCCAAGGGCGCGCTGTTCAAAAAGGTGTGGGCCGAGCAGTACAAGGGCATCGTCGAATACCGCGGCCAGCACAAGGCCACGGCCGTGGACGCCAAGGCTGGTCTCGTCAAATTTGAAGTGCAGGAAGACGTCAAGGCCAACGTCATCAACGCGCTCCCGTCCATGCGCGCCGGCCTGATCGCCGTGCAGGCGGGCCTGAACAACCAGGCCAACAACCGCTGGTGCGGCGTCAACTACCAGACGTTCGAATCAACGGCGGCCAAGGACGTGCACGTGCTGGGCGACTCCATCCAGATCGCGCCGGCCATGCCCAAGAGCGGGCACATGGCCAACAGCCATGCCAAGGTGGCGGCCGCCGCCATCGTGGCGCAGCTGTCCGGCTGGGACGTGAACCCGGCGCCGATGCTGACCAACACCTGCTACAGCTTCACCGACGACAAGAACGTGGTGCATGTGGCCAGCGTGCATGAGTACGTGGCGGCGGAAAAGACCTTCAAGACGGTCGCTGGTTCGGGTGGCCTAAGCCCGGCCCCCACCGAGCTTGAAGGGGTCTATGCGATGAACTGGGCCCAAAACATCTGGGCTGATACCCTGACCTGACCTGCGAAAATCCGGGGATGGCATCCGTCACCCCCGGCACCCCTCTCTGGCGGCAGCTTCAGGCTGCCGCTTCTGTTTTGGCGGCCGTTCGCGCGGGCCGTTCGGCCACCGATGCGCTGGCTGCCGTGGACAGCGCGCTGCGCCCCGCCGCGCAGGCGCTGGTCTTCCAGGCGTTGCGCCAGCTGGGCCGGGCCGAGGCGCTGCGCCGCCAGCTCGCCAAGCGCGCGCCGCCGCCCGATGCCGACGCGCTGCTGTGCCTGGCGCTGGCCCTGGCGTGGAACCCGCAGGACGCGCCGTATGAAGTCTTCACGCTCGTGAACCAGGCCGTGGAAGCCGCCAAGCGCCAGCCGTCCACGCAAGCGCAGTCTGGCTTCGTCAATGCCTGCCTACGGCGCTTCCTGCGCGAACGCGACGCGCTGGTGGCCGCGACGGACAAGGACCCCGTGGCGCAATGGAACCATCCGCGCTGGTGGATCGACCGCCTGCGCCAGGACCATCCGCAACACTGGCAGTCCATCCTGCGCGCCAGCAACACGGCCGCGCCCATGACGCTGCGCGTGAACGCGCGCCAGGCCACGCCCGATCAGTACCGCCAGACGCTGGCCGAAGCCGGCATCAGCGCCACACCTGCCGGCGCGCACGGCCTGGTGCTGGACCGCGGGCGACCCGTGCATGACCTGCCTGGCTTTGCGGCCGGCCACGTGTCGGTGCAGGACGCGGCGGCCCAGCGGGCTGCGCCCCTGCTGCTGGACGGCCTGACGCCCGCGGCGCCGGGCCAGCGGCTGAACATCCTGGACGCCTGCGCCGCCCCGGGCGGCAAAACCGCCCACCTGCTGGAGCTGGCGGGCCGCGATGGTGAGGGGGCCGACGTCACCGCGCTGGACGTGGACCCGGCCCGCTGCGAACGCATCCGCCAGAACCTGGAGCGCATCGGCCTGACCGCGCGCGTGGTGGCGGGCGACGCCGCGCAGCCGCAGGGCTGGTGGGACGGCCGGGCGTTCGACGCCATCCTGCTGGACGCGCCCTGCACCGCGTCGGGCATCGTGCGGCGGCACCCCGACGTGCGCTGGCTGCGGCGCGAAACCGACATCGCCCAGCTGGCCGCCACGCAGGCGCGGCTGCTGGTCGCGCTGTGGCCGCTGCTGCGCCCCGGCGGGCACCTGCTGTACTGCACCTGCTCGGTGTTTCGGGCCGAAGGCGATGCACAGATACAAATGTTTGTTGCGCACAACACCGACGCTGTGTTGCAGCCGTCGCCCGGCCATTTAATGCCCCAATCCGGGGCAAACGCGAATTCCGTCCCGGACAATCAGTCAGGTGACCACGACGGTTTTTTCTACGCCTTGCTGTCCCGTCGCCCGGCCTGAGGCCCGGCCGCCGTTGTGGCGTGCGTGCATGGTGCGCCGGCTGGCGGCCTGGCTGCTGCTGGCCTGGGCCCTGTGGTGCGCACTGCCTGTGGCCGCCGACGTGGCCACCGACATCAGCCAGATGCGGCTGGAACGCACGGAAGAGGGCGTCTTCCTGTCGGCCACTGTGCGCTTTGACCTGCCCGCCGTGGTCGAGGACGCGCTGCTAAAGGGCGTGCCCATGTACTTCGTGGCCGAGGCCGAAGTCTTTCGCGACCGCTGGTACTGGTACGACAAGAAGCTCGCCACCACCACGCGCCACATGCGCCTGTCCTACCAGCCGCTCACGCGCCGCTGGCGCCTGCACACCAGCCCCACGCCGATCGGCAACACGGGCCTGGGCGTCACGCTGGGGCAGAACTTCGAAACCCTGGGCGAGGCCATGGGCGCGATCCAGCGCATCTCGCGCTGGAAAGTGGCCGAGGCCGCCGACATCGAGCCCGACGCCCGCCACAACGTGGACTTCCGCTTCTACATGGACGTGGCGCAACTGCCGCGGCCGTTCCAGATCGGCACGGTGGGCCAGCCCGACTGGCGCATCGCCGGCTCGCGCAACCAGCGGCTGATCGCCGAAAGCGCGCCGTGAAACCCGCCGCCGCGGCGCCAGCACCCGAACCCGCGCCGTTCATGCGGCGCAACGCGCGCGCGTTGCGCTGGGCGCTGGGCCTGGGCGTCACGGCCATGGCGGTCATCGGCATCGTGCTGATGTTCCTGCTCACGGTGGCCACCAACAACCGCGAACTGTACGAACGCAACTACGGCTGGCTGTTCGGGGTGAACGTGGTGGTGGCGGGCCTGCTGCTGCTGGTCATCGTCTGGGTCATGCTGCGGCTGTACCTGCGGCTGCGCCGGGGCAAATTCGGCAGCCGCCTGCTGATCAAGCTGGCGGCCATCTTCGCGCTGGTGGGCTTTGCGCCGGGCGTGCTGATCTACGTGGTGTCCTACCAGTTCGTGTCGCGCTCCATCGAAAGCTGGTTCGACGTCAAGGTCGAAGGCGCGCTGGACGCGGGCCTGAGCCTGGGCCGATCCACGCTGGACACCCTGGCCGCCGACCTGGCCAACAAAACCCGCGTGGCCGGCAACCAGCTGGCCGATGTGCCCGATGCGGCGGCGGGCCTGGTGCTGGAGCGCATCCGCGACCAGCTCGCGGCGGGCGACGTGGTGCTGTGGAGCAGCACGGGCCAGCTCATCGCAAGCGCCGGGCAATCGCGCTTCTCGCTCACGCCCGAAAAACCCAGCCCGCAGATGGTGCGCACTGCGCGCACCCAGCGCACCACGGCCGCGGTGGAAGGGCTGGACGACCCGGCCATGGCGGCCGCGTCCAGCGCGCGCGTGAAAGCGCTGGCGCTGGTGTCGCCGTCGTCCGTGGGGCTGCTGGTGGAGCCGCGCTACCTGCAGGTCACGCAGGCGCTGCCACCCACGCTGGTGGCCAACGCCATCGCCGTGCAGGAAGCCAACCGCGAATACCAGGAAAGGGCGCTCGCCCGCGAAGGCCTGCGCCGCATGTACATCGGCACCCTCACGCTCAGCCTGTTCCTGGCCGTCTTTGGCGCCGTGCTGCTGGCGGTGCTGCTGGGCAACCAGCTCGCGCGGCCCCTGCTGGTGCTGGCCGCCGGCGTGCGCGAAGTGGCCGCCGGCGACCTGAGCCCCAAACATGTGCTGCAGGGCAATGACGAACTGGGCGGCCTGACGCGCTCGTTCGCCCAGATGACCCAGCAGCTGGCCGACGCGCGCGCCGCCGTGGACAAAAGCATGGGCCAGGTCAGTGCCGCCCGCGCCAACCTGCAGACCATCCTGGACAACCTGACGGCCGGCGTGATCGTGCTGGACGACCACGGCGTCATCCAGTCGTCCAACCCCGGCGCGACGCGCATCCTGCGCGTGCCGCTGGCCGCGCACGAAGGCGACCAGCTGGCAGCCGTGCCGGGGCTGGAAAGCTTTGGCGACGGCGTCAAAAAGCAGTTCGAGGAATACCAACGCGAACGCCAGGAACACGGCCTGGACCACTGGCAGCAATCGTTCGAGCTGGGCAGCGACACCGTCGGCGCGCAGAAGAACACCATCACGCTGGTGGCCCGTGGCGCCGAAATGCCGGCCAGCACGCCGGGCAAACAGGCCTGGCTGCTGGTGTTTGACGACATCTCCGAAATCGTCTCGGCCCAGCGCGCGCAGGCCTGGGGCGAGGTCGCGCGCCGGCTGGCGCACGAAATCAAAAACCCGCTCACGCCCATCCAGCTGTCGGCCGAGCGGCTGGAAATGAAGCTGAGCGGCCGCGTGGCCGAGCCCGAACAGGCCGTGCTGACCAAATCCGTCAAAACCATCGTGGACCAGGTGGACGCGATGAAGCGGCTGGTCAATGAATTCCGCGACTACGCGCGCCTGCCCGCGGCCGAACTCAAACCCGTGGACCTGAACGTGCTGGCAACCGACGTGCTGCAGCTGTACGCGGCCGACATCGAAGGCCATGCCGACGTACCCATCCGCCTGGCGCTGGACGCGGCGTGCCCGCCCATCCTGGGCGACGTGCAGCAACTGCGCCAGGTCATCCACAACCTGCTGCAGAACGCGCAGGACGCCACCGAAGGCTGCCCCGTGCGCGAGGTCACGCTCAAGACGCAGTGGAACCCCACGTCACGCCGCGTGCGGCTGCTGGTGCAGGACACAGGAACGGGCTTTCCGGAACACATCCTCAAGCGCGCGTTCGAGCCCTACGTGACCACCAAGGTCAAAGGCACGGGCCTGGGCCTGGCGGTGGTGAAAAAAATAGCCGACGAGCATGGCGCAAGAATCGACCTTTCCAATCGCATGAACGAGGGAGTGGTGAAGGGGGCGCAAGTGTCGCTATCATTCGCAGTTGCGGATTGACAACACCCCGCAACACCGCACCCCACGCGAAGAACCTGCAGGGACAGCACGCACATCATGGCAAACATACTGGTGGTAGACGACGAACTGGGCATCCGCGACCTGCTCTCGGAAATCCTGAACGACGAAGGCCACAACGTGGAACTGGCGGAAAACGCCGCCCAGGCGCGCGCCGCGCGCACCCGGGCCCGACCCGATCTGGTGCTGCTGGACATCTGGATGCCCGACACCGACGGCGTCACCCTGCTGAAGGAATGGTCCACGACGGGGCTGCTGTCCATGCCCGTCATCATGATGAGCGGCCACGCCACCATCGACACGGCGGTGGAAGCCACCAAAATCGGCGCGCAGTCGTTCCTGGAAAAGCCCATTACCCTGCAGAAACTGCTGAAGGCCGTGGAATCGGGCCTGGCCCGCAATGGCGGCCGCAAGCCCGTGCCGTCGCAGTCGCTGGCCACGGCCGAGCTCACGGTCGAAGCGGCCATGACCGGCGGCCAGAACCTGCCCCCTGTGGTGGAAATGGGCCCGCAGGCGCGCCAGCTGTTCGAGCTGGACAAACCGCTGCGCGACGCGCGCGACGAGTTCGAGAAGAGCTACTTTGAATTCCACCTGGCCAAGGAAGGCGGCAGCATGACCCGCGTGGCCGAAAAAACAGGCCTGGAACGCACCCACCTGTACCGCAAGCTCAAGCAGCTGGGCGTGGACCTGTCCCGGGGAAAGCGCAGCGCGGGGTGATGTATAATCGCTGGCTCACGGCCCGGTAGCTCAGTTGGTAGAGCAGCGGATTGAAAATCCGCGTGTCGGTGGTTCGATTCCGCCCCAGGCCACCA
>JAYRLC010000095.1:0-3282 GCA_041905405.1 Ramlibacter sp. | reverse complement strand
TATTGAACGTGACAACCTGCTTGCTCACGCAATCTTTGGTCATGAGTTAGGGCACCCCATCGCCGACGAATTTCTGGCGTGGGAAGAAGCGCAAGGGCATACAAGTGCGCCACAAGCGACGGCACATGCTTCTGTGCAAAAGTTCGTCGCAGAACTGGTTGTGAAGAATTCGGCGCTGAAAACACGGGAGCTGGAGCTAACCACCAACCTTACTCGTCAGGTCCTTGAGATTCGGAAACGAGCCATCCAAGAGCTTGTCTCAGATGTTGTCGGTGCACTGATCTTCGGACCAAGCGCCCTGTTCGCGATGTACGAGTTGCTATGGGATGGGAGCTGGGACTCGCCGCCCACAGGCGACGAATGGTACCCCCCGTCGCGCCTTCGGATGCGGGTGATGCTGCAAGTCCTCGATGAACGAGGCTCTCTTAAAAGTCTGCTTTCCTGTTCTGGCGAATGCGTCAAAAAATACCTTCCGGCAATGGACGCGTTTGTCCAGCATGCTCGGGAGATCGTTGCAACAACTAGCGATGATGCTGCGATCAACGACAAAGCGCATAACCGAATCGCTTATGAGTGGGTCCTAAAAAGTAGCCTTCCCCTTGCACTCGAATTTGTAAAAAGGGAGTGCAAACTGCTTGGGTACGATGAGGCGACTGCATACGGGCAGCTGGATGAAATGATTGCTCGACTGGAGCTAGGCGTCCCCCCAAATGAGGTGGGAGCACCCCTGTCTCCGGTGACCGTTGACCCTCGTAGCCCGCTTCTGGCGGCATGGATTTACAAGATGCGGGGCATCGATGCAGCATCTGACGAGCCGTTGAGTCTCAAGCATGTCGAAAAGCTACACCTCCAGACCCTCCTAGCCACGGAATACGTCCTGCTTAGAAATAAGTACGACGATCACGTGACGCGAGAGGAAGCAGCCCGCAAAGCTCGGACCACCCCATGAGCGTTATCGGACACAAAGAGTTAATCAAGCTCCTCGAACACCCAAAACTAGAGGAGCGGCTCATTGTCGATCCTCTGCTGAACAAAGATCAGCAGGTGAATGAGGCGTCTATTGATATTCGTCTGGGGAATGACTTCGTCGTAACGAAGCGGGGGAACCTAGACAAGCTCGACCCTGCCTCAGGAGATGTTCGCGGTCAGCGCTATCAGACGAAGCACCACGTCAACTTCACAGAGCCCTTTTACCTGCATCCGCACGAACTCGTGCTTGCAGGGACGTTAGAGTATTTCCGGCTTCCAACCTCGGTAGCTGCCTCCGTTACATCGCGATCTCAATGGGGACGCGCGGGTTTGGTGATTGCCACCGCCACGGCGGTTCATCCAGGCTTCGTCGGAAGCATCACTTTGGAGCTATTAAATCTTGGCGAGGTGCCGCTCGTTCTCTATCCCGGGATCAGCGTAGCGCAAATTGTTTTTTACGATTGCCATGGCGGTATCCCATACAAAGGCGAAATGGGTATGAAGACCGCCGCGCATTTTGCACAACTCTCCGAGGATCGAAAGATGACAGATCGGCGGTTCTGGCTGAACCGCTAGTCTTCGTCCGGTTCGCGCCGTGGTTGGCGGTCGCAGTGACATCACAGCGAAACATCTTATAAGACTTGAAGAATCCGTCCCCAGTGCTGGTGTCGGGCGTCGAACGACCTGGAACGCGAGGTCAAGGATCTGTGCAAGGCCAATGAGCCACTGAAATTGGCTAGCGCATCTTTCGCCCAAGGAGCTCGACCGCCGTCTGAAGTTCTAAAAGGCTTTCTCGATCAGCATCCGCACGCCTACGGGGTTGAGTCGATCTGCAAAGTCTTGCAGATCGCCCCGTCAGGCTATTTGGCGCCATGCTGCCCAAAATCCCCAACTGCGCTGCGCGTGCCCCGATCCGGGGTATAAGCCTCCCCTCTCTTTGCCGACCTAGCGGAGCAAAGCACAAATGATCACCGCTCAGGCCTGATGCGCACCGCTCAATGCCCGCCGGTACTGCACCGCCTCCGCCACATGCGCCGCCTGCACCCGTGGTGCGTCCGCCAGGTCGGCGATGGTGCGGGCGACCTTCAGCGTGCGGTGCGTGGCCCGCGCACTCCAGCCCAGCTTGGTCGCCGCGGCGTTCAGGAACCGCCGTGCCGCATCATCCAGCGCCGCATGCGTGTCGATGTCCGCGCCCTGCAGCGCCTGGTTGGCGTGCCCCTGGCGTTGCACCGCGCGTTCGCGCGCGGCGGCGCAGCGTTCGCGGATGGCGGCGGTCGATTCGCCGGGCGGCGCACCCAGCAGCGCGTCGGGCGCGATGGCCGCTACTTCTATATGCAGGTCGATGCGGTCCAGCAGCGGGCCGCTCAATTTGCCCTGGTAGCGCGCGACCTGGTCGGGCGTGCAGCGGCAGGCCTTGAGCGTGGAGCCCCGGTGGCCGCAGGGGCAGGGGTTCATGGCCGCCACCAACTGGAACCGCGCTGGGAATTGCGCGCGCCGCGCCGCGCGCGAGATCGTGATGTGGCCCGTCTCCAGCGGCTCGCGCAGCGCCTCCAGCGCGGCGCGGGCGAACTCCGGAAATTCATCCAGGAACAGCACGCCGTGGTGCGCGAGCGAGATCTCACCCGGCCGTGGCGGCGACCCGCCGCCCACCAGCGCCACGGCGCTGGCCGAATGGTGCGGGGCCTGGGTGGGCCGCTGGCCCCAGCGCGGCAGCGCAAAGCAGCCCGCCAGCGACGCGACCGCCGCGCTTTCCAGCGCCTCGTCCACCGGCATCGGCGGCAGCAGCCCGGCAAAGCGCTGCGCCAGCATGGACTTGCCCGCGCCGGGTGGCCCCATCATGAGCAGGCTGTGGCCGCCGGCGGCGGCGATCTCCAGCGCGCGCTTGGCGGCGGCCTGGCCCTTGACGTCGGCCAGATCGGCATAGGCGGGCGCGGCCCCCGGCGGGCTGGCGGTGACGCGGGCCCAGCCATCGCCGATCGGCGTGTCCGCCGGGTCCGGCACGAACTGCTGCACCACATCCAGCAGGTGTTTTGCGCCATAGACATGAGCGCCGGGCACGAGCGCCGCTTCCTGCGCGCTGGCGGTGGGCAGCACCAGCCGCGTGTCGTGCGTCCCGCGCTGGTGCAGCGCCAAGCTCATGGCCAGCGCGCCGCGCACGGGCCGCAGCTCGCCGGACAGCGACAGCTCGCCGGCAAATTCATGGCCCGCCAGCTTGGCCGCGTCGATCTGCCCGCTGGCCGCCAGGATGCCCAGGGCGATCGGCAGGTCGAAGCGGCCGGAATCCTTGGGCAGGTCGGCTGGCGCCAGGTTCAC
>JAYRLC010000054.1:0-20608 GCA_041905405.1 Ramlibacter sp. | reverse complement strand
TGGGCGTCCAGCACCTGCACGCAGCGCACGGGCGCCGACGCGCCCAGCGCGGCCAGGCGGCGCTGCGCCTCGCGGCCAAGGCCGCCGAACGCCAGCACCAGCAGGTGCCCGTCCGCCCAGCGCAGCAGGTCGTTGACCGTGCCCGCGCTGCCGTCCGCCCACTGGAAGGCCACGTTCTGCACGGGCAGGCCGCCCGTGGCCTCACAGGCGCTGGACTGCGTGTACGGGTTGGCGATGGCCATGCGTCCGGTGTTGACGAACTGCCGCGCAAACAGGTGCTCACGGGCCAGGCCGATCGCGGCGTCGCGGAAGACCCGCTCCATGCCGTCGGCCGGCCGCAGGAAGCGGGCCGTGCGGTTGGTCACGCGCACGTTCTGCGTGGCGGCCTCGTGGCGTTCCTGGTGGTAGCTGTCCAGCAACTCGGGCGCGGCGCGGCCCTGCAGCACGGCGGCCAGCTTCCACGCCAGGTTGTCGGCATCGGCAATGCCGGTGTTTCCGCCGCGCGCGCCAAAGGGGCTCACGACCTTGGCCGCGTCACCCATGAAGAACACGCGGCCGTGGCGCATCTGGTCGATGCATTCACTGCGGTAGGCATAGGGACCGACCCAGACGATCTCCACCCCGCAATCCGGGCCGAACTGGCGCGCCAGCCGCTCGCGCACCACGTCCTCGCGGCTTACCCAGGACGGGTCCGCGTCGGGCGCCATCTGGTAGTCGATGCGCCAGACGTCGTCGCCCATCAGGTGCTGCCACACGGCGCGGTTTTCGTTGAACGGCGCTTCGATCCAGGTGTGGCGTTCCACCGGTGGATGCTTGGTGAACCGCACGTCGGCAATGCACCAGCGGTCGTCGCCCTTTTTGGCGGTGATGGACGCCTTGCACCAGTCACGGAACGGGCTGCGCGAACCGGTCGCATCAATGACGTGGTCGGCCCGCAGCCGGTAGTCGCCCGCCGGCGTGGTGACGCTCAGCGTGGCGCCGTCTGCATCCTGCGTGAACGCGGTCACCCGGTTGCGCCAGCGCAGGTCCACGTGGCCCAACTGCATGACGCGGTCCACCAGGAAGGCTTCGATGTAGAACTGCTGGATGTTGATGAAGGGCGGCTGCGTGGACAGGTTGTAGGCGCTTTGCTGCTTCAGGTCGAACGAATAGACCTCGTCGTTGCCGGCGAACGTGCGGCCCACGCTCCACTGGATGCCCTTGGCGGCGATGGGCTCGTACACCCCCAGCCGGTGAAAGATCTCCAGTGACCGCTGCGTGTAGCAGATGCCGCGGGACGATGCGCCTTTCACACCCACGGTGTTGTCTTCATCCAGCAGCACGGCGGCCACGCCGTGGCAGGCCAGCGCGCAGGCCAGGGTCAGGCCCGTGATGCCGCCGCCCACGATGACAACGGGCGCATGGCCTTGGCCGCCGCGGCTGAGCTCCGGTGGTGGCACAAAGGGGTATTCCGGCAGCACGTAGCCCTTGCCCTGTGCAAATTCGTAGCCATTGCTGAACGTGGTGTGTTCGTAGGCCATGGTGTCTCCTGTCTCTGCAGGCCGCGGGCGCTCCCGCAGCGTCAGCTTATTTTTTGGCGGTGTATTCGGGACGGTCGTTTTGCTGGGGCTTCAGGGTGCCGTCGGCCTTGCCCTCAGCCCGATCGCGGCGCCACTGCTCCTTTCGCGCGGTCCATTCGCGCAGGCGGGCATGGGCCGTTTTGCTTTCCTGCAGCATCTGGAATTCGTCGGCCCGCTGCGCGGTCAGCTCCAGCCGCACGCCGTTGGGGTCGAAGAAATAGATGCTGTCAAAAATGTGATGGTCGGTGATGCCCAGCACCTCGATGCCGTGGGCTTCCAGGCGTGCCTTCATGTCCGTCAGGGCCTGCACGGAATCCACCCGGAACGAGATGTGGTTGACCCACAGCGGCGTGTTGGGCGAGGGCAGGGCGGCCTCGTCGTTGCCCAGGTCGAAAAACGCAATGAACGAACCGTCCTGCAGTCGGAAGAAAAAGTGCGTGTAGGGGCAGTACTCGCCGGTGCTGGGCACCACGTCGCTCTGGATGATGTGGTACAGCGGCAGGCCCAGGATGTCTTCATAGAAGTGGCGCGTTTCCTCGGCATCCTTCGCGCGGTAGGCGTAGTGGTGCAACTGGTGAATGGGGGCAGGCGCGGGCAGTGAGGCGGGGTCTTTGAGCACGGCGGACATGCGGGTCTCCTGTTGAGATGCAATTTACTATTGCGTAATGAATTTACTATAACGTAATTTTCAGGGTGCCCCAAGTATTCGAAATAGCCAAATGCGATGCATTGAATTGACGCAGCCAATTAGACGCGCGCCTCTATCCGCACTACCCTGCGCAGGTCTTTGGCCAGTTCCTGATCAAGGCACCCGTGTCTTTTGTTCAACCCACGAAGGAGATATCCCATGGCAGCACTCAAAGGCTCCAGGACGGAAGAGAACCTGAAAGCCGCATTCGCCGGTGAATCCCAGGCCAACCGTCGCTACCTTTATTTCGCAAACAAGGCTGACATTGAAGGCCAGAACGACGTGGCGGCGCTGTTCCGTTCCACGGCCGAAGGCGAAACAGGCCATGCCCACGGCCACCTGGAATGGCTGGAGCAGTGCGGGGATCCGGCCACGGGCCTGCCGATCGGCAGCACGCGCGACAACCTCAAGGCCGCCGTGGCCGGCGAGACCCATGAGTACACCGACATGTACCCCGGCATGGCCAAGACCGCGCGCGAGGAAGGCCACGACGAAGTCGCCGACTGGTTCGAGACGCTGGCCAAGGCGGAGCGTTCGCACGCCAACCGCTATCAGAAGGCGTTGAACGAGTTGGTGGATTAGGCCCTCCCCCGAAGCGGCCTTTGGCCGCCTCCCCCTCAAGGGGGCGCCACCAGCGGCCCGGCGGAGCCGGTTCCGCGGTGGCACTGGATCAGAGCGTGCATGCAACCGTGCATAAGGACCTTGCCATGACCGTACGAGAAGGCAGCCTTGAGGCGCCCACACGCCATCCGCTGGACTGGAAGAACGCCGATTTCTGGAGCGAGGAGTCCGCGTTCACCGAGATGGAGCGCATCTTCGACATCTGCCATGGTTGCCGCCGCTGCGTCAGCCTGTGCGGCTCGTTCCCCACGCTGTTCGACCTGGTGGACGAAGGCAAGACCGGTGAGCTGGACGGCGTGGACAAGCAGGACTTCTGGAAGGTCGTGGACCAGTGCTACCTGTGCGACCTGTGCTACATGACCAAGTGCCCCTACGTGCCACCGCACCCGTGGAACCTGGATTTCCCCCACACGATGTTGCGGGCCAAGGCCATCAAGTTCAAAAAGGGCGAGGTCACGGCCGGCGAGAAATTCCTGGCTTCCACCGACGTGCACGGCCAGTTCGCCGGCATACCGGTCGTGGTCCAGATCGCCAATGCGGTGAACCGCACCCAGGCCGCGCGGGGCGCCATGGAAAGCCTGCTGGGCGTGCACAAGGACGCCTGGCTGCCCGAGCTGGCCAGCCGCAAATTCCGCTCCGGCGCGCAGGCATCGGCGGCCCACCCCGTGCGCGACGGCCAGCGCACGCCGGGCAAAGTGGCCATTTATTCCACCTGCTACGTCAACTACAACGAGCCCGGCATCGGTCATGACCTGCTCAAGGTGCTGGACCACAACCAGATTCCCTACGTCCTGGTCGACAAGGAAAAGTGCTGCGGCATGCCCAAGCTCGAGCTCGGCGACCTGGACTCCGTGAACGCCAGCAAGGAAGCCAACATTCCCGTGCTGGCCTGCTATGCGCGTGACGGCTACGCCATCCTGAGCGCCGTGCCCAGCTGCACGCTGATGTTCAAGCAGGAGCTGCCGCTCATCTACCCCGGCGACGAAGACGTGCAGCGCGTCAAGGACGCGATGTGGGACCCGTTCGAATACCTCATGGCCCGCAAGCGCGACGGCCTTCTGCAGACCACGTTCACCCGGCCGCTGGGGCGCATCAGCTACCAGATTCCGTGCCACGGGCGTGTGCAGAACATCGGCAAGAAGACCGAGGAAATGCTGAAGATGATTCCCGGCACCTGGGTGCAGACCAACGAGCGCTGCACCGGCCACGCCGGCACCTTCGGCGTCAAGAAGGCCTACCACCCGGTGGCGCTGAAGATCGGCAAGCCGCTGTTCAGGAAGATGGCCGACCATCCCGGTTCCGGCAAGGCCGAGGACGGGTCCGTGGCGAGCCCGCCGGGGCTGCCGGACTACATCAGCTCCGATTGTCCGCTGGGCGGCCATCACATCGCCCAGGGCTTTCACGTCAACCAACTCGGCGCCCCCCCGCAGGCGCACCCGATCACGCTGGTGCGCATGGCCTACGGCATGGATTGAAGACGATGCAACTGACCGGCAAAATCACCCGCGACAGCCTCATGACCCTGGAGGCCTACAGCAAGTACCGCAAACAACACAAGGGCGAGGTCGTGGCGCACCGCAAGCAGCGCACGGTACACCTGGGCGAGCACATCACGCTGAACTTCGAAAGCGAGCTCACCATGCGCTACCAGATCCAGGAGATGCTTCGCATCGAGAAGATCTTCGAGGAAGAAGGCATCGACCAGGAGATCGAGGCCTACGCGCCCCTGGTGCCCGACGGCACCAACTGGAAAGCCACCATGATGATCGAATACCCTGACGTCAACGAGCGCAAGCGCGAGCTGGCCCGGTTGATAGGTGTGGAAGACCGCATGTTCGTCGAGGTGGAAGGCCACGAACGTGTGTACGCCATTGCCGACGAGGACCTGGACCGCGAGACGGAAGACAAGACGTCGGCAGTGCATTTCGTGCGGTTTGAATTCCCGCCCGCCGTGTGTCTGGCGATCAAGGCGGGCGCGAGCGCCAGGCTGGGGTGCGACCACCGCCACTATCCCGCACACCTGACCATCCCCGCGGAAACGATGGCATCGCTCGCCGGCGACCTGCGCTAGCCGGCCAGGCCTTCGGGCTACCGCTTGCGCTGGACGAACAGGTTGCGCTTGGCGTCTTCGGGGTAGGCGAAGGTGACGGCGCCGTTTTTCACCATGCCCATGACCAGCATGTTCTGGCTGATGGCGTCCTTGTCGTTCAGGCTGAACGGCTTTTCATACGTTGCCACAACGCCGTAGTAGGTCCGGGCCATGTTCTCCAGTGCTGCCTTGATGACGGGGCCGCTGACATTGCCATCGCGCAGGCCAAACAGCGAATACATCAGGAGGTACGTGCTGTCGTAAGCCTGCGCCGCGGCCATCGGGACCGGGATGCGCCGGGCCTGGTACTTTCGTGCATACGCCGCGAGGAAGGCTGCGCGGCGCTCGTTGCTGGGTTCGGCAATGAAGGTCTGGGCCATCAGCGCGCCGTCGCCGGCTTCCCTGGCGCCGTCAATGAAGAAGGGGAATGACAGGGGCCAGGCGCCGACCTGCGGCACGCGCCAGCCCAGTTCCTTGCGGCCATTGGCAATGACGGCGTTCTCCGGGCCGACGGTGTAGCTGAACACCACGTTGGCGCCGGCGTCGCGCGCCGCTTTCAGCTCTGTACTGAGGTTCTGCACGCCGAGTGCAAAGCGGGCCACGTAAACGGGCTTCAGATTTTTGGCGGCCAGCGCGGCCTGCACATCCTTCAGGCCGGCCTCGCCGTAGCCGGTGGTGTCCGCGAAGATCGCCACTTTGGTCCAGCCTCGCCGGACGATGTCGTCCACGACGAAGGGAGCCTGAATTGCGTCGCGTGCCGAGGTCCGGAATATGTAACTGTCGGGTGCTGCAAACCGTGTTGTTAACGGCGAGCCGGTTGCGCAGGGAATGATCAAGGGCAGTTTGGCCGCCTGGAACACGTCAATGGATTTGGCCGCCACACCCGTGTTGCAAAATCCCACGGCGGCATGAACCTTTTCGGTGACCAGCATCCTGCTTTGCCGCAAACCTTCGTCCGGATTGCCCACATCATCCTTGACGATGAGTTCAAGGGGTCGTCCCAGATAGCCACCGACCGCGTTGATTTCGTCGACAGCCAGCCTGATGCCGTTGAGCATCGGCACGCCGAAATCTGCCGAGGGGCCCGTAAAGGGGCCGATCACGCCGATCCGGAGAGTATTGGACTGGGCCACAACGGCAGTGGACAGCAGCAGTCCGCACAGAATGGCAGCAAGGTTGCGAGAACGGGCCATGAGCAGTCTCCGGCGCAAAAGGGATGGCCGGGACTATAGAAGCAGTCAGGCTGTTACAGCAAAAAAATTCAATAAAAAGTAATCAATAAGTCAGATTTTTGTAATCTTTTTGACCAATTTCAGGATGCCGGCGCGAACAGATCCACGCGGTCCGTGATGATGCCGTCCGTTCCCAGGGCGATCAGCCGCCGGGCCGCCCAGTCGTCATTGACCGTATAGCTCAGCGTGCGCAAACCCCTGCTTCGCACCTGCGCCACCGTGACGGCATCCCACAAGGCGTGATTGCACACGATCGCCGTGCACTGCAGGGCCAGCGCCATGTCGAGCCAGCCGTCCCACAGCGTATCCAGCAGCAGGCCCCGTGGAAGCTCGGGTGCAGCGTTGCGGGCGCCCTCCAGCGACTCCGGCCGGAATGAGGTGAGCAGCGGTGGCACCGCCTGCCCCTGCCACCACTGCCGGGCGTGGTGCGCCACGACCTCGCCGGTCTGACGCTCCACACCCGGCGTAGGCTTGATTTCGATGTTCAGGAAGTAGCCATTGGCGATGCAAAAGCGCGCCAGATTCTCCAGGGTGGGCACGGGTTCGCCCGCGTGGGCCCGCGAATGCCAGGCGCCCGCGTCCAGCCGGGCCAGCTCGCCCCACGGATGGTCCCCAGCCGTGCCGCGTCCGTTGGTCGTGCGCTCCAGCGTCGCGTCATGCAGCAGAAAGGGAACGCCGTCGGCCGACAGCTTGACGTCGCATTCGAACATCCGGTAGCCGTGGGCCGCGCCCAGGCGGAACGCGGCCAGGGTGTTTTCGGGTGCGAGCTTGCCCGCGCCACGATGCGCGATCCAGCGCGGATATGGCCAGGGGGCCATCAGATCCGCTTGCCGGAAGCGGCGTCGAAGTAGTGCAGGCGCCCGTCGTCGGGGCGTACATGAATCGTGCTTTCAGGCGCTGGCGAGGGGGCGCCTTCGTCGATGCGCACGATGACCTGCTCGTCGCCCAGGCGACCGTATACCAGCCGTTCGGCGCCCAGAAGCTCCACGGTTTCCACACGCACGGGCCAGCCATGGTCACCGACTTCCAGGTGTTCGGGCCGGATGCCGGTGATGACACCGGGGCGGCCGTCGGGCGCGTTCTTCAGGAGGTTCATCGGTGGCGAGCCAATGAAGCTGGCCACGAACGTGGTGGCCGGCCGGTGGTAGACCTCTTCGGGTGTGCCGAACTGTTCCATGTTGCCGGCGTTCATGACGATCATGCGCTGCGCCAGCGTCATGGCCTCGACCTGGTCGTGCGTCACAAACAGGCTGGTGATGCCGAGTTCGCGATGCAGCTTCTGGATCTCGAGCCGGGTCTGCGCGCGCAGCTTGGCGTCCAGGTTGGACAGCGGTTCATCGAACAGGAACACCTGCGGCTGGCGAACGATGGCGCGGCCCATGGCCACGCGCTGGCGCTGGCCGCCCGACAACTGGCGGGGCTTGCGGTCCAGCAGGTGGCCCAGCTCCAGGATCCTGGCCGCCTTGTCGACGCGGGCCTTGATCTCGTCGGCCGGCATCTTCTTGATCTTCAGGCCATAGGCCATGTTCTCGAAGACGCTCATGTGCGGGTACAACGCGTAGTTCTGGAACACCATGGCGATGTCGCGCTCGGCGGGCTCCAGGTCGTTCACGACGCGGTTGCCGATGGAGATGTCGCCGCCTGAAATCTCTTCCAGCCCCGCGACCATGCGCAGCAGGGTCGACTTGCCGCAGCCTGACGGCCCCACGATGACGATGAACTCGCCATCCTTGATGGCGGCGCTGACACCGTGGATGACCTGCAACTCGTGCTTGCCCTTGCCGTACTTCTTGATGACGTTGTTGAGGGTGATGGATGCCATGTTTCTTCTCTTTTACTTTTCGGTATCGACCAGGCCCTTGACGAACCACTTCTGCATGAGCATGACCACCACGGCGGGCGGTAGCATCGCCAGGATGGCGGTGGCCATGACCACGTTCCATTCGATGTACACCTCGCCAAAGATCAGGCGCTTGATGCCCATGACGATGGGGTACATGGATTCATCGGTCGTGACCAGCAGCGGCCACAGGTACTGGTTCCAGCCGTAGATGAACTGGATGACGAACAGCGCGGCCATGGACGTCTTGGACAATGGCAGCAGGACGTCCTTGAAGAACCGCATGGGACCGGCGCCGTCGATACGGGCCGCCTCCACCAGTTCGTCCGGCACAGTCATGAAGAACTGGCGGAACAGGAAGGTGGCCGTCGCCGACGCGATCAGCGGAACCGTGAGCCCCGCCATCGAGTTGAGCATGCGCAGGTCCGAGATGACTTCATACGTGGGGCCGATGCGCACCTCCACGGGCAGCATGAGCGTGACGAAGATCATCCAGAACACAAGGTTCTTGAACGGAAAGCGGAAGTACACGATGGCAAACGCCGACAGCAGCGAGATCGCGATCTTGCCCACCGCGATGATCAGCGCGCTGGCCAGGCTGATGCCCATCATCGGCAGGGCTGGCGCGACCGTGGCGCCGGCCTCGGTCTTGCCACCGAAAAGCGCAAAGCGGTAGCTTTCCAGGAAGTTGCTGCCCGGTATCAGCGAGATGGGGTTACTGCTGAGGATCTGCGCTGCCGTCTGGGTGGAGCCGACGAAGGTGACGTAGATCGGAAAAAACACCACGATCACCCCCAGGATGAGGATGGCGTGCGAGATGAAGTCGAGGATGGGGTTGCGCTGGATCATGTCAGTAGTGCACCTTCTTCTCGACGAACTTGAACTGGATGACCGTGAGCGCGATGACGATGAGCATCAGGATCACCGACTGCGCGGCCGAGCCGTTGATGTCCATGGCCTTGAAGCCGTCGTAGTAGACCTTGTAGACCAGGATGGACGTGTCCTTGCCCGGGCCGCCGTTGGTAGCCGCGTCGACGATGGCAAACGTTTCAAAGAACGCGTGCACCACGTTGATGACCAGCAGGAAGAAGGTGGTGGGCGACAGCAGCGGGAACACGATGCTCCAGAAGCGCTTCCAGGGCGTGGCGCCGTCAATGGTCGCGGCCTCGATCAGCGAATGCGGGATGGACTGCAGCCCGGCCAGGAAGAACAGGAAGTTGTACGAGATGTACTTCCAGATGGACGCCATCACGATCAGCGCCATGGCATGGTTGCCGTTGAGCACGTGGTCCCATTCAAACCCGATGGCGTGCAGCGCATAGCGGATGACACCATAGGGCGACGCGAACATCATGAGCCACAGCACGCCGGCCACGACGGGCGCCACCGCATAGGGCCAGATCAGCAGCGTTTTGTACAGGCCCGCGGCGCGCACCACGCGGTTGGCCATGACGGCTAGCAGAAGCGACAGTGCCAGGCCGCCCACCGCCACCAGCGCCGAGAACACCGCCGTGATGCGGAACGAATCCAGGTAGGACGGGTCGGCGAAGAGGCGCTTGAAGTTGTCCAGGCCGACGAATTCGCGCGTGGCGCCAAAGGCGTCTTCCTGCAGCACGCTCTGGTACAGCGCCTGGCCCGCCGGCCAGAAAAAGAACACCAAGATGACCGCCATCTGCGGCGCGATCAGCAGCCAGGGCAGCCAGGTGGATTTGAAAGTGACTCGTTTTTCCATGAGGGCTCATACGGACAAGGCCCCTTGCGGGGCCCTGTCCTTCAGCTATGTTGCCGGGGCAGTTTAAGCCTTGTTTGCTTTCTGGAAGCGCTCCAGCTGCTCGTTGCCGCGCTTGACGGCGTTGTCCAGAGCTTCCTTGGGCGCTTTGTTGCCTTGCCAGACACCTTCGAGTTCCTCATCGATGATGGTGCGGATCTGCACGAAGTTGCCCAAGCGCACGCCGCGCGACTTTTCGGTGGTCTTGCGCACCATCTGGTTGACCGACACGTCATAGCCGGGGTTCTGCTTGTAGAAGCCCGACTTGTCGGTCAGATCGAACGACGCCTTGGTCACCGGCAGGTAGCCGGTGCGCTGGTGGCTGGCTGCGGCCACTTCAGGCTTGGACAGGTAGCTCAGGAACGCGGCCACGGCCTTGTATTCCTGCGGCTTCTTGCCGGCCATCACCCAGATGCTGGCGCCACCAATCACGGTGTTCAGCGGCGCACCCGGAACGTCCGGGTAGTAAGGCAGGGTGCCGATGCCATAGCCGAACTTGCCGTTGCGCTTGACGCTGCCGGCCAGGGCTGACGAACCCGTGGCCATCGCGCACTCGCCCGACACGAACGTGGCGTCGGCCTTGTTGTCGCGGCCCTTGTAGACGAACAGGCCGCTCTTGGCCATGTTGGCCAGGTTCTCGATGTGGCGCACGTGCAGCGGGCTGTTGAACGCCAGGCGCGTGTCGGTGCCGCCGAAGCCGTTGTTCTTGGTGGCGTACAGCACGTTGTGCCAGGCCGAGAAGCTTTCCAGCTGTGTCCAGCTGATCCAGCTCGTGGTGAACGGGCACTTGTGGCCCGACGCCTTCAACTTGGCAGCGGCCAGCGCCACTTCCGGCCAGGTCGTGGGCGGCTTTTCCGGGTCCAGGCCGGCGGCCTTGAATGCGTCCTTGTTGTAGTGGAAGACCGGCGTGGAACTGTTGAACGGGTAGCTCAGCATTTCGCCGTTGGGGGCCGTGTAGTAGCCGGCTACGGCGGGCACGTAGATGCTGGGGTCGAACTTCAGGCCCGCTTCGTTCATGACCTTGGCCACCGGCACGATCGCGCCCTTGGACGCCATCATGGTGGCCGTGCCCACCTCGAACACCTGGATCATGTGCGGCGCGTTGCCGGCGCGGTAGGCGGCGATGCCGGCCGTCATGGATTCGGCATAGCTGCCCTTGAACGTGGGCGTGACCTTGTAATCCTTTTGGCTTGCGTTGAAATCCTTGGCCAGGTCGTTGACCCATTCACCCAGGGCACCGCCCATGGAATGCCACCACTGGACTTCGGTCTGGGCCTGTACGGGGAAAGCAAGCACGGCAGCAAGTGCCGCGGCAGAAAGTTGCAGTTTCATATTGCGTGAGCTCCTGAATTGGACGGGCGAGATTACGATGAATTTGTGACAACGGATTTAACGTACCGCGTGAAAGTCCGGCAAGCGGGATTTCCATGAGCCCTGAGCGGCTTGTGTCCCGTTTGCGACCTGAATTGGTGCGCTGCGGTAACATCTGCCTTCAGCCGGGTTGCCGTTCTGGCTGAGCACAACCAGAAGCCCGATGAACGCACCCACCACGCTCAACCAGCTCATGGCCGCGGTCGACGACGCACCGCGCCTGCGTGAAATCCCCTACAACTACACCTCGTTCTCCGACCGCGAGATCGTGATCCGCTTGCTGGGGTCCCGGGCGTGGGACGTCCTGAACCACCTGCGCGAAGAGCGTCATACCGGTCGGTCGGCGCGCATGCTGTACGAGGTGCTGGGCGACATCTGGGTCGTGCAGCGCAACCCCTACCTGCAGGACGACCTGCTGGACAACCCCAGGCGCCGTGGCCAGCTGGTGGACGCATTGCGCCACAGGCTTGCCGAGGTCGACCGGCGCCGCACGCCCGGCGCGGACACTGCGCGCGACGCACTGGTGGCCGAACTGCTGGCGGCCGCCAACCGGGCGATCGAATCGTTCTCCGCCGCGTTCGAGGAAACCGCTGCATTGCGCCGCCGCGCGCAGAAGCTGCTGGGCAAGTTCACCGCGCGTGACAACATCAAATTCGATGGTCTGTCCCGTGTGTCGCACGTGACCGATGCGACCGACTGGCGCGTGGAATATCCGTTCGTGGTGCTCACGCCCGACACCGAAGCCGAAATGGCCGTGCTAGTGCAGTGCTGCATCGAGCTGGGCCTGACCATCATTCCGCGAGGGGGTGGCACGGGCTACACGGGCGGCGCCATCCCGCTGACCTGGAAGAGCGCGGTCATCAACACCGAAAAGCTCGAGGCCATGACCGAGGTCGAGATGTTCTCGATCCCCGGCGTCGATCACCCCGTGCCCACGATCTGGACCGAGGCCGGCGTGGTCACGCAGCGCGTGGCCGACGCCGCCGAGCGTGGCGGCTTTGTGTTTGCGGTGGACCCGACGTCGGCCGAGGCATCGTGCATTGGCGGCAATATCGCGATGAACGCGGGCGGCAAGAAAGCTGTGCTCTGGGGAACGGCGCTGGACAACCTGGTGTCCTGGCGCATGGTGACGCCCGATGCGCAGTGGCTGGAAGTCACGCGCCTGGACCACAACCTGGGCAAGATCCACGACGCCGAGGTGGCCAGCTTCGAGCTCAAGTACTTTGGCCCGGACGGCCGCACGCCGGTGCGAACCGAGCGGCTGGACATCCCGGGCAAGACCTTCCGCAAGGAAGGCCTGGGCAAGGACGTGACCGACAAGTTCCTGTCGGGTTTGCCCGGCATCCAGAAAGAAGGCTGTGACGGCCTGATCACCAGCGGCCGCTGGATCGTGCACCGCATGCCCGCGCACACGCGCACGGTGTGCATGGAATTCTTCGGCAATGCGCGCGACGCCGTGCCCAGCATCGTCGAGATCAAGGACCTGATGTTCGCCGAGCAGAGGCGCAGCGGCGTGTTGCTGGCGGGCCTGGAGCATCTGGACGACCGGTACCTGAAAGCCGTGGGCTACACGACCAAGAGCAAGCGCGCGGTCCTGCCCAAGATGGTGCTGATCGGGGATATCGCGGGTGACGACGCTGATGCCGTGGCCCGCGTCACGTCCGAGGTGGTGCGCCTGGCCAACTCCCGCAGCGGCGAAGGCTTCGTGGCCGTGAGCCCCGAGGCGCGCAAGAAATTCTGGCTGGATCGCAAGCGCACGGCCGCCATCAGCCGCCACACCAACGCGTTCAAGATCAATGAGGACGTGGTGATCCCGCTGCCGCGCATGGCCGAATACACCGATGGCATCGAGCGCATCAACATCGAGCTGAGCCTGCGCAACAAGATCCGCCTGGCTGACGAACTGGAATCGTTCTTCACGCGCGGAAACCTGCCGCTGGGCAAGAGCGACGACGCCAGCGAAATCCCGTCGGCCGAGCTGCTGGAAGACCGCGTGGCCCAGGCCGTGACGCTGGTGCGCGAAGTGCGCGCGCTCTGGCAGGGCTGGCTGGCCGGCGTGGACACGCTGTTCCCGCAGCTGCAGGACCATTCGCTGCGCGCCAGCTGGAAAACGCAGCTGCGCGCGCCGCTGGCCGGTATCTTTGCCGGCGCCGCGTTCCAGCCCGTGCTGGACGAATGCAATGCCATCCACAAGCGCGTGCTCAAGGGCCGTGTCTGGGTTGCGCTGCACATGCACGCGGGCGACGGCAACGTGCACACCAACATCCCGGTCAACAGCGACGACTACGAGATGCTGCAGACCGCGCACGAGGCGGTCAAGCGCATCATGGTGCTGGCCCGCAGCCTGGACGGCGTGATCTCGGGCGAACACGGCATCGGCATCACCAAGCTCGAATTCCTGAGCGACGAGGAACTGGCGCCGTTCACCGACTACAAGCGCCGCGTGGACCCGCAGGGCCGCTTCAACAAGGGCAAGCTGCTGCGCGAGGCGCAGCCGGCCGAAGGTTCCCTGTTTGCCGACCTGACGAACGCGTACACGCCCAGCTTTGGCCTCATGGGCCACGAGTCGCTGATCATGCAGCAATCGGACATCGGCGCGATTGCCGACAGCGTCAAGGACTGCCTGCGCTGCGGCAAGTGCAAGCCGGTGTGCGCCACGCACGTGCCGCGTGCCAACCTGCTGTACAGCCCGCGCAACAAGATCCTGGCGACGTCGCTGCTGGTGGAGGCTTTCCTGTACGAGGAGCAGACGCGCCGCGGCGTGTCCATCAAGCACTGGGAAGAGTTCGAGGACGTGGCCGACCACTGTACGGTCTGCCACAAGTGCCTGAGCCCGTGCCCGGTGAAGATCGATTTCGGCGACGTGTCCATGAACATGCGCAACCTGCTGCGCAAGATGGGCCAGAAATCGTTCCGTCCCGGCAATGCGACGGCCATGTTCTTTCTCAACGCCACGAACCCGCAGACCATCAAGGCCATGCGCGCGGGCATGGTGGACGTGGGCTTCAAGGCGCAGCGCCTGGCGAACAAACTGCTGCGCGTCGCGGCACGCAAGCAGACCGCGCAGCCGCCGGCCACCGTGGGCAGTGCCCCCGTCAAAGAGCAGGTCATCCACTTCATCAACAAGAAGATGCCGGCCGGCCTGCCCAAGAAGACCGCGCGCGCGCTGCTGGACATCGAGGACAAGGACTACGTCCCGATCATCCGCAACCCGCAGGCCACCACGGCCGAGACCGAGGCGGTGTTCTATTTCCCGGGTTGCGGCTCGGAGCGCCTCTTCAGCCAGGTGGGCCTGGCCACGCAGGCCATGCTGTGGCATGCGGGTGTGCAGACCGTGCTGCCGCCGGGGTACCTGTGCTGCGGCTACCCGCAGCGCGGCAGCGGCCAGTTCGACAAGGCCGAGAAGATGATCACCGACAACCGGGTGCTCTTCCACCGCGTCGCCAACACGCTGAACTACCTGGACATCAAGACGGTGGTGGTCAGCTGCGGCACCTGCTACGACCAGTTGCAGGGTTACCAGTTCGACAAGATCTTCCCCGGCAGCCGCATCATCGACATCCACGAATACCTGCTCGAAAAAGGCATCACGCTGCAGGGCAAGGACGCGTACCTGTACCACGACCCCTGCCACAGCCCCATGAAGCTGCAGGACCCGATGAAGACCGTGAAGGCGCTGGTGGGCGACAACGTGCTCAAGAACGAGCGCTGCTGCGGCGAGTCGGGCACGCTGGGCGTGACGCGGCCGGACATCTCGACGCAGGTGCGCTTCCGCAAGGAAGAGGAACTGCGCAAGGGCGAAGCCCAACTGCGTGAATCGGGCAAGGCAGCCGGTGACGCCAACGTCAAGATCCTGACCAGCTGCCCGAGCTGCCTGCAGGGCCTGAGCCGCTATGGCAATGATCTGAACAACGGCCTGCTCGAGGCCGACTACATCGTCGTCGAAATGGCCCAGCAGATCCTGGGCGCCGACTGGATGCCCCAGTATGTGCAGGCGGCCAATGCGGGCGGCATCGAGCGGGTGCTGGTTTGAGCGTGCAGGCGCCAGGCTGCAGCCTGTGTGACACCGGCGGCGGCGCGGTCGTCTGGCGCAACGACCGCCTGCGCGTGGTGCATGCCCACGAGGCCGGATTCCCGGCGTTCTACCGTGTGATCTGGAATGCGCACCGCGCGGAGTTTTCCGATCTGTCGGCAGGCGAGCGCCGGTACTGCATGGATGCGGTCGTTGCGGTGGAGCAGGCGCTGCGTGAGCAGCTCACCCCCGCCAAGATCAACGTCGCTTCGCTGGGCAACATGGTGCCCCACGTTCACTGGCACGTCATTGCGCGCTTTGCCTGGGACAGCCATTTCCCGGCGCCGGTATGGGCTGCCGCGCAGCGCAAAACGGATGAGCAACAGTGCGCCGCCGTCTCGGCGCTGCTGCCCCCTACGCAAGTCTTGATGGCGCGCAAACTGGCGCTGCTGGACGCTTAAAACCCGGCGGTTCGTGAAATTCGCACGGCTTGACTGCCGCACCCCTCAAGCCCGGGGTCGTTGCGCCTATGCGGGGCGGCAAAAACCCCCTACAGTCCCGGTATTATTTCGTTAGTGTGCATTCCGAGGCCCGATCAACTGTGCCCGGATGTGTTTGTCCCCGATTGCCGCGCAGATTTTCCGGAGGTTGCGATGCTGGCCCCTCATGTCCAATCCAGGCGACTGGTTCCCGTAGCAGCGGGGGTCTGCCTGTTCCTTGCCGCGCTCTCCAGCCATGCCCAGCTTGCCGGTGAAGTCGAATTTGCGCGTGGCGTGGGTTTTGCGCAAACGCCGGGCCAAAACCCCCGGACCCTGGGCAAGGGCATGGAGCTGCGCGAAGGCGACCGGCTCACCACCGCGGATGGCGCCTCGGCCATCATCAAGATGGCCGATGGCACCCGCATGACCGTGCGACCCAACTCCGAGCTTGTGCTGCAGCAGTACCAGTTCAAGGAAAACGCGCCGGACAACAGCATGCTGATGCAGCTGGTGCGTGGCGGCTTTCGCGCGGTCACCGGGCTGATCTCCAAGAGTTCGCCCAACGCAGCCCGCGTACAGACCAACACGGCCACCATCGGTATCCGTGGCACGGACTTCGACGCGCGCCTTTGCGCCAAGGATTGCGGTACCGAATCGGCCAAGGTGTCCGAGACGTCCCGTCCCAACGCCGTGCAGGCCAGCGCCAAGGTGCTGCAGGCCCAGGGCGAAGTCAATGCGGTGGACGGCGCTGGCCAGCGCCGCCGCCTGGTGGACGGCGGCAGCATCTACCCCGGCGACATGGTGGAAACCGGCGCCGGAACGCGCGCCGTGCTGGTGTTCCGCGACGATTCGCGCATGACCCTGGGGTCGGCCACCCGGTTCCGTATCGACAACTTCGTCTATGACGAAAAGAACGCGGGCGAAGGCCGCTTCCTGGTGTCGCTGCTGCGCGGCTCGGTGCGTGCGCTGACCGGCCTGATCGCCAAGGCCAACAACCGCAACGTCGGCTTCAGTACCGCCACCGCCACCATCGGCATCCGGGGGTCGGGCGCGGACATGAGCTGCACGGGCGCCTGTGCGGGCGAGCCCGGTGGCGCGGACTCCGGCCTGAGCGTGTTCACCTGGCTGGGCTCCTTCACGGTCACGCCCGCGGGGCCCGGTGGCCAGCCTGGCCAGACGGCCATGCAGGTTCTGCAGGCAGGGCAGGGGCTTCTCATTACGCCGTCGGGCATCCGGCCGATTCCGTCTGCGCCGCCGGTCGAAGGTCCGCGTCCCGACCAGCTCAACGTACCGCAGGGCACGGTGGACAAGTTGTTTGCAAGCAACAACGTGGCCGACACCGAAGAAGGCCTCTTCGTCTTCGTGCGCGATGGCCATATCGAAATTGCCAGCAAGAACGAGGTGCTGCACCTGGGCAAGGGCGAGGCGGGTTTTGCCAACAACAACGGGAACACCGCCCGGCCGAACACGATCCCGAAGTTCATCGAGTTCGACAAGCTGCCGCTGCCCACCAGCAAGAACCCCTTGCTGGTCAGCGTGCTGGCCGATTCGGGCATCAAGACGTCCAACCAGTGCAAGTAAGCGCGTCACCGCGCGTGACAAACCCGACGGGCGGGTGCGAGAATTTCCGGCCAGTACGAGCTGGCTTCAGAGGGTCATAACAAGATGAAAAATGGCGTGTGCGTGGGTGCAGGCAAGCGCGGCGGTGGTTTCCGCCGTTCGCAGGTGGCTGCGGCTGCCCTGTTCGCGGGGCTGGCCGGCACGGCCTGGGCCCAGGCGCCCGCGGCCGCTCCCGCGCCGCTGACGCCCGCCCCCGTTCCGGTCTTTGCCATCAAGGGATTCAAGATCACGGGTGAAAACCCGCTCGGCGACGGCGAAACCTCGCGCATTCTGGCGCCCTACCTGCGCGCCGATGCCAACATGGATACGTTGCAAAAGGCCACCAGTGCGCTGGAAGAGGCCCTGCGCGCCAAGGGCTTCGGCCTGCACCGCGTGGCCCTGCCGCCTCAAGAGGTGGGCGATACCGTCACGCTGGACATCGTGAAATTCACGATCAGCAAGCTCACGATCGAGGGCGCGAGCCTCTACGACGAAGGCAACATCCGCCGCAGTGTCCCCGAGCTTCGCGTGGGCCATACCCCCAATTTCAAGAAGATGGCCGTGCAGACCGCCATTGCCAACGAAAACCCCAACAAACAGGTCCAGGTCGGCATCAAGGAAGCCGACGAACCCGACAAGATCGATGCCACGATCAGCGTCAAGGAGCAGCGCCCCTGGACCTTCGCGCTGGCGTTGTCCAACGGCGGATCGGAGTCGTCGGGCAAGGACCGCTTCACGGTCACGGGCGGGCACACCAACCTGTTCAATCTGGACCACCAGTTCACCGGTGCCTACACCACGTCGCTGGAGCGCATGAGCGACGTCAAGCAGTTGGGCCTGTCCTACCGCGTGCCGCTGTACGAACTGGGCGGCGTGGTGGGCGTGAGCTACACGCGTTCGGACGTGGTCGGTAATTTCGGCGTCTTCACCAGCACGGGTGCGGGCCACACCTTTGGCGCCATGTACACAGCGTACCTGCCGCCCGAGGGCGGGCGCCGCAGCTACGTCACGCTGGGCATCGACGACAAGGTTTTCAACGCGTCCAAAATCAACGACATCGTGGTGCCGGGGCAGGTCACGCGGCGCAGCCGTCCCGTGACGCTGGGTTACACCGCCCGCACCGAATCCGATACGGCCGTCTGGGGCTACAACGCCGAGCTGTCCGCGAACACGAGCAGCGGCGCCGGCAACGACCTGGTCTCCTATCAGACCGAAGACCCGCGCATCACCACCACGCGCTGGAAGACGCTGCGCGCGGGCATCAACTACTCGGCGGCCTTTGGCGGCAACTGGCTGTGGAGCGCCCGGTCGCAGATGCAATACAGCCCGGACGTGCTGATTTCCGGCGAGCAGTTCGGCCTGGGCGGCTCCACCTCCGTGCGTGGCACTGAAAGCGAGCGTCCCATTTCCGGCGACAAGGGCCTGCTGGCGACCCTGGAGGTCACCA
Source organism: Ramlibacter sp. (assembly GCA_041905405.1). GTDB lineage: Bacteria > Pseudomonadota > Gammaproteobacteria > Burkholderiales > Burkholderiaceae_C > RAM1. The sequence goes on along the minus strand of JAYRLC010000054.1, from coordinate 1,903 downwards.
CGCCCGAGTTCTTGCCGGGCCTGCGTGTCGCGGGCTTTGCGGATGCCGGCTGGCTTGCCAACAACAGCCCCAACGGAACTTCCAAGCCGTCCAGCGACCGGCTGGCCGGGCTGGGTCTGGGCCTGCGCTACAACAAGGGCCAGTTCTCCCTCACCGCCGACTACGGCCGTCTGGTGCGTGGCAGCAAGGTGCCGCTGACCATCAACACCGGCTCGCCGCAAAAGGGCGACGAGAAGCTGTACGTCAACATGTCCGTGAAGTTCTGAGCCGCATGGCAGGCCTGCAGCCCGGAACCCCTGCACCCGTGTCGCTCACGGTGCACGGCCAGTCGCACGTGCTCGAAGTGGCTTTCTCCGACGGTGCGGCGTTTCGCATTCCGTTCGAGCTGATGCGCGTGTTTTCCCCGTCTGCGGAAGTGCAAGGCCATGGGCCGGGGCAAGAGGTCCTGCAGACCGGCAAGCGCCATGTCGACCTGGTGGCGCTGGAGCCCGTGGGCAACTACGCAGTCCAGCCGACCTTCTCTGACGGTCACGACAGCGGGATTTTCTCGTGGGCCTACCTCTATGAGCTGGGCGCGCGGCAGGACAGCCTGTGGGCCGAGTATGCCGACAGGCTGGCCGCAGCCGGCGTGGACCGGGACGCGCCCATGCCGGCCCGCGGCGGGCACGCCTGCTCGCACCACTGATGCGCACGCGGCGCGTCGCCGCGTTTGCGATTCGTCATATTCCCGACAGATTCCCCGCTTTGGTGCGGGGTTGTCCGCCTGTGATCGCGTGTTCGGCCCTAGCATTCGCCCATGGCGACAACGCATTTCGGATTTGAATCGGTCGACGAGCGCGACAAGGCGCGGCGGGTACGCGGGGTGTTCGACTCTGTAGCGCCGCGCTACGACGTCATGAACGACCTGATGTCGCTGGGCCTGCACCGGGCCTGGAAGGCCTACACGGTCATGGTGGCGAACCTGCGCGAGGGCGCGCGGGTCCTGGACATCGCGGGGGGCACCGGCGACCTGGCCATGGCGTTCGCGAAAAAAGTCGGCGCTTCGGGCCAGGTGGTGCACACGGACATCAACGAAGCCATGCTGCGCACGGGGCGCGACCGGCTGCTGGATGCCGGCGTCACCTTGCCCACGCTCGTATGCGACGCCGAAAAGCTGCCCTTTGCCGACGCGCATTTCGACACCGTCAGCGTGGCTTTCGGGCTGCGCAACATGACGCACAAGGACGCAGCGCTGGCCGAAATGAATCGCGTGCTCAAGCCGGGCGGGCGGCTGCTGGTGCTGGAATTTTCCCGGGTCGCGCGGCCGCTGGAAAAAGCGTACGACTGGTACTCGTTCAACGTCCTGCCCCGGCTGGGCAAGCTGGTGGCTGGCGACGACGCGAGCTACCGCTACCTGGCCGAATCGATCCGCATGCATCCGGGCCAGCAGGAGCTGAAGGCCATGATGAAGAAGGCCGGTTTCGGCCACGTGGACTATCACAACCTCACGGGCGGTGTCGCGGCGCTGCACGTCGGGATCAAGTGTTGAACTGGAGCGGGCAAAGCGCATATGAAACAAATGAAGTTCCATGGAGGCGGCATGAAATTCCTCTCGTTGATCCTGGCCGGCGTGATGCTGTTGGGCACCGTCGAAGCAGAAGCCAAGCGCCTAGCGGGCGGCAAATCGGTGGGCCGCCAGTCCGGTAACGTCACGCAACGCGATGCCACGCCTGCGGCGCCCGCAGCGCCCGCGCAGAGCGCAGCCACGCCAAACGCCGCCGGGGCGGCAGCCGCCAAGCCGGCGGCGGCGCCGGCAGCCGCGCCCAAGCGCCCATGGGGCGCCATGCTCGGTGGTCTGGCGGCCGGCCTGGGCCTGGCCTGGCTGGCGAGCACGCTGGGGTTTGGCGAGGCCTTTGGCCAGTTC
>JAYRLC010000053.1:0-21083 GCA_041905405.1 Ramlibacter sp. | reverse complement strand
CTCGAAGAAATAATCCCCCCCCCGAAGCGCCTTCGGCGCCTCCCACCCAGGGGGGCGCCGAAGGCGGCCGGGCGGAGCCGGTTCCGCGGTGGCACTGGCGCATGCCCTAGCTGCCGCTCTCCATGGCTTTGCGGTGGCGCTCGACGAACTCCTGGTAGGTATCCACGCCGCGCAACTGAAGGATGGTGTTGCGCACGGCTGCCTCGACCAGCACGGCGATGTTGCGGCCGGCTACCACCTGGATCACGGCCTTGCGCACGGGGATGCCCAGCACGTCCTGCGTGAGCGGCTCGTAGGGCAGGCGCTCGTAGTCGCGCTCCAGCGTCTCGCGGCGCACCAGGTGCACGATGAGCTTCAGCCGCATCTTGCGGCGCACGGCCGTCTCGCCAAAGATCGCGCGGATGTCCAGCAGGCCGATGCCGCGCACTTCCAGCAGGTTCTGCAGCAGCTCGGGGCAACGGCCTTCGATCGTGGTCTGGTTGATGCGGTACAGGTCCACCGCATCGTCCGCCACCAGCCCGTTGCCACGGGATATGAGCTCCAGCCCCAGCTCGCTCTTGCCCAGGCCAGATTCGCCGGTGATCAGCACGCCCAGGCCCAGAATGTCCATGAACACGCCGTGCATGGAGGTGCGGTCGGCAAAGTGTTTGGACAGGTAGGCTCGCAGCACGTCGATCACGAAGGCCGACGATTCATGCGTGGCGAACATGGGGATCTGCGCCCGCTCGCACATTGAAATCAGCGCGTCCGGTGCCGTCTGGCTGTCAGCCAGCACGAGCACGGGCGGCTCCAGCGTCACGATGCGCGAAATGCGGCGCGCGCAGTCCTCGGGCGTGGCGTTGGTCAGGTAGGCGATCTCACGCTCGCCCAGGATCTGCACGCGGTACGGGTGGATGTAATTGAGGTAGCCCACCAGGTCCGCGCCGGACCGGGCCGCACGGATGGCAACCTCGTCGAACCGGCGCTCCGACGCGCCCAGCCCCGCAACCCACTCCCAGCGAAGCTGCGCCCGATGGTCCTCGAACAGGACATCGGCGCTGACGACGGTGGGCTTCATGTGAGGCGATGAGCGCCGCTGGGCCGCCCCAAGGCGCGAAGGCCCCCTCGGGGGGCAGCGGACCACGCAACGCGGGGGAGCGTGGGGGCCATGTTTATGCGGGTTGCGCCGACTGCCAGGTGGCGATCATGCCGTGCAGCTCGGCGGCACTGGCGCTGGACTTGATCTTCTCGCGCAGCGACGCATCGCTGAGAAGCTCGGCAATCTCCGACAGGATTTCCAGATGCTTCTGGGTGGCGGCCTCGGGCACCAGCAGAAAGATCAGCAGGCTCACGGGCTGCTCATCGGGCGCGTCAAAGCCAATGGGTTGCGCAAGCTGGAACACCGACGCCATGGGTGCCTTCAGGCCCTTGATGCGGCCATGAGGGATGGCCACGCCATGGCCCAGACCGGTGGAGCCCAGGCGTTCACGGGCAAACAGGCTGTCGGTGATGAGCGCGCGGCTCAGGCCGTGCAGGTTTTCGAACAGGAGGCCCGCTTCTTCGAAAGCGCGCTTCTTGCTGGTGGCATCGACGCTCACCAGAACCTGGGTGGCGGGCAGGATGGACGCAAGGCGGTTCATGGTCGGGTCACAGATTATGCACCCGCTTCGGTGCAGTGCAACAAAATGTGTAACAAGGGCTGCGGCGCGTTGCAGCAGGCACAAAAAAGCCGCCCAGCGGGCGGCCCGGATGCATGAAATGCAGGGTGGCTACATCAGGCGCTTGGCGGAGTCGCGATGATGGTCCTGCAGGCGGTCCTTGTGGCGCACCACCTGGCGGTCGAGCTTGTCGACCAGGTCATCCACGGCGGCGTACAGGTCGGCATGCGAACTCTCGGCGAACAGGTCGCTGCCCTTGACGTGGATGTTGCATTCGGCGCGTTGCCGTCGTTCCTTTTCCTTCTGCTTTTCAACCGTGAGGAGGACCTTGATGTCCACGACCTGGTCGAAGTGGCGGGTTATCCGATCGAGCTTGGTCTTGACGTAATTGTTCAGTGCGGGAGTGACTTCCAGGTGATGACCGCTGATCGTCAAGTTCATGAGTAGCCTCCTGTTGCTCTCTGGGTTGAAACAGGCCGCCCCGTAGCGGCTGGGCGGCCGGCGAACTTGGGAATGAATTTCTCTGAAGGTCGAACCACTATGCGCGCGCCGGCGCGCAAATGCAATTGATTTCGGTCAACAGGCCGCGGCAAAATGAAACCCTTTGTCGCGCCCTCGCCAAGTGCTTGAAAAGCCTCAGTTTTTTGCAGCGCCGGACGGTGGAGCCCCAGCGCCGTGAAGGGTCAAACGGCCGGCCAGCCACAAGCTGCCCAGCGTCGCCACGACGCCCACAATGGCAGCCATCCAGTAGTGCTGGACCTCGCCCTGCGGCCCGCGGCTGACAAGTTGCCCGCCCACGAAGGCCGCCACGCCCATTGCTGCGGATTGCACCGACGCGTTGAGCGTCATGAACGTGCCACGAAGGGCCGGATTGGCGGCCGACGTCAGAATGGCCATGCCCGGAATCATGCGTCCGCTCATGCACATGAACAGCAGCGTGGACACGGCGAAAATCACAGTCAGCGGGGCCCGGCCGAGCAAGGTGATGCCCACCATGGGCACCACGGCCGCAAGCGCGAGGACCCGGAAAGTCGGCACCTTGCCCCGGCGGTCCGTCATGCGACCGAACAGCCGCGCCGTGAACAGCGTCACGATGCCTCCGCACAGGTAAACGTAGGGGACCTGATCCGCGCGCACGCCCGCATTGGCCTGCAGCGAAATCGTGATGTACGGAATGACCGTGAAGCCCGCGCACATGAGCAGCGCCGAGAAAGCAAACGCCTTCTGGTGGTTGCGGTCGGCCAATACCTGGCGGATGCCAGCCCACGCAGACAACCGCTGGGCCTGGCGCAGGTGCGCATCCAGCCGGGGCAACGTCAGTGCGGCAAACAGTGCCAGCAGCCCGCTCAGAGCCGCGATGGCTATGAATGGCGCATGCCAGCTCAAGTGCGCGGCCAGAAGCAGGCCCAGCGGGACGCCCGCGACGGTGGACACCGAAAACGCCGTCATGACGATGCCCATGGCACGCCCGCGCCGCTCGAACGGAACCACGTCGGCCACGATGGTCTGGCACAGCGCGGACAGCACGCCTCCAAACATGCCGGCCGCAATACGAGCCCCCATCAACGCCGCATAGCCCGGCGCCAGCCCGCAGGCCAGCGTCGCCAGGCCGAACAGCAGATACAGCGTCAGCAGCAGCCGCTTGCGGCCGAAGCGGTCGATGTAGGTGGACGCCACCAGGCCCGACGCGCCCGCCGCCAGCGTGTAGGCGGACACCAGCAGTCCGAACTGCGCGTCGGTGATGCCGAACAGCGCCGTGAACTGCGGCCCCAGCGGCATCATGATCATGAAGTCCAGGATGTGGGTGAACTGGATGCCGGCCAGCGTGAACAGCAGCCACAGTTCGCGACGGCGCGACAGCGTGCCGGCAGCGCCGGCCATGGATGGGTTTTGCAAGGGAGGTCCCGCGAGGGCAGACAAGGAAAGACGCCGTGAGTCTAAGCCCGTGCGGCCACTGGCGCTGGATCGCCAGGCGGTGGTTTATGCTGGCTGCATTGCGGCCCGCGCCGCGCTTGCCCTGACGCCCATGCCCGACATCGAGTCCCTGCTGCGCATCACGGTCAGCCCCGCCGAACTCGTCCTGCGCGGAACGCTGATGTACTGGTTCCTGTTCCTGCTGTTCCGTTTCGTGCTGCGGCGCGACGTGGGCTCGCTTGCCATGGCCGACGTGCTGCTGCTCGTGCTCATTGCCGACGCATCCCAGAACGCCATGGCCGGCGGCTACCAGTCGGTGACCGACGGGATCATCCTGGTGTGCACCATCGCTGGCTGGAACTACCTGCTGGACTGGTCGGCCTACCGGTGGGCGGCCGTGCGCCGCTTTGTCGAGCCCGGCCCATTGCCCCTGGTGCGCGACGGGCGCGTCCTGCGCGCCAACCTGCGGCGCGAGCTGATCTCGATACCGGAGCTGATGGCCAAGCTGCGCGAGGCCGGCGTGGAGACGGTGCAGGACGTCAAGCTGGCCGTGATGGAAAGCGACGGCGAGATCAGCGTGATCAAAAGAAAGGATGCGCCGTGAGCCTGGCCACGGTGATGAATGCCGGCATGGTGCGGCCAGACCGCACGCTGCATGCCCTGGTGCTCATGGGTGGCGGCGCACGCACGGCCTACCAGGTGGGCGTGCTGCGTGCGCTGTCGGCGATCCTGAAGCTGCATCCGCAGGTGGCGGCGCCCTTCCCGTTCCAGGTGCTGGTGGGCACGTCCGCCGGCGCGCTGAACGTCGCCTACCTGGCCGGCACGGCCACCGCGGGCCTGGACGCGTTCGACCAGCTTGCCCGGTTCTGGGGCCGGCTGCGTTCGCGCGACGTGTACGACCTGCGCGTGCCCGGCTGGGTGCGCATGAGCCGCTTCGTCGCGGCGCTGAACCTGTGGCGCAACATGCACGCGCAGGGCGCCGTGCTGAACAACATGCCGCTGGTGGACACGCTGCACCACGCGGTCTCGCTGCCCGGCATCGACGCCGCGCTGGACGCGCGCGCCCTGCACGCCGTGGCGGTGACGGCGTCCAGCTACACCAGCGGCGTGCACTGGACGTTCTGCCACACGGCCAGCGACGCCCGCGCCCGTGGCTGGCTGCGGCCCGGCCGCCGGTCCGAGTTCCAGCCGCTGACCATCGAACACCTCATGGCGTCCAGCGCCATCCCCTTCCTGTTCCCGGCCACGCCGCTGTGGGTGGACGGACAGCGTGAATTTTTCGGCGATGGCTCCATGCGACAGGTATCGCCGCTGTCGCCCGCCATCCACCTGGGCGCCCACAAGGTATTCGTCGTGGGCGTCAGCCAGCCCCAGCGCTCGGGCTTCGCCGGCGCAGCCGGGGCGGTCACGGGCAGCCCCAGCATGGGCGGCATCGCCGGCCATGCGATGGCCAGCGTGTTTCACGACACCTTGCAGGCCGACGTGGAGCAGACCCAGCGCGTCACGCGCACGCTGCAGCAACTGCCGCGCGAGGTCGCCGCGGTGTTGCCGTACCGGGCCGTGGAAGTGCTGGCCATCCAGCCCTCCCAGTCGCTGGATGCGCTGGCGCAGGCCCATGTGGGCGAGCTGCCCCACGGCGTGCGCAACGCCCTGGCCGGCCTGGGCGCGCTGCGCGGGGGCGGCGCGCTGGCCAGCTACCTGCTGTTCGAGCCGGGTTTCGTTCAGGCGCTGATCACGCTGGGTGAGCAGGATGCGTTTGCCCGCAAGGGCGAGCTGCTGGCGTTTTTCGGGGCGCCCTGACATGGGCCGGTGCCATAATTGCGCGCCATCGCAACGCCATGCTGAACATCTTCACCCTCGCCAACGGACGACTCTTCCAGGAAGAGATCGAATCGCTGGAGGAACTGTCCCGGTTCCAGCCGATCTGGGTTGATCTGGAATCGCCCACGCTGGAAGAAAAGCGCTGGGTCAAGCAGTACTACGGCCTGTCCATCCCCGAGGACGCGATGGACGAGGACATCGAGGAGTCCGCCCGGTTCTATGAAGAGGACAACGGCGAGCTGCACATCCGCAGCGACTTCCTGATCGCCGACGACGAGGAGCCGCGCACGGTGCGCGTGGCCTTCATCCTGAACCAGCACAACGCCGAGCTCAAGAGCCGCGGCGTGCTGTTTTCCATCCACGACGAAGACGTGCCCGTGTTCCGCCTGCTGCGCCTGCGCGCGCGGCGGGCGCCGGGGCTGATCGAGGATGCCAAGGAAGTGCTGCTCAAGCTGTTCGACGCGGACGCGGAATATTCCGCCGACACGCTGGAAGGCATCTACGACGAGCTTGAAAAGGTCAGCAAGAAGGTGCTGTCCGGCGACGTGACCGACGAGCTGGCCAGCGAAGTGCTGGGCGCCATCGCGCGCCAGGAAGACCTGAACGGCCGCATCCGCCGCAACGTCATGGACACGCGCCGCGCCGTGAGCTTCATGATGCGCAGCCGCATGCTGACGGCCGAGCAGTTCGAGGAATCCCGCCAGATCCTGCGCGACATCGAGTCACTGGACAACCATACGGCCTTCCTGTTCGACAAGATCAACTTCCTGATGGACGCCACGGTCGGTTTCATCAACATCAACCAGAACAAGATCATCAAGATCTTCTCGGTGGCCAGCGTCGCGCTGCTGCCGCCCACGCTGATCGCCAGCATCTACGGCATGAATTTCCAGTTCATGCCGGAGCTGTCGCAGAAATGGGGCTACCCGTACGCGTTGCTGCTGATGCTGGCCAGCGCCCTGGGCCCCATGTGGTACTTCCGCAAAAAGGGCTGGCTCAAGAAGTAGCCCGCAGGAACGCGTCGACGACCGCCGCGCTGTGGGCGCTGGCAACCTCCTGCACAAACTTCGTGAAATCACCGTGCGCTGCGTCGTCGGCGCGGTCGGACACGGTGCGCACGGCGGCGAACGGCACGCCGTAGTCGCGACAGACCTGGGCGATGGCCGCGCCCTCCATCTCGACCGCCAAGGCATCGGGCAGCGCTGACTGCAGCGCGCGGGCCTCGGCCGTGGTCGACACGAAGCGGTCGCCGCTGATGACCAGGCCGCGATGCACTGGCACGCCTGGCAATGCCTGCGCGGCGGCATCCGCCAGCCGCTGCGTGAGTGCGGCATCAGCCGCGAAACGGCTCTGACCATACAGCGGCACTTCGTATTTCGGAAAGATCGGCGACGCGTCCATGTCGTGCTGCAGGAAGTGATCCGCGACGACCACGTGCCCCACGTTCACGCCCGGCCCCAGGCCGCCCGCCACGCCGGTGAACACGATCTCGCGCACGCGCAAGCGCTCGATCAGCGCAGTGGCAGTCGTGGCCGCAGCCACTTTGCCGATGCGTGACAGCACCGCGACGACCTCATGCCCGTGGAGGTGGCCCCGCCAGAACTCCCGCCCACCCGCAATTTGCCTGCGCTCGTCGGGCATCAGGGCCAGCACGGCGGCAAGCTCCTCGTGCATGGCACTGACGATGGCGATGGTCATGGGAATGCTGTCATGCCGGGCTTGACCCGGCATCCATGGTGGCGTGCCGCGATGAATCCCGGATCAAGTCCGGGATGACCCTCTCCTATTTCTTGTCACGCAGTTCGCGACGCAAAATTTTGCCAACCGGCGTCTTCGGCAGGTCGGTGCGGAACTCCACGATCTTGGGTTGCTTGTAGCCGGTCATGTTGGCCTTGCAGTAGTCACGGACCTGGGCTTCGGTCAGCTCGGGGTTCTTCTTGACGATGACGAGCTTGACGGCCTCGCCCGACTTGTCGTCGGTCACGCCCACGGCCGCGCATTCCAGCACGCCGTCCAGCTTGGCGACCACGTCCTCGACCTCGTTGGGGTACACGTTGAAGCCGCTGACCAGGATCATGTCCTTCTTGCGGTCCACGATCTTGAAGAAGCCGCGCTCATCCATGGTGCCGATGTCGCCGGACTTGAAGAAGCCGTCGGGCGTCATGACCTTGGCCGTTTCATCGGGACGCTGCCAGTACCCGGCCATGACCTGCGGGCCCTTGATGGCGATTTCGCCGGGCTGGCCCATCGGCACTTCGTTGCCGTCGTCGTCCAGCAGCTTGAAGTACGTGTTGGGCAGCGGCACGCCGATGGTGCCGGTGTATTCGGTGCTGGTCGTGGGGTTGCAGCTGGCCGAAGGGCTGGTCTCGGACAGGCCGTAGCCTTCGCAGATGGGGCAGCCGGTCTTGTCCAGCCAGAGCTTGGCCACGGCGCCCTGCACCGCCATGCCGCCGCCCACCGAAATTTTGAGGTTCTTCCAGTTGACGGTGTTGAAGTCCGGGTGGTTGGCCAGGCCATTGAACAGCGTGTTCACGGCCGGGAAGCTGTGGATGGTGTGCTTGGACAGCTCCTTGAGCACCGCGGGCAGGTCGCGCGGATTGGGAATAAGGATGAGCTTGCCGCCCGTGCGCATGGACAGCATCATGCCGACCGTGAACGCGAAGATGTGGTACAGCGGCAGCGCACAGACGCTGGTGGACTGTTCGCCGGCCGGTACCTTCTTCATGACCGGTTCGTTCCAGGCCTCGGACTGCAGCACGTTGGCGATCACGTTGCGGTGCAGCAGCACCGCGCCCTTGGACACGCCCGTGGTGCCGCCGGTGTACTGCAGCACGGCGATGTCGTCGGCCGTGATGGCCGGCTTCTTGAGCGCGCCGCGCGTGCCCTGGGCCACGGCATCGTTGAAGCGCACGGCGCCCGGCAGGTTGTAGGCCGGCACCATCTTCTTGACGTTGCGCACCACGTAGTTCACCAGCGCGCCCTTGAGCAGGCCGAGCTGGTCGCCCATGGCCGCCAGGATCACGTGCTTGACCGGCGTGGCGGCGATGCACTGCTCCAGCGTGTTGGCGAAGTTCTCGATGATGATGATCGCCTTGGAGCCCGAGTCCTTGAGCTGGTGCTCCAGCTCGCGCGGGGTGTACAGCGGGTTCACGTTCACCACCACGAAGCCCGCGCGCAGGATCGCCGCGACGGCCACGGGGTACTGCGGCACGTTGGGCATCATGATGGCGACGCGGTCGCCCTTGGCCAGGCCCAGCCCCTGCAGGTACGCGGCCAGCGCGCGGCTGAGCGAGTCGGTCTGGCCGAAGGTGACGTCCTTGCCCATGAAGCTGTAGGCCACCTTGGCCGCGTGCTTCTGGAAGCTTTCCTCCATCAGCGCCACCAGCGACGTGTAGGCGGCGGTGTCGATGTCGGCGGGCACGCCGGGCGGATAGGCGCTGAGCCAGGGGCGGTCAGTCATTTGTCTTCTCCAGTCTCGTATTCAGGTACAGGCTGGCGGATTGTGTCGCCGCGCTGCCCACAGGGTTATTGTGTTTTCCCTGAGTATTTATAGAGAGGCCGCCCGGTTTACTCCAACGCCTTGCCCATGTCCTCGACGACCTTCTTGGCGTCGCCGAAAACCATCATGGTCTTGTCCATGTAGAACAGCTCGTTGTCCAGGCCCGCATAGCCCGCGGCCATGGAGCGCTTGTTCACGATCACGGTCTTGGCCTTGTACGCCTCCAGGATCGGCATGCCGTAGATCGGGCTGCCCTTGACGTGCGCGGCCGGGTTCACCACGTCGTTGGCGCCCAGGATGATCGCCACGTCAGCCTGACCGAACTCGCCGTTGATGTCCTCCATCTCGAACACCTGGTCATAGGGCACCTCGGCTTCGGCCAGCAGCACGTTCATGTGGCCGGGCATGCGGCCCGCCACCGGGTGGATCGCGTACTTCACGGTCACGCCCTTTTCGGTCAGCTTGGCGGCCAGCTCCTTGACCGCGTGCTGCGCGCGCGCCACGGCCAGGCCGTAGCCGGGCACGATCACCACGGTCTCGGCATTGCCCAGCACGAAGGCCGCGTCGTCGGCGCTGCCGCTCTTGACACTCCTTTGCACCGCCGCCCCCGACGCCGCGGTCGCGGCGTCGCCTCCGAAGCCTCCCAGGATCACGTTGAAGAAGCTGCGGTTCATGGCCTTGCACATGATGTAGCTCAGGATCGCGCCCGAGCTGCCCACCAGCGAGCCGGCGATGATCAGCATGCTGTTGTTCAGGCTGAAGCCGATGCCCGCGGCCGCCCAGCCCGAATAGCTGTTCAGCATGGATACCACCACCGGCATGTCGGCGCCGCCGATGGGGATGATGATGAGCACGCCCAGCACGAAAGCCAGCGCCAGCAGCAGCCAGAAGTCGATGCGCGCCTCGCTGATCGTGTAGCCCACGATGAAGAACAGCGTCGCCAGGCCCAGCACCAGGTTCAGGATGTGCTGGCCCTTGAACTGCACCGGCGCGCCCTGGAACAGGCGGAACTTGTACTTACCCGACAGCTTGCCGAACGCGATGACCGAGCCGCTGAAGGTGATGGCGCCGATGGCCGCGCCCAACGCGAGCTCCAGCCGGTTGCCGTGGGGAATGGCGCCGCCACGCGGCGTGATGCCGAACGCCCAGGGCTCCACGGCCGCAGCCACGGCGATGAACACCGCCGCCAGGCCGATCATGCTGTGCATGAACGCGACCAGCTCGGGCATCTTGGTCATTTCGACGCGCTTGGCCATGATGGCGCCTGCGCCGCCGCCCACCACCAGGCCCATCAGCACCCAGCCCAGGCCGTTGGCGGAACCGGCCAGCTTGACGATCAGCGCGGCCGTGGTGACCACGGCGATCGCCATGCCCACCATGCCGAACAGGTTGCCACGGATGGAGGTGGTGGGATGCGACAGGCCCTTGAGCGCCTGGATGAAGCAGATGGACGCCACCAGGTACAGCAGCGTGACGAGGTTCATGCTCATGCCTTGTCTCCTGCGGCCGGCGCCTTCTTCTCTTTCTTCTTGAACATTTCCAGCATGCGCCGCGTGACCAGGAAGCCGCCGAACACGTTGACGGCGGCCAGCGCCACGGCCAGCACGCCCATGCTCTTGCCCAGGGTCGTTTCGGTCAGCGCCGCCGCCAGCATGGCGCCCACGATGACGATGGCCGACACCGCGTTGGTCACGGCCATCAGCGGCGTGTGCAGCGCGGGCGTGACGGTCCACACCACGTGGTAGCCCACGTAGATCGCCAGCACGAAGATGATGAGGTTCAGGATGGTGGGAGAGACGATGTCCATTTTTTACTTCCTCCGTACTTCGCCGTTTTGCGTCATCAGGCAGGCGGCCACGATGTCGTCTTCCAGGTCGACCTTCAGCCCGCCCTCTTTCGGCAGGACGAGCTTGAGGAAGTCCAGCACATTGCGCGCATACAGCGAGCTGGCGTCGGCGGCCACCAGCGCCGGCAGGTTGGTTTCGCCCACCAGCGTGACGCCATGCTTCACCACGGTTTGTCCCGCTTCGGTCAGCGGGCAATTGCCGCCCTGGGGCGCGGCCAGGTCCACAATGACCGAGCCGGCCTTCATGGACTTGACCATGTCCTCGGTCACCAGCACCGGTGCGGCGCGGCCGGGGATCAGGGCCGTGGTGATCACCACGTCGGCCTGCGCCACGCGCTTGGCGACCTCGGCCTTCTGGCGGTCCAGCCAGCTTTGCGGCATGGGCTTGGCATAGCCACCCACGCCGACCGCGGCTTCTTTTTCTTCATCGGTTTCGTAGGGCACGTCGATGAACTTGGCGCCCAGCGATTCGACCTGCTCCTTGACGCTCGGACGCACGTCCGACGCCTCGATCACCGCACCCAGCCGCTTGGCCGTGGCAATGGCCTGCAGGCCCGCCACGCCCACGCCCAGGATCACCACGCGCGCGGCCTTCACGGTGCCTGCGGCGGTCATGAGCATGGGGAAGAAGCGCTGGTATTTGTCGGCCGCGATCATCACGGCCTTGTAGCCGGCGATGTTGGCCTGCGAGGACAGCACGTCCATGCTCTGCGCGCGCGTCGTGCGCGGCGCGGCCTCCAGGGCAAAGCCGGTCACCTGGGCCGCCGCCAGCCGCTGCAGGCCCGCCGCGTCGAACGGGTTGAGCATGCCCACCAGCGTCGTGCCGGACTTCATGAGCGCGATTTCGTTGTCGAAGGCGTTGCGCACCTTCAGCACCAGGTCGCAGCCAAACGCGCCTGCCGCATCGGTGATCTGCGCGCCGGCGGCCACGTAGGCCTCGTCGGTTGCCGCGGCCGCCAGGCCTGCGCCGGACTGCACCAGCACGTCGTGGCCCTGGGCCTTGAGTTTCTTGGCCGTCTCGGGCGTGACGGCAACACGGGTTTCACCCACCGTGGTTTCGGCGGGTACGCCAATTTGCATGGACGTCTCCTCAACTGAGTCTGTTTGAAAGCTGAACGTTAGCTTACATGAGTTTCAAACTCATATTAGAGGGGTCCAACGATCATTTGGCTATATGCGTCAGGGCGCGAATTGCTCGGCCCCCACCACGCCGATCTTCTGCAGGCGCAGCCGCTGCGACGCGGCCAGCACCGCGGCCACGGCGTCGTACTTGGCGGCCTTGTCCGGCCGGATGTGGATTTCTGGCTGCACGGGCTGTGCTGCGGCAACTTGCAGCCTCTGTTCCAGAGCGGCGCGTCCGGCCAGCGGCTCGCCATTCCACAACACCTGGTTAGCACTCGTGATGTCAAGCTTCACCACCTCGGGGGGCGCGGCCTGTGGCGGCGGGTTGCCGCCGGGCATTTCGATGCCCACCGAATGCAGCTGGATCGGGATGGTGATGATCAGCATGACCAGCAGCACCAGCAGCACGTCCACCAGCGGCGTGGTGTTGATGTCCACCATGACGTCGGGATCGCCATCGTCGCCAGACTGGATGTGAATGCCCATGCCGTGCCCTTAGTTCCCCGCCGGCGGCTCGGTCACGAAACCGATGCGGGCGATGCCCATTTCCTGGCAGGCATAGACCACGCGGCCGATGGGCTCGTAGTCGGCCCGCACATCGCCGCGGATGTGCACTTCGGGCTGCGGGTTCATGACCGACACACGACCCAGCAACGCCATGAGCGCTGCCTGGTCGGGCAGCCGGGTGTCGAACCAGTACACCGCGCCTTGCGCGTCCACCGTGATCAGCACGTTGTCGGGTTTGGCCTCGGCGCCCGCCACGGCTTCGCGCGGCAGCGTCACGGCGATGGAGCTGTTCACCACCGGAATGGTGATGAGGAAAATGATCAGCAGCACCAGCATCACGTCCACCAGCGGCGTGGTGTTGATGCTGGCGATCAGCGAATCCTCGCGATCGGCGTTCTTCCAGCGGATGGCCACTGCGTGTGCCTTATTGCTGCGCCTTGGCCCCCGCGGCCAACAGCACCGTGTGCAGGTCCGAGCCGAAGCCGCGCACCTCGTCCATCACGATCTTGTTGCGGCGCACGAGCCAGTTGTAGCCCAGCACCGCGGGCACGGCCACGGCCAGGCCGATGGCGGTCATGATCAGCGCCTCGCCCACCGGGCCGGCCACGCGGTCGATGCTGGCCTGGCCCGACACGCCGATCTTGACCAGCGCGTTGTAGATGCCCCAGACCGTGCCGAACAGGCCCACGAACGGCGCGGTGGAGCCGACCGTGGCCAGCACGGCCAGGCCGTCCTGCGTGCGGCTGTGCACGGTGTTCACGGCCCGCTCGATGCTCTGCGTGACCCAGGTGTTCAGGTCCACCTGGCCGATCAGCCCTTCGTGTTTGCGCGTGGCCTCCAGCGCGGATTCGGCGATGAAGCGGTAGGGGCTGGTCTTGTCCAGCTTGTCGGCGCCCTGGCGCACGGTGTCGGCGGACCAGAAATGGGCCGCGGCCGCCCTGGCCTGCGTTCCCATGCGCGACTGCGCGACGAGCCGCGACACCAGCACGTACCAGCTGGCCACCGACATGATGACCAGCACGACCAGCGTGGCGCGGGCCACCAGGTCGCCCTGCTCCCACAGCGCGCGCAGGCCGTAGGGGTTGGCCTGCACGGGCGGCACCGGGGCCAGCACCGGCGGCTTGGCCGAGGCCGGCGTGGCCAGCGCCGGCGACGCCGACAGCGACGGGCTGGACGCAGCCGCGTCGGCGGCGGGCGCGGGCGTCTGGGCCAGCGCGCAGGCGCCGGCCAGCAGCAGCACGGACATGGAACGTCGAACGAGCAGGGTCAGGTTCTGGATGGGCATGGTGAGGCGCTGAGTGACCCGCGCATTGTGCTGCACGGCGCGCACCGGCTCCAAACCATAATGCCGGACATGAGCGCACCCCGATGGAAACCCAGCGTCACCGTGGCCGCCGTCATCGAGCGTGACGGCCGGTTCCTGCTGATCGAGGAACACACGGCCGGCGGCCTGAAGCTGAACAACCCCGCGGGCCATCTGGACCCCGGCGAATCACCCGCCGAAGGCTGCGCCCGCGAGACGCTGGAGGAAACCGCCTGGCACTTCGAGCCCACGGCCCTGGTGGGCATCTACATGTCGCGCTTCACCCGCGCGGTGGACGGCGAGGACATCACCTACCTGCGCTTCGCTTTCTGCGGCGTGCTGGGCGCCCATGAACCCGGGCGGCCACTGGACGAGGGCATCGTGGGCACGGTCTGGATGACGCCGGACGAGATCCGCGCCAACGCGCACCGGCTGCGCAGCCCCATGGTGTTGCAGTGCATGGAAGACTACCTGCGCGGCCAGCGCGCGCCGCTGGAGATGCTCTACACCGACCCGTCCGTGTACCGCTGAGGCGCCGAGCCGCGGTGGCTACTTCGGACAATCGCCCGACAGCGCCCGGGCGGCCAGGCCCGGCGCCGCCAACAGGCCACCCACGGTTGACGTCGTCGTCGGCGCGCGCGTGCAGTCGGGCCGGCCCGCATCACGCATGCCGTCGGCCAAGGGGTCGCGCGGCTTGCCGCGGCGCAACTGTTCGTTGGCCATGTCGGCCAGGCTGCGGCGCGGCTGCACCCGGTAGGGCCCCGGTAAATCCGACAGATTGGGCAGGATCAGCGGCCGCGGCTGCGCGCCGCCCGGCGCGGCAATGCCGCCGGGACCGGGCGACGGGGCACCGCCCGGTACACCCCCCGGAACGCCTGTGGCACTACCGGTGGCCGCGCCACCCGGCGCACCCACGGCCGCCCCCCCGGTAGACGCCGGACCGGCGGACGTTGGCGGGCCCGGCGGCGCATTGCCGGCGGCGGGGCCCGTGCGCGGCGGAACCGGCACGGGGACCACGGTGGCAGCGGCCGGCGAGCCGGCAGGCACGGGCACCTCGATCACGGGCGCCTGCAGGCGTTCGATGGGAGCAGGCGCAGGTGCGGGGGCAGGCGCAGGCGGCGCCGGCTGCGGGACGGGTACGGGTGCAGGCGATGGCACAGGTGCCGGCTGCGGTTCGGGCACAGGAACCGGCGCCGGAGCGGGTGCGGGCACGGGCACAGGGGCTGGCGCAGGAACAGGCGCCGGCTGGGGCGCGGGCACTGGAACTGGAGCCGGAGCGGGGACAGGTGCAGGCACTGGTGCGGGCACTGGCGCTGGTGGCACAGGGACAGGCTCGGGTGGCGGCTGCACAGGGACGGGAGCCGGCGCAGGCTGCGGAGCCACCGCCGGTGTGGGTGGGGAAGGCGCAACCGGTTGCGGCGGCGGGACCTCGGCCACAGCCGGGGCGGGCGCAGCCACCGGCGGCGGCGTTTCTGCCGGGCGGCGCGAACCCGGGGCTTCGGCCTTTGCCTGGCTTGTATCAGGCAACTGCCGCGTGGTCTTCAGCGGCACACTGGTTTCGGGCGTGTTCGAGAACACCGGCAGGTCGCTTGTGGCGCGCAGGTTCAGCGACGGCGGGGCCGCGCGCGTGATGGCGCGGCTGGCCGACTGCGCCGCATCAGAAGGTGGGCGCACCGGCTGCACGTACTGATAGACCACCTGGCGCACCGCCTGCGCCACCGGCCACTGCTGGCTGATCCACCACAGCAGCGCGACGTGCAAAGCACCCACGGCGGCCATCGCGGACGGTGACGGACGCTGCCGGGGCAGCAGGATGGGACGGGGCCGGGGGAGCATGGGCGCAGGGACAGTCGATTTCGATAATCGCACAAATGCTGCGTTGTCCTACAGGTCCGCACAGCGCCGCCGCTTAAGGTGCCAAGGTTGTCACACACAGCAGTACCTCCGCCATGGCCACCGCAGCTCCCCGAGTCCTCTGGAAAGGCGCCATCACCTTCGGGCTGGTGCACATCCCCGTGGCGCTGCACGCGGCCGCGCGCGACAACGCCCTGAACTTCGACTGGCTGGACAAGCGCAGCATGGACCCGGTGGGCTACAAGCGCATCAACAAGAAGACCGGCCGCGAAATCACCAAGGAAAACATCGTCAAGGGCATCGAGTACCAAGAAGGCGAATACGTTGTCGTGACCGATGCCGAGATCGCCGCCGCCTATCCCAAGACCACGCAGACCATCGAGATCGAGCAGTTCGTGCAGGCCGCCGAAGTTTCGTTCGTCTACCTGGAGCGGCCCTACTACGTGGCCCCGATCAACAAGGGGCAAAAGGTCTATGCCCTGCTGCGCGAAACGCTGCTCAGGACCGGGCGTATCGGCATTGCGCGCGTGGTGATCCAGACGCGCGAGCACCTGGCGGCGCTGGTGCCGTCGGGGCCCGTGCTGGTGCTGAACCTGTTGCGCTGGGCCGATGAAATCCGCCCCATCAAGGACTTGACGCTTCCGTCCGAAGGCGCGAAAGCCGCCGGCCTGACCGCCAGGGAACTGGCCATGGCCGAACAGCTGGTCAACGACATGAGCGGCAAGTGGAAGCCCGAGGCCTTTCACGACCAGTTCCGCGACGAGATCATGGGTCTGGTGAAGAAGAAGGCCAAGGCCGGCAAAACCCACCCGGTCGAGCGCATCGAGCCGCTGGAAGCCGCACCGGCCAGCGGCGCAAAAATCCTGGACCTGACCGAGCTGCTGCAACGCAGCCTGCGGGGAGAAAAGGCGCCGGAAAAGAAGAAAGCAGACAAGAAGGCGTCGGCCAGAAAAGACGCCGCCAAAAAATCCCCCGCGCGCAAGGCGCCAAGCCGTACCCACGCGCCATCCAGCCGGCGCAAGGCGGCCTGAGCCTGCGCCATGGCGTCCCGCGACTCGCTCAAGGACTACCGCGGCAAGCGCGACTTTGCCGTCACGGCCGAACCACGGGGAGAACGCGGGACCGCGCGCGACGGCCCGCTGAGCTTCGTGGTGCAAAAGCATTGGGCGACGCGCCTGCACTATGACTTCCGCCTGGAGCTGGACGGTGTGCTCAAGAGCTGGGCCGTGCCCAAGGGCCCCAGCCTGGACCCGGGTGACAAGCGCATGGCCGTGCAGGTGGAAGACCACCCGCTGTCCTACGGCGGCTTTGAAGGCACCATCCCCAGGGGCCACTACGGCGCGGGCAAGGTCATCATCTGGGACCGGGGCACGTGGGAACCCCTGGAGGACGCGCGCAAGGGCTGGCGCGCCGGCAAGCTCAGCTTCGCGCTGCACGGCGACAAGCTGCAGGGACGCTGGGCGCTGGTGCGCATGCGCGACGGCGGCGACAAGCCCGCCTGGCTGCTCATCAAGGAAAACGACAGCCACGCGCGCGAGGGCGCCACCGCCGACGAGGTGGACGCCCAGGGTGAACCCCGGCGCCGCACGCCCAACAAGCGCCGCAGCGCCGCCGCCGTGCTGCCCGCCGAGGCGCGCACGGCCCGGCTGCCGGTGGCGCTGTCGCCCCAGCTGGCCACGCTGGCGGACGCGCCGCCCGGCGACCACGCGGCGTGGCAGTACGAACTGAAGCTGGACGGCTACCGGCTGCTCGCGCGCGTGGACAAGGGCGAGGTGCGCCTGTTCACCCGCAACGGCCACGACTGGACGGGCCAGCTGCCCGCCATCCGCGACGCCGTGGCGCAGCTGCCGCTGCGCTCGGGCTGGCTGGACGGCGAACTGGTGGCGCCGGGGCCGTCGGGCGCACCGGACTTCCAGACGCTGCAGGCGGCGCTGGACGGCAGGAACGGCCCGGCGCTGCAGTACTGGCTGTTCGACCTGCCCTACTACATGGGCTACGACCTGCGCGCCGTGCCACTGACCGAGCGCCGCACGCTGCTGCGCGGGCTGCTGGCGCGAAACCCGCCGACGGGCCTGCGCTTCAGCGAGACGGTGGATGCCGCCGCGGCCGACCTGCTGGCCGCGGCCTGCCGCGTGGGATTCGAAGGCGTGATCGGCAAGCGGCGTGACGCGCCCTACGCGTCGCGCCGCTCCACGGACTGGATCAAGCTCAAATGCGGCCTGCGCCAGGAGTTCGTGATCGTGGGCTACACCGACCCGCAGGGCGCGCGCAATGGTTTTGGCGCGCTGGTGCTGGCCGTGCACGGCGAAGACGGCACGCTGCGGCATGCGGGCAACGTGGGCACCGGCTTCAGCGACGCCACGCTGGCGACATTGGGCAGGCAGCTGCGGCAACTGCACACCGACCGCAACCCGGTCGCCGGCGCGCCTGCGCGTGCGCGCGTGCACTGGGTCCGTCCGGAACTGGTGGCCGAAGTGTCGTTTGCGCAATGGACGCGCGGCGGCCACGTGCGACATGCCGTGTTTCAGGGGCTGCGCTCGGACAAGCCCGCGCGCGCCATCCAGCGCGAGCGCGCCGCGCCGGCGCGGCGCGTCCAGCAGGGCGCGGAACCGGACAGCCTGCACGTCACCCACCCCACCCGCGTGATCGACAAGGCCAGCGGCCTGACCAAGGGTGACGTGGCCCGCTACTACGCCCAGGCCGCGCCGCTCATGCTGGCGCACCTGAAGGCGCGCCCCGTGGCCCTGCTGCGCGCCCCGTCAGGCGTCAAGGGGCAGCAGTTCTTCCAGAAGCATGCCGAACCCTCAGAGCTGCCGGGCGTGCGGCTGCTGGACCCGTCGCTGGACCCCGGGCATGAGCCCTTGCTGGAGATCCCGACGGCGCAGGCCCTGGTGTCGGCAGCGCAAATGAACGTGCTGGAATTCCACACCTGGAACGCCACCACCGACGCCATGGACCGTCCCGACCGGATGACTTTCGACCTGGACCCCGGCGAAGGCGTGGCCTGGGCGCAGGTGCAGGAAGCGGCGCAACTGATGCAGGTGGCGCTGACCGAGCTGGGCCTGGCCGCCTTCCTGAAAACCAGCGGCGGCAAGGGCCTGCACGTGGTGGTGCCGCTGCGGCGCAAGGAAGGCTGGGCCACGGTCAAGGGCTTTTCGCAGGCCGTGGTACAGCACATGGCGCGCACGCTGCCCGACCGGTTTGTGGCCAAAAGCGGGCCGCGCAACCGCGTGGGCCGCATCTTCATCGACTACCTGCGCAACGGCTTCGGCGCCACCACGGCCTGTGCCTGGACCGTGCGGGCGCGGCCGGGCCTGGGCGTGTCGGTGCCCGTCGCCTGGGACGAGCTGGGCGCGCTGACCGGCGGCGCACACTGGACGCTGGCCAACGTGGCCGAACGGCTGGCCGTGGGCAACGGCCCCTGGGACGGCTACGCCGCCGCCCGCCGCAGCCTGGGTGCCCCGATGAAGAAACTGGGATTCGAGCCGCCGCGATAATCGCCGGCTATGACAGTCAGGGGCCCGGGCAAGGGCAAAGTCGTGGTGGGATTGAGCGGAGGCGTGGACTCCGCCGTGAGCGCGTACCTGCTCAAACAGCAGGGCTGGGACGTCACCGGCATCTTCATGAAGAACTGGGAAGACGATGACGACAGCGAATACTGCTCGTCCAACATCGACTTCGTGGACGCGGCCAGCGTGGCCGACGTGATCGGCATCGAGATCGAACACGTCAACTTCGCGGCCGAATACAAGGACCGCGTCTTTGCCGAATTCCTGCGCGAATACCAGGCCGGCCGCACGCCCAACCCCGACGTGCTGTGCAACGCTGAAATCAAATTCAAGGCCTTCCTGGACCACGCCGTGCGGCTGGGGGCAGAAAAGATCGCCACCGGCCACTACGCCCGCGTGCGCGAACGGGATGGGCAGTACCAGCTGCTCAAAGGCCTGGACCCGGCCAAGGACCAGAGCTACTTTTTGCACCGGCTGAACCAGGCGCAGCTGTCGCGCACGCTGTTCCCCGTGGGCGAGCTGCACAAGACCGAAGTGCGCCGCATTGCCGAAGAAATCGGCCTGCCCAATGCCAAAAAGAAGGACTCCACCGGCATCTGCTTCATCGGCGAACGGCCGTTCCGTGACTTTCTGAACCGCTACATCAGCCGCGAACCCGGCCCCATCAAGGACGAACGCGGCCGGGTGCTGGGCCAGCATGTGGGCCTGAGCTTCTACACCCTGGGCCAGCGGCAGGGCCTGGGCATTGGCGGCGTCAAGGACAAAAAGGCTCCGCGCGGCGGCGGTGAGCATGAGCCGTGGTACGTGGCACGAAAGGAAGTGCCCACCAACACGCTGTGGGTAGTGCAGGGCCACGACCATCCGTGGCTGCTGTCGCCGGCGCTGGATGCGGCCGACACGAGCTGGACCGCCGGCACGCCGCCGGTGCCCGGCGCCTATGCGGCCAAAACCCGCTACCGCCAGGCGGACGCGGCCTGCGTACTGGGCCTGGCCGGTGGCGGCGCCGGATCTGAAGGGTTCCACCTGGACTTCAGCAGCCCGCAATGGGCCGTGACGCCAGGACAGTCGGCCGTGGTGTATGACGGCGACATTTGCCTGGGTGGCGGCGTGATCGCCACCTCTGCCTAGCCCCGCACACCGTCGTCGCGCAGCGCTTTTGGAAAGCGCTGGGGCCTACAGTTTCATCAAATTCACCCAAAGGTGTGATACCGCAACACTTTTTATTGCATTGGTAGTAGTTTCTGGTGTATCGTTTTGTATCTAAGTAGTACAACTGTAAGTAGTACTTGAATACAGGCAGGGGGCCGCACGGCGCGTCGATCACGGCGCCGTGCGGCCTTTGCCGTCTCGACGAGGTGCCGCCATGAAACGATCAATGAACACGTCTTACCGCCTGGTGTGGAACGAATCCACCGGGACCTGGAGCGTCGCGCACGAAATGGCGCGGGGGCGGGGCAAGGGCACCACCCGCAACGTCATGCGGCCGGTGCACGCGGCCATCTTGGTGGCGTCGTTGCTCAACACGGGGCCGATAGCGCATGCGGATGTGGTGATCTACGACTCCAACGTCATCAACGGAACGGCCGGGTCGAACGCCGGAACCCTGGGCACTATCAGCATTGGAGACTCCTCGACCGCCGCAGGCTCGAACACCATCGCCATCGGCACCAGCGCGGTGGCAGGTGGCACTGGAACTATTGCCATCGGCAAAGGCGCCAATGCGATCTCGCAGTCAGGCGTGGCGATTGGCGAATCGACTCTGGTCGGCGGCAGAGGTGTGGCAATAGGGCCAGATGCGCAAGCAGCGGCAAGTACAGTTGCCATCGGCGAAGAGTCGCAAGCCAGTGCCAGCTTCTCAACGGCCGTGGGCCGCAAAACCAAGGCGCTGGGCGAAGGCGCAACGGCTATTGGCGCCGCGGCAAATGCCAGTGTTACCAGCACTTTTGCGTTGGGACGACAGTCCAATGCGACGGATGTGAATGCAATGGCTATTGGATATCAGGCCAACGCCTCCGACGTCGACGCGTTTGCCATGGGCACGAACTCTAAAGCCAACCGGCAAGGAGCCATG
>JAYRLC010000094.1:0-3459 GCA_041905405.1 Ramlibacter sp. | reverse complement strand
GGTAATTTAGACCGCAACAAAAAACCTGAAACCCCTCAGCTGCGGGATAAAACTGGCCACATGTCGAACGCAAGTGATTGTCTCGAAAGCATTTTTTGCATTCTTTCCAATAGGCAGCCCTATAAATCTGGACCTGAAACGCCGCAATTCGGAACTTGGAAGGCTATCGGGAAAAGACGCAGCAGAAAATAGACTTTGGTCTAGTTGGCGGATAACTCTGCGTAATAACCACGATCCAAATGGCGCCTGCGCCATCGGTTTGAAGAACGACTGCAGCGCGCCATGAGGAAGGCCGCAGCGCAGGCCGGCATCGTCAAGCCGGTGTCCGTTCACACCCGGCGGCATTCTTTCGCAACGCATCTTCTGCAGGCAGGCACGGACATCCGCACGGCTCAGGAGCTTCTGGACCACAGCGATGTCAGCACCACGATGATCTACACGCATGTGTTGAAGGTGGCGGCAGGCGGCACATCGAGCCCGCTTGATTCGCTACAACTTGCCTGACGCCTGGTAAGGCTGAGACATCGGCTACTTCCCCAACCTCTCCTCCACCCCCCTCAACACCGCCCCAATCCCCGCCCCCACCGAAATCTGCGGATTCGAAAACCCGTCATCCTTGCCCGCATCAATCTCCCGCTGCCTGATCAGCGGCACTGCCGCTGCAAACGCTTTCTCGAACGAATGTGTCTTGCGCAACTGTTCATCAAACACCGCGCGGCCAAAGAACGTCAGTTCTGACAGGCGCCCGCACCCATACGATGTATGTGTTGCATCCGCCGCCGTCATGACCAGCGTGTTCGCATCCGACAGCGGTTCTATCCATCCGCCTGAATAGCAGGCCGACACGGCGATCACGCGGTGGCGTATGCCGGCGCGGTCCAGCGCCTGGCGCAGGCGCTGCGGGGTCAGCCAGTCCACCGTCAGCGGCCAGTGGTCGGCCGCCAGGCGGAAGTTGCTGGCGCCGTGCGATGTCAGGTACACCACCAGCAGGTCGTTGTCTTTGTCCATGCGCTGCGCCAGCGCGTCCACGGCGCGTTCCAGGTTCAGCGGCGTGGCCCAGGCATGGGTCTGCACCGTGCTTGCATGGTTGACGAGCTGCACCACGCGGCCGGCCGCGTCAAACCGCTCGCCCAGCACGCCGGCCACCATGCTGCTTTCGCGCAGGAACACGTCCTCGGACGCATAGGGCGCATAGACCAGGCCATACACATCCGTCACGCCCGGCCGTTGCGGCGCCAGCGCCGACAGCGTTTGCTGCAGCAGGGCCTGCTGCGCTTCATATACCTCCTGGCTCAGCACGAGCCGGGGGCGGTCGGTGTCCGTGTCCAGCGCATACCAGGCCCGGGCCTCCAGCTGCCAGGCGGACACGCCGTACACCGCCGCCAGCCCCAGCGCCACCGCCGCCGTGCGCGCCGCCGTCGCGCCCAGCCGCTTTGCAAGCCACGCGGCCACGCCGATCAGCCACACCCACAGCGCCCAGTACACACCCCAGGCCACCCACGACGACGCGCTGAACGCCGGCGGCAGCACACCGTGCGCGGACGCCGCGCCCAGGCCGATGGACGCCATGCCCGCCGGCAGCGCCGCGCCGGCCCACAGCGCCAGCCACGCCGCCACATGGCCCGGCACGGCCCACCACACAAGCAGCGCCGCAGCCGCCAGCGTCCACCAGGGCGCCAGCCAGGCCTGCAGGTTGAAACCGGCAGGCCCCGCCACCTCCAGCCGTTCCAGCGCCACCACAACGGCGGCCGACAGCGCCGTCACCGCCAGCAGTTGCCACGGGCTGGGCGCTGCCGCCGGCACGCGCGGTTTCATGAACAGGCCGGCGCGCAGGCCCTGCGCCAGCCAGCCCCACACCGTCAGGCGGCTGGCGCCGTGCGTCTGTTCTTCCCTGATGTCGTTGTCTTCATGCATGCGTTGATGATGCCATTGCACTAAAGGATTCATTCCATCGGGTTTGGTGGCATGCCAACCACAACAATCCATGGAAACCCTAGTCGGACAAGACCTACATGGCCTTTCACCGCGATGCAATTCCTCACAGAATGGCCGTGGCTCCCGAATATTCCCCACGATCAGAGGAGACAAAACGCCATGGACATGAACCGGCGGCATTTCTTTCGCGTGAGCGGCGCGGGACTGGTTGGCTCCAGTCTCGTCGCGCTGGGCTTCTCGCCCACGCAGGCGCTGGCACAGACGCGCAATTTCAAGCTTTCCCAAACCACTGAAACACGCAGCACCTGCCCGTATTGCTCGGTCAGCTGCGGCGTGATCATGTACACCCTGGGCGACAACGCCAAGAACAACAAGCCGGCGCTGGTGCATGTAGAGGGCGACCCCGACCACCCCGTGAACCGCGGCACGCTGTGCCCCAAGGGCGCGGGCCTGGCCGACATGATCAACAGCCCCAACCGGCTCAAGTTCCCCGAGGTGCGCGAGCCCGGCGCCAGGGAATGGAAGCGCATCTCGTGGGATGACGCCATCACGCGGATCGCCAAACACATGAAGGCCGACCGCGACAAGAACTTCGTGACGCAGAACGCCAAGGGCGTCACGGTCAACCGGTGGAACACCACCGGCATGCTGGTGTCCAGCGCCTCGAGCAACGAGGCCGGTTACCTCAGCGTCAAGATGTTGCGTGCCCTGGGAGTCGTTTCACTCGACACACAAGCACGAATATGACACGCGCCGACGGTGTCCAGTCTGGGCCCGACTTTCGGCAGAGGCGCGATGACCAATTCATGGAACGACATCGCCAATACTGATCTGGTTCTCATCATGGGCGGCAATGCCGCCGAGGCGCACCCCTGCGGCTTCAAGTGGGTGACCGAGGCCATGCAAAAGCGCAAGGCCAAGCTCATCGTCGTGGACCCGCGCTTCACGCGGTCGGCCGCGGTGGCCGATGTGTACGCGCCCATCCGCGTCGGCACGGACATCGCGTTCCTGGGCGGGGTCATCAACTACATGATGACCAACAACAAGGTCCACATGGACTACGTGAAGGCCTACACCAACGCGTCGTTCCTGATCAACCCGGGCTTCAAGTACGACAACGGGTATTTCACCGGCTACGACGAGGCCAAGCGCAGCTACGCCGACCGCTCGACCTGGCAGTACGTGAAGGACGCCAAGGACGAGTTCGTGGAGGTGGACGCCACGCTCCAGGCGCCCAACTGCGTCTGGCAACTGATGAAGGCGCACTACGCGCGCTACACGCCCGAGATGGTCAACAAGATCTGCGGCACGCCCAAGGAGTCTTTCCTGAAGGTGGCCGAGATGATCGCGGGCACGCACACGCCGGACAAGGTCATGACGATCCTGTACGCGCTGGGCTGGACGCAGCACTCGGTGGGCTCGCAGAACATCCGCGCCATGGCCATGATCCAGCTGCTGCTGGGCAACATGGGCCGCGCGGGCGGCGGCGTGAACGCGCTGCGCGGCCATGCCAACGTGCAGGGC
>JAYRLC010000052.1:0-21888 GCA_041905405.1 Ramlibacter sp. | reverse complement strand
GCGACAGCGCATCAGTAGCCGTTCGCAAGGCGTCAGACTCGTCCATTGGTGCCTTTGCTTCGTTCTTCCTTGCGAAGTCGCACCCGCACCCCTGTCAGCAATTCATCTGCACTAACCTGCAATCCATCCGCCAGCTTAAACAGCGCCGTCAATGACGGCTGATTCTGTGCGATCTCGATCTTTCCCAAAAAGGTGCGACTCAGCCCCGCACGGTAGGCCAGCTCGTCCTGGGATATTTGCAGTTCGCCGCGACGGGCCTTGATTTCGGCGGCAAATGCACGGAGCAATGCCGGGTTCTGGGTGGTGCGCATGCCGCACTGTTCCCGCTTGGCCTTGTTTATGCACCAGCATATATGGTACAAACTGCGGCAAAGGGAGGCTTGCCATGCGGTCAACGTACTTTGAGCTGGGCGATGTGTTGCGCATCCGCCTTTCAGACCTGCCCATTGCCCGCGAGGTGTCGCAGGGCCGGCATGTGCATGTGGCCTATGCAGACAACGGCACGGTGGTGGAGCTGGTGCTGCTGCAGGCTCGGGCGCGGGGCTGGTTGCCGCTGCGTGTGAAATTACGCTTGCCGCGTTCCCCGGCAAGCCGGGTATCTGGTGCAGCCCCAGAACTGTGATCCTGCGTTGGTACCGGTCCGAGCCGTTCGCATCACCATGGGCGCTTGGCACTTGGGGCAACTCGGGGGTTGTGCCTGTGGCGTCATTTGAGCCGACGCGGGCACGGGCGTTTGCGCGCGCGCAGTGCGGATCATGGCCTGTAGCTGCGGGCCATCAATCAGCTGGATATGGCGCCCGGCGGCAAATGACTGTGCCTCCCGCGTGAACCGGCCCGACGTCACCACAAACCCGCCTGCGGCGCCCTGCGCGGCCATCACGCCGTAGTGTTCGCGCACCACGCTCACGCCCACCTTCAACGCACGCCATTGCTTGCATTGCACCAGGTAGCGCTCCGTCCCCTTGCGCAGCACCAGGTCCACGCCGCCGTCGGGACCCGATGCGCCCGTTTCAATCACCGTGTAGCCTTGCTGCCGAAATGCCTCGCCCACCAACATCTCAAACTCGCGCCAGCTCATGTCGTGGATAGCGCTGGCGCCACCGGGTCCTTGTGTGCCTTGCAGCAGGGTCTGGCGTTTGCGCCTTCCGATGAACGAAAGCACTGCGCCCAGCAGGCACAGGAAGCAGATGAGGTATTTGACAATTGGGGCCAGCTGGGCCACCACAGACTGGATGACGTACCCCGCCATGGGGCCGGCCTTCACGCTGGCCGCAGCGGGCGGCGCGGGCGTGAACAGCTCAAACAGCACCCACACCACCATCGCCAGCAGCACGCCGCCCCACCAGGGCAGCCAGGACACGACTTCAATGATGCCTGCGGTGCTGTTCTTGCGTCGGCCCATTTGCGCGCACTCCCTTTTTTTTTGAATGCGCCGAGGCTACCCCCAAACTTGCCGTGCTGAATCCCTCAATCTGGGGAGATGCCACGCCCCGGCTCATTCCACCTAGACTCCGCGCATGCCCGCAGACACCGCCGCCCCGTTCAACGACCCCGCCGCCGCCCTGACCTACGCTGATCGCACGCGCCGCCTGGTGCCCGGCTATGACGACATGCTGCGCATGGCCGGTGTGCTGGTGGCAGAGCGGGCGCTGGTGGATGCGCAAGTGCTGGTCGTGGGCGCCGGCGGTGGCGCCGAGATCGCGACGTTTGCGCGGGCGCACGCGCAGTGGCGCTTTACCGGCGTGGATCCGGCCGAGCCCATGCTCCAGCTGGCCCGCCAGACGCTGGGCCCGGTGATGGACCGCGTGCAGTTGCACCACGGCTATGTGGACACGGCCGCCGCCGGCCCGTTTGATGCCGCCACCTGCATCCTCACGCTGCATTTCGTGGCGCGCGATGATCGCCGGCGCACGCTGGCCGAAATCCGCCGCCGGTTGAAGCCGGGCGCACCGTTCGTCATGGCGCACCTCAGTTTTCCGCAGGGCTCGCCCGAAGAGCAGCAGCTGTGGCTGTCGCGCTATGTCGCGTTCGCCGTGTCGTCGGGCGTGGACCCCGACAGTGTGCGCAATGCCGCGTCGGTGATCGCGTCCACCCTGCCACTGCTGGTACCTGCCGATGAAGAAGCCCTGCTGCACGAAGCCGGGTTTACCGGCGCGCAGACCTTCTACCAGGGCTTCACCTTTCGCGGCTGGGTGGCTTTGGCCTGACGGCGTACGCTTGATTTGCATCAAAGATAATCGCCACAAACCGCCAGAGACATGCCCAGCCCCACCAGCAACCTATCCCGTTGGACCTTCGCCGATCTCGTTGATTTCGAGTACATGCTGGCGAAAGACGCGGCCTCAGACCGAGGCGAACTCTGGAAGAGGGACAGGGAAATCTATCGCAGCCACCTCGTCAGGCGCTATCCCCAACCGGCCACGGCTGACCATCCCGCGCTGATCCGCAGCTGGCTCCGGCAACGGCGGCTCCAGTTAAGCAATGAAAAGCTGCCAGGCTCGGCCGTAAGCGCCACGTGGCGGCTGCTGGTGTGTGCAGCGGTCATGACATCCTTCGTATTCGGCGTGCTCCATGCAGGCGCCGTGCTCCTCGCTCTCGATCAACAGGGGCACGTCAACATTGCCAAGGCGTTCCTGCTGACGATAGGCTTGCAGGTATTCGTTTCGCTTCTGGTTGTAGCGGCGTTTGTGTTACGCAAGTTGCTGGTACGGCGCTTCGGTGAGCTTCCATCCATGCGCGTGGCTTTTGCCACTTGGTCGTTGACGCTTGGTACTAAACAGGCTGGGTGGCATCTGTCCCTTCCAATGGATTGGTTGCTTGCAGCCCGACGCAAATATGCGCGTTTGGTAGCCGCCCATGTTGGCATGGCCGCATCGGTCTGCGCAGTGGCTATGAATCTAGGGCTTGCCACCTCGTTGACAATTTTTCACTTCGCCGCAAACGATGTCCGCTTTGGCTGGACGACGACCTATGACATGGGCCCATCGGGTGCAGCCACCGTTGTGCGTGGGGTTGCAGCACCTTGGGCTGGGTTGGTGCCCGCTGCAGTTCCGACCATGCAGCAGATTGACCAATCCTGGCTTCTTCGGGAGCGTTCAGGCACCACAGTACCGGCCGACGCGTCACGCGCTTGGGCATTTTTCCTGTTAGCAGCGATCCTGATCTACGGCTGTGTTCTGCGACTCGTCCTGTTTCTGATTGCCGGGGCAATGGCCAGCCGCGCTATGAAACATGTGGACTTCAGGGGCCCCCGAGTGCTGGATTTGCTGGCACGCATGAGCAAGCCCCGGCCGGAAGAATCGCATGTTGCCTCACCGGCGCCCGCCGCACCTCCGGCCAGTTGGTGGGGCCGGATATGGCGTCGCGCAGCGCGCCGCAGCTGAGCCTTGCACACGACGGCGGCCATCGGGCGCCCGGCAGCAAAACTGCCAGCCGGTCAACGCAAATGCGGTGGCACCCGCTTTTGCAGCAGTTCCACCAGCTCAGGCTGCATGTAGGCATAGTCGTCGGGTATGTCCAGGCACACCACGCGTTTGCCGTTCAGGGCTCTACGAAAGCGCTGGTTCAACAGGCTGCGATGCCGCTTCTCCATCACAAAGATCACGTCTGCCCATTGCACCTGTTCAGCGTCGAGCACGGTTTCTGCGTCGGGTACCAAGCCCGCAGAATCAGCTTCTACGCCAAAGTAGGTTCCAAACACCTGCTCAGCCGTTGGGCTGCGAAGGCGGTTTCGGCTACAGACAAACAACACTTTGAGCATGCGGGGGATTGTCCGGCAGAGTCGCCGCAGGTTTTCGATGGGGTCATGCGTGGCGCTCGACTGAATGCCCTCAAAATCCCGATCACATCAACCTACCAGGCACACCCATGGTCCTCCTCGAATTCGCCATGAACCCGCCCGACCGCGGCGACGGCCTCAGCGCCTATGTCGCGCGCATCCTCGACGTCATTGACCGCAGCGGCGTGGCCTACCAGCTCACGCCCATGGGCACCATCCTGGAGGGCAGCTTTGACGAGGTGATGGCCGTGGTGGCCGCCTGCTTTCGCGCGCTGGAGCCCGATTGCCCGCGCATCGGCATGAACCTCAAGATGGACTACAAGCCCGGCACCGAGTCCCGCCTTAAAAGCAAGGTGGATGCCGTGGAGCGCCACGTAGGCCGCAAGCTGCGCACCGCATGAAAACCATCCGCGACCTGAACACGCCGCCGCACATTGCCGGCCGGGTGGAGGCCATCGTCGTGCGCGGTGCGCCGCGCGACCCGGCCCGCATCATCAACACCACGCAGGCCCTGGCCGGCATCGGCCTGGCGGATGACCGCCTGGGCAAAAAGGGCGAATCCGAGCTGTCCACGCGCCAGGTCACGCTGGTGCAGGCCGAGCACCTGCCGGTGATCGCGCAGCTGGCCCAGCTGAGCGGTGTGGCCGCGGTGGACCCTGTGCGCCTGCGCCGCAACCTGGTGGTCTCAGGCATCAACCTGCTGGCGCTGCGCAACGCGCGCGTGCAGGTGGGCGACGCCGTGCTGGAGATCGTGGGCCCCTGCGCGCCCTGCTCGCGCATGGAAACCGAGGTGGGCCCCGGCGCCTATGCCGCCATGCGCGGGCATGGGGGCATGACGGCGCGGGTGATCACCACCGGCGCGATCAGCGTGGGGGACGTGGTGCGGGTGGTGGCGTGAGCGCATGAAGAAGCAGGGCACGGTGATCCGATGGGACGACGAGCGCGGGTTTGGCTTTATCCGCAGCCCGCAGACGTCGGCCGACATCTTTTTTCACATCAGGGACTTTCGCGGCGCTGACCCCGCCGCGCTTCGCATCGGCCTGGCCGTCACGTTTGAAGAGCTTCACGTCGGTGGCAAGGGGCCCCGCGCGGTGGCAGTGCACGACGGCAGCGCGCGCGCCGCAGCCCCACCCGCTCGCGCTGCCAGGCGCTCAGCCCCATCCCGTCCTCAGCCGCCAGCGCGCCCGACCCGCAGGGCATCGTCCGCAGGCACCTGGCTCGCCCTGGTTCTGATGGCGGGCTATGCCGCCGTGCTGGGCTGGGCGGTGTGGCAGCGCCACCTGCCCTGGTGGGTGTTGGCAGCGTCGCTGTTGCTGAACATGGCAACCTTCTTTGTGTATTGGGTGGACAAATACGCCGCCCAGCAACGCCACTGGCGCACGCCAGAGGTTCACCTGCACGCCTGGGCCCTGGCCGGCGGCTGGGGCGGCGCCTGGTGGGCGCAGCGCATCCTGCGGCACAAGATCATCAAGGAATCCTTCATGAACCAGTACTGGCTGGCGGTGATCGTCCATTGCGCGGCGGTGGGGGCCTGGCTGTACCTGCGCTTTTTCTAGCGCAAGTCCACACTCTTGCGCGTGCGTTCCCGCATGTCCGCCGGCTTGTTGCGCACCCACTGCACATAGCGGGCTACGCCCGGGTGGCGCTGCAGGGCTTCTATGCTGGCGTATTCACGCGCCAGCTCACGCTCGGGGATCAGCGCATGGATCTGCCGGTGGCACATGCGGTGCAGCTGCACCGTGGCCGTGCCGCCTTCGGACTTGGGCACCAGGTGGTGGGCGTCGCCGTGGCCGTCGGGGATGGGGCGACCGCACAGAGGGCAGCCGGGCTGCGCCGGCGCCGGTGCGTCGGGTATGCGCTGCGCCAGCGCGCGGCGGCGGATGCGGCCCAGCATCTGGCGGCGCCTCAGGCGTGTTTGCCCGCGCTCCAGCCGCGCTCACCCGCGGCGTCGGTGGCCACCTGGTTCGGCACGGCCTCCAGCGGCGTGGCCATGGTGTCGTTCCAGCGGTTCAAGAAGCCAAACATCGCCACCACACCCAGCAGTTCCACCACCTCGCCTTCGCTCCAGTGTTCGCGCAGGCGGGCAAACAGCGCGTCGGTCACTTCGTTGGGCTGGGCGGCGGCCGCCAGCGCAAAGTCCAGCGCCACGCGTTCGCGCGGGGTGTAGTGCGGGCTGGTGGCATACACCCACACATCGGCCAGCTTGGCTTCGGTCACGCCAAAGTTTTTGGCGCCCAGCAGCGTGTGGGCCTGGCAATACAGGCAGCCCGCGGCCTTGCTGGCCACGTGGCCCACCAGGCGGCGAAAGCCCAGGTCCACCTCACCGGCCGGGTCCATCACCGCGCCGTTCAGCTGGGCAAATGCCTGCACCAGCCGCGGTTTGCGCTGCATGGTCAGCACGCTGTTGGGCGTAAAGCCCAGCGTGGACAGAAAGAAGTCGAAATGCGGCTTGAGCTCGGGCGTGGTTTCGGGTGGCAGCGGTTGCAGACGGGGCATGGCAGGTGTGCTTTGTGGCTTGGTTCGGGCAAGGGTGGGGCAGCCCGCAGCTTACTCAGAACTTCGTGTACCCGCCATCGATCAAAAACTGCTCGCCCGTGGCATACCCCGACGCCGCGCTCGCCAGGTACACCGCAATCCCGCCAAAGTCGTCGATGCTGCCCCAGCGCCGTGCCGGGATGCGCGGCAGCACGGCGTTGGCGAACGTGGGGTTACCCGTGGCCTTTTCCGTCATGTCGGTTTCGATCCAGCCGGGCAGCACGCTGTTGACGCGGATGTTGTGCCGCGCCAGTTCCACCGCCAGCGCGCGCACCATGGACGTGACCGCGCCCTTGGACGCGCCGTAGTGGCTGTTGCGCGCCGCGCCTTCCACCGCCGCGGTGCTGGCCGTGGCCACCAGCGAGCCGCCCTGCCCGTGCGCGATCATGTGGCGCGTCGCGGCGCGGAAGGTCAGGAACACACCCTCGACGTTCACGCGCTGCACGCGGCGCCACTCGTCAAGCGTCATGTCTTCCAGCCGGGTGCCTTTGCTGGATACGCCGGCGTTGGCAAAGCATGCATCCACGCGGCCGCCCAGCGCCGCCACGCTCTGCACGAACGCGGCGTCCACCTGCGCTTCGTCCCCAACGTCGCAAACCTGGCTATGTACGCGGGATGCATCGCCGGCATCCGCAGCAAGCTGTTCATGCGCCGCCTTCGTTTTGACGGGGTTCGAACCCCAGATGCTCACGGCCGCGCCCGACGCCAGCAGCGCGCGCGCCATGCCCAGGCCGATGCCGCCGTTGCCGCCCGTGACGATGGCGGTGCGGCCGGTGAGGTTGAAGGGCTGGTACATATGCGGTCTCCTTGGTTTTCTGCAGTATCGCCACACCAGGCCGCACAGCCTGTCGCTGGCCCGACAACATGCGGGAACCTTCGGGTTGCGACACCGCTCCACCTTCCATGCTTGGTACCCTGACCGAACTTTTCAGCCGCTTCACCGCCCCCATGGGGGCGCAACCCACCGCCGAACGTACGCACGCACTGCAACTGGCTGCGGCCGTGCTGCTGGTCGAAGTCATGCGCGCCCAGCCTGGCATCAGCCCCGCCGAACGCAGCGCAGGCCTGGCCGCACTGCGCCGCAAGTTCGCGCTGGACTCCGTCGAGCTGGGCCAACTGGTCGCGCAGGCCGAGAGCCAGGCCGCGCAGGCCAATGACTACTACCGCTTCACCAGCCAGCTCAACGAGCACTGCCCGCAGCCCGACAAGGTTGCGCTGGTCGAGGCCATGTGGCAGGTCGCCTTTGCAGACGGCGCGCTGGACGAGAACGAGCACCACGTGATCAGCAAGGTCGCGGGCCTGCTGCATGTGACGCATGGCGAATACATTGCGGCCAAGTTGCGGGCCCGTGAGCAGGCGGCTGGACAATCCCGGCCATGACCCTTCTGACCACCCCCGACGCTTTGCGAGCCCTGTACGAATCCGTTCGCGAACGTTCCGCCGCCAAGGAACTCCCTGCGCTGGACGTGCATGCCACACGCTTTATCGGCTTGTCGCCGTTCGTGGTGGTGGCCACCGGCGGCGTGGACGGCATGGACGCATCGCCGCGTGGCGGTGCGCCTGGTTTTGTGAAGGTGGTGGACGCGCACACGCTGCTCATCCCCGATTCGCCGGGCAACAACCGGCTGGACACGCTGCAGAACATCATCCACACGCCGCAGGTCGGTCTGCTGTTCATGGTGCCGGGCGTGGACGAAACACTGCGCGTCAACGGCACGGCCGTGCTGTCGGTGGACGACGCCGAGCGCGAGCGCTGCCGCGACGAACGCCGCGTGCCCAAGCTCGTGATCCGGGTGACGGTGCAGGCCAGCTACCTGCACTGTGCCAAGGCCCTGATGCGCTCTGAACTCTGGGACCCGGCGCACCACCAGCCGCGCAGTTGCATGCCCAGCATGGGCGAGATGCTGCGCGACCAGGTCGCGGGCCGCGTGTCGCCCGACACCGCGTTCGAGACGCAGGAGCAGATGCTCGAACGCTACCGCCAGACGCTGTAGCGCGGGCACAGCGCCACCACCCTAGACATCTGGACAGGTGACAACCCGGGCTACGGGTTGTTCAATGGACTGCATCGGCTCAACATGGCGGGCGCGTTGCGCCGCCCGATGGAGGGGATCATGGATCTGGTCAAAAGTCTGTTCGGCGGTTTGTACGGCGACGACACACCATCGGCGGCGATGCCGCTGCCTCGCCCGTCAAGTGCCGGCGTGCGCAGCCGCCCCGCTCCACGGGGCCACCAGCCCCGCTTCGACCCTGGATTACTGCCGGCGCTGCACGCCGATCACATCGCGCTGCTGGAACTCATCAGGCGCGCTGCAGCAGCGGCAGCGACCGAGAACACTCAGGCGGCCATCCGCGCGCTGCACAAGTTCCACGCCCTGCTGTCGGAACATCTGCTGACAGAAAACACCCGCTTGTACCTGTACATCCGCGCCACGGCGCCGGGCCGCGCGCCCGACGCCGCGCAGATGTCGCGCGGCTTTCAGGTCGAGATGAACCAGATCGCGCGCGGCATCTCGCATTTCGTCGAACGCTACACGGAGCGTGAACACATGATCCTGGGCCCGGCGTTCATGGTCGATCTGGATTCGGTGCGCCAGACCCTGCGCGCGCGTTTTGCGCGCGAGGAAAGCATGCTGTTCCCGCTGTACGCGCCTGCCTAGTTGCGCGCCCGAGCGTCGGCCTCCAGCACGAAGTCGATCGCCGCGCACACGGCCGCCACCTGGGCGGCATTGCACTGCTCGGGCGTCACGCGCGGACTGTCGGGATACACCTCGGTCGTGGTGGTGTAGCGCGCGCCTGTCATGCCCGCGCACAGACCCCAGGCTTTCAGCTGGTAGCGGATCACCCCGGGTTCGACCGCGGGCGTGCCGATGATGCCGCCGCTGTCGTCCGCCGGCGCGATGTGCGTCACACGCTCCACCGCGTCGAGGATCGCACGCTGGAAGGCGGGTTGCGGGTTGTCGGTGTCGTCAACCAGGTAGAAGCCGTCCGGGATGTGCCCCGGGGCAAACGGCTGCCCGTCGCGCGCGGCCAGCGCAGGGCGGAACTCGGTTTCGTCGGTGTCGGTGGTTTCGTGCAGGTCGATATGGGCCGTGAAGGGTCCCGGCTGCGCGGCCACCAGCCGCATCAGCGCTGCGGCCTCCTGCACGGCCGTGCCGTCCCTGAACGAGCGGTTGGGATCGACCGCGTCGTGGTTCCAGCGGTGGATGCGCTCATAGCCCCACGGGCTGACGCAGGGCACCACCAGCAGGTTCACGAGGTCCGCGTAGCGGTGCGCGTGCTGCTCCAGAAACTGCAACGCGCCGTGCACGCCGCTGGTTTCGTACCCATGCACGCCGCCGGTGACCAGCACGGCTGGCAGTGCGCTGCGCCACGGCACGGGGCGCGCCGCCAGCAGCGGGTAGCGTTCAGCGCCGTAAACCAGCTCGCCATAGGGCACGAGGGTCAGGCGGTCCGCCAGACGTTGCAAAGGCATCACCACGTCGTCGGCATGGCTGCGGCGGCGCACCTGCTGTGCGCGCCATTCGCTGATATCCGCGGCGCTCCAGGGCTGGCCGGGCGTCCCGATGGGATAGAAGCGGGGGAAGAGAGTCAACGGCATCACCATAGCGGGCTGGGTTTGGAGAAGTCTACCGTTCGTGCCACGGCGTCGCGCAGGTGCGCCAGCAACGGCCGCGTGTCGTCGCGTCGCCATTGAAAGGTGTATTCCAGCTCGGGCAAAGCGGGGCGGCTACTGAGTTGCACCACGGCGCCGCGCTGTGCCATCTGCTGAAGCCAGCCATGCGGGAACAGGCCAATGCCAACGCCTGCGGCAATCAGGCTGGCAATGGCCGCCAGGTTGTTGCAGGTCAGGCGGCGGCCGGCTTCCAGATTGTTCACGGCCAGCCAGTGTTCCAGCATGCGTGTGGGGCCGGCCGCGGGTGGCATGGTGATGAGCGCCGTGTCCTGCAGCAGTGCCGCCGTCACGGCGCGGCGCGGCCCGGCCAGCGCGGGTGACGCAGCCCACGAAAAGCGCACATTGGCAATCGGCTCGCTGGCGAT
Source organism: Ramlibacter sp. (assembly GCA_041905405.1). GTDB lineage: Bacteria > Pseudomonadota > Gammaproteobacteria > Burkholderiales > Burkholderiaceae_C > RAM1. The sequence goes on along the minus strand of JAYRLC010000052.1, from coordinate 11,534 downwards.
GGCGCTACGCGACGAATAGCCGGCCACTACCGCAAAGTCCAGCTCGCCGCTTTCAAGCCGCTGCTCCAGCGCCGCGCCCAGGTCCACGTGCGGCTCCAGCAGCAGGTCGGGCCAGGCGGCGCGCGCATGGGCCACCAGGTCGGGCAGCCAGGTCAGCGCGGCCAGTTCGCCCACGCCGAAGCGGCAATGCCCACGCACGCCGCCGCCCTGCCCCGCCAGCGAGCGCATGTCGTCGGCCAGCCCCAGCATGCGCCGCGCCAGCGGCAGCAGTTGCCGGCCCGCGTCGGTCAGCGCCGCGCGGTGGCCGCTGCGGTCGAACAGCGGCGCGCGAAGCTGTGACTCCAGCTCGGCAATGCGCTTGGACAGCGTGGACTGCGACACATGCAGGCGCTGCGCCGCCACCAGAAAGCTGGCCGCGCTGGCGGCCCAGTAGAACGCCTCCAGTTGCTTAAGGGTCATGTTTCTTTTTATTCAACAAGGAAGTTCAATTTTTATCGCTTTTATGAAGCCTGCGCCATCGGCAAAATCCCGGCCAGGAGACACAAGACATGACGCACCAAGACCTTTTGCTCACGCGCCGCCGTTTCGGCGCGCTCGGCCTGTCCGCGCTGGCCCTGCCCGCCTGGGCACAGGAATGGACGCCGACCCAACCCATCACCATCCTGGTGGGTTTTGCGCCCGGCGGCTCGGCCGACCAGATCGCGCGCAACCTGTCGTTTGCCGCCAAAAACATCATTCCGGTGCCGGTGGTGGTGCAAAACCGCGTGGGCGCGGCCGGCGCCATCGCCGCGCAGGCCACGGCCGACGCCAAGGCCGACGGCTACACGGTGTTCGTGGGCGGCGGCAGTGAAACCACGTCGGTCGCGCACTTCAACAAGTCCCTGGCCTATGACCCCCGCAAGTCGTTCACGCCGGTGATCAAGGTGTCGCGCGCGCCCAGCATCCTGGCCGTGAAGGCCGATTCGCGCTTTGCCGACATGAAGGCCCTGCTGGCCGAAGCCAGGACCGCGCCCGAGAAAGTGTCCTATGGCTCCACGGGTGAGGGCGGCATCTTTCACGCCACGGGCCTGGTGCTTGAAAAGCAGGCCGGCCTGAAGCTTTTGCACGTGCCCTACAAGGGCGCGGCCGATTCCATGACGGCGCTGCTGGGCGGCCAGGTGGACAGCGCGTTCGGCGCCTATGAAGAGATGAAGCCCATGATCGACGCGGGCCGTGTGCGGCCGCTGGCGCTGTTCTCGCGCAGCCGCCTGCCCGCGCTGCCCGCCGTGCCGACGATGATGGAGCTGGGCGTGCCCGTCGCGCTGGACAACATGAAGGGCCTGATGGCGCCCGCGGGCCTGCCACCGCACATCCAGCGCTACCTGCACGACAGCTTCCGCCGCGCCATGCAGGCGCAGGAATGGAAGGACTACGTGGCCAAGTCAGGCCTGACGCAGGACTATGCCGACGGCCCCGCGTTCCAGAAGGAAATCGTGGACGCCTATGACCTGATCGGGCGGGCCATCTCCCGATGACATCGCAACAGGTGGGCTTCATTGGCCTGGGCTCCATGGGCGCGGGCATGGCCCGGTGCCTGCTGGCAGCGGGCCATGCGCTGTCCGTGTTCGCGCGACGCACCGACGCGGCCCGTCCTCTGGTGGAAGCGGGTGCCACGGCGCTGTCTGTACCGGCGGCGCTGGGCGCGTGCAGCACGATCGTATTCCTGAGCCTGCCCGACGCGGCAGCCGTTGAGGAGGTTCTGTTCGGCCCCGACGGGCTTGCAAAGGGACTGCAGTCCGGCAGCATCGTCGTGGACACCAGCACCATCGCGGCCACCCAGGCACGCACGCTCGGCGAACGGCTGGCGCTGCAAGGCGTGACGCTGCTGGACGCACCCGTCAGCGGCGGCCAGGCCGGCGCGCAGGCCGGCACGCTGGGCTGCATGATCGGTGGACCGGCCGACGCCGTGGATGCGGTGCGCGGTGTCATGGGCGCATTCTGCAAAACGATCACGCATGTGGGCGCGCTCGGCGCGGGCCAGACGGTCAAGGCCTGCAACCAGGTCGCCACCGCCGGCGCCATGCTGGGCGTGGCGGACGCATTGGCGCTGGCGCGCGCCCAGGGCGTGGACGCGGCGCTGGTGCGCGACGTGCTGCTGGGCGGCGCCGCGCGCAGCTTCGCGCTGGAAAAGCACGCGCCACGCATCGCGGCCGGCGAATTCAATCCGGGCTTTCGCGCGCGGCTCATGCGCAAGGACCTGCGCCTGGCGCTGGACACCGCCCGCGCCTCGCAGGCCGTGCTGCCCGGCGCGGCGCTGGCCGAACAGTTGCTGGACGGGCTGTGCGAAAGCGGCCGCGGGGACTGGGACTGGTGCGCGCTGGCGCTGCAGGTGCAGCGGTTGGGCGGCATGGCGCCGCCTGATTCCGCGCACGGGAGCTGACCGCCCGTGCCCCTGAACGCCCTGTGCCTGGACGACTTTGACGATGCGGCCCGGCGCCACCTGCCCCGGCCCGTGTACAGCTACATCGCGGGCGCCGCCGAAACCGGCCGCTCGCACCAGGCCAACCGCGAAGCCTTTGGCCTGTACGACCTGCGCCCGCGCATTCTGGTGGACGTGAGCCACCGCGACACCGGCGTAACGCTGCTGGGCCGCCGGTGGGACGCACCGTTCGGCATCGCGCCCATGGGGCTGGCCGCGCTGTCGGCCTACCGCGGCGACATCGCGCTGGCGGGCGCTGCGGCGCAGGCCAACGTGCCCATGGTGCTCAGCGGCTCGTCACTGATCCGCATGGAAGACGTGGCGCAGGCCAACCGCGACGCCTGGTTCCAGGCCTACCTGCCCGGCGACGATGCCGGCATCGCCGCGCTGCTGGGCCGCGTCGCCGCCGCCGGCTACGGCACGCTGGTGATCACCGTGGACACACCCGCCGCGGCCAACCGCGAGAACAACGTGCGCGCGGGCTTCACCATCCCCGTGCGGCCCAGCCTGGGGCTGACGTGGCAGGGCATGACCCATCCGCGCTGGCTGTTCGGCACCTTCCTGCGCACGCTGGTGCGCCATGGCATGCCGCATTTCGAGAACAGCTACGCCACGCGGGGTGCGCCCATCCTGTCGCCCAACGTCGAACGCAACCTGTCCGACCGAGGACACCTGAACTGGCGGCATTTCGCGCGCATCCGCGCGCAGTGGCGCGGGCCGCTGGTGATCAAGGGCGTGCTGGACCCGCGCGACGCGCGCCAGGCCGTGGACGCGGGCGCCGACGGCGTGATCGTGTCCAACCATGGCGGGCGCCAGCTGGACGGCGCGGTGGCGCCGCTGCGCGTGCTGCCCCGGATCGTGGCGGCCTGCCCCGGCGTGCCCGTCATGCTGGACAGCGGCGTGCGCCGCGGCAGTGACGTGGTCAAGGCGCTGGCACTGGGCGCGAAGTTCGTCTTCGTGGGTCGGCCCTTCAGTTTCGCGGCGGCCGTGGGCGGGCAGCCCGCCGTGCAGCATGCCATCGCGCTGCTGCACGCCGAAGTGTCGCGCAACATGGCACTGCTGGGCGTCACGGCCATCGACCAGCTCACGCCCGACCACCTGGTCCCCCATCCCCTGCTTTCCCAAGGAGCCACCCCATGATCGGAATGCGCATCCTCGCGCGCCGCGCGTGCATCGCCGGTGAACTCGTCCAGGCCTTCAGCGAGATCCCCGTGGCCAACGTCAGCGACTGCATGACCCGCATGACGGCCGCCGGCCCGCGCCTGCGGCCCCTGCACCGCGCAGGCCGGCTGGCCGGCGCGGCCGTGACGGTCAAGACGCGGCCTGGCGACAACCTCATGATCCACAAGGCGCTGGACATGGCCGGCCCCGGCGACGTGGTGGTGGTGGACGGCGGCGGCGACCTGACGAACGCGCTGTTTGGCGAGCTGATGCTGACCTATGCGATCAGCCGCGGCATCGCCGGCATCGTGCTCAACGGCGCGGTGCGCGACATCGACGTGATCTCGGCGTCCGCCTTCCCCGTCTATGCCGCGGGCGTGACGCACCGCGGGCCCTACAAGGACGGGCCCGGCGAGATCAACGTGCCCATTGCCATCGATGGCATGGTCGTTCACCCGGGCGACCTGGTCCTGGGCGATGCGGACGGCGTGCTGTGCGTGCCGCTGGAAGGTGCTGCCACGATCCTTGCCGCTGCGCAGGCCAAGGTGGCCGACGAACAGAAGACGCTGGCCAACATGGCCGCAGGCACGCACGACACGTCCTGGGTGGACGCCACGCTGCGGCGCATCGGCTGCGACCCGCAGCCACGCTAGGGTCAGCCAGCCGGGTCGCGCCGCGCCGGGCCCTTGCGCCGGCCCTCCTCGCGCTCGGCCTTGCGGCGTGCGCGCTCGGCATCCTGCGCCTGACCCTGCGCGAGCCAGACCGCGAACTCTTGCGGCGTTTCCAGCGTGATGCGGCCCAGCGTGGTGGCGCGAAATTCGGTGATGACGATTTCGGCGGCCTTCTGCGTGTTCACGCGCCCGCCCGCCAGCAGCGCGCCGCGCTGGCGGCCCACGGCGTCAAGCACTTCTTCGTCGCGCATCTGCGCGACGCCCGCCAGGCGAAAGCGCGCCTCCAGCAGCGGCGCGTAGTGCTGCCGCAGGTAGTCCAGCAGCTCCAGCGCCACCAGTTCCTCGTCATAGGCGTTGCGGCCCACGGCGCCGCTGGCCGCCAAGTTGAAGCCGCTTTTTTCGACAATGATGCGCGGCCACAGCATGCCCGGGGTGTCGTAGAGGTAGAAGTCATCGGCCAGCGTGATGCGCTGCTCGATCTTGGTCACGCCGGCCTCGTCACCCGTTTTGGCGTGGCGCTTGCCGGTCAGCGCGTTGATCAGCGTGGACTTGCCCACGTTGGGCACGCCGCAGGTCAGCACGCGCATGGGCTTGGCCAGGCCGCCACGGCCCGGTGCCAGCGCCTGGCAGGCGGCGGCCAGCATCTGCACGGTGGCCGCGTCGTTGGCCTGCAGCGGCAGCGCGCGCGTGCCGGGCAGCGCGTTGTAGTGGTCCAGCCAGGCCTGCGTGCGCGCGGGATCAGCCATGTCCTGCTTGTTCAGGATCTTCAGCGTGGGCCGGTGGCCGGTCAGTTCGGCCAGCAGCGGGTTGGCGCTGGAGCCGGGCAGCCGGGCGTCCAGCACCTCGATGACGACGTCGATCTCCTTCACGCGCTCGGCGATCGCCTTGCGCGTGAGGTTCATGTGACCGGGAAACCACTGGATGGCCATGGGCGCGCCTTCAGTTCTTCAGCCGGTAGCCGGTCTTGAAGATCCACGTCACGATCCCCAGGCACACCAGCAGGAACACCAGCGTCAGCCCCAGGCTGGCCGCGATGCCCACGTCGGCCGTGCCGTAGAAGCTCCAGCGAAAGCCGCTGACCAGGTACACCACCGGGTTGAACAGGCTCACGCCCTGCCAGAACGGCGGCAACATGTCGATCGAATAGAACGTGCCGCCCAGGAAGGTGAGCGGCGTGACGATGAGCGTGGGAATGAACTGGAGCTTTTCGAACCCGTCGGCCCAGATGCCGATGATGAAGCCCAGCAGGCTGAACGTCACCGCCGTCAGGATGAGGAACAGCAGCATGAAGCCCGGGTGCTCGATGCGCAGCGGCACAAATAGCGCCGCCGTGGCCAGGATGACCAGCCCCAGCAGGACCGATTTGGTCGACGCCGCACCTACATAGGCAATCACCGTCTCCAGCGTGGAGACGGGCGCCGACAGCAGCTCGTAGATGGTGCCGGTGAATTTCGGAAAGTAGATGCCGAACGACGCGTTGCTGATGCTTTGCGTCAGCAGCGACAGCATCACCAGCCCCGGCACGATGAACGCGCCGTAGCTCACGCCGCCCACTTCGGGAATGCGCCCGCCGATGGCCGAGCCGAACACCACGAAATACAGCGCGGTGGACACCACGGGCGACACGATGCTTTGCACCAGCGTGCGGAAGGTGCGCGCCATCTCGAACCTGTAGATCGCGCGGATCGCCTGCGTGTTCATGCGGCCTCCGTGTCATTGAGCAGGTCCACGAAGATGTCCTCCAGCGAACTCTGGTCGGTCTGCAGGTCGCGGAACGCGATGCCCTGTGCATCCAGCGCCTGCAGCAGCTCGGCAATGGCGGCGTGTTCGGCCTTGGCGTCCCAGGTGTAGGTCAGCTCCAGCCCGCCCGCCGACAGCGTGAGCGCGTGGCCGGCCAGCGCGGCGGGCACGGCCGCCAGCGGCTGCGCCAGCTGCAGCGTCAGGCGCTTCTTGCCCAGCTTGCGCATGAGCTCGGTCTTGTCCTCGACCAGAATGATCTCGCCCTGGCGGATCACGCCCACACGGTCCGCCATTTCCTCGGCTTCCTCGATGTAGTGGGTGGTCAGGATCACGGTGACGCCCGACTCGCGCAGGCGCCGCACGAGCTGCCACATCTCCTGGCGCAGCGTCACGTCCACGCCGGCCGTGGGCTCGTCCAGGAACAGCAGGCGCGGCTCGTGCGCCAGCGCCTTGGCGATGAGCAGCCGGCGCTTCATGCCGCCGGACAGCGTGCGGATCTGGTTGTCTTTCTTGTCCCACAGCGACAGGTCGCGCAGGATGCGTTCGATCAGCGCCGGGGCGGGCGGCAGGCCGAACAGGCCGCGGCTGAAATTGACCGTGGCCCACACGGTTTCAAACGCGTCGGTGGTCAGCTCCTGCGGCACCAGGCCGATCAGCGCGCGGGCCGCGCGCCAGCCGGTGCGGATATCGTGCCCGCCCACGCTCACCGTGCCGGTGCTGGCGCTGACGATGCCGCACACGATGCTGATCAGCGTGGTCTTGCCCGCGCCGTTGGGGCCCAGCAGCGCAAAGATCTCGCCGCGGCGAACCTGCAGGTCCACGCGCTTGAGCGCGCTGAAGCCCGACGCATAGGTCTTGGACAACCCGTCGATCGAGAGGATGGTGTCTGTCATGGGTTCTCGGATGAAGGGGGCGACATTACCGCAAAACGACGGCAACCGCCCTGCAATGTGCGTATAACCGCATGCATGCCGTCCATCGAGTTTGCCTGGGTTCCCATCGTGCTGGCCGCCGCCCTGCTGCAGACCGCGCGCAACGCGGCACAGCGCTCGCTGGTCGCGCAGGCCGGCACGCTGGGCGCGACGCTGGCGCGCTTCATGTATGGGCTGCCGTTCGCCGCAGCCTGGGTCGCGCTGCTGCATGCCCTGCCGGCCACGGCGGGCGCGGTGCCGCGTTTTCACACGGGCTACTTCGCCTGGCTCGCGCTGGGCGCCATGGGGCAGCTGGCGGCCACGGCATTCCTGCTGGCGGCCATGAAGCAGCGCAATTTCGTGGTCGGCGTGGCGTACTCCAAAACAGACGCGCTGCAGGTCGCGCTATTCGCCACGCTGTTCCTGCACGAGCTGCCGGGCTGGGTCACGTTGCTGGCCATGGGCCTGGCCACGGGGGGCGTGGTACTGCTGTCCCTGCCGCGCGGCGGGCCGGCAGCACTGGCCGGGAACGGCACCCGCGCCTGGACCGGCGCCGCAGCCGCCTGGGGCCTGGCATCGGGCGCGGGCTTTGCGCTGTCGGCCGTGGGCTACCGGGGCGCGGCGCTGCAGTTGCCGGACGTGTCGCCCTGGCTTGCCGGCGGCTGGGGCGTGCTGTGGGCGCAGGCACTGCAGACACTGGTGCTGGGCAGCTGGCTGCTGGTGCGCGAACCGGCGGCGCTGCGCGCCACGGGAGCAGCGTGGCGGGTGTCCGTTCTGGCGGGGGCCACGGGCGCGTTCGCGTCGGCAGGCTGGTTCACGGCCTTTGCCCTGACCTCGGCCGCCAACGTGCGCACGCTGGGCATGGTGGAGGTCGTGTTCAGCTACCTGGTGTCGCACCGCCTGCTGCGCGAAAAACTCACCGGCGCCGAAAAGGCCGGGCTGCTGCTGGTGCTGGTCGGTGTGGGGGCGCTGCTGCTCGCGTAAGTATCGTGCGCTGCCGGCAGACGCACGGGGTGGCGGCTGACAGGCGCGCCACAGCAACCGCAGTCCAATGGGCTTTTGCCAGAAGGAGCTCACCATGACCCAACGCGCACTCATCCGTGGCGACGTCTGCTTTCGTGCCGGTGACGGCGTGATGATGCCCATCCCGGACGGCCCCGTGGAGATCGATGTCGGCGACGATGCCAGCGTGACCCTGGGCTGGAGCGAGAGCGACGGCTCAGCCGGATCCACCGCCATCACGCGCGACGAATACGACCGCTACGTGAAGGAAGGCAAGATCCGCATCAGGCGCGATTGAAGGCACGCCTGACGCCGGCCCCGACAATACGGGCCATGTCGTTCACAGTTTCCTCCGCGAGCCGGCGCACCATCATGGCGGTGCTGCTGGCGCTGGCCGTGCTGGGCGGGCTGATCCGTTACCTGGCGCCCGACCCCTCAACCCTCCGTGACGTGGGCACCCTGATGCTTGTTCTCTGGGTGCCAGCAATCGGCCAGTTCATTGGCTGGCTGATGGGCAAGATTCCACGCCGTGCGCCGCCACCGTCCTACGAGTTTGAGCCAGGCAGCCAGTTCAAAGCTCATCTGCAGGCCGATCTGGCCCCCGTCGCGTTGCCGGACGGCGCCCTCGCGGATTTGCCGCTGGACTCGTCTCGATGCACGCTGATCGTGGGCCGGCAAGGCTTCACGGTTCGGCTGGGACAACCTGTTGCGCAGTGGGCGTCCGGGCCGCCCATCGGGCGGACCGGGCTGGAGTTCCTGCGGCCCGAGCTGGCCTTGCCGCACCTGCCTGACGGCACGGTGTTTCATCTTCTGGTCGGGGCGGTCGCCGTGGCGCGCGGCGAGGTGCGTCAGCCGTGACCCGCAGACGCTCGGTGCTGACAGCGCTGCTGGGCGCCGCAGCCCTGCGGCCATGGCATCAGGCGATGGCGGACGAGCCCGGTCACCGCGTGTCTGCCCAAAGCATCCGCGCAGCCGTGGCCCAGCGTTTTCCTCGACGCTACCCTGTGGCGGGCCTGATCGAACTGGACGTCCAACAACCGGAATTGCGATTCATGGCCGCTGAAAACCGTCTGCGCGCTCAGGCGCCCATTGAGGCTGGCGGCCCAGCGCTGCGCCGGCGCTACACAGGTGCGCTGGACGTGGAATTCGCCCTGCGCTACGAAGCCACGGACATGACTTTGCGCGCGCACCAGATCCGTGTGGTGTCGCTCCAGTTGGCGGGCTTGCCGCCACAGGCCGAAGCGATCCTGCGCGCCTACGCCCCCGAGCTGGCCCGGCAATCATGGGCCGAAGTTGTCCTGCATACCCTGGGCCCACAGGACCTGGCGTTGCCGGACGCCATGGGGCTGAAGCCGGGGCGCATCACCGTGCTGGACGACGGGCTGATGGTGAGCTTCGAACCCAGGACATCCTGAACACAGCACACGCGTGGGGCGCCTTTTTGGGGCATGGCTGCTTCACATTGATGCGGCTACTCTTGCACGCGCGCAGGCACAAGCAACCATTAAATTGAAAGGACTAGATTTACCCGCCTGAATAGCTGTCGGATTCGTGACTTTTGTCCAGACGAATGGCACGCCTTATGCGTCCGCGCTACACCAGCAAGGCGGCAATGCGATGCAAGGAACTCCCATGGCCCAGGCGCAAGCTCTCCAGATGAAAGACGCAACAGGCATCGGCGACGGGGTCGCGGCCGCATGGCGACGCATGTGGCGCAAACGGGATGCCGACAGCACCGGCGGCACCGACGGCTCGGTCTGGACGACAGGCGTCACCTACCGCGGCTACCTGGGCGCGCACAACGGCGTGTCCACGTCGTGGATGAGCGAACAGCAGATGAAGGAAACCCAGGCCCTGCTGCGCATGGCCGCAGCTGCCGGCCGGTTGGGTGCCTGGTCGGTGGATCTGGCGGCGCACAAATGGGTCTGGTCCGACGAGGTCAAGACCATCCACGATGTGCCGCCGGACTACGAACCCGGGAGCCACGACGCCCTGTCGTACTACACACCGGAGTCGCAGGAACGCATGATGGAAGCCTTCGACGCCTGCGCGCGTCGAGGCGTGCCGTTCGACCTTGAACTCCAGCTCGTGACGGCCAAGGGCCGCGAGGTGTGGATCCGCACGCTGGGCGAGGCCGAATACGACGCCCACGGGCAGGTCACCCACGTGCGCGGCGCGATCCAGGACGTGAGCCGCTTTCGCGCCGTGGCTGACGCGGCGCGGCTCACCGCCGAACGGTTCACCCGCACGCTGGAGGGCCTGTCCGACGGCTTCATCCTGCTGGACCGGGAATGGTGCTTCGTCTATGCCAACCCTGAAGCGGCCCGTATCCTGCGGCGCGACCGCGACGAACTCAAGGGCCGCTGCCTGCTGACCGAATTTCCGGAAACAGCGGCCGGCAAATTCCTGGAGAAGTGCCAGGACGCCATGGAGCGCGGCATTTCGGTGGAGTTCGAAAAGTATTACCCCCCGCTGGGCATCTGGGTCTACATGAAGGTGTCGCCGTCCGATCTGGGGCTGACCATGTGCATCCGCGACGACACCGAACGCATCAACGCCCGCCGCACCATCATGCGGCTGAAGGCAGAACTGGACGCCCGCAAAACGGAGCTGGACGCGCTTCGGTCCTGAGTCGCTCGGGGCGCCCTCCCCGGTTTTCAACATTGTCGGGAAGCTGACAATCCCCTCCCTGCCCGGCGCGCAGGCGCACAACCATAAGTACACTAAATACTTACGGATACGCCCTCATCTGCGCCGGCATGACTAGACTGGTCACCGTATCGCAGGGCTTTTACCCGGCTTTTTTCAATGGCATTCAACCTTCGACGCTTTATCCCGGGCCGCTGGCTGGCCGGCAGGGGTTCGCCCGCGCCCGTAGCGGCCGAGCGCGCGCCCGCCGAAGTGCCCGCCATGCCGGCCTGGCCGCGGCCCCAGCGACTCGACGACCCCGTCGTGCCTCAGCGCTGGCGCGCCGCGGGTTTCAGCCCCGAAGTGCTGGCCGGCATGGAGCCCCGCCAGTTCCAGGCCCTGTGCAAGGCCTTGTTTGCCCCCACCGGCGCCGAAGCGCAAACCACCCCGCGCCAGCCCGAAGGCACGCTGGACATACGCCTGTTCTCGCAGCGGGAACGCACGCCGGTCACGATGGTGCGCTGCATGCATACCCCCGGCAACCCCGTGGATGTGCCAGAGCTGCGCCGCTTCCTGGCCGACATCGCGTCTCAACGGCTGCGGCACGGCACGTTCGCGACCAGCTCCACCTTCACGCCCGAAGCGCTGGACTTCGCCAGCGACAGCGGCTTCAGCGCGCTGGACGGGGGCAACCTGGTGGCCATGATCGAGCGCCGCACGCCGCAGCAGCAGCGCGCGCTGCTGGCAGCTGCCGCGGCAGCCTCGGACAGTCACTGAGTCGCCTGGGGGCGGGGTGATGATGCCGCCCGCGGGCGGCGTGGGCCCGGGCGCCTAGCTGTGAAGGTCCAATAGGTTGTTTGTGTTCATCTGAATTGAGTTTGAGAGACTGGGAATTACCACACCCCCAGAACCCTCAAGGAACTCAACCAGATGAACATCCATAAGAATGCCCGACTTACGCTG
>JAYRLC010000051.1:0-22173 GCA_041905405.1 Ramlibacter sp. | reverse complement strand
CAGCATGAGGCGAGGAAAACGGGCGAAATCGCCCGAAAACGCGAGTCTGAGTCGACACTTCACGATCACGCGTCGGAACGATGCGTACAACGTGCGCTCGAATCGTCCTTGTTCAGACCTTCCTTAAAAGACCTATGGGCATCTGCAGTATCCGTTGTTCGAGAAAGAACAACAAATCCTCTCTCAATCTCGTTCTTTCTTAGTTGGGTTGGTTGGAACTACAAATTTCCATTGATATTGTTTAGCGAGTTGCCGACTCCCGGAAAAATTGATTGGATTCAGCGCTTGTATCCCCATCCATCAATTCTCTGGGAGGGAGCTTTCCTTTACCCCTTGTTAACGGCCTTAGCCTATGTTTTTGGGTATTCGTTTCTATCCGAACGCGTTGTGACTTTCTATAGGCGCCGGCAGATTGCGACCGCGAACTCCGTGCGAAAAGTTGAGAACGAGAGACTTTTGACAGTTGAAGAAACCACGAGCCTTGTCAGGCGGCATGAAGATGAAATTCGGTCTCGAAAGGAATCTGAGGCGCAACTTCGAACTCAAATAGAGCAACTCAAAAATGCGCTGTTCGCAGCGGAAGCTGAGGTGGTAAATGTTCGAGAAGGATCAGTGATCAGCGGTGAAAAGGTTCTCACGAACCTATCAAAGAATCTCCAAAGTGCTGTGGCAAAAGACTCTTCAGAGGAAGATAACCAAAACAGTGACCTGTCAGAAGGCGAGCAAGCCGTTACCTTTAAAGCCGGAGTTTCTTCTGTCAGCGGAGTGAGATCACTAACTCAGCGGCAATTGAGAATTCTGACTCGATTGACTGAGGTCGACTTCTACCCGCAAGAAGAGATGACCGAAGAATTGAGCCGTCGATACGGCGTTAAGCCGTTTTTTGTCGATGCGGATATTGATGCGCTCGAAGCCCTCAACCTATTGGGAACAACGGAGGACGGAGATTTATTTCTGAGTAAGCCAGGGCGAGCAGTCCTTGCAGAATTTGTTAAGCAAGGACTATGGAAAATTTGAACCCTATTCGCCGCAGTCGTCGCGACGAATAGGGTTTGAATGATGCCCGGTGATAACGGGGCACTAGAGATTAATTTGCCGCGAAGCAGTACAGCCTTCCAGACCCCCCCGTCTGAACCAGCGCCGCCTGGCTGCACCCCGCCGACTGGTGGCTGAAGTTCCAGCTCTTGGCCCAGTTGTCGGGCAGGGGGCCGGTGCGGTCGTGGTGGCCGACGATGGCCGATCCGTCGGTGCTGCTGGTCCAGGCCTTGCACGTTGTGTCGGTCTGCGGCGCAAACGCCGTGCCGTCGGCGCGGCTGCCGGTCAGGATGTCGTGTTCGTTGGGCGTGTCGCCGCGGCCCTTGATGGTGTTGCCGCGCTCGTCCAGCGCCGTTTCCTTGCTGATGTGGTTGCCGTTGTGCAGGTGTTCCAGGTCGCGGGCAATCAGCACGCCCTTGGCGTTGTACCAGGGGCCTTTGCCGATGCGGTCGCGCGCGTTCACGCCGTTCACGCCGGGTGCATTGGCTGACGGAAAGGTGCCCGGCACGCTCAGGTACGCGCGCCAGGTTTTGCCGCCCGCGCCGGCCGCCGTGGCCAGGCGCTGGCACAGCGCGTCGGCGCCCGCCAGGCCGCCCAGGTTGGCGCCCTGGCCGCTGCCCGTGCTGCTGATGAAGAAGCTCATGGGTCCCGTGCTGGGGGTGCTGGCGCAGCCCGCCAGCAGGGCAATGGCGGCGCCGGTGGCGGCCAGGATTTTTGTGCGGCTCATTTCAGGTCCTTTCGGGTTTGCTTGTGCTTGTTGCTCTTGTTTGCCCGGGTGCGCCCCGGCGCGCAAGCATGCTAACTCTGATGCCGCCGCCTGTGTATCCGTCGGGCCCCCGTGGAAACCCCCGGCTTTTGCATCTGGTTCAGCTTTTGTTCACCGACCGCGGCGCACTATCCGCTCATCGTTATCCATCCCAAGGGGATTTTTATGAACCGCATCGTGAACCGTATCGCCATCGCTTCTGTCCTGGTCGCCGGTACGGCCGGCATGGCCGCCGCGCAGGCCGAATCGTTCTACGACAACGCCCGTGTCCGCAGCGTGCAGCCGCAGTACGAGCAGGTCACCGTCCCGCGCGAGCAGTGCAGCGTGCAGTGGGTGAACGAGCAGCGCCCCATTCCCAACACCGGCAGCAATGGCGCGGGCCTGGGCGGCGCGCTCATCGGCGCGGTGGCCGGCGGCGTGCTGGGTAACCAGGTCGGCAAGGGCAGCGGCCGCGACGTGGCCACGGCGCTGGGCCTGGCTGCCGGCGCGGTGGCGGGCCACCAGATCGGCTCGCGCAACGCCCAGCCGGTGCAGTACGAGACCGTGCCCCGCCAGGTCCAGCAGTGCCAGACCGTGCAGGAGGTGCAGCAGCGCATCAACGGCTACCAGGTCGCGTATGACTACCGCGGCCAGACCTACCATACGGTGCTGGCCAATGACCCGGGCCCCAACATCCGCGTGCGGGTGTCGGTGGACCCGGTGGTGAACTGACGGCGGGTGCCAACCCCGCTACCATGCCCACCATGTCTTTCAAGTCACTTCGCTCCCCGCTGCTGGCCGCGCTGGCGGCGCTGGCCCTGGCCGGCGCCCCCGCCGCCTGGGCCGACGTCGGCCCCGACCATGCCGCGGCCGTCGCGTCGCAGGTCACGGGCGGTGGGCGCGTGCTGTCGGTGGACCGCGCGGGCCGCGCCTGGCGGGTCAAGGTCGTCACCGGCCGGGGCGAGGTGCGGGTGGTGATGGTGGACGCGGCCTCTGGCCGCCCCATGTAAGGTCGCCCACACGCCATGCGCCTGCTGCTGGTCGAAGACGACGCCCCCCTGCGCCTGAGCCTGGCCCTGCGGCTGGAGAAGGACGGCTTTCGCGTGGACCAGGCCGCCGACGGCGAGGACGGCCTGTTCCAGGCGCGCGAATACCCGGTGGACCTGGCCATCGTGGACCTGGGCCTGCCCAAGCTCAGCGGCACGGCGCTGGTGCAGCAGCTGCGCGCCGACGGCCGAACGCTGCCCATCCTGGTGCTCACGGCGCGCAGCAGCTGGCAGGACAAGGTCGCGGGGCTGGAGGCCGGCGCCGACGATTACCTGACCAAACCGTTTGAATACCCCGAGCTGGCCGCGCGCATCAAGGCGCTGCTGCGCCGGTCCATGAAGGCCGCGTCGGACGTGGTGAGCTTCGGGCCCGCTGCGTCGCCCCTTGCCATGGACCTGTCGGCCCAGGCCGTGACGCTGGCCGGCGCGCCGCTGGAGCTCACGGCGTTTGAGTTCCGCCTGCTGGAGTTTCTGGTGCGCGAGCGCGCCCGCGTGGTCAGCAAGCAGGAGCTGGCCGACTACCTGTACCCCCACGACCAGGACCGCGACAGCAACGTGCTGGAGGTGCTGATCGGCCGCCTGCGCCGCAAGCTGGACCCGCAGGGCACGCTGGCGCCGATTGAAACGCTGCGCGGGCGGGGTTACCGCTTCACGCTGGAGCCCACGGCGTCATGACGGTCGCCGGGGCCGGGCGGCCGCCGTCGATCCGCCTGCGGCTGATCGGCGCGGGCGCGCTGGTGCTGGTGGCCTTTCTGGCGGTGGCGGGGGTGGCGCTGCAGCGCGCCCATGCCGACAGCGTGCGCGCCGCGCACTACGCGCGGCTGCAGTCCACCGTGTACCTGCTGCTGGCCGCGGCCGAGCTGGACCCACAGGGCGCGCTGGTGATGCCGCCCGAGCTGGCCGAGCCGCGCCTGTCGCTGCCGGGCTCGGGCCTGTACGCCGGCGTGCTGCACGTGCCCAGCGGGGTTGTGTGGCAGTCGGCGTCGGCCGTGGGGCTGGCGCTGCCGCTGCGCCGCGACACGGCCGTGGGTGAATGGCGGTTCGAGCAGGTGCCGGGTGTGGCGTCAGGCCCTGCCGCGGTGCGCGCCGGGTTCCTGTCGGCCAGCTACGGCGTGCGCTGGGCCGCGCCGGGGCCGGGCGCGGCGCCCGTGCCGCTGGTGCTCACGGTGCTGGAAAACCGCGCGCTGCTGGACCGCGAGACGGGCGCGTTCAGCCGCACGCTGTGGGGCTGGCTGGCGGCGGCGGGCGTGCTGCTGCTGCTGGCCCAGCTGCTGCTGCTGCGCTGGGGCCTGTCGCCGCTGCGCCGCGTGTCGCAGGAGATCGCCCGCGTGGAAAGCGGCGAGCAGCCCGAGCTGCAGGGCCGTTACCCGGCGGAGCTGGCGGGCCTGACGGGCAACCTCAACACTCTGATCCGCCAGGAACGCGTGCGCCAGACCCGCTACAA
Organism: Ramlibacter sp.; assembly: GCA_041905405.1. Classification (GTDB taxonomy): domain Bacteria; phylum Pseudomonadota; class Gammaproteobacteria; order Burkholderiales; family Burkholderiaceae_C; genus RAM1. The sequence continues at coordinate 17,903 of JAYRLC010000051.1, read as the reverse complement.
AGAGGCGCTGAGCTTTCTGGCCCACAGCCTGAAGACGCCGCTGGCCGTGCTGCGCAGCGCACTCGCACAGCCGCAGGATTTGCCGGCCACGGTGGCGCAGCAGGTGGACCGCATGGACCGCATCGTGCAGCACCAGCTGGGCCGGGCCATGGCCAGCGGGGCGGCGCGCTTTGTGCCGAGGCTGGCGCTGGCGCCGGTGGCCCAGCGCATCCGCGATTCGCTGGCCAAGGTGTATGCGGGCAAGGGCGTGCAGATCCATGTGGACTGCCCGGCCGACCTGGCCTGGCGCCTGGACGAAGGCGATGCGTTCGAGCTGCTGGGCAACCTGATGGACAACGCCGCCAAATGGTCCCGGGGCGCCGTGCAGGTGCGCCTGTGGCTCGAAGGCGGCACATCCGGCGGAACATTGCGCCTGCGCGTGGACGATGACGGCCCGGGTTTCACGGGCGACACCGCCGCCATCCTGCAACTGCATGTGCGCGCAGACGAAAAGGTCCCCGGCCACGGCGTGGGCCTGGCCGTGGTGAACGAGCTGGTGGTCAGCCACGGCGGCACGCTGGCCTTGGGCCGTGGCGACGCGGGCGGCGGCCGGGTGGACGTGACGCTGCCCGGCGCCTGAGCGCCGATACAAACGATACGGACCGACACAGTTTTATGTCGATCCGGTTCAGGAAGCGTTCACGCACCGCGGCGCACCATACGTTTCATGCCAGCCCATGGCATGCAAACCCAAGGAGCCAGTCATGAAATCGATCTCTGCCACCCGTGTCACCCGCGCCCTGGCCGCTGCCGCGGTCGTCCTGGGCGGTTTTGCGGCTGCCTCGGCGGCCCACGCCCGCAGCGACGTGAGCTTTTCCATCGGCCTGAACGTGCCGGGCGTGTATGTGCAGCCCGCGCCCGTGTACGTGCCGCCCGCCCCGGTCTACGTGCAACCCGCACCCGTGTACCGCCCGGCGCCGGTCTATGTGCAGCCCGCCCCGGTGTACGTGCGGCCCGCGCCCATCTACTACGGCTACGGCGGCCATCGCCACCACCACGGCCGCCCCGGCATGAACCACGGCCGTGGCGGCAATGGCGACTGGGACCGCGACGGCGTGCCCAACCGCTTTGACCGCGCGCCGGGCAATCCGTACTACCGCTGACGCAAGGGGGCTAGACTGGCAGCCCATGCCAGACGCCCCCGCCGCCAGCCATTCCATCTGGTCGCCCCTGCGCCGCCCCGCGTTCCGCGGGTTGTGGACAGGCAGCGCGGTCTATTTCACGGGCAACGCCATGCAGGTCATGGCGGCGTCGTGGCTCATGGTGGAGCTCACCGGCTCGTCGTTTTTCGCGGCGCTGGTGCAGACGGCGGTGTTTCTGCCCATGTTTTTGCTGGCGCTTCCGGCGGGTGTGCTGGCCGATACGACCGACCGGCGGCGGCTGATCACCCTGGCGCTGCTGGCGCAGGCGGGCATCGTGACGCTGCTGGCATTGCTGGCCATGGCCGGCTGGGCGGGGCCCGCGACCCTGCTGTTCTTCACGTTCCTGGCGGGCTGCTGCACGGCGCTGCTGTCGCCTGCATGGAACACCTCGGTGGCCGACGCCGTGCCGCGCGAGGACATGCCCCAGGCCATCACGGCCACCTCCATCGCCTGGAACAGCGCGCGGGCGCTGGGGCCGTCGATCGCGGGTTTCGTGTTCGCGTGGGCGGGCGCGGGCTGGGTGTTCGCCATGGCGGTGGGCGGCGCGCTGGTCATGCTGCAGGCCGTGCGCCGCTGGCCACCCGCGCCGCACCCGGCGTCGCGTCTGCCGCCCGAGCGGCTGTGGTCGGGCACGCTCACGGGGCTGCGCTATGCGCGGCATTCGCCCATCATCCTGGCGCAGTTGCTTCGGACGATTGCCTATTCCGGCGCGGGCGCGGCGCTGTGGGCGCTGTTGCCGGCCATCGCGGCGCAGCGCCTGGGGCTGGGCGCCACGGGCTTTGGCTTTCTGATGGGGTGCCTGGGCACGGGCGCGGTGGCGGCGGGCCTGGTGCTGGGCCGCGTGCGCGCGCGGCTGGGGCTGGAACGGCTGGTGGCCACGGGCTGCCTGGTGTTTGCCGCGGTCATGCTCGTGGCCGCGTTCGTGCGCGTGCCGCTGGTGGTGTTCGTGTCGCTGGCCCTGGGCGGCGCGGCGTGGATGGCGGTCATGGCCACGTTCAACACGGCCACGCAGTCCAGCGCGCCGCCGTGGGTGCGCTCGCGCGCCGTGGCCTTGCATACGCTCAGCGCCCTGGGTTCGTTCGCGCTGGGCTCGGCCCTGTGGGGCGCGGTGTCGGGCGTGGCGGGGCTGCCCGTCACGCTGTCGCTGGCGGCGCTGGCCATGGTGGGCGGCATCTTTCTGGCGCGGCCGTTTCCGCTGCGCATGGGTGACGCGCACGAGGTCACGCCGGTGGCCCTGCTGGCCGACCTGCAGTTCAAGGACGCGCCACAACCCGGCGACGGCCCCGTGTCGGTCGAGCTGGCCTACCGCATCCGCGACGGCGAGTCGGCCGAATTCCTGCATGCCGTGACGCAGCTGCGTGCGTCGCGCCACCGTGACGGTGCCACGCTGTGGCGGGTATACCGCGACCTGTCCGACCCGTCGCGCTATGTGGAGCGGTTCATCGTGTCGTCATGGGCCGACTACCTGCGCCAGCGTGCCCGCGCAACGCTGGCAGACCAGGCGGTGGAAGCGCGCGTGCACGAGTTTCTGCGCCAAGGCGAGACCGTGACCATGCAGCACTACATTGCGGAGCGCTGAGCCGGCATGCAGACCGGGGTCGTTCCGCGCCGCATCCTGCCTGTCATCGTTCTGTCGCAGTTCGCGGGTACGTCGCTCTGGTTTGCCGTCAACGCCGTCATGCCCGACCTGCAGCAGGCGTGGGGTCTGCCCGCGTCGGCGGTGGGGGCGTTGACGGCGGCCGTCATGCTGGGCTTTGTGGTGGGTACGCTGGTGTTTGCGCTGCTCATGGTGGCGGACCGGTTGGCGGCGCCGCGGGTATTCATGCTCTGTGCGCTGCTGGGCGCCCTGGCCAATGCGTCCATGGTGTGGGCGGATGGAAGTCTTTCCGTGCTGCTGGTGCTGCGGTTCGTCGTGGGCTTTCTGCTGGCCGGCATCTACCCGGTGGGTATGAAGATCGCCGCAAGCTGGTACCGCAGCGGCCTGGGTGCGGCGCTGGGTGTGCTGATCGGCGCGCTGGTGCTGGGCACGGCGTTGCCCTATGGCCTGCGCGCGCTGGCGGGTGGCGCAGGCGGTTTGGCAGCCGTGTCCTGGCAGACCGTGGTGCTGGCCGTGTCGGTACTTGCCGCGCTGGGCGGCGTGGCCACCGGCTTGATGGTGCCGCTTCCGGCGCAGGCTAACCGCAGTGCGCCGCTGTCGCCGCGCGCCCTGGCCAGCGTGTGGACGGACCGGCGGCTGCGTGCCTCGGTGTTCGGCTATTTCGGCCACATGTGGGAGCTGTATGCCTTCATCGTGCTGGTGCCGCTGATCCTGTCCACGCGCCTGACGTCCACCACGTCTGTGAGCGGCTGGGCGTTCTGGGTCATTGGTGCGGGCTTTGCAGGGTGTGTAGGCGGAGGACTGCTCGTGCGCCGTGCGGGCGGAGCGCGTGTGGCGCAGGTGCAATTGGCCACCAGCGCGGCCTGCGGCCTTGTGGCGCCCTGGATGCTTCTGGCGCCGCCCGTGCTGTTTTTTGCATGGCTGCTGCTGTGGGGCGCCACCGTCTCGGGCGATTCGCCGCAGTTCTCGGCACTGACCGCGCGCAACGCGCCGCCGGATGTGGTGGGCAGCGTGCTGACTTTCACCAACTGCATCGGTTTTCTGATTGCGGTGGTGACGATCCAGGGCTTTGTCGCAGCCACCCAGGTCTGGCCGCTGTCACAGGTGTTGCCGTGGCTGGCACTCGGACCGGTGCTTGGGTTGTGGATGATGCGGCCTTTGTTGAAGGAGCCGAACGCATGAAAGGTTTGTCCTCACTGGGCGCGCTGGTGTATTCCACCGATGGCGGGCGCATGTGCCCCGGCTGCCGCCAGGCGGTGGCCCAGTGTGTCTGCCGGCAGGCCGCGCAGGCCGTGCCCGCGGGCGACGGCATCGTGCGCGTGCAGCGCGAGACCAAGGGCCGCGGCGGCAAGGCCGTGACCGTTGTGCGCGGCGTGCCGCTGGCCGCGGACGAACTGGCCGCCCTGGGCAAGCAGATCAAGGCGGCCTGTGGCTCGGGCGGCACCGTGAAGGACGGCGTGGTGGAAGTGCAGGGCGACCATGTGGAGCGCGTCATGGCGCTCATGAAAGAACGGGGCTACACCGTCAGGCGCGCGGGCGGCTAGGCTGTTTACATTGGATACAAGCGCAAGGCGATACACTGCACGCCTGCACCAGGGGTTGTATCAATCAAGGCGCAAAATAGGCGTCCCAACTTTATATACAAAAGATTAACATTCATGCCCAACATCGCATCGGTTCTGAAGAGTGAAATCGCCCGTGTCGCACGCAAGGAAATGCGTGGCGAAATGGAAGCCCTGAAAAAATCGAACGCCCACTACCGTTCGCAGATCGCCGAGATGAAGCGCCGGCTCCAGGCCATGGAGCAGCAGATCAAAAAGATCGGCAAGTCCGCCAGCAAGGCCGCGCCGGCTGAAGCGGAGGAATCTTCCGGCCCCGGCCTGCGGTTCAGCGCCAAGGGGTTCGCGGCGCAGCGCCAGCGCCTGGGCCTGTCGGCCGCGGCCCTGGCCAAGATCCTGGGCGTGTCCCAGCTGTCCGTCTACAAATGGGAAGGCGGCAAGGCCCGCCCCCGTGCCAAACAGCTCGAAGCCATTGCCACGCTGCGCGGCATGGGCAAGCGCGAAGCCGCCGCGCGGCTGGAGGCCGCCGACGCCCAGCAGGCCGCCTGATCCCGCCGTGCCGTCCCAGTCCACCCACGTCCTGCCCGACGGCATTCTGCGGCTGGACGACTGGCTGCCGTTCCAGTGCTCGGTGATCACCAACCGCGTGAGCTCCATGCTCGCGCGCATGTACTCCGAAGAGTTCGGCATCGGCGTCGTGGAATGGCGCCTGATGGCCAACCTGGGGTCGTTCTCGCCCATGTCGGCCAAGGATCTGTCCGCCAGCACGGCGATGGACCAGGTCAGTGTGACGCGCGCGCTGACCTCGCTGGTGGACAAAAAGCTCGTTTCGCGCAAGGTCGACGGCAAGGACCGCCGGAAGGTCGTGCTGCGCCTGACCAAGGCCGGCACCGACGCCTATGAGCGCGTCATGCCGCTGGCCCAGGCGATCGAGCGCGAGCTGACCAGCGCCCTCAGCCCGCAGGATCTGGCGACCGTGCACGCCGCGATGCAGGTGCTGGTGGCGCGCGCCAACACCGCGCTGGATAGCGCCCGTGACTGGCGCGAGCTGCTGCCTCAGCCGCCCGGTGATTGATGCACTGCAATAAAAGTTTCTAAAAGAAATATTTTCATTTTGAAATCAATTGGCTAGAATCCTGTTCACCACAACAGGAGACAAGCCATGATGCAACGCCGCGACTTCATTGCGGGTACCGCCCTTGCCGCCGCCGCCACCGCCGTGCCCGGCGTGCGGGCCCAGGCGGCTTCCAGTCCCACCCTGAACAAACCCGCGCGCATCGTGCTGGGCTTTCCGCCCGGCGGCTCGCTGGATTCCATCGCCAGGCTGCTGGCCGAGCGTCTGAAGGGCGGCTACGCGCCCGTGGTCACGGTCGAGAACCGCGCCGGCGCGGGCGGGCGCATTGCCATGGACCTGGTCAAGGCGGCCGAGCCCGACGGCAGCCTGATCGTGATGGCGCCCGCGTCGCTCATGGTGATCTATCCCCATGTCTACAAGAAGCTGTCGTACGACCCGTTCAAGGATTTCGCGGCGGTGTCCACCGTGTGCACGTTCCAGTTCGGCTTCAGCGTGGGGCCGGCGGTGCCGGCCGAGGTGCGCACGATCCAGCAGTTTGCGCAGTGGTGCAAGGCCAACCCGTCCAAGGCCAGCTTCGGCTCCCCGGGCGAGGGCACCATGGCCCACTTTGCGGGCGTCATGGTGGCGCGCGCGATGGGCATCCCCATGCAGCATGTGCCGTACAAGGGCGGCGCGCCGGCCATCCAGGACGTGGTGGGCGGGCAGATCGCGTCGTCGATCAACGTGCTGAGCGAGCCGCTGCCGTTCGCCAAGGAGGGCCGCATCCGCGTGCTGGCCACCACGGGTCCGGCGCGTTCGCCGTTCCTGCCCGACGCGCCGACCATGCGCGACGCGGGCTTCAAGGACTTCGACATCCAGGAATACTTTGCCGCCTGGACCGCGCCCAAGACGCCGCCGGCCATCGTCAACGCGCTGGCCGACCAGATCAAGGCCGCCGTGGCTACCAAGGAGCTGCAGGACGCCTACGCCGCCCGTGCCTTCGCGCCCAGCGCCGTGACGCCGCGTGAGCTGGACGCGATGGTCAAGGCCGACCTGGACAAGTGGGCCCCCGTCGTCAAGTCGACCGGCTTTTCCATCGACAGTTGAGACAGGAGCATTCGATGACCGATGTAGCCGAACGTGTGCGGGTGCTGGGCACCGCGTTCATGGAGTTTGCAAGCCCCGAACCGCAGGCGCTGGTCGGCGTGCTGCAGGGCATGGGCTTCCGCCCGGTGGCGCGCCACCGCACGAACCAGGCCGTGCTGATGCGCCAGGCGACGGTGGACTTCATCGTCACGCAGCAGCCAGGTAGCCACGGCATGGGCTTTGCGGCGCAGCACGGGCCGTCGTGCGCGGGCATGGCGTTTCGTGTGGCCGACAGCGCGCAGGCCATGGCGCTGGCCCGCCAGCGCGGCGCCAAGCCACTGGATGCGCCATCGCTGTTGCCGGGTTGTGCCCTGCAGGGCATCGGCGGCAGCGCGCTGTACCTGGTGGATGACGCGGCGTTGAAGGCGCTGTACGCGCAGTTCGACTTCAGCGAAGACACGACCCCCGAGGTGGCGGCACCGTTCGTGCGCGTGGACCACGTCACGCACTGCGTGCACCCCGGTAACATGGACCAGTGGGTGAGCTTCTACAAGAACATCTTCGGCTTTCAGGAAGTGTTCAAGTTCGTCGCGGGCGATGCGACCAACGGCTTTGACACCATTGCCGTGCGCGACCCCGACAGCACGGCCTGCGTGACCGTGGTCGAGCCCATGGGCAAGACCTCGCAGATCCAGGAGTTCATCGACGAATACAGGGGCGAGGGCATCCAGCACGTCGCGCTGTTCAGCAACGACCTGTACACCAGTGTGGAACGGCTGACGGCCAGCGGCGTGGAGTTTCTGCCCACGCCCGCCGCGTACTACGACGCGCTGGACGCGCGCCTGCCCGGCCATGGCGAGGATGTGCCCCGCATGAAGTCGCTGGGCATGCTGCTGGATGGCGCGGCCACCGGTGAGAACCCCGACGAACGTGCGCGCTTTCTGCTGCAGATCTTCACGCGCAAGATGGTGGGCCCGATCTTTTTCGAGGCGATCCAGCGCAAGGGCGACACCTCGTTCGGCGAAGGCAATGCCAAGGCGCTGTTCGAGGCGATCAAGCGCGAGCAGGACGGCGCTGCCACCGACGCTGTACGTACGGCCGGAGCCTGAACCGCCATGCCCTACCTGATCCGCTGCCTTTACCGGCCCGGCGGGGCGGCCGACCGTCTGCCCATCCGGGCCGACCACATCCGCCACATGCTGGCCTGGTTGCCGCAGACCGTGTTTGGCGCCGCGATGCTCGACGCAAAGGGTGAGCAACCGGCGGGCATGGTCGTGGCGCTGAGTGTTGCGTCGCATGGCGAGGCGCAGCGTTTCATCGACACCGAGCCGTACAACGCTGCCGGCCTGTTCGCCAGCGTGGAGATCACGCCGCTGGTGCAGATGACGCCGCCGCACACACGCGACCTGCTGGAGAGCGAACTCAAGAAGTGCGAATGAATAGTCTTCCATGAACAAACCCATCACCATCCCCATGCGCGCGGGCCTGGCGTCGCGCCAGGCGCACGCCGATCTGCCGCCCGGCACGTACGAGCGCGAGATCGGCCGCGAAGGCTTTGGCGGCCCGGCCACCCACATGTACCACCGTCATGCGCCCACGGCCTGGCTGCGCTGGGACGGCCCGCACCGGCCGCGTGCGTACGACCTGAACAGGATGGACGCCACGCCGTCCACCATGGATTGCCCGCTGGACGCGCCGCTGGTTGCCGGCAACGCCCACATGCGCCTGCGCTGCTGGAAGCCGCGTGATCCCATGCGCCATTTGGCGCGCAATGCCGATGGCGACGACCTGCTGTTCATCCATGAAGGTGGCGGCCACCTGTTCTGCGACTACGGCCACCTGCAGTTGCGCGATGGCGACTACCTGCTGCTGCCGCGCGGCACCGCATGGCGCTATGAGCCCACGGCGCCATCGTTCATCCTGTTGCTGGAAGCTACGGGCGACAGCTTCCAGTTGCCCGACCGCGGCCTGTTGGGCGAACACGCGCTGTTCGATCCCGCCGTGCTGGACGTGCCACAGCTGGACGATGCGTTCGTGGCGCAGCAGCAGGGCAGCGAAGGCAGCCGCGAATGGGCGCTGCGCATCCAGGCGCGCCACCGTGTATCCACGCTGACCTACCCGCACAACCCGCTGGACACCGTGGGGTGGAAGGGGACGCTCGCCCCCGTGCGGCTGAACTGGCGCGACATCCGTCCCGTGCTCAGCGCGCGCTACCACGTGCCGCCGTCGGCGCACACCACCTTCGTCACGCAGCGCATGGCCGTGTGCACGTTCTGCCCGCGCCCGGCCGAGAGCGATCCGGGCGCGCTGAAGGTGCCGTTCTTTCATTCCAACGACGACTGCGACGAGCTGCTGTTCCTGCACGCGGGCCAGTTCTTCAGCCGCGACGGCATGGGGCCGGGGATGATGACGTTTCACCCCGCCGGCTTTCCGCACGGCCCGCACCCCACGGCGTACCGCGCCAGCCTGGACAAGCCGCGCACCGAACTGCACGAGGTGGCGATCAACATCGACACCTTCGACCCGCTGGACGTTGCGCCCGGCATGGACGCCTGCGAGCGCACGGGCCATGCCGATTCGTGGCGCGGCTACCTGGACGCGCCCGCCGCGACCACTGACAAGGTGCCCGCATGAGACTCGCCACGCAACGCAACGGCCAGCGCGACGGCCGCCTCGTCGTCGTGTCGGCGGATGCCACACGCTGCATGGCCGTGCCCGATGCCGCTGCCACGCTGCAGGCCGCGCTGGACGACTGGGACCGCGTGCAGCCGCTGCTGCAAGCGGCTGCGCAGTGGCTGGACCGTGACCCCGGCGCCGGCCAGCCGCTGGACATGGTCACGCTGCTCGCGCCGCTACCGCGCGCCTACCAGTGGGTGGACGCCAGCGGCTACCTGTCGCACATGGAGCGCGTGCGCAAGGCGCGCGGTGCCGACATGCCGCCGTCGGCCCGCACCGAGCCCGTGATCTACCAGGGCCTGTCGGACCGCAACCTGGCCTGGTGCGACGATATTCCCGCCGACCCCGCCTGGGGCGCCGACCTGGAGGGCGAGCTGGCCGTGATCACCGGCGACGTGCCTCCCGCGCCCACACCCCAGCAGGCACTGGACGCGGTGCGCCTGGTCATGCTGGTCAACGACGTGTCGCTGCGCACGCTGATCCCCGGCGAGCTGGCCAAGGGCTTTGGCTTTTTCCACAGCAAACCGGCCAGCGCGTTCGGGCCGTTCGCCGTGACGCCCGACGAACTGGGTTCGGATTGGCGCGATGCGCGTGCCTTCGGCCGGCTGAAGATTGCTGTCAACGGACAGGAGCGCGGTGACCTGCGCACGGGCGAGGACCAGGACTTCAGCTTCGCCGACATCATCTGCTACGCGGCCCGCACGCGCTCTTTGGGTGCCGGCAGCATCGTGGGCGCGGGGACCGTGTCCAACCGCGACGAATCGCGCGGCGTGGCCTGCATCGTCGAGCAGCGCACGCTGCAGCAACTGGCGGGGCAGGGGCCCGACGCACTGGCGCGCTATCTGCTGCCCGGTGACACGGTGACGCTGGCCTTCATGGACGCCGAGGGGCGCGAGGTGCTGGGGCGTATCGAGCAGAAGGTGGTGGCTGCATGACTACTCAAGTACAAGACTGCATCACCGACCTGCGCGGCTGGCTCGGCGACCGCCTGTCCACCGCCGCCGCCGTGCGCGAGCACCATGGCCGCGACACCACCTTTCACCCCGTCATGCCGCCCGACGCAGTGGTGTTCCCGCAGACGGTGCAAGAGGTGCAGCGCATCGTGGCCACCTGCGCCGCGCGGCGCGTGCCGTTGATCGCATTCGGCACCGGCACGTCGTGCGAGGGCCACATCGCCGCGCTGCGCGGCGGCATCAGCCTGGACACCAGCGCGCTGAACCGCATCCGCGCCGTGCACGGGGCCGACATGGACGCCACGGTCGAAGCCGGCGTGACGCGCAAGACGCTCAACGCCCACCTGCACGGCACGGGCCTGCAGTTCCCCGTGGACCCGGGCGCGGACGCGTCGATCGGTGGCATGGTGTCCACGCGCGCGTCGGGCACCAATGCACTGCGCTACGGCACCATGCGCGAGAACGTGCTGGCGCTCGAAGTGGTACTGCCCAACGGCGAGCTGATCCATACCGGCACGCGGGCGCGCAAGTCGTCCGCCGGCTACGACCTGACGCGCCTGTTCGTCGGGTCCGAGGGCACGCTGGGCATCATCACGGCCGCCACGGTGCGGCTGCATCCGCTGCCCGAGCATGTGGCGGCGGCTAGCTGTGCGTTCCCCACGCTGCGCGCTGCGGTGGACACGGTGATCGAGACGCTGCAAAGCGGCGTGCAACTGGGCCGCGTCGAGCTTTTGGACGACGTGCAGGTGGACGCCGTCAACCGCTATTCGCAGCTGGGCATGACGGTGGCGCCCACGCTGTTCTTCGAGTTCCACGGCAGTGAGCCCGAGGTCGCCCACCAGGTCGAGGCCGTGCGCGGGATCGCGGCGTCGCACGGCGCGCAGGACTTTGCCTGGGCCCATCGGCCCGAGGACCGCACGCGGCTGTGGCAGGCCCGGCACGACATCTGGTGGGCCAACAAAGGCCTGCGTCCGGGGGCGGAGGGCCTGCCCACCGACGTGTGCGTGCCGATCTCGGAGCTGGCCGAACAGGTCGAGCTGGCGCAGCGCGACGTGCGCGAGAGCGGCCTGATCGCGCCCATGTGCGGCCATGTGGGCGACGGCAACTTCCACCTGTGCTTCATGGTGGACCCGTCGGACGCGGGCGAGATGGCGCGCGTCAAGGACGTCTACACCCGCATGATCCGCCGTGCGCTGGCCGTGGGCGGTACCTGCACGGGCGAGCACGGCATCGGCCACGGCAAGGTCGATTTCCTCAAAGAAGAGGCCGGCGGCGGGTTCGAGGTGATGCGGGCCGTGCGCGCCGCGCTGGACCCGCTGGGCATCATGAACCCGGGCAAAGTCACGGGATTCGTGTAATGCGTTTGTAGGATGATTTCCCGCCGTGACGGCCGGATACCGCGCCGCGCCGTGTTGCGGGTAAGCTGCGGTCTCCATGAAAGAGACCCTGCTGAGACTGGCCGCCCAGGCCAAGGACCTTGCCCTGCGGCTGTGGGCCTGGGCCCGCCGCCACCCCGTGCTGGCCGTGGCCGCGCTGCCGGGCCTGGTCGTGCTGTACGTGCTGCTGCTGATCCCGTTCACGCCCAGCATCGGCGACATCAGCAAGATCCGCACCGAAAAGCCCGCCACGGTGGTGGCCGCCGACGGCAAGGTGCTGGCCACCTACCAGCGCATCAACCGCGACTGGGTGAAGCTGCCGGCCATTTCGCCCCCCGTGGTGCAGGCGCTGATCGCCACGGAAGACCACCGCTTCTATGAACACCACGGCATCGACGTGCGCCGCACGGCTGGTGCCGTGCTGCACACACTGACGGGCGACCGCCAGGGCGGCTCCACCATCACGCAGCAGCTCGCGCGCAACCTGTACCCCGAGCAGATCGGCCGTTCGGTCAGCATCACGCGCAAGCTGCGCGAGGCCATCACGGCGCTGAAGATCGAGGCGGTGTATTCCAAGGACGAGATCCTGGAGTCGTACCTGAACACGGTGCCGTTCCTGTACAACGCGCACGGCATCGAGATGGCCGCGCGCACCTATTTCGACAAGGGCGCGGGCAAGCTGGACGTGCTGGAAGCCGCCACCCTGATCGGCATGCTCAAGGGCACGGCCTACTACAACCCCGTGACGCAGCCTGAGCGGGCGCTGCAGCGGCGCAACATCGTGCTGTCGCAGATGGCCAAGCACGGCAAGCTGACCGACAAGCAGCTGGAGGCGCTCAAGAAGCGGCCCCTGAAGCTGGACTTCGAGCGCCAGCCCGAGGCGCTGGGCCCTTCGCCGCACCTGGCGCGGCAGTTGCGCCGTTTCCTGATCGACTGGGCGGACCGCAACGGCTACGACATCTTTTCCGACGGCCTGGTGGTGCGCACCACGCTCGACTTCCGCCTGCAGACCATGGCCGTGCAGGCCGTGGCGCGCCAGGGCGACGCATTGCAGCGGCTGGCCGACGGCCAGTGGAGCCCGCGCGGCGGCTTCGCGCCCAACCGGCCGCTGGTGCAGGAGCTGCTGCGCGAAACCCCGCAATACAAGACGGCGCGCGAGGCCGGCCAGACCGATGCACAGGCGCTGAAAACACTGGGCGCCGACGCCGCGCTCATGAAGGCGCTGCGCGAGGACAAGGCCCGGCTGTCGGCCGGTTTCCTGGCCATCGACCCGCGCAACGGCCAGGTGCGGGCCTGGGTGGGCAGCCGGGACTTCATCAAGGACCAGTTCGACCACGTGTCGCAGGCGCGCCGTCAGCCGGGATCGACCTTCAAGCCGTTCGTGTACGGCGCCGCGTTCGAGCAGGGCATGAGCCCCGGCGAGGTGCTGATGGACGAGCCGGTGGAGATCAACGTGGGCGGCGGCCAGGTCTGGCGCCCCACCGACGGCGGCGAGCCCAGCTACCTGCCCATGATGCTGCGCGACGGCCTGGCGCAGTCCAAGAACACCATCACGGCCCAGGTGATCCAGCGCGTGGGCCCGCAGCGCGTGGCGGCGCTGGCGCGCAGCATGGGCGTGCGCCAGAGCAAGCTGGACGAAGTGCTGTCGCTGGCCCTGGGCACCAGCCCCGTGACGCTGAAGGAGATGGTGGCGGCCTACGGCACGATCGCCAATGGCGGCAGCTACATCGAGCCCGTGATCGTCACGCAGATAGAGGACCGCAACGGCCAGGTGCTGGAGGCCTTCACCCAGCCGCAGCCCCAGCCCGCGCTGGACCGCGCCGCCGCCGACCGGCTGCTGGACGCGCTGCGCGGCGCGGTGGACCGCGGCACGGGCACACGCATCCGCTCGCAGTTCGGCATCCAGGCCGACGTGGCCGGCAAGACCGGCACCACGCAGGACAACACCGACGGCTGGTTCATCCTGATGCACCCGCAACTGGTGGCGGGGGCGTGGGTGGGCTTCAACGACAGCCGCCTGACCATGAGCGACGGCTACGGGCAGGGCGCGCGCAGCGCCTTGCCGATGGTGGGCGACTTTTTCCAGGCGGCGCTGCGGGCCAGGGTGGTGGACGGCGAGGTGCAGTTCACCGCGCCCCGCGAATCGTTCGCCGCGCCCGACCCGCTGCTGCTGCCGGGCGGAACGGACCCGAACGGCGCCGCCGGCAGTGCGTCAGGGTTCGGCGGCGGCGTACCGGCCGAAGCGATGGTGGGGGGAGCGGGCGCACCCGCGCCGGCCTCCGTGGTGGCCGAGCCTGCCGCGGCCACGCCCGCGCAGGTCGCGGCACCGGCCGCCCGCATCATCAACATCCCGCCCTTGCCGCAGCAGCAGGGCACACGCATCATCGGCATCCCCACGCAGCCGAACTGAACACGCGTGGCGCGCTACCATCGCGCATGCGCAAAACTTATCCCCTTCACATCGAAGGCCGGCATCCCGACCGCGTGCTGGACGCGGTCAAGCACGACATCCGCAAATACCTCAAGCGCGAACGCCGCCGCGACCTGCCTGCGGGCGCCGATTATTGGGACTTCGACTGCCGCTTCGGGCTGTCGGCCGATGCGGCGCAGTCCACCCACCTGGGCAACCTGATCACCCAGGTCGATGCCGCCGCCAAAGAGGGCGCAGCCGCTGTTTACGTGGAAATCCTGGCGCGGCCGGCCCTGCGCAGCAAGTCCGCACGGCCTGCCGCCGCGCCGGACGAAGACGGCGGCTGAGGCCGTTCAGCCCGGGTCGCCCGGGGCCGCTGCCGCAGCTGCGGCAGCGCGCAGCTTGTCCTTCTTGCTGGGCCGCTTGCCCTTGATGCCACCTGCGCCGGGGGCGGGCGGTGGCGCGGCTTGCGTGGGCTCGAAGCCGGGCACCTGTTCGCGCGTGAGCGCAAGGCCGCTTCGCTTTTCGATCAGCGCCATGTGCGCCGCCGTGCCCGCGCTCACGAAGCTGACCGCCAGGCCTGACGCGCCCGCGCGGCCCGTGCGGCCGATGCGGTGCACGTAGTCGGTGGGCGAGCGGGGCAGGTCGTAGTTGACCACCACGGGCAGTTGCGCAATGTCGATGCCGCGCGCGGCCAGGTCGGTGGTGACCACGACCTCCCAGCGTTCGTCGCGGAACTCATCCAGCACCTGGCGGCGCGCACCCTGGCTCAGGTCGCCGTGAAAGGGCGTGGCGTAGACGCCGGCCTTGTACAGCTTTTCGGCCACGTGGCCGGCGGCGTATTTGGTGGCTACGAAGACCAGCGCACGCTGCCAGCCATGGGTTTTGACCAGGTGGCGCAGCAGTTGCGTGCGCCGATCTGCATCGACCTCGATCACGCGCTGGACGATGTCGGGCGCGTGGTCGGGCGTGTCGGCCACCTCCACGCGCACGGGGTCGCGCAGCAGCGCCGCGGCCAGGCCCTGCACCGCGGCGGGGAAGGTGGCTGAAAAGAACAGGTTCTGCCGCTGCGCCGGCAGCAGGGCCAGGATGCGGTTCAGCTCGTCGGCAAAGCCCAGGTCCAGCAGGCGGTCCGCTTCGTCCAGCACCAGCAGGCTCACGTCACCCAGCTTCAGTGCGTTGTGGTCCACCAGGTCCAGCAGGCGCCCGGGTGTGGCGACCACCACGTCGGCCCCGCCGCGCAGGCCCATCATCTGCGGGTTGATGGACACACCGCCGAACACCACCGCTATGCGCGGGCGCTGGGGCAGCTGCCGCGCCAGGTCGCGCACCACGTTGCCCACCTGCACGGCCAGCTCGCGCGTGGGCGCCAGCACCAGCGCGCGCGGGTGGCGGCCGGCTTGCGTGGCCTGCAGGCGCTGCAGCAGCGGCAGGGCAAAAGCCGCCGTCTTGCCCGAACCGGTCTGGGCCCGGCCCAGCACGTCGGCGCCCGTGAGCGCGGGCGGTGTGGCACCGGCCTGGATGGGGGTGGGTTGGGCAAAGCCCAGCGCAGTGGCCGCGCGCAGCAGTTCGGGCGACAGGCCCAGCGAATCGAAAGACATGGGCGTCAGGGTAACAGCCCGCAACCCGCAGCCCGTCAGGGCGCGCGGTGCAGGCGCGGTGCCGACAGCAGGGCCAGGTTGTCGGTGACGGCTTCGTCCAGGTGGCGCCAGCGCCCGGTCAGCTTGCCGGCCACCATCAGCGTGTGCAGCGTCTTCAGGTCCTTGACCGTCGGCGCGACCTTGATCTGCGCGATGGCGGCGTCGGTGTTGCCCGCCTTGATGAGGGTGAGCACGCGGGCGGCCCAGTCGTTGGCTCGTGCCATGTCAGTCCGCCTTTCCTCGCAACCGGGGTTGTATTTGCGCCAGCAGCTCGTACGAGCGCACGCGCAGCGCATGGTCAAAGAACTGGCTGGGCACCATGAGTTCGTCCGCGCCCGTGCGGTCGATGAATGCCTGCACCTGCGCCAGCACCGTCTGCGGCGAGCCGATGGCGTAGCAGGACATGACGCTGTCCAGCACGGCGCGCTCGGGCGGCGACGCCTGCTCGTAGTAGCCGGGGCGCGGCGGCGGCAGCCGGCCGGGCCGGCCCGTGCGCAGGTTCACGAAGGCCTGCTGCATGGACGTGGCCAGGTCTTTCGCCTCGGCGTCGGTGGGGGCGGCGAACACGCCGTAGCCCAGCATCACGTAGGGTTTGTCCAGCTGGGCCGATGGCTTGAACGAGCTGCGGTAAACGTCGATGGCCTGCATCATCTGCTGGGGGGCGAAATGCGACGCGAACGCGTACGGCAGGCCCAGCATGGCCGCCAGCTGCGCGCCGAACAGGCTGGAGCCCAGTATCCACACCGGCACCTTGGCGCCGCGGCCGGGCACGGCGCGCACGCGTTGCCGGGGCTCGTCGGCCATGTAGTCCATGAGCTCGACCACGTCGCGCGGGAATTCGTCGGCGTCGGACGCCAGGTTGCGGCGCAGCGCGTGGGCGGTGGCCGGGTCAGAGCCCGGCGCGCGGCCCAGGCCCAGGTCGATGCGGCCGGGGTACAGCGCCTCTAGCGTGCCGAACTGCTCGGCAATGACCAGCGGCGAATGGTTGGGCAGCATGATGCCGCCCGCGCCCACACGGATGCGCTGCGTGCCGCCAGCCACGTGGCCGATCAGGATGGACGTGGCGGCGCTGGCAATGCCGGGCATGCCGTGGTGTTCGGCCAGCCAGTAGCGCTGGTAGCCCAGCCGCTCGGCGTTCTGCGCGAGATCCAGCGTGTTGCGGAACGACTGGCCGGCATCGCTGCCTTCGGTGATGGGGGACAGGTCCAGGACAGAAAGCGGGTACATGGCCCAAGTGTCGCGCAAGACGGTTCATGGCGCAGGGCAGGGCCTTTGGCAGGTGTGCCCTGTGCGGCTGTCCCCTGTGCGGCAGGCCGGTGCCGGCCGCGCCCCTACACTTTTGCGGCATTACCAGGAGACATCACCATGATCACGCTATGCGGCATGCCGCTGTCCAACTACTACAACAAGGTCAAGCTGGCCCTGCTGGAAAAGGGCGTTCCCTTCACCGAGGAACTGGTGCCCACCAAGAGCACGGACGCCGCCGTGCTGGGCGCTTCGCCGCTGGCCAAGATCCCGTTCATCCGCACACCGCAGGGCGGGCTGTGCGAAAGCCAGGCCATTCTGGAATACATCGAATCCGCCCACCCCGTGCCCGCGCTGCTGCCGGCCGACCCTTTCGCGGCGGCCAAGGTGCGCGAGCTCACGATCTTCATCGACCTGCACCTGGAGCTGGTGGTGCGCGACCTGTACCCGCAGGCCTTCTTTGGCGGCACCGTCAGCGACGGCACCAAGGCGCGCGTGCACAAGCAGCTTGAGAAGAACATCCCCGCCTTCAAGGCGCTGGCAAAGTTCTCGCCCTACGTCGCGGGCGACACCTTTACCCAGGCCGACTGCTCGGCCTTTGCCAACCTGCCGCTTCTGGGCATGGCGACCAAGGCCATCTACGGCGAGGACATGCTGCTGGCTGCCGGCGTGGACTACAAGCCGTACATCAAGCTCGTCGGCGAGCGGCCCGCGGCCCAGAAGGTCGTGGCCGACCGCAAGGCGTCGACCGCGCGCCCCTGACACAATGGGCGCATGACGCTGCCCATCACCGCCACCCAGAGCTGGCATGCCCATGTGTACTTCGATGCCGCCAGCCGCGACGCGGCCTGGGCGCTGCGCGAGCTGATCCTGGCCGAACTGGGCGAGCACATCCAGATGGGGCGCTTTCACGAAAAGCCCGTGGGCCCGC
This sequence comes from Ramlibacter sp., assembly GCA_041905405.1. Lineage (GTDB taxonomy): Bacteria > Pseudomonadota > Gammaproteobacteria > Burkholderiales > Burkholderiaceae_C > RAM1. Next base: position 195 of record JAYRLC010000051.1, on the reverse strand, counting down.
ACCCGATGTGGAGCTACCAGCTGGCCCTGGACGCCGCGTCGTTTGCGCCCGTGGCCGCATGGCTGGCGCTGAACCGTGGCGGGCTGGATGTGTTCATGCACCCCAACACCGGCGAAGAGCTGCGCGACCACCGCGACGGCGCCCTGTGGATGGGCCGGTCCCACACGCTGGACCTGCGCGCGGTGGGCGGCTAGC
>JAYRLC010000093.1:0-3852 GCA_041905405.1 Ramlibacter sp. | reverse complement strand
CTCCTTCCGCTTGGGGGTTGAGATTGACATTCCACAAGGCCAACCTTGGCACAGTAGTGCCATCACTTGGAAGCGGGAAGTCCCTTCGTATTCACATTGGCGTGGATGCCGATTCGGGTTTGGTGCACAAGGTGGTGGGCACCGCCACCAACGTCAACGACGTGACGCAGGCCGGCGCGCTGGTGCACGGTGAAGAAGCCGATGTGTTTGCCGACGCGGGCTACCAGGGTGTGGCCACGCGCGAGGAGACGCAGGGCATCAAGGCGAACTGGCATGTGGCGATGCGCCCGGGCAAACGCAAGGCGTTGGACAAAGCCACTCCGATGGGCGCGGTGCTCGATAAGCTTGAACACCTCAAGGCCAGCATCCGGGCCAAGGTGGAGCACCCGTTCCGAGTCATCAAGCGCCAGTTCGGGCATGTGAAGGTGCGCTACCGCGGGTTGATGAAGAACACGGCGCAACTGCACACGCTGTTCGCGCTCTCCAATCCTTGGTGGCCCGTCACCGACTTTTGCAGAGGACGCAGGGATGAGTGCGTCTGCAGCACGCCAATTGGCCCGCATGAGCTCTGGAACCGGTGACAAACCAGGCTTGGCCGCGTTTAAATCGATCGAAACGAGCGCGGTAGCTTCATGTCGCGAGATTCATGTGCTCAGCGGGCTTCGCTGCGCCGGCTTTAAACACCATCCTTAGCGGTCCAAAGCTGCAGCCAGCTCAGGCACCGCGGTGAACAGATCGGCCTCCAGCCCATAGTCGGCCACCGAGAAGATCGGCGCCTCCGGGTCCTTGTTGATCGCCACGATCACCTTGGAGTCCTTCATGCCGGCCAGGTGCTGGATGGCGCCCGAGATGCCGCAGGCCACGTACAGCTGCGGCGCCACGATCTTGCCGGTCTGGCCGACCTGCCAGTCGTTCGGTGCGTAGCCCGCGTCCACCGCGGCGCGGCTCGCGCCGAGTGCCGCGCCCAGCTTGTCGGCCAGCGGCGTCATGACTTCGTTGAACTTCTCGGCGCTGCCCAGCGCCCGGCCCCCCGAGACGATGATCTTGGCGGCGGTGAGTTCGGGGCGGTCGCTCTTGGCGATTTCGCTGCCCAGGAAGCTGCTCTTGCCGCTGTCGGCTTGTGCGGCCTGGGTTTCCACGGCAGCCGATCCACCAGTCGTGGCCGCGGGATCAAAGCCCGTGGTGCGCACGGTGATCACCTTGGTGACGTCAATGCTCTGCACGGTGGCGATGGCGTTGCCAGCGTAGATCGGGCGCTCGAAGGTGTCGGCGGCGATCACCTTGGTGATGTCGCTGATTTGGCCCACGTCAAGCTTGGCAGCGACGCGCGGGGCGATGTTCTTGCCGCTGGCCGTGGCCGGGAACAGGATGTGGCTGTAGTTCGATGCGATGGCCAGCACCTGGGCGGCCATGTTTTCAGCCAGGCCGTGTGCCAGGTACTCGGCGTCGGGGTGGATGACTTTGGTGACGCCCTGAACTTCGCCAGCCGCCTGTGCCACAGCACGGGCCCGATGTCCTGCGACCAGGACATGGACCTCAGCATCCATGAAGAAGCTGATTTCCCTGGCGGCCTGGATGGTGTTGAGCGTGGCGCCCTTGAGGCTGATGTTGTCGTGTTCGGAAATGACGAGGACGGCCATGTTCAGATTACCTTTGCTTCGTTCTTGAGTTTTTCAACGAGTGCGGCCACATCGGCCACCTTGATGCCGGCACCGCGTTTCGGCGGCTCGCTGACCTTCAGGGTCTTTAGGCGCGGCGTGACGTCCACCCCGAGGTCTTCGGGCTTGACGATGTCCATCTGCTTCTTCTTGGCCTTCATGATGTTGGGCAGCGTCACGTAGCGTGGCTCGTTCAGGCGCAGGTCGGTGGTGATGATGGCCGGCAGCGTGAGGCTCAGGGTTTCCAGGCCACCGTCCACTTCACGGGTCACGTTGACCTTGCCGTCGACCACTTCGACCTTGCTGGCAAAGGTGCCTTGCGGCAGGTCGGCCAGCGCGGCGAGCATCTGGCCGGTCTGGTTGCAGTCGTCGTCGATGGCCTGCTTGCCCAGGATCACGAGGCCGGGCTGCTCGTTGTCCATCAAGGCCTTGAGCAGCTTGGCCACGGCCAGCGGCTGCAACTCTTCAGCCGTTTCCACCAGGATGGCGCGGTCGGCGCCGATGGCCATGGCGGTGCGCAGGGTTTCCTGGCACTGGGTGACGCCGCAGGAGACGGCGATGACTTCGGTGACGACACCCTTCTCTTTCAGGCGCACGGCTTCTTCGACCGCGATCTCGTCAAACGGGTTCATGCTCATCTTGACGTTGGCCAGGTCCATGCCGGACTGGTCGGCCTTGACGCGCACCTTGACGTTGTAGTCCACCACGCGTTTGACGGGGACAAGAATCTTCATCATGTTCTCCAGTGATGTTATGCAAATGAATGATTCGCAAATTGTTTTGAACTCCACAAACCCACATACAAGGGCTAGACCCGGCTTGACATGCCGCGCGACATCAGTGAACATCCGTCTAGCCTTTGTGCGAATTTTAAATTCGCATAGCGGTTTATAACAGTAATATAAGGACGTGACAAGCACTCAGCTGCTCGCCATGTTTCTTGCCACTGTCGTCAGACGATTGAACTAACACCTTTTAGATGGAGACATCCATGCAAATTTCACGACGTGCCCTCACCCTCATCGCATGCGCAACACTCACCGGTGCTGCTTTTGCTCAGGACTCGTTTCCGAACAGGCCAATCCGGCTCATCGTTCCCTTTCCTCCCGGCGCATCTACTGACCTCGTTGGCCGCGCGATAGCACAGAAACTTAGCGCCAATATGGGGGTGCCCGTGGTGGTGGACAACAAAGCCGGCGCAGCCGGGACCATGGGTTCAGAGCTCTTGGCACGTGCGGCCCCAGATGGCTACACCATCGGTGTGGCCGTACCGGGCACGCACTCTATTCCGATCGCACTCTCACGCAAGTTGCCTTATGACGCCATCAAGGACTTCACTCCTTTGAGCATCGCCGCAAGCAACCCATTGGCAGTCGTCGTCGCACCGACTGTGCCTGCAAACAACCTTCGCGAGCTCGTAGAGTACGCGCGTAAGAATCCAGGCAAGCTGGCGTACGGCACATCTGGCGCCGGAACTGCGCAACATCTGGTGGGCGAAATGCTGAATCAATTCGCCAAGATCGACATCCTTCACGTCCCGTACAAAGGTGGTTCTCCAGTACTCAACGACCTTCTCGGCGGTCAGATTCAAGTGGGCTATGTGGTGGTAGCCACCGTTCTGGGACATGTCAAGGCAGGTAAATTGAAGATGCTTGCGGTTCTCGATGATCATCGTTACTCGGAACTCCCAAATGTGCCAACGAACAGCGAAGCGCTGCCTGGCTTCGAAGCTATGACGTCCTGGCTGGGTATCTTCGGTCCCGCCCATATGCCCCCAGCCCTCGCGTCCCGCCTAACCAGCGAAATACAGAAAGTGCTCCGCGATCCAGAGGTGGCAAAGTACTTGAATGCCAACGGAATGCCGGTGGTGGGCAGCACCGGCGAGCAGTTGGCTGCGCGCGTTCGAGCTGACGTGGAGGGCTGGACCCCTATCGTCAAGGCTGGCAAGATCACTGCTGACTGACCCCTCACAGCTCCTACCAAGCAGGGAACTGCTTATCAGCCCATAAGAGCTACGTATGCCCGTGCCCGTTACTCGGCAAGATTTTCGGATGCCTCCTGCGGATCGGGCACCTAGCAACACCCCGGTAGGGTATTGCTAGAGCAACTGGCGGAATAGGCGCTCGTACACCCCTTGAAGGATGCACTCGCGCTTTTCTTACCTTCTGTCCAAGCTGTTTGAACCAGCCTTGAC
>JAYRLC010000050.1:0-25414 GCA_041905405.1 Ramlibacter sp. | reverse complement strand
GAGATGGGCACCATGACGCGGCTGGACTGCGCCCTGGGCACCAGCGGGCTCATGCGGCAGGCGCTGTCGATTGCGCTGAACCATGCGTCGCAGCGCCAGGCCTTCGGCAAGCCGCTGATAGGCCAGCCGCTCATGCGCAACGTGCTGGCCGACCTGGCGCTGGAGTCCGAGGCCGCGACGGCGCTGGCCATCCGCCTGGCGCGCGCCTTCGACCGGCAGGGGGATGAACACGAGCGCGCGATGGCGCGTTTGCTCACCCCGGTGGCCAAGTTCTGGATCTGCAAGCGCGGCAGCCATTTCGCGCAGGAAGCCATGGAATGCCTGGGCGGCAACGGCTATGTGGAAGAGGGCGGCCAGGGCGTGATGGCGCGCATTTACCGCGAAATGCCACTGAACTCCATCTGGGAAGGCGCAGGCAACATCATGGCCATCGACCTGCTGCGCGCCTTGCGCAAGGCCGATGCGGCGGCCGCGCTGGCGCTCGAGCTGGCACCGGCCCGCGGTGCGCACCCGGCGCTGGACCGGCTGGCCGCTGCGCTGCCGACGCGCGTGGAAGAGATGGCCACCGAAATGGAAGCGCGCCGCCTGGCGCAAGACGTGGCGCTGGCCGTGCAGGCGGCGCTGCTGCACCAGACGGCGCCGGCGGCGGTGTTCGCGGCCTTCTGCGAATCCCGCCTGGCAGGGAACTGGGGGCACAGCTTTGGCACGCTGGGCGCCACCACCGATTTCGACGCCATCCTCACGCGCGCCATGCCGCGCCAGAACACCATGGAGACACCATGCCCGACCTGATCCTGCACCACTACGCCATCTCGCCGTTCGCCGAAAAGGCCCGTTCGGTCCTGGGCTACAAGAAGCTTGCGTGGAAGTCCGTCACCGTGCCGCCCGTCATGCCCAAGCCCGACGTGGTGGCGCTCACCGGCGGCTACCGCAAGACGCCGTTCCTGCAGGTGGGGTCGCACATCTACTGCGACACCGCGCTAATCTGCGACGTGCTGGAGCATGTGGAATCAGAACCCACGCTGTACCCCGCGGCGCACAAGGGGCTGGCGCGCGTGATGGCGCAGTGGGCCGATGAACGCCTGTTCTGGGCCGCCATGTCCTACGCGTTCCAGCCGGCGGGCGTGGCCCAGGTGTTCGGCGGCGGCACGCCCGACCAGTGGGGCCCCATCGCCAAGGCCTTCGGCGACGATCGCGCCAAGATGCGTACCGCCGTGCCGCGCGCGCCCGCGCCGGACGCCGCGGCGGCGCTGCGCAGCTACCTGCGCCGGCTGGCCAACATGCTGGACGGGCAGGACTATCTGCTGGGCCGCGAGCCCTGCATCGCCGACTTTTCGGCCTACCACCCCTTGTGGTTCCTGCGCGTGCAGACGCCGGCCATGGCAGGCGTGCTGGACGCCACGCCCGCCGTGCTGCACTGGCTGGACCGCATGGCGGCCATTGGGCACGGCCCGTCGGAGGCCATGACGTCCGCCGATGCGATCGCGCTGTGCGCTCGCAGTGAAGGGCAGGGCGGCCTGCTGTCCGACCAGACCTTCCAGGATGAGCATGGCATCCCCCTGGGCACGCGCGTCAGTATCGCGAGCGACAGTTTCGGCCCCGAGCCGACCGAGGGTGAACTCCTGGCCGCAACGCGCATGCACTACACGCTGCGCCGGCAGGACGAACGCGCCGGCACGGTGCACGTGCATTTCCCGCGCATCGGCTACGTGCTGAAAAGGGCTGACGGCGCGCGCGGCTAGCATGGCGGCATGACGACGCCTGCCCTGGGATTCGCCGTGTTCGACACTGCCATCGGCTGGTGCGGCATTGCCTGGCGCGACGCCGCGCTTTGCGGCCTCCAACTGCCCGGGGCTGATGTGGACCGCACACGGGCCCGCATGCGCGGGAGCTTTCCCGGCGTGGCCGAACTCGCTCCCCCGCCATGGGTGGCCCGGGTCCAGGCCCGCATGCAGGCGGCGCTGGCGGGCGAGCCTGACGCCATGCTGGACGTGCCGCTGGACATGGCGGGCGTGCCGCCGTTTCATCAACGTGTGTATGAAGTGGCGCGCGCCATTGCGCCCGGCCGCACGCTTACCTATGGCGAGGTGGCCGCCGCGCTGGGGGAGCCAGGGGCGTCGCGCGCCGTGGGCCAGGCGCTGGGCGCCAACCCATTCGCGCCTATCGTGCCGTGTCACCGCGTGCTGGCGGCCGGCAACCGGGGCGGCGGGTTTTCTGCGCCGGGTGGGGTGGACACCAAGCTCAGAATGCTGCTGAACGAAAAGGCGCGCTTCGGCAGCGAACCCGGGTTATTTGACTAGGGCCTGTTCACACTACGTTCTAATGACGACAGTGTTGTATCGCTCGCTGCTTCGCGGCAGGCCACCAGGGGCGCTTCCCAATGTCTCTGCAAAGCCACGTGGGCGGCGTGCGAAGCTGGTGGCGCCTTTGTGACGCCGAGCAGCGCAGGGAAGTCGCCGCAGGCGACCGTCACTGTGAAGCCCCCAGTGCCGCACACCGCCCACGTGGCTTTGCCGCGCGATGCCAGGAGAGACGTCAGAAAGGCCGCCCGAACAGGCAAGCGTAGTGGTATCAGACCCTAAGCGATGAATGTCGGGGCCGCACGGGACGGTGCGGCGGACGCCACGGGCGCAACGACCGTCGGTCGATCGGCAGCGTCCCTGCGGGCAGCGACCTCGCCCAGTTGCGTCGCGAAGCGGACCGACATCATCTCGACACTGGCCTGCATGTCGCGCTGGCCCTTGATCAGCGTAGCCTGTAGCGCTTCTGTCGCCACGGCTTCGCGCTGGCGGATTTCCGCCGCCTGCAGGTCCAGGTAGTGACGCAACTCGGTAAAGCGCGAGGCTTCAGCCTTGTCAGCCAGCCGGCGCTGGGCTTCCAGCTCGCGCAGGTGCTGCGCCATGGCGGTTTCATGCCGCCTGTCCACCCACGCGGCATTGGCCATAGCCGTCACCAGGGCCAGCAACAATGCGCCCAGCAGGATCAGGGGCAAGGGCGCGTCCACCATGCCGAAGCCCAGGCTCACCGGGGTGGGGCGGACGAATTCTGTCCAGTTCAGGGCCACGAACACTGCCGTGATCAGGACCGCGGCCAATAGCAGGGTGAGTCGGGTACGCATGGGTGGCTCCTCGGGTGCAAGTGTTCAGTCCATTGTGAAAAGCCCATGGCCGCCCGCCTGTCAGCCAAGGCCCCGAATCGCTGTGGGCGGGTGTGGCAAACTCCCGCGCTTTCCCCTTGCGCCCGTCGCTTTTTCACGTTTCAGCATGCAGAAAATCATCGGCCAGATCGCCACGGAAATCCGGGTCAAGCCAGAGCAGGTCGAGGCAGCCGTGCAGCTGCTGGACAGCGGCGCCACGGTGCCCTTCATCGCACGCTACCGCAAGGAAGCCACGGGCGGCCTGGATGACACGCAGCTGCGTGAGCTGGAGTACCGCCTGACCTACCTGCGCGAGCTGGAAGACCGTCGCGAGACGGTCTTGAAGAGCATCGACGAGCAGGGCAAGCTCACACCGGCGTTGCGCGCTGCGATTGCCAGTGCGCCGACCAAGCAGGAGTTGGAAGACATCTACCTGCCGTTCAAGCAGAAGCGCCGCACCAAGGGCCAGATCGCCCGCGAGTTCGGCATCGAGCCGCTGGCCGACAAGCTGTTTGCGGACCCCACGCTGGACCCGCTGTCCGAAGCCGCCGCCTTCACCCGCCCGCCCGAGGTGCTGGACGACGGCAAGCCCGGCGCCGACTTTTCGACGGTGCCTGCCGTGCTGGACGGCGTGCGCGACATCCTGTCCGAGCGCTGGGCCGAAGACCCCGCGCTGGTGCAGCGCCTGCGCGAATGGCTGTGGGCCGAGGGCCTGTTCAGGAGCGCCCTGGCCACGGGCAAGGACGAGAACACCCCCGACGTGGCCAAGTTCCGCGACTATTTTGACTACGACGAGCCGATTGGCCGCGTGCCGTCACACCGCGCGCTGGCCGTCTTTCGCGGGCGGCAGCAGGAAATCCTGGACGCCAAGCTCGTCCTTCCGGTGGAGCCGGAACCCGGCAAGCCGTCGATTGCCGAAGGCAAGATCGCCCTGCACCTGGGCTGGAGCCACGCGGGCCGCCGCGCCGACGACCTGATCCGCAAATGCGTGTCCTGGACCTGGCGCGTCAAGTTGAGCCTGTCCACCGAGCGCGACCTGTTCACCCGCCTGCGCGAGGACGCCGAAAAGGTCGCGATCAAGGTCTTTGCCGACAACCTGCGCGACCTGCTGCTGGCCGCGCCGGCCGGCCCGCGCGTGGTGATGGGGCTGGACCCCGGCATCCGCACCGGCGTCAAGGTGGCGGTGGTGGACGCGACCGGCAAGCTGGTGGACACGGCAACGGTCTATCCGCACGAACCACGCCGCGACTGGGACGGCTCGCTGTTCACGCTGGCCAAGCTGTGCGAGAAGCACGGCGTCAACCTGATTGCGATCGGCAACGGCACGGCCAGCCGCGAGACCGACAAGCTCGCCGCCGAACTCATCAAGATGGCGGCCAAGGCGGAAATGACCATCGACAAGGTCGTGGTCAGCGAGGCCGGCGCATCCGTCTACAGCGCCAGCGAATTCGCCAGCCAGGAAATGCCCGACGTGGATGTGAGCCTGCGCGGCGCGGCCAGCATTGCGCGGCGCCTGCAGGACCCGCTGGCCGAGCTGGTCAAGATCGACCCCAAGTCCATCGGCGTGGGCCAGTACCAGCACGATGTGAACCAGAGCGAGCTGGCCCGCACGCTGGACGCCGTGGTCGAGGACTGCGTGAACTCGGTCGGCGTGGACCTGAACACGGCCAGCGCGCCGCTGCTGGCCCGCGTGTCGGGGCTGTCGGGCGCGGTGGCCAAGTCGGTCGTGCGCTGGCGCGAGGCCAACGGCGCGTTCAGGAGCCGCCGCCAGCTCATGGACGTGAGCGGGCTGGGCGCCAAGACCTTCGAGCAGAGCGCGGGGTTCCTGCGCATCCGCGGCGGCGACAACCCGCTGGACATGACCGGCGTGCACCCCGAGACCTACCCCGTGGTCGAGGCCATGCTCGCCAAAACCGGCAAGCCCGTGCAGGAACTCATGGGCCGCGCCGACATGCTCAAGACGCTCAAGCCCGAACTGTTCGCCAATGAACAGTTCGGCGTCATCACCGTCAAGGACATCCTGGGCGAACTGGAGAAGCCCGGCCGCGACCCGCGCCCCGACTTCAAGGTTGCGCGCTTCAACGACGGGGTCGAGGACATCACAGACCTGAAAGAGGGCATGGTGCTGGAAGGCACGGTGAGCAACGTGGCCGCGTTCGGCGCCTTCATCGATCTGGGCGTGCACCAGGACGGGCTGGTCCATGTGAGCCAGCTGAGCCACAAGTTCGTCAACGACGCCCGCGAGATCGTGAAGACCGGCGACATCGTGAAGGTCCGGGTGGTCGAGGTCGATGTAGCCCGCAAGCGCATTGGCCTGACCATGAAGCTGGGCGATCCGCCCGCGCGCCGCGACGGCGGCGTGCGCGACAACCGCTTCGAGGGCGCTGCCCGCGGACAGCAGGGCAGCTACCGGCAACAGCCGCAGCAGTCAGGCACGGCCATGGCCGAGGCCTTCCAGAAGCTGCGCGGCGGCCGCTGAAAGCCGCGCGGCGGGCCTTCAGCGGTCTCAAGATCAGGCGGGACCTGCCGAAGAACACGGCGCAAGTTCCAAGAACAACACCGGAGGCCGCATGAACAAGACGCCTGAAGACCTGCTCGCGCAGCAGTTGACCCTGCCCGTCGCGCCTGCCGCCCTCACCGGCGTGATCCGGGTGTTCAAGTCTCCCAACGTCACCATCACCGCGGTGGTGGCCGAGATCGCCGACGACCCCGTGCTGACCGCGCAGTTGCTGCGTACAGCCAACGCCGTGGGGTTCAGCCAGGGTCGGCGTATCAGCTCCCCTCTGGAGGCGGTGCGTCTGCTGGGCCTGGACAAGGTCTACGGCCTGGTGACTGCGGCGGCGGTGCAGGGAAGCTTTCACCTGGTGCCGGCGGCCAAGCTGGACGCCGTCTGGGAGGTCAGCCTGAAAGCGGCCGACTTTGCCCTGGATATCGGCACGCTGATCGGCATCGACCGTGCCACGGCCTATACCGCCGGGCTGCTGCACGCCGTGGGCATGTTGGTGATGAGCAGCGCGATGCCCGACGCTATCCGTTCCATGGACGAATTCCATCCGCCGATGCTGCCGCGCCGGCCCAAACTGGAGCACACAGCCTTTGGCTACAGCTACGCCGATGCGGGTGCCGCGCTGCTGCGGCATTGGGGACTGCCCCAGCGCTTTGTAGACGCGCTGAAGCACCAGTTCAGCCCGCTGGATGAGGACCACCACGAGGTACTGGCGGCAGTGGTCTGCATCGCCGGCTGGCGCGCGCGGGCTGAGTTCTGCGGCCTGAACGAGGCCGACATGATCACGAGCTACCCCGACGAGGTGGGGCTGCTGTTGGGCCTGGACCCCGACGTGATGCTGGGCAGCACCGTCAGCTGGCAGTTGCGGGACACGGTGCCGGCAAGCTGAGCCGCGGCGGACAGCCCGCCGGGGCCCGGTTTGCGACAATCGGGGCCGATGAAAGCATTGCGAATCTATGCAGGTCCGGCGGCGCGGGCGCACATTGCGCGGCATGGCCTGCAGCCGGGGCATGTCGGCGTGGTGCCAGGCGCGGCCGGCGGGCCCAAGGGCCTGGTGCTGGGGCCGCTGGACCGCTACCTGTTCGGGCAGTGGCTGGCCGGCTCGCAGCAGCCTGTGGACCTGGTCGGCGCATCCATCGGCGCCTGGCGCATGGCCACGGCCTGCCTTCATGATCCGGTCGCTGCCTTTGCACGGCTGGAGCATGACTACATCCACCAGGACTACGTGCTGGAGCCGGGTCGCAAGCGCCCCACGGCCGCCCATGTCAGCGAACGGTTCGGCCAGAACCTGCAGGCGTTCTATGGCGGCCGGTTGGGCGAGGTGCTGGCACACCCGCGCTTTCGGCTGCACATCGTCACCTCGCGCGGACGCCATCTGCTGGGGCGCGAGCACCGGTTGGGCACGCCGCTGGGCTATCTGGGCGCATTCCTGACCAACACCGTGAACCGCCGCGCCATGGGCGCCTGGCTGGAACGCGTGGTGTTTTCCACGGCCGGCGCGGCGCTGCCGTTCGACACGGCCGACTACCGCACGCGGCAGGTGGCCCTGAGCGAAACCAACTTCAACGCAGCGTTGCAGGCAAGCTGCTCCATCCCGTTCGTGCTGCAGGCGATTCACGACATTCCGGGCGCGCCGCGCGGCGCCTACTGGGACGGCGGCATTACCGATTACCACCTGCACCTGAAGTACCAGCCGCCGGCGGCGCAGGGCATCGTGCTGTACCCGCATTTCCAGAAAGCCGTGGTGCCCGGCTGGCTGGACAAGGGCCTGCGCTGGCGCCACGGCGCCACGCGCTTCCTGGACAACATGGTCGTGCTCGCCCCGGACCCGGACTGGGTCCGCACGCTGCCCAACGGCAAACTGCCCGACCGGAACGACTTTGCCTTCTACGGCACGGATCTGCAGGCCCGGGTCAAGGCATGGAGCACCGCGGTGGCGGAAAGCGCGCGGCTGGCTGATGAGTTTGCGCAGTGGGTGGACCGGCCGTCAGAGATGGCCCCCAGCCTGCAGGCGTTGTAGTCATGGCTGAACCGACGAAACCCGGCCTGTTTGGTACAGGTTTGCCAACGTGGGCATGGCCCGTGCTCGGCATCTTTATCTACTGGATTCCGCTGTATCTGCTTCAGCAGGACATGTACGACGGGGCGCCGCTGGCGTTTGCCTTTGAACACAAGGTCTATGAAGGTTTTCGCCAATGGCAGTTCGGGTCGGCGTGGCACCTGGCCTATGCCTTCCACATGGTGCTGTTCCATCTGGCCGAGTGGCTGGACGTGTCAAGAATGCTGCTCGTCAAGCTGGTATTGCTGGCGGCATTCATCGGCCTGTACTTTCAGTACCGCTGGTATTTGCGGGCGCTGTTTGATCTTGACGAAGATGAGGCTTGTGTTTTTGCCTTCCTGGCCTCTTTGTTCATTGCGCCACAGATTTATGCTGCATCCTTGGGTGCCATGCTTCCCGCGCTGATCTGGGCGGGGCTGGCGGGGTACCAGCTTCTGCGCACAGGCGGCCCGGCCCGCACCATGGCTGGGGTGGCGCTCGCCGTCGTGTCGTTCCAGCTGAATTCCATGCTGGTGTTTCTGCCGGCTCTGCATCTTTCGTTCATGCTGAAGTCACGCAGGGTGTCACTGCGTGAATGGGGTTTGCTGGCGCTGCTGATGGCCGCGGCCGTTCTGTTCTTCCTGGCGCGCAAGTTTGTTTTTCCTCCGTCCGGTCCCTACGCGACCTACAACGCCATCCGCCTGCCGACCAGTTGGGACAGCCTGCGCTCCGTCCTGCGCGCCGGGCTGATGTTTCTGACATGGCTCGTGGTGCCGCTGACCACGCTGACGCTGGCCGTGGCCTGGATGCTGGCGCGTGGCAAGTGGGTCTGGCGGCGGCATGGCCAGCATGGGTCGCTGTTTCCCTGGGCCGTTCGCCTAGCCTTGGCGACACTGCTGTTCGCGGCCGCGGCCTTTCCGTACGCCATGGTGGCCAAGGGTCCGCCCTTGTTCACGGCGACGGCAATCGGAACGGGCATTACCGAGCAGACCTTGCGGGCGTACTACCAAGGCCCCTTTGCACCCGGGTTTTCCTTGACTTCAGGGCGACACGGCGTGTTGCTCATGCTCGCGCTGTCCATGTTCATGTATCTGGCCATGGCCTTGCCCCGTACCCTGTTCGGGCGTGACAGGCAGGCGCTGTCCGGTCGCGCCATGCTGGTCATAGGCCTGCTGGCCATGTCGCCCTGGATCATCGGCGGGGCGTGGAACCGGCTGGACCAGCAGCATGCCCAGATCGCCCTCGCCAAGGGCCTGTCAACCCTGCCGGCGCCTCCGCCGGGCGTGGTGCAGATTCAGTACTCTCCAGTGACGGACTGGATGATCCACACCGATAGCGCAAACCAGATTGCCGCCAAGGCCTGGGGAAGCCCGCGCTACTTCACCATGATCTACGCGCTGCCGGCCTACCTGCGTGAATTGCACTGGCAGTACAACGCTTTTTTCAAGGACATCGGGGGCTTGCAGGGGCGTGTATTGCAGGAAACGTATTCCATGATCGGGTTTCCAGGGGAGCGTTGCCTTTCGCGCTACAGCGCCGCTCTTCCCCGAGGCGACTGGCTACAGGTCTTGCTGGCTGGCCTTCAACCCGAAAGGGTCACTGCGGCCGCCGTGAAACTTGACGAATCACAATGCGTGGATCAGCGCGTCATCGACAATCCGATGCCAGATCGTGCAGCCAGCTACTGAGGAGTAAACATGGGCAGCTTGACGAACATCCTGTCGGATCCGGGCCTGGCCTTCTACTACGGGCAAAAGTTGATCCGGCCTCCAAGCGTCCGGGATTTCCTGGGGCGGATTTTCAGTGCCACAGGCCCGCAGCCGGCGCCTGCGGAAACCCCGGTCGCACGCCGGGCCCTGCAGAACCTGGTGGAGACCGGCTTCGCACCGTTGCCGGAAAAGACGCTGGATGCTGACCGGCTGGAAGCCATTCACCAGTACTTCGAGAAATGCCGGCTGATCGACTATCACGATGCGTCGCGGGTCTACCCGGCCGGCGCGGCGGTGCCTGCCAGTTGCATCCGCGCCGTTCATGACCCACGCGACACGCTGGGCTGCGTCCCGCTGATGCAGCTGGCCAACGACCCGGACGTGCTCGCTGCCGTGGGCCAGCGGCTGGGCTGCCTCCCGACGCTGGCGTCGGCAGAAGCGTGGTGGACATTCGGCGAAAACAATCCGCAGGGCCGGCAAAGCGCCGACGACATCTTCCATCGCGACGTGGACGGTATCCGCTTCATCAAGCTGTTCGCTTATCTGACCGATGTGGTGCCCGACAACGGTGCCCACTGCTTCGTTCTGCGCTCGCACCGCAGCGCGGCGCTGACGCGACGGGGTCCCATCAGCGACGAGGACGTCCGGCAGGCCTTTCCCGCCAGCGACGTCATGGTCGTAACCGGCAAGGCGGGCACTGCATTTCTGGAAGACACTTGGGGCGTCCACCGGCCCCTGATGGCCCGCACAGGCCGCCGGCTGATCTTCTCGGCCATTTACACTGTGCGTGGCCGCGTGCCTTGGGCCAGGCGGGCGCCCCTGCCGCTGCCTCATGGCGCCGACGCCTACGTCAACCGCCACCTCTACGACAAGAAGCTTCCATGAGCGAAACGCCCGACTCCGTTGACCTCTCCATCGTTGTACCCGTGTACAAGGAAGAGGCCAGCATCGCCCCCTTCCTGCAACGAACCGAGGCTGTCATGCGCGGCATGGGCGTTACCTACGAGGTTATTTTTGCGCTTGATCCATCGCCGGACCGGACGGAACAAGTCATCCAGCAGGCGATCAATGAAAACCCTTGCGTGCGTCTGGTGGTTTTCTCGCGCCGTTTCGGCCAGCCGGCGGCAACGATGGCCGGTATTCTGCTGTGCAAGGGGCGGCATTGCGTTGCCATCGACGTGGACCTGCAGGATCCTCCCGAACTCATCGCCACGATGTATGACAAGCTGCGCGAAAGCGGCGCCGAGGTGGTCTACGCCCAGCGCCTGTCGCGCGATGGCGAGACGCTTATCAAAAAGGCTGTGTCCTACTTTGGCTATGCCGTCATCAACCGCATGAGCGACATACGGATTCCCCGCAACACGGGGGATTTCCGCATCATGACCCGACGGGTCATCGAAGAACTGCGGCGCCTCAACGAAAGCCATGGCTTCCTGCGCGGACTCGTCGCTTACGTGGGCTTCAAGCAGGACGTTGTGACCTACAACCGGGACCGCCGCTATTCGGGCGCGGGCAACTACAACCGGTTCTTCGGCTCCCTGAAGATTGGACTCAACGGGCTTGTCAGCTTCAGTACAAAGCCGTTGCAGGTCATGTCCGTCACGGGGTTCATCCTCGCGTTCCTGAGCTTTCTGCTCGGTGGCTGGTACGTCGCGCAGAAACTGATGGGCTTCAACCTCACGCCCGGACTGTCCACGACGGTGCTGCTGATCAGCTTCTTTGCCGGCGTCCAATTGCTGGCGCTGGGCCTGCTGGGCGAGTACGTGGGCCGCATCTATGACGAGGTCAAGCGCCGTCCACTGTATATCGTTGACAAAACCGTCAATTTCGACCGCTAGCCCATGTTCGGCTTTGAATTGCCTGTGCCGGCAGGCCTGCAGTCGCAGGCCGGCTGCGTCGAATGGACCGGCGCTGGATTCCGCTTGGGACTCCAGTCGTTGGCCGTGCTGGAGTACAGCGAGAACTTCGCCGGCTGGTCGGATGAGCTGACGCATCTGCATGAACATGCGGCGGGCAGCGCGCACCCCATCGACCTTGCCTCCCGGCGCGATGCGTGCCGGCAACTGGCCCGTTGGGTCGAGGCTCCAGAGCCCGTGATCCTGGAAGTGGGCTGCTCATCGGGCTTTTTGCTGCAGGATCTGGCCCGCGCCATGCCCCGGGCTCGCCTGATGGGCTCCGATGTGGTCAAGCAACCCCTGGCCATGCTGGCGGGCCGCGTGCCGCACATCCCGCTGCTGAGGTTCGATCTTCTGCGCAGCCCTATACCCGATGGGGTCCTGGACGCCGTGGTCATGCTGAACGTGCTCGAACATATCGAGGACGACGCCATGGCACTGGCGCAGGTCCATCGCATGCTCAAGCCAGGCGGAATCGTGGTGCTGGAGGTGCCCGCCGGCGCGTCCCTTTACGACGACTACGACAGGGCTCTGCAGCATTTCCGCCGCTATGACATGGCCCAACTGCTCGCGCGCATCGCGGGCGCTGGTCTGCAGCCGGTGCGCACCACCTACCTGGGCTGCACCGTGTACCCCGCGTTTGCGTTGGTCAAGCGCCTGAACCGGCGGCGTCCGGTATCGCTCGCGGAACCGGCAGGCGGCACGGCGCTGGTGACCCGCCAGGCCGAACAGACATCTCGCAGCGGGCTGCTGAACGCGGCGCTGAAGCTCGAAGACTGGCTAAGAGATCGCGTGCCGCTGCCGTTCGGAATCCGCTGCCTCGCCGTGGCAAGAAAGCCGCTTTGACGCGCCCCGTCGTGAGGCCTGCGCTGCTTTTCGTCTTGGCTGGGTTGGGGTCTGCCGCCATCTATTTCATGACGCTGTATGGCGCGGAATCGATCCTGAAAATCGACTACAGGATCGCGGTCTCCCTGGCCTATGCCGCGAGCGTGGCAGCCCACTATCTGCTGAACCGCTATTTCACTTTTGCGCATGCGCGATCGGCTGCCGTGCCAGGACAACTGGCCCGCTACGCCGTCCTCGTCGGCATGAACTACGTCATCAATCTTGTTGTCGTGATGGCCTGCGTGGAGTGGCTGGGATGGCCCAGTGCCGGCGGAGTGGTGCTGTCAATGCCCATCACGCTTGTGGCAGGCTACATGCTGGCGCGCCACTGGGTCTTTGCGCCTGCCTCAAAGCGACGCGACTAACATCTCCCGGTATTCGTCGGCGCTGGCAATGCGCGGATTCGTCTTGTGGCAATGGTCCGCCAGCGCGCCGCCGATGACGCGGTCAAACCAGTCGCGCTGCACGCCCATCTCGGCCAGACCAGCGGGCAGGCCCAGCCGGGCGTTCATGTCGATGATGGCCTCGGGAATGTCCGCACCCGACGCGAGCCCCATGGCGCGGGCCATGCGGTCCAGCCGCCGGTCCTTCTGCACCGATTCGGCCACGGCGTTGAACCGGACGACGGCGGGCAGGAACATGGCATTCAGCGTGCCGTGATGCAGGCGGGGGTCCACCCCACCCAGGCTGTGGCTCAGGCTGTGCACGCAGCCCAGGCCTTTCTGGAAGGCCATGGCGCCCTGCATGGAGGCGCTCATGAGGTTGAAGCGGGCTTCACGGTCGCTGCCGTCGCGCGTGGCCCGCTCGATGTGCGCCCAGCCGCGCTCCAGCCCGTCCAGCGCGATGCCGTCGGCCGGCGGGTTGAACGCCGCCGACATGAAGGTTTCCATGCAGTGGGCGATGGCGTCCATGCCCGTGGCGGCGGTCAGCCTGGGCGGCAGGCCCAGCGTGAGCTCGGGGTCGCAGATGGCGGCCTTGGGCACGATGTGCCACGAGTGAAAGCCGAGCTTGCGGTGGTCGTCCACGATGATGATGGCGCCGCGCGCCACCTCGCTGCCGGTGCCGCTGGTGGTGGGCACGGCAATCAGCGGCGCGGCCCGCTCGGTGATGCGCGGCGAGCCGCCTTCGATCGTGGCGTAGTGGGTGAGGGGACCCTCGTGCGTCGCGGCAATGGCCACACCCTTGGCGCAGTCGATGGCCGAGCCGCCGCCCACGGCGATCAGGCCGTCGCAGCCCTGGGCCTTGTACACCGCTACGGCAGCCCGCACGGCGGCCTCGGTCGGGTTGGACGGTGTCTGGTCGAACACCTCGACCGGCAGGCCGGGCAGGGCATCCAGTGCCTTTTGCAGCACGCCGGCCGCCTTCACGCCGGCATCTGTCACGATCAGCGGCCGGGCGATGCCCACACGCTCGCACTCCTGCTGGAGCAGCCTGATCGCGCCGTAGTCGAACTGGATCTGGGTCACGTAGTAGATGAAGGCCATGGCAGTGCGGCGGTAGGATCGGAACGCCGACTTTAGACCCGATGAGCGCCATCCACCTGTCACCTTCGATGCAGGCCGTGCTGCAACGCATGGGCCGTGCACGCCGCACGCCGCTGCATGCCATGACGCCCGCCGATGCGCGGGCCGCCTACGCCGCAGCAGCCGACGTGCTGGAGATTCCGCGCGCTGCGTTGCCACGGGTGCACGACCTGACGGTGCCGGCCCGCGAAGGCTACGAACTGCCACTCCGGTTGTACGCGCCGGCCGAAGGCGCCTTGCCCACGCTGTTGTACCTGCATGGCGGCGGGTTCACCGTCGGCAGCATTGCCACCCACGACATCCTGTGCCGGGAACTGGCACGGCAAAGCGGCTGCGCTGTCGCGTCACTGGACTACCGCCTGGCGCCGGAGCACCGCTTTCCCGTGGCGGCCCATGACGCCTGGGACGCACTGGACTGGCTGGCGCGCGAGGGCACGGGCATCGGAATCGACCCGCGGCGGCTGGCCGTGGGCGGCGACAGCGCGGGCGGGACGCTGGCCGCCGCTTGCGCCCTGCAGGCCCGTGACGCCGGCTTGCCGCTGGTGTTGCAGTTGCTGTTCTATCCTGGCTGCGCGCCGTGGCAGGACAGCGCCTCCCATGCCCGCTACGGCCGCGGGCTGCTCCTGGACGCCGAGCTGATCAAGTTTTTCTTCAGTCAGTACCTGCGCAGCGATGCGGACCGGGCCGACTGGCGGTTCGCCCCCCTGCTGGCGGACGATGTGGACGGTGTGGCCCCGGCCTGGTTCGGCCTGGCCGAGTGCGACCCTCTGGTCGACGAGGGGCTTGCCTACGCCGATAAACTACGCGCGGCCGGCGTGGCGGTTCAACTCGAGCTGTACCGCGGCGTCACGCACGAATTCATCAAGATGGGCCGCGCGCTGCCCGAGGCCCGGCAGGCCCATGCCGATGCCGCGCAGGCCCTGCAACAGGCATTCGACATGCTGGGAAAACGTTCATGAAGCGAAGTGATTTCCGGTTCTTCCACCGCCTGCGGGTCCGCTGGGCCGAAGTGGACATGCAGAAGATCGTCTTCAATGCCCACTACCTGATGTACTTTGACACCGCCGTGGCCGACTACTGGCGCGCCCTGGCGCTGCCCTACGAGGAGGCGATGCACCAGCTCGGCGGGGACCTGTACGTGAAGAAGGCGACCGTGGAATTCCACGCCTCGGCCCGCATGGACGACCAGATCGACATCGGAGTGAAGTGCGCGCGGATCGGCAATTCGTCCATGACGTTTGCGGGCGCAATCTTTCGCGGCGATGAGCTGCTGATCACCTGCGAACTGATTTATGTGTTTGCCGATCCCGCCACACAGACGTCGCGCCCCGTGCCCGCGGCGCTGCGTGACATCCTGACCGGCTACGAGGCCGGCGAAGCCATGGTCAGCGTCAAGACCGGCCCCTGGGCCACACTGGGCAACGACGCGGCCAAGGTACGCACCGAAGTGTTCGTGCAGGAACAGCGCATCCCCAGGGAGATGGAATGGGACGAGGCGGACCAGACCGCCATCCATGCCGTCGCCTATAACCGGCTGGGCCAGCCGCTGGCCACTGGGCGGCTGCTCGTGCATGCGCCCGGTTGCGGCCGTGTCGGCCGCATGGCGGTGTGCCGGGTGCTGCGCGGCGCCAGCCTGGGCCGCGACGTCCTGCTTGCCCTGACCCAGGCAGCCCGCGGGCGTGGCGACCGGGAAATCCTGCTGCATGCGCAGCGCAGCGCCGAAGGCTTCTATGCGCGGCTGGGCTACAAGGTGCGCGGTGAACCTTTCGAAGAGGCAGGCATCCCACACATCGAAATGTTCACGGAACTCCCGTCCGGCTGAGCCGGTCGTGTAAACCGGTGTAAGCAAGCCGGGGGAAACGGCGACAATACGGGGTTACCCGCGCCGCAGCGGACCGCAGCAGCGGCCCGTGCGGCTGTACCAGCCCAACACACTACATGGCCAAGAAGAAACGCAACCTGCCGGACCGATCGTTTGGCAACACCGGCGGCAGTCGCCCGGACTTTGGCGCAGGCGCCGCGACGTGGACCACAGCGCCTGCCACACCTATGGGCGGGGCCATCCCCACCACCGCACGCTACAAGCCCGGCGCGTCCGCCATGACGCTGCCCGCAGAAATCACGCGCGGCGACTGGACGGCGCTGATTCTGGCGCTGGTGATCTTCTTCGCGCCCGCCGTTGGCGTACCGCATGAAGAAATGCTGCAGGACACGCTGAAATCCATCGTGGTGTCCTTTGGAGCGCTGGGTGCTGCGCTGCTCTTCTTCTGGCAGCAACGCAACCGCCGCGACGGCCTGCGCTGGCACGCGCTGATGTACCTGCCACTGGCACTTATGGTCTATGCGTTGGGCAGCATGGCCTGGGCACACACTTACTTGAGCGGGGTGGAGGCTATCCGCTGGTTCATTTTCAGCGTCATTTTGTGGCTGGGCATGAACACGATGAACCGGGACCGGACAATGCTGGTGTTCTGGGGAATCCACTGGGGAGCCGTGGCCGCGTCGCTCTGGACAGCGTTGCAGTTCTGGATTGACTTCAGGTATTTCCCCCAAGGCCCGAACCCCGCTTCCACCTTCGTCAACCGCAACTTTTTTGCCGAGTTCGCGGCCTGCACAATTGCCTTCAGCGCTTTGCTGCTCGCCCGCGCAAAGACCTCCAGCCAGGTAGCGTTGCTGGCCTCGACGTCGGCGTTCGTCATCGTGGCGATTCTCATGACCGGCACCCGCGGCGCCATGACGGCCATGTGGCTGCAACTGCTGCTGCTGTTGCCGCTGATCGGGTTCCTGCACCGCAGGCAGCTTTCTTTTTCACAGTGGGACGCGGGCAAACGCATCGTTGCCGTTGGCTTGATGCTGGCAACGATCGTTGGGCTGGGGATGATTCCCACCAACAACGCCAAGTTGATCGAGGAACACCGTGGCGAAGGCAAGGGCCTCACGGCGCTGGAGCGTGGCTTCAAACGCACGGCCCGCATCAACGTAGGGGACGGCTCTCTCGGCGTTCGCTTCATCATGTGGCAGGCGACCGGACGCATCATTCACCAGCGTCCGCTGACGGGCGTGGGCGCAGGCAGCTGGGAGGCCGATATCCCTCTCTACCAGAACGAAGGCGCGCAACTTGAAACGGACTACTACGTCCACAACGAATTCCTGCAGTTGCTGGCCGAGTATGGTCTGGTGGGCTGGGTGTTCCTGATCCTGCTGTTCGCCTACCTTCTCAGGGCGGCATGGCAGACCCTGCGCAACAGGACAGCGGAAGGGCTCGCCGAAGCTCCCATACGGGCCGTGGCGCTCACCGGCCTGCTCGCCTTGTTCATCGTCAGCAACGTCGGTTTTCCATGGCGAATGGCCAGCACGGGAGCCCTGTTTGCCCTGTGCCTGGCGGTGCTGGCGGCGTCTGACGCACGTTTGGGCCTGCGCGGCTACACGGCGGCCATGCGGCTGAACTGGCGGCCGGGCTTTTCCCAGTCCGCGGCGGTCGCCAGCATGGTGTGTCTGGCGCTGGCTGCCTTCATCACGCAGCAGGCTGCGGAGTGCGAATCCAAGATCGTCAAGGCAACAAAGATTGCCCTGACGATTTCGCAGTCGGGCGACTACCACAATCCCAAATGGGACAAGCCCAAGGCCGAAATGCTTCGACTGATCAAGGAAGGCACGAACATCAATCCGCACTACCGCAAGATCACACCGATGGTCGCCGACGAGCTGGCGAAATGGGGCGACTGGAAGAACGCGACCTGGGTATGGGAAAGCGTGGTGTCGTCGCGGCCATACGTGGTGGCCATCATGTCGAATATCGCGCGAGGATATGCGTCCATGGGCAACCCCGCCAAGGCCCTGGAATATCTGGAGCGCTGCAAGAAAATCCAGCCGAAGGCATCGTCGGTCCGCTCCCTAGAGGTCGTGTTGCTCAGCCGTACCGGACAGGAGTCCAAGGCGTTGCAGAAGGCGCGCGTAGCGTTGGACGACAATGTGTACGACTATGACCTCGTCAACGCCGCGTTCGTCCTGGGCTGGCGCGCTGGCGATTTCAAGACGGCTCTTCGAGCCATGGACCTGCGCATCAAGGACTGGCCGCAGAACCAGGTGGCGTCTTACATCCAGCTGGGCAACATGTACACCACTGGCATCCAGGACCCTGCCAAGGCGCTGCAGACCTTCAAGAAGGCCATGGAGTTGACCCCTGAAGCCGAGCGCCGGGCCCTGCTGCCGCAGATCCCGCCCGCGTTCTGGCCTCAGCTGGGCTTTGCCAACGCCATTCCGGTGCGTGCCACGCCAACTCAGACGTCGGCGGCAAGCAAATAGGGCAGGGGTAGCAGCGAAACCACCGGCCCGCCGGCGTCACCGGCAGTCAGCCGCCCGCCTTCGGTAGCGCTCAGCTGCAGCGACACGATCGCATCGAACCCGCCCAGCGGTGACCGGGCCGCCTGGGCGACGGTGCCACAGGGCTGGGCAGGATCGTCTTCATGGAACACTTCCTGGCCGGCCGCGAGTTCGGCCTGGGCATGCGCCACGAACGCACGGCGCTTGAGCGTGCCCCTGAACTGGCTGCGGGCCACGACCTCCTGGCCGGGGTAGCAGCCCTTGCGGAAGTTCACGCCCCCTACCGACTCGTAGTTGAGCATCTGGGGCACAAAGGCTTCGACGATAGGGGCGGTAAGCGTGGCAATGCCGCTGCGCACCTCGCCCCACAGCCAGATGTCCGTGTCCAGCACGACGCCCGCGGGCACATCGCCGGCCGGTGCGATCCGCAGCGCCCGGCGCACGCCATCCGCGGGGTACAGCGCCACCAGATTCACGGCGCCGTCATCGACGCGCTCCCAGGGCGTGCCCGCGCCGATCGCGGGGCAGGCGTCGCCCGCAAGTCCGTGCAAACTGAAATCTGCCGAGGCGTCCGTCAGGCGAACCTTGGCGCGCAAAACGAACATCGACAGCCGCTTGAGCGTGGGCGCGAGGATGTCGCGGCTGCAGATGAGCAGGACTTCGTCCGCCCCGCGGCGCAGTCCGGTGAAGCTCGCAAGCATCCGTCCCTTGGGCGAGCAGAAAGCGGCCAGGCGCGCATGCTGCTCATCGAGAAGAACAAAATCCTGCGTGAGCTGGCCCTGCAGGAACCTGGCGGCTTCTTCGCCATGGGCCCGGATCACACCCAGATGGGGCAGGGCGGCGACACCGTGAAGGGGATGGGTCATGCGGTGAATTATCATCGTCCGCTGATTTCACTCGTCGAAGTAGGGGCAGTGGTTTGCGGCGATTCCTTGTAACGGTTGTCTTGCTGGGCGCACTGCTCGCCATCGCCCTGGCGGGCGGCGGCCTGTGGTGGGTCTACCAGCCGCTGCGCACGCCATCGCAGGCCGCTGACCTGTCCATCGACCCCGGGACGTTGCCGCGCGGCGTCGCCCAGGCCGTGACCGATGCGGGCGTGGACGTGAACCCGGACCTGCTGTACCTGTGGTTCCGCCTGTCGGGCCAGGACCGCCAGATCAAGGCCGGCAGCTATGAGCTGGAGCCCGGCATCACCCCCCACCGGCTGCTGCGCAAACTGGCGCGTGGCGAGGAAGCCCTGCAGGCCGTGGTGCTGGTGGAGGGCTGGAACTTCCGCCAGGTGCGCGCCGCGCTGCTGAAGGAAGACCAGCTCAAGCCCGACACCAAGGGCCTGACGGACGCCGCCGTCATGGCGCTGCTGGGCCGGCCCCAGATGCATCCTGAAGGACGGTTCTTTCCGGATACCTACACGTATTCGCGCGGCTCCAGCGACGTGGCCCTGCTGCGGCGGGCCCTGCATGCCATGGACCGCCGCATGCAGGCAGCCTGGACCCATCGCGCGCCCGACGCCATGGCCAAAACACCCGACGAGGCACTGATCCTTGCCAGCATCGTCGAGAAGGAAACCGGCAAGCCCGCCGACCGGCCACTGGTGTCCGCGGTCTTCAACAACCGGTTGCGCGTGGGCATGCCCTTGCAGACTGACCCCACCGTCATCTACGGCATGGGCGAAGCGTTCGACGGCAACCTGCGCAAAAAAGACCTGCAAACCGATACGCCCTGGAACACCTACACCCGGCCGGGGCTGCCGCCCACCCCGATTGCCATGCCGGGCAAGGCGTCGCTGCTCGCGGCGGTGCAGCCTGCGCCCTCGCGCGCGCTGTACTTCGTTGCACGGGGTGATGGCAGCAGCCAGTTCAGCAATTCTCTGGACGACCACAACCGTGCCGTCAACCAGTACCAAAGGGGACGCAATCCGCCATGAAGCAGGGGCTTTTCATCACCTTTGAGGGGATTGATGGCGCGGGCAAGTCCACGCACATCGATGGCTTGGCCGCAGCATTCCGCGCCCAGGGCCGCAACGTCACGCTCACGCGCGAACCCGGCGGGACCGCCCTGGCAGAAAAGCTGCGGGCTCTGGTGCTGAACGATCCCATGGACGCCCTGACCGAGGCGTTGCTGATCTTTGCCGGGCGCCGCGACCATCTGCAGCAGGTGATCGAACCCGCGCTGGCGCGTGGCGACGTGGTGCTGTGCGACCGTTTCACCGATGCCACCTTTGCCTACCAGGGCGCGGGGCGCGGGTTTGATCTGCCGGTCCTGTCGCAACTGGAGCAGTGGGTCCAGGCTCTGCCAGACAGCGGCCTGCGCCAGCCGGACATGACCGTGTGGTTCGACCTGCCCCCGGACGTGGCCGCGCAGCGCCTCGCCGGTGCGCGCGTGCCCGACAGGTTCGAGTCGCAACCGCTGGCATTCTTCGCGCGGGTGGCCGAAGGCTATGCTGCCCGGGCCCAACAGGCGCCAAGCCGCTTCGTGCGTGTGGATGCCGGGCAGGAGCGCCATAAGGTCTGGCAGTCCCTGACCAGTGCCTTTGTGCGCCGCGGCTGGCTCGCCATCATGGTGGCGGCCAATGAGGGCCCACCGTGAGCCGTGCCGCACCCTGGGTGCAGCGCCAGTTGCGCACCCTGCTGGCCCAGCGCGGCCATGCGTGGCTGCTGCAGGGCCCGTCAGGGCTGGGCCAATACGGGCTGGCGCTCGAACTGGCAACGGCATGGCTGTGCGAACAGCCCACGGGCGAGGGCGCTTGCGGCACCTGCCCCAGCTGCCACGCCGTCCAGGTGCGCACGCATGCCGACCTGTGCGTGCTCATGCCCGAGACGGCCATGATGGAGCTGGGCTGGCCCCTGTCCGAAAAGGCCCAGCAGGAAATTGACGACAAGAAGCGCAAGCCCAGCAAGGAAATCCGCGTCGACGCCATGCGTGATGCGGTCGAATTTGCCCAGCGCACCAATGCCCGGGGGCAGGGCAAGGCGGTGCTGGTCTATCCGGCAGAGCGCATGAACCACGTGACGGCCAATGCCTTGCTCAAAACCCTGGAAGAACCGCCCGGCGACGTCCGGTTTGTGCTGGCCAGCGAAGCAGCCCACATGTTGCTGCCCACCATCCGCAGCCGCTGCCTGACCCATACGCTCGCCTGGCCGGACAGCGCAGAGGCGGCCCAGTGGCTGCAGGAGCAGGGCATCAAGGCATCGGACGTCGCCGCGCTGCTGCGCGCCGCCGGCGGGCGGCCCGATGACGCCTTGCTGTTCGCGCAATCCGGACGAGACCCCAAAACCTGGTCGCTGCTTCCCCGGGCGATGGCCCGTGGCGACGCGGGCGCCCTGTCGGGCCTCACGCCCGCGCAGGCCGTTGACGCGCTGCAAAAGCTCTGCCACGACCTGCTGGCGGTGCAGGCGGGCGCGGAACCCCGGTTTTTCGACGCGGGCGAACTGCCCGCGCCAGGCCATGCGGGCGCGCTTGGCGCCTGGAGCCGGGACCTTGCGCGCACGGCGCGAACCGTGGAGCACCCGTTCAACGCGGGACTCATGCTGGAGTCTCTGGCGGCCCAGGCCCACCGGGCCATCAGATTGCCCTAAACTGGTGGTAACAACGCCCATGAGCAACCCATCCCCCACCACCCCGCGCCCCAGCGTCATCCAGCTTGCCATCAAGGAAAAGGCAGCGCTGTACGCGGCGTATATCCCGCTGTTTACCGACGGCGGCGTGTTCATTCCGACCACGCGGGACTACAAGCTGGGTGACGACGTCTACGTTCTTCTGTCGCTGCCCGAGGACCCGCAGCGCTACCCGGTAGCCGGCAAGGTGGCGTGGGTAACCCCCCCGCGCAGCGCGGCCAACCGCACCCAGGGCGTTGGCATCCGCTTTCCGTCCGACGAAAAATCCCGCCTGCTCAAGCTCAAGATCGAGGAGATCCTGGGCGGTCACCTCGCATCCGAGCGGCCTACGCAGACCATCTGAGCGCCGCGTTCCCCCGACGCGGCGGCGCTACCTTCATTGACATGTTCGTCGATTCGCACTGCCATCTGACCTTTCCCGACCTGGCCCCCCGGCTGCCTGAAATCCGCACGGCCATGGCGCAGGCCCAGGTCGACCGCGCGCTGTGCATCTGCACGACGATGGAGGAGTTCGAGGACGTCCACGCCCTGGCCGCCACCTACGACAACTTCTGGGCCACCGTGGGCGTGCACCCCGACAACGAAGGCGTCGCCGAGCCCACCGTGCAGGACCTGGTCGAACGGGGCGCCCGCCCCAGGGTGGTGGCGATCGGCGAAACCGGCCTGGACTACTACCAGATGGACGAACGCAAAGGCGGCCGTACCGTGGCCGACCTGCAGTGGCAGCGCGACCGCTTCCGCACCCACATCCACGCCGCCCGGCAGGCCCGGCTGCCGCTGGTGATCCACACCCGGTCGGCATCCAGCGACACGCTGGCGATGCTGCGTGAAGAGGGCGAGGACGGCACGGCGGGGTCGGCGGGCGGTGTCTTTCACTGCTTCACCGAAACTGCGCAGGTGGCCCGTGCCGCGCTGGACCTGGGCTTCTACATCTCGTTCTCCGGCATTCTGACTTTCAAAAGCGCTCAGGAACTGCGCGACGTCGCGGGCTTTGTGCCGCTGGACCGGCTGCTCATCGAGACGGACAGCCCATACCTGGCGCCCGTGCCATACCGCGGCAAAACCAACAATCCGTCCTATGTTCCCTACGTGGCAAAAC
Source organism: Ramlibacter sp. (assembly GCA_041905405.1). Classification (GTDB taxonomy): domain Bacteria; phylum Pseudomonadota; class Gammaproteobacteria; order Burkholderiales; family Burkholderiaceae_C; genus RAM1. Next base: position 2,686 of record JAYRLC010000050.1, on the reverse strand, counting down.
AGCTGGCCGACCTGAGGCAATTGCCGCTGGAAGAGATCGCCGCTGTGACCAGCCGCAATTTCGAACGGCTGTTTCCCAAAACAACGGGGCCTGAATATCATGAGAAATTACTTTAATAAAGTAATCTATCTTGTTGTTTTTACTTGGGCTAGCTGGGCGCAGGCTGGTTCGTATGAAGAATTCTTCATCGCCATCAAGCGCGATGACGCCGCAGCCATCACCGCCTTGCTGGCGCGTGGGTTCGACCCCGATACCCGCGACCCCGACGGCCTGCCCGGGCTGTACCTGGCGGTTCGCGAGCCATCGTTCAGGGCGGCCGAGGCGCTGATCGCCTGGCCCAAAACCAACGTTGAAGCACGCACGGCGCAGGACGAAAGTCCGCTGATGCTGGCGGCGCTCAAAGGCCACCTGGACCTGGCCCGCAAGCTCATTGCCCGCAACGCCGACGTGAACAAGCCCGGCTGGGCGCCGCTGCACTACGCGGCCACCCACGGGCATCTGGAGGTCATGAGCCTGCTGCTGGAGCAACATGCCTACATCGATGCGGAATCCCCGAACGGAACGACACCGCTCATGATGGCGGCGCACTACGGCACGCCGCAGGCCGTCAAGTTGCTGCTGGAAGCCGGCGCCGACCCCACGCTGAAAAACCAGCTGGGGCTGACCGCGCTGGATTTCGCCCAGCGGGGCAACCGTCAGGACTCAGCCAACCTGATTGCCGCATTCGTCCGGGGACGGGCCCCCAAGGGCCAGTGGTAAACCTGCGTCAGGACGCAAGGTGGGCCTGCGCCCGTTCCTGATCCGACTGGCATGCGGCGCACAGGGCCGCATGGGGCAGGGCCAGCAGCCGCTGGCGGTCAATGGGTTCGCCACATGACAGGCAATCGCCATAGGTGCCGTCGGCGATGCGGCGCCGGGCGTCTCGCACGGCCTGCAACTCTGCCAGCGCGTGCGTCGCGACGGCATCGTCCACCACGGCGCGCATCTCGTCGTCGGCAGCATCCTTGAAATCGTGGACATCGGCGGTGCCGTCCGTGGCCGCCGCCGCCGATGGCGGGCGCACAAGGCTGCGCAGGTCCGCCTCCAGACGGCTCAACGCGTCGGCGGCAGTCCGCGCCAGATCTGGTTCGGTGAAATTCATGGGCAAACTCCTGCGGCAAGGCTGTCGGTTGAATCGGTTTCAGTGTGGAGCACACCAGGCCTGACGGGGTTGACCGCGGTCAATCGCAAGGTCCGCGGACGGGTCACACGTCGTGGCGTCCCAGATAGTCCGGCAGGCAGGTCTGCCATCCCAGTGAACGCTCGACCTGCTGGCGAAGGGCGTCCGCGGCGTCGGGCTCGCCGTGTGTGATGAACGTGGTCGCGGGCGGCCTGGGTGCGCCGCGCAGCCACGCCTCGATCTCGGCGGCGTCCGCGTGGGCCGAGGCGCAGGCCAGTTGGGCCACTTCGCAGTGGACGGGAACCTCTTCGCCGTGGATGCGCAAGCTGCGGGCGCCCGCCGCGAGCGATGCGCCTCGCGTGCCTCCCGCCTGAAAGCCTGACAACAGGATGGTGTTGCGACGATGCGGGGCAAAGGCCTTGAGATGGTGCAGGACGCGCCCGCCGGTGGCCATGCCGCTGCCGGCAATGATGACCATGGGGCCACGCTGCGCGTTGAGATCCCGGGACTCCTCCACGCTTCGCACCTGAATCACCCCATCGGCCAACGCGCCGCACTCGGCGGGCGACAGGCGCAGCTCACCCGGGTGGCGCAGGAAAACGTCGGTGGCATCCTGCGCCATGGGGCTGTTCAGGTAGACGGGCAAGCGGTGGATCAGGTTGCGCTGCTTGAGCAGGTTGATCATGTGGATCAGTGCCTGCGCGCGGCCGACCGCGAAAGCAGGGATCACCACGGTCCCGCCGCGCCCGGCGGTGCGGTTGATGACCTGCGCCAGTTGCTCCAATGGGTCGACTGCCGGATGCAGCCGGTTGCCATAGGTGGACTCCACCACCATCCGGTCCGCCGCCACGATCGGGTCCGGTCCCCGCATGACCGGGTCGACCGGCCGCCCCAGATCGCCCGAAAAAAGCAGGGTGGACGCGCCACTGTCCAGCCAAACCGAAGCTGCTCCGGGAATGTGCCCGGCGCGGTGCAGGCGGGCTGTCAGCCCGGCCACGGGTTCCCAGGTTTTGTCCCACCCCACGGTTTTGAAGGACTTGAGGCAACGGACGGCATCCTCCCGGGTGTACAGCGGCAAGGCCGGGGAATGCCGGCTCATGTGGTGCCGGTTGAGGAACTCGGCTTCTTCCTCCTGAAGGCCGCCGCTGTCAGGCAGCATGATCCGGCACAGGTCGCGCGTGGCTGTCGTGCAGAAAACGGGCCCACGGAAGCCGTTGCGCACAAACAAGGGAAGATAGCCACTGTGGTCAATATGCGCATGGGTCAGCACAACGGCATCCACGGACGACGGCTCGACCGGCAGTGGCGCCCAGTTGCGCAGCCGAAGCTGCTTGTAGCCCTGGAACAGGCCGCAGTCCACCAGGAGCTTCGCACCGCGATGCTCGATCAGATACTTGGAGCCGGTGACCGTGCCGGTAGCGCCGAGAAATTGCAGCTTCATGCAGGGCAGTCTAGGAAGGCGGTCGCCATGCGGCTTGCGATAGGTCAAGATGGCATCGCATTTTATTTAACATAATGCACATCGTA
>JAYRLC010000049.1:0-25668 GCA_041905405.1 Ramlibacter sp. | reverse complement strand
TCAGCCACGGGCGAACCAGGTCCACAACACGATCTGTGCCCGCATTGCTGACGAACTTCATGGATGCGCCCCTCCTTGTAACTTTCTGTATTTCTCATTATGGGCTTTTTGGCTGCCTCAAGGCTCCCGCCACAACCTCTCCCAAGCCTTCCCCAACTGCACCCGCGCATTCCCGATCCCACCTACCTTCTCCGGCGCCATCGCCTGCCACGCACCGCCTGGCGTCCGCTGTGCCACGGCGTACTGGAACGAATAGTCCGGCTCGGCCCCCATGCGCAGGTCTGACAAGACCAATCGGCCGTTGACCTCACGCGCCCCCATGAACCCGCTGGTAAACCACAGCAGCCGCGCCACGGCCGGCTGCGCCTGCAGCTCGCGCAGCGCGGGCGTGTGGCTGGGGTACGCGGTGAAGGTCATGGGCTTTTTGTCCACGGCCAGGGACCGGTAGCCTTCCAGGTAGCCGCCCGGCGTCAGCACCACCACGCGCCACAGCAGGGTGTTGAACGGCATGGGCACGCTGAACATCGGCGCGTTCTGCAGGCCCCGGGCGGCCATGGCCTGGCGCGCGTCGTGGTCCACCATGGCCTTGGCCGCCAGCGTCCAGCCCAAGTACGCGCTGCTCAGCAGCAGTCCGGCCGTTAGAAACTTGGTGCCCAACGGCCGCGCGCCGACCCACAAAATGGCGGCAAAGCTCACCAGCAGCGGCAGCGTGTACGCCGGGTCGATGATGAACACGCTGGACCACATCATGGGGTTGTACGCCAGCGGCCACAGCAGTTGCGTGCCATAGACAGTGAACGCGTCCAGCAGCGGGTGCGTCAGCAACGCGAGCTGGATGGCGATGAGCCAGGGGCGGGGCGTTTCGCGCACCGGCGCCCAGTACCTGCGCAGCAGCAGCCACACCAGCCAGCCAAAGATCGCCAGCACCGGCAATGAGTGCGACGGACCGCGGTGCCAGGTGACGGCCGTCACCACGTCGGCGCCCATGAGCATGAGTGGGATGCCGTCCAGGTCGGGCAGGGTGCCCAGCACGGCGCCGGCCATGGCGGCTTTGCGGCGGTGGGCGGCGGGCACGGCCGCGGCGGCTACGGTGCCGCCCAGCACGATTTGCGTCAGCGAGTCCATGAGTCCATGCGGGCGCTTTAGCGTTTTTTGGCACCGCCCAGGATGCTCCCCAGCGCCCCGCGCAGCACCTGCCGCGCCAGGTTGCGTGCCTCGCTTTTCAGCACCTGTTGCACCAGCCCGTCGCGCGCGCCGCCGCGCGGGCCGGTGGAGCCGAACAGCACGTCGCTTAAGTTCCCCATCAGGCCGCCGCCGTCCTCGGCCTTCTTGGCGGCCTCGGCCTGCGTGGCCTGGGTCGCCTGGGTGCGGGCGGTGAGTTTTTCGTAGGCCGACTCGCGGTCCTGCGCTTTTTCGTACACGCCGGCCACCAGCGATCCGGCCATGACCGCCTGCCGCTGCGGCGGCGTGATGGGGCCGATCTGGCTGCCGGGCGGCAGCACGTATGCGCGTTCGGTCACGCTGGGGCGGCCCTTGGGGTCCAGAAAGCTCACCAGCGCCTCGCCCACGGCCAGCTCGGTGATGGCGGTTTCGATGTCCAGGCCGGGCTTTTGCCGCATGGTCTGGGCGGTGGCCTTGACGGCCTTCTGGTCGCGGGGGGTGAAGGCGCGCAGCGCGTGCTGCACGCGGTTGCCCAGCTGGGCCAGCACGCTGTCGGGGATGTCCAGCGGGTTCTGCGTGACGAAATAAACGCCCACGCCCTTGGACCGCACCAGGCGAACGACCAGTTCGATGCGCTCGACGAGGATCTTGGGCGCCTCGTTGAACAGCAGGTGCGCCTCGTCAAAGAAGAAGACGAGCTTGGGCTTTTCAGGGTCGCCGATTTCGGGCAGCTGCTCGAACAGCTCCGACAGCATCCACAGCAAAAAGGTGGCGTACAGACGGGGCGAGTTCAGCAGCTTGTCGGCGGCCAGGATGTTGATCACGCCTTTGCCACCGACTGTTTGCATGAAGTCGTTGATGTCCAGCATGGGCTCGCCAAAGAACTTGTCGCCACCCTGGCTTTCGATCTGCATCAGCCCGCGCTGGATGGCGCCCACGCTGGCGGCGCTGACGTTGCCGTACTTGGTGCGGAATTCGGCCGCGTTGTCGGCCACGTACTGCAGCATGGCGCGCAGGTCTTTCAGGTCCAGCAGCAGCATGCCGGCGTCGTCGGCGATCTTGAACACCAGGTTCAGCACGCCGGCCTGGGTTTCGTTCAGGTCCAGCATGCGGGCCAGCAGCAGCGGGCCCATGTCGGACACGGTGGCGCGCACGGGGTGGCCCTGTTCGCCGAAGACGTCCCACAGCGTGGCGGGGCAGGCGGCCGGCGTGGGCAGGTCGATGCCGCGTTCCTTGAGTACGGCGGCCATCTTGTCGCCAATGGTGCCGGCCTGGCTGATGCCGGTCAGGTCACCCTTCACATCCGCCATGAAGACCGGCACGCCGATTTTGCTGAAGTTTTCGGCCAGGGTTTGCAGCGTCACCGTCTTTCCGGTGCCGGTCGCGCCGGTGATCAGCCCGTGCCGGTTGGCCAGGCCGGGCAGCAGTTCGCAGGGGGTGGTGGCGTTCTTGGCGATCAGCAGGGGGTCGGCCATGGCGGGGCTCCGTCGGGGTTGTAAAAAGTAGAATCGCAGGCTCTAGGTTAATTCAAGACAGAAGGGTCACCCCGTGGCTGGACACAGTAAATGGGCCAATATCCAACACCGAAAAGGCCGGCAGGACGAAAAGCGCGGAAAGGTCTGGACACGCGTCATCCGTGAAATCATGGTCGCGGCCCGCCTGGGCGGCGGCGACCTGTCCGCCAACCCCCGCCTGCGGCTGGCGGTCGAAAAAGCCAAGGCGGCCAACCTGCCCATCGACACGGTCAAGCGCAACATCGACAAGGCCACGGGCAACCTGGAAGGCGTGCACTACGAGGAAATCCGCTACGAAGGCTACGGCATCGGCGGCGCGGCCATCATCGTGGACACCATGACCGACAACAAGGTCCGCACCGTGGCCGACGTGCGCCACGCGTTCAGCAAGTACGGCGGCAGCATGGGCACGGCGGGCTCGGTGGCCTTTCAGTTCAAGCACTGCGGCCAGATGATTTTTGCGCCCGGCACGAGCGAGGACAAGATCATGGAAGTGGCGCTGGAAGCCGGCGCCGTGGACGTGATCACCGGCGACGACGGCGCCATCGAGGTGCTGACGGCCTACCCGGACTTTGAAGCCGTCAAGAACGCACTGGAGGCCGCGGGCCTGAAGCCCGAGATTGCCGAAGTGACCATGCGACCCGAGAACACCATTGCCTTGAGCGGCGAGGACGCCGCGAAGATGCAGAAGCTGCTGGACATGATTGAAGAGATCGACGACGTGCAGGACGTGTTCCACAACGCGGAGATCTCGGAATGAAAGTCCTGGTGATCGGCGGCGGCGGCCGCGAACATGCCCTGGCCTGGAAGATGGCCCAGTCGCCCAAGGTGCAGGCCGTCTATGTGGCGCCCGGCAACGGCGGCACGGCGCTGGACCCCCGGCTTGAAAACGTCAACATCACCGACGTGCGCGCCCTGCGCGAATGGGCGCAGGCCGAAAAGATCGCGCTGACCGTCGTGGGCCCCGAGGCCCCGCTGGCGGCCGGCGTGGTGGACGAGTTCCGCGCGCATGGGCTGCGCGTGTTCGGCCCGACCAAGGCGGCTGCACAGCTCGAAAGCTCCAAGGCCTTCTCCAAGGCGTTCATGAAGCGCCACGGCATCCCCACGGCCGAGTACGACACCTTCACCGACGCCGCAGCGGCGCATGCGTACGTGGACAAGATGGGCGCGCCCATCGTGGTCAAGGCCGACGGCCTGGCCGCCGGCAAGGGCGTCGTGGTGGCCATGACGGCCGCCGAGGCGCACGAAGCCATCGACTTCATGCTGCTGGACAACAAGCTGGGCGTCACCCACAACGAGGGCGGCGCGCGGGTCGTCATTGAAGAGTTTTTGCAGGGCGAAGAAGCGTCCTTCATCGTGCTGTGCGACGGCAAGAACGTCACCGCACTGGCCACCAGCCAGGACCACAAGCGCCTGCTGGACGGCGACGAGGGCCCCAACACCGGCGGCATGGGCGCGTATTCTCCCGCCCCGGTCGTGACGCCCGAGGTCCACGCCCGCGCCATGCGCGAGATCATCCTGCCCACCATCAAGGGCATGGAAAAGGACGGCATTCCGTACACGGGCTTCCTGTACGCGGGCCTGATGATCGACGCGCAGGGCAAGCCCAAGACGCTCGAATTCAATTGCCGCATGGGCGACCCCGAGACGCAGCCCATCATGATGCGGCTCAAATCCGACCTGTACGACGTGATGATGGCCGCCACGTCCGAAGGCCTGGACCAGATCGAGCTGCAGTGGGACCGCCGCGTGGCGCTTGGCGTGGTGATGGCCGCGCACGGCTACCCGCTGTCCCCGCGCAAGGGCGACGCCATCACCGGCCTGCCCAGGGACAGCGACGATGCCGTGGTGTTCCACGCCGGCACCACCGCGCAGGACGGCGCCACGGTCACGTCCGGCGGCCGCGTGCTGTGCGTCACGGCGCTGGCCGACAGCGTCAAGGCGGCGCAGCAGCGCGTGTACGAGGTGGCCGCGGGCATCCGGTTCGACGGCGCGCAGTACCGCCGCGACATCGGCCACCGCGCCGTGCGGGGCTGATCCCGCGTTGGCGGCGCCGTTGGACCCGGTCAGCGACTTTCCGCACCCGTTCCCGTTGCAGTTCCGCGGCAGCCGCCTGGCGCGGGCCGCTCTGCGGCTGGCCGGCTGGCGCGTGCACTTTGCCGGGCTGCCGGCGCAGCAGGGCGTGCTGGCCGTGTACCCGCACACCAGCAACTGGGACTTCATCGTCATGATCCTGGCCAAATGGGCCGTGGGCGTGCCGGTGCGCTTCTGGGGCAAGGACGCGCTGTTCCGCATTCCGCTGTTTGGCCCGTGGCTGCGCTGGCTGGGCGGCGTGCCGGTGCAGCGCACGGCTGCGCAGGGCGTGACCGCGCAGGCCGTGGAGGTGTTTGCGGCCAGCCGGCGCGCGGGCCGCTATTTCTGGCTGGGCCTGGCGCCTGAGGGCACGCGCAAATACGTGCCGGGGCTGCGCAGCGGGTTCTACCGCACCGCGCTGGCCGCCGGCGTGCCGCTGGGCCTGATCCGGCTGGACTACGGGCGGCGCGAGGTGCGGGTGCTGGACTTCATTGCCCTGAGCGGTGACGACGCGCAGGACCTGGCGCGCATTGCCGCCATCTACCAGGGCGTGACGGGCCGGATCGCGGCCAATGCCGCCCCCGTGAAACTGCTGGATGCAGCCTACAACCGCGCCGATACCATTGTGAAATGACCGCTCCCTCCAACGACTCCACCACGCCGCAGGCCGTGCGCGCCTGGCTCATGGGCCTGCAGCAGCGCATCACCGACGCCATTGCCGCGGCCGACGGCACGCCTTTTTTGTCCGACGCCTGGACCAAGCCCGAGGGCGAGACGCTGCAGGGCGACGGCATCACCAGAATTCTGGAAGGCGGCGCGCTGTTCGAGCGGGCAGGGTGCGGGTTCTCGCACGTGCGCGGCCCCAGGCTGCCGCCGTCGGCCACCCAGCACCGGCCCGAGCTGGCCGGCGCACCGTTCGAGGCCATGGGCGTGTCGCTGGTGTTCCACCCGCGCAACCCCTATGTGCCCACGGTGCACATGAACGTGCGCATGATCTCGGCCGCAGCGCCCGGCCAGCCGCCCGTGTGCTGGTTTGGCGGCGGCATGGACCTGACGCCGTACTACGGGTTTGACGAGGACGCGGTGCATTTCCACCGCACCTGCCGCGACGCGCTGGCGCCGTTCGGCGCGGACAAATACCCGCGGTTCAAGACCTGGTGCGACGAATATTTCTACCTGAAGCACCGCGATGAGCAGCGCGGCGTGGGCGGCGTGTTTTTTGACGATTTTTCGCAGCTGGGGCCGCAGCAGAGCCTGGCCATGATGCAAAGCGTGGGCGACGCGTTTTTGTCGGCGTACCTGCCCATCGTGCAGCGCCGCCGCGACACGCCGTATGGCGAGCGTGAACGCGCCTTCCAGCTGTACCGGCGCGGGCGCTATGTGGAATTCAACCTGGTGTGGGACCGGGGCACGCATTTCGGGCTGCAGTCGGGCGGGCGGACGGAATCCATCCTGCTGTCCATGCCGCCGCTGGTGAGCTGGGCCTACCAGCAGCAGCCCGAGCCCGGCTCGGCCGAGGCCGCGCTGTACAGCCGCTTCCTGGTGCGCCGCGAATGGGTCTGAGCGGCCGCTTTCGCCTGGGCATGTTCGGCGGGGCGTTCGACCCGCCGCACAACGCCCACGTGGCGCTGGCCCAGGCGGCGGTACAGCAGTTGGGGCTGGACGAGCTGCGCATCTTTCCGACCGGGCAGGCCTGGCACAAGTCGCGCGCGCTGTCGGACGGCAGCCACCGGCTGGCCATGGCGCGGCTGGCCTTTGGCGGCGTGCCGCGGGCCGTGGTGGACGGGCGGGAGCTGCAACGCGCCGGTTACACCTACACCGTGGACACGCTGCGCGAGCTGCGCCATGAATTCCCCGACGCGCAGCTGCTGCTGGTCGTGGGTGCCGACCAGGCCGAGGCGCTGCACACCTGGCGGGATGCCGCCGACATTGCGCAGCTTGCTACCATTTCCATAGCGGCGCGGGCCCGGCCCACGGGCGGGCAGGGCGCCATCGACACCTCGCGCCTGCCGCCGGGGCCGCGCGCGGCGGTCGACCTGCCGCCCATGCCGTTCAGTTCCACCGAAATCCGCACGCGGGTGGCGGGCGGTGGGACAATTACCGATCTGGTCCCGGGCGCGGTCGCGCGCTATATTGAGGACCATCACCTTTACCAGCCGACCTGATGACCCAAGACACTGCCGCCAAAAAAGACACCCAGAAACTCCAGCGTGCCATCGTCGATGGCCTGGAGGACGTGAAAGCGCAGGACATCCAGGTTTTCAACACCGAGCACTTGTCGCCGCTGTTCGAGCGGGTCATCGTGGCGTCGGGTACGTCCAACCGGCAGACCAAGGCGCTCGCGTCCAGCGTGCGCGACGCGGTGCGCGAGGCCGGCTTTGCCAAGCCGCGCGTGGAAGGTGAAGACAACGGCGAATGGATCATCGTGGACTGCGGCGCGGCCGTGGTGCACATCATGCAACCGGCCATCCGTACCTACTACCACCTGGAAGAGATCTGGGGCGACAAGCCCGTGCGCCTGAAGTTCGGCGCGCCCAAGCCGTTTGCCGAGGCATCGGAGGCCGTGTCCGCACCCGCCAAAAAGAAGCCCGCCAAGGCCGACGCCGGCCCGTCGCTGCGCCGCAGCAGCGCGGCCAAGACGGCCATTCGTGCGGCCGAGCAGGCTGCCAAGGCACCCGCCAAAAAGGCCGCGGCCAAAAAAGCCCCGGTCAAGGCTGGCGCCAAGCCCAAAACCATCGTGGTGGGCAAGCCGACGGCCAAACCTGCCGCCAAAAAGCCCGCCGCCAAAAAGGCACCCGCCCGCAAGGCATGAAGCTCTACGTGGTGGCCGTCGGCCAACGCGTGCCCGATTGGGCCCAGACCGCCTGGGACGACTACGCCAAGCGCTTTCCGCCTGAACTCAAGGTCGAGCTGAAGGCCGTCAAGACCGAGCCGCGAGGCTCCAAGACGCTGGAAACCCTGTACGCCGCCGAGCGCGAACGGATCGAGGCCGCCATTCCGCGCGGCTGCCGCATCGTGGCGCTGGACGAGCGCGGCACGGCGCTCACCACCGTGGCCCTGGCCGCCAAGCTCAAGGCCTGGCAGCTCGAAGCCGACGACGTGGCGCTGGTGATCGGCGGACCCGACGGGCTGGACCCGGCCTTTCGCCAGGGCGCGCACGAGCGCATCCGCCTGTCGGACCTGACGCTGCCGCACGCCATGGTGCGCGTGCTGCTGGTCGAGCAGCTCTACCGCGCCTGGTCCATCAACGCCAACCATCCCTATCACCGTGAGTGAATTCATCTACCTGGCGTCGCAGTCCCCGCGCCGCCGCCAGTTGCTGGAGCAGCTGGGCGTGCGGCATGAGCTGCTATTGCCCGGCCCCGACGAGGACGCCGAGGCGATCGAAGCCGTGCTGCCCGGCGAGGCGCCCGCGCGCTACGTGCAGCGCGTGACCGGCCTGAAGCTGGACGCCGCTGTGGCCCGGCTCAAGCGCCGCGGGCTGCCGGCCGCGCCCATCCTGTGTTCGGACACGACCGTGGCGCTGGGCCGCACCATCTACGGCAAACCTGCCGATGCGGCTGACGCGGCGCGCATGCTGCGCGAACTGTCTGGCGCCACCCACCGCGTGCTGACGGCCGTGGCCGTGCAGAACGGCCGCAGGCGCCTGGCGGCGCTGAGCACGTCGCGCGTGACCTTTGCAGCGCTGACCGCTGCGCAGATCCGCCGCTACGTGGACAGCGGCGAGCCCATGGGCAAGGCCGGCGCCTATGCCATCCAGGGCGCGGCGGCGGCGCATGTGCCGTCGCTTTCGGGGAGTTATTCGGGCATCATGGGGCTGCCCATGTACGAGACAGCGCAGTTGCTGCGCGCATGCGGCTTCAGCATCTAGCCGGATAACAACAACATGCAGCAGGACATCCTCATCAACTGGGCGCCGCAGGAAACGCGCGTGGCCATCGTGGAAAACGGCGCCGTGCAGGAGCTGCACGTGGAACGTACGCTGGAACGTGGCCTGGTGGGCAATGTGTACCTGGGCAAGGTGGCGCGCGTGCTGCCGGGCATGCAGTCGGCCTTTATCGACATCGGGCTGGAGCGCGCGGCGTTCCTGCACGTGGCCGACGTCTGGCACCGCCAGCCCGACGGCGAGCCGCCCGCGCACGTGAAGGCGTCGCAACCTCAGGTGCCCATCGAAAAGCAGGTGTTCGAAGGCCAGTCCCTCATGGTGCAGGTCATCAAGGACCCGATCGGCACCAAGGGCGCGCGCCTGTCCACGCAGATCAGCATTGCCGGGCGGCTGCTGGTGTTTCTGCCCCAGGACGATCACATCGGCGTGTCGCAGAAGATCCCGCAGGACCTGCGCGACGCGCTGCGCTCGCGGCTGCAGGCGCTGGCAGGCAGCCAGGGCGGCGGCTTCATCCTGCGAACCAACGCCGAAGAAGCCGCGGACGCCGAGCTGGCCGAGGACATTGCTTACCTGCGCAAGACCTGGGCCCGCATCAAGGACGCGTCGCTGCGCCTGCCGGCCACGTCGCTGCTGCACCAGGACCTGAGTCTGCTGCAGCGCGTGCTGCGCGACCTGGTCAGCGAAGAAACCCAGACCATCCGCATCGATTCGCGCGAGCAGTTCGACAAGCTGCAGACCTTTGGCCGCGAGTTCATGCCCGCCGCCGCCGCGCGGCTGGCGCTGTACAAGGGCGAGCGGCCCATCTTCGACCTGTTTTCCATCGACGAGGAAATCGCCCGGGCGCTGGGCCGCCGGGTGGACCTGAAGTCGGGCGGCTACGTGATCGTGGACCAGACCGAGGCGCTGACCACGGTGGACGTGAACACCGGCGGCTACGTGGGCGCACGCAATTTCGACGACACGATCTTCAAGACCAACCTGGAAGCCGCCGGCGCCATCGCGCGGCAGCTGCGCCTGCGCAACCTGGGCGGCATCGTGATCGTGGACTTCATCGACATGGTGCGCGAGGACCACCGCGACGCCGTGCTGGCCGAGTTCCGCAAACAGCTTGCGCGCGACCGGGTCAAGACCATGGCGGGCGGCTTTTCGCAACTGGGCCTGGTGGAGATGACGCGCAAGCGCACGCGCGAATCGCTGGCCCACATGCTGTGCGAGCCCTGCGACGCCTGCCAGGGCAAGGGCATCGTCAAGACCGCGCGCAGCGTCTGCTACGACATCCTGCGCGAGATCCTGCGCGAAGCGCGGCAGTTCAACCCGCGCGAGTTCCGCGTGGTGGCGTCCCCCCGCGTGGTGGAGCTGTTCCTGGACGAAGAGAGCCAGCACCTGGCGGGCCTGTCGGACTTCATCGGCAAGCCCATTTCGCTGCAAAGCGAAAGCGCCATGGGGGCGGAGCAGTACGACATCGTGTTGCTTTGACGATTCATGAGACGCACCGTTGTTTCCCGCAAAACCGCTTGCTTGTGGAATAATTTTAAAGTGATATAACGTTAAAATTATCATGACGGGAAGGCCCAAACAATCGGCTCAAGTATCCGTAGCTGTCCCTGCGCGAAAGTGGGATGTCATCTTTCATGATGAGTTCCTGCCCGAGTTCAGGGCATTTGACCTGGATGTGCGTCGTGAATTGGCTGCGGCGGCCAAGGCGATCGAACTGGCCGGACCGAAGACGGGGCGTCCCCATGTCGATACGCTGAACGGGTCGAAGCACGACAACATGAAGGAACTGCGGTTCAAGGCCGGGAATGGCTCGGAGATTTGGCGAGCTGCCTTCGCATTCGATCCCCAGCGAAGGGCCTGCGTGCTGGTGGCTGGCGACAAGCAGGGGCAGGATGAAGGAGCGTTCTACAAGAGCCTGATCAAGACGGCCGACAGGCGGTTCGATGCCCATCTTAAAGCACTGGCCAAGGCCAAAAAGGAATCACCATGAGCACCACATTGCGAAGCATCATTGAAGAGTTTTCCGACGAAGATCAGAAGTTCATTGATGGCAAAGCGAGCCTTCTGGCCGAAGAGATGGTGCGTCACGCGGACTCCCTGGCGGAGGTCCGTACGGCATTGGTCAAAACCCAGGACGAGGTGGCGCGGGTACTTAATGTCAAACAGAACGCCGTGGCACAACTGGAGAAGCGTTCCGACCTGCTGCTTTCGACGCTGCGCAAGTATGTGGAGGCTATGGGGGGCGAACTGGCCGTGGCTGTCAGAACGGGCGAGGGAACCGTGATCATGCTTGACAGCCTGAGCTCCCTTGCCAGGCAGCCGGCACCGCGGCGAACGCGCGCATCCGGCGGGGCGCGCAAGACGGTGGCGCGTCCCGCGGGCAAAACCAGTGCGAAGGTAAAGCACACCAGGGCCGCCGCTGTCTGACGCCCGCTTTGGACATGCGCCCGCCCATCCCCATCCTGACTTACCACCAGGTCGACACACCACCCCCGACCGGCACGCCTTACCGCAGCCTGGTCGTGTCGCCCGGCGCATTCGCGCGACAGATGGGCCTGCTCAGGCTATTGGGCTATCGGGGCCTGAGCATGAGCGACCTGCAGCCCTACCTGCGTGGCGACAGGCAGGGCAGGGTGGTGGGCATCACGCTGGACGACGGCTACGTCAACAACCTGACCCATGCGCTGCCGGTGCTGCGCAGGAACGGCTTTTCGGCCACCTGCTACATCGTGAGCGGCCAGCTGGGCGGCTCCAACGTGTGGGACCATGCCAAGGGCATTCACCCCAAGCCGCTGATGGATGTGGACCAACTGCGTGCCTGGGTCGCGGGGGGGCAAGAGGTGGGAGCCCATACGCGCCACCATGTGGACCTGTCCGTGCTGGACGATGCCGCGGCGCGCGAAGAGATCATGGCCTGCCGCGCCGACCTGGAGCCGCTGCTGGGCGTGCCCGTCACGCAGTTCTGTTACCCCTATGGCCGCTACGAGCCGCGCCACGCGCAGATGGTGCGGGACGCGGGCTACGCCAGCGCCACCACCACGCAGCGCGCCCGCACGCAGGCGGCCGACGGCGCCTACGACCTGCCGCGCGTGCCAGTGCACCAGTCCACCACGCTGCCGCTGTTCTGGGCCAAGATCGCCACGGCCTACGAAGACCGCCGCCGCGGGCGCTGACCGCCGCATGAAAATCGCTGTTCTGAACCGCGTGTTCGCCCGTACCGGCGGCGGGGCCGAGAGCTATTCGATCGCGCTGGTCGAGCAGCTTGCGCAGCGACACGAGATCCACGTTTTTGCGCAGCAGATCGACCACACCTGGCCCGGCGTGACCTACCACCGCGTTGCGCAGCCGCTGCGCAAACCGCGCTGGGTCAACCAGCTCTGGTTCGCCTGGGTCACCTGGCGCGCCACGCACCGCGGCTTTGACGTGGTGCATTCGCATGAGAACACCTGGCACGGCGACGTGCACACCATCCACGTCAAGCCGGTGCGGCACAACCTGCTGGCCGGGCGCACGGGCCTTCGCCGTGCACTGGCCTGGCTCAAGATTGCCCTGAGCCCGCGCCTCATCACCTATGTGGCGCTGGAGGCGGCGCGCTTCCGGGGGCGGCCGGGGCGGCAGGTGGTGATGGTGTCGCAGTCAGTGCAGGCCGACGCGCTGCAGGTGTACCCGCATGCCGCGCCCATGGCGTCGGTGGTAACGCCCGGCGTGACACTGCCGGGGCCCGGGCCGACCCGCGCTGAGGCGCGCAGCGCGCTGGGCCTGCCGGCGGACGGAACGCTGCTGCTTTTTGTGGCCAACGACTACGCCCGCAAGGGGCTGGACGGGCTGCTGCAGGCGCTGGCCGGCCTGCCCGGCAACGTGGCGCTGGCCGTGGTGGGCAACCCCGCCGGCATTGCGGCGTTCCGTGCCCGCGCACAGGCCCTGGGCGTGCAGGGGCGGGTGCATTTCCTGGGGGCGCTGCCGCAGGTCGAGCCGGCCTACCGGGCGGCCGACGTGCTGGTGCATCCGACGTTCGAGGACACCTTTGCCATGGTGGTGATCGAGGCCATGTCGCATGGACTGCCCGTAGTAGTGAGCGGGCCGGCGCATTGCGGCATCGCGAGCCTGCTGCGCGATGGGGTCGATGCGCTGCTGCTGTCCGACCCGCGTGACGCGGCGGCCTTGCAGGCGACGCTGCAGCGGCTGCTGGGGGACCCCGTGCTGGGGCAGCAGCTCAGGGGGGCGGGCCGGCAGTTCGCACAGGCCCACAGCTGGGAGGCCGCGGCGCAGGCCTGCGAGCGGCTGTACCGCCTGGCCGCCCGGCCGGTCAGGCCACCAGCTTGAAGTGCTTGCGGCTGAAGTCCAGCCCCGTGAGCTTTTCCAGCTTCATCGACAGCCGGTATTTACGCTCCTTGGACGTGAGCTGGTAGTCGGGGTTGAAGGCGATGGTCTGTTCGGCTTCATGGGCGATCCAGTGCGCCATGACGGCAGGGTGGGTGCCGGTGAAGGGCGTCACGGCCTGCGGGTCGAAGTTGGCGTAGTTGATCTGCATGACGGTGGAGTCTTTCCAGTACTTCGCCACCTGGTCCAGCTTGGCCTGCATCTGTTCGGCCTTGCGCACCCAGCCGTAGTGAAAGATGTGCGCGTTGGCCAGCGCGCCGTGCGGGTTGCGCGGCTTCTTGTGCTGCTTCATGACCAGCCAGTACTGGCCGTCGGGCGCATAGGTGCGGATGCTGTTGCGGATCAACCGGCACTCGCGCCGGTACCAGCCGGGGCTGACCGACACGTAGCCCGGCGTGCCGTAGAAGTGCAGGTAGTCGAACACCAGTGCCTCGACCGCCGGGTTGGCGTGGTGACGGTCCACGCTGTCGCGGATGGCGGCGAGCTCGGCCTCGTGCACGACTTCGTCGCCCTCCAGGTAGAACGCCCAGTCGCCCGTGCAGGCGTATTGCGCGATCATTTTCTGCTGGGCGTACACAAAACCGCGGTCGGCCATGTTGTCGTTCCAGACGGTTTCGATGATCTTGATTTTGGGGTCGCCTATGCCGCGCACGCGCGCCAGCGTGTCGTCGTCGCTGCGGCCCACGGCCACGACGAATTCGTCCACCAGCGGCAGCAGCGAGGTGATGGATTCCACGAACGGAAAGCCCAGCATGGTGCCGTTGCGGATGAAGGTAAAGCCGCTGATCGAGGCGCGTTGGCTCATGGTGTGATGTCCGGTGATTCGCCGGTGGCGGCCAGGCTGTGCAGCCGCGCATAGTGGCCGCCGGCGCGCAGCAGCTCGGCGTGCGTGCCGGATTCGACGATGCGCCCGGCGTTCATGACGCCGATGCGGTCGGCGTGCTCGATGGTGGACAGCCGGTGCGCGATGACCAGCGCCGTGCGACCCGCCATGAGCCGCTGCAGCGCCGACTTCACCGCCTGCTCGGACTCGGTGTCCAGCGCGGACGTGGCCTCGTCCAGGATCAGGATGGGCGCGTCCTTGTACAGCGCGCGGGCGATCGCCAGGCGCTGGCGCTGACCGCCCGACAACTGGGCGGCGTTGTGGCCCACGGGCGAATCCATGCCTTGGGGCAGTGCTTTCACATAGTCGCCCAGGTTGGCCGCATCCAGCGCCTGCTGCACGCGCGCGCGGTCCAGCGGCAGGCCCAGCGCCACGTTGGCGGCGACCGTGTCGTTGAACATCACCACGTCCTGGCTCACGAACGAGTACTGGCGGCGCAGCGCGTCCAGCCGCCATTCATTCAGGGGCACGCCGTCCAGTGTGATGACGCCGGACGTCGGCTCGACAAAGCGCGGCAGCAGGTTGATCAGCGTCGTCTTGCCAGAGCCCGAGCTGCCCACCAGCGCCAGGGTCTGGCCCGGCGTCACGTGCAGGTTCACGCGGTCCAGCGCGTCATGGGTGGCGCCGGCGTAGCGAACCACCAGGTCATGCAGGGCCAGCTCGCCACGGGCGCGGGCTGCCTCGTGAGCGCCTTCGCTTTCGGGCGGCGTGCCTTCGATCAGGTCCAGCCCGCGCTCCACGGCGGCCAGCCCGCGCGTGATGGGCGCGGCGGATTCCGACAGGTGCTTGATGGGCGCGATCAGCATCAGCATGGCCGTGACGAACGACGCGAAGCCGCCCACGGTGATGCCGCTGGTGGAGCTCTGCCACAGTGCCGTGCAGATCACGGCCGACAGCGCGGCGGCGGCCAGCATCTGCGTGAGCGGCGTCATGGCCGACGCGGCGATGGTGGACTTCATGGCCAGGCGGCGCAGCTCGGCGTTGAGCCGGTCAAAGCGGCCCTGCTGCACGGCTTGCGCGCCATGCAGGCGCACGACGCGGTGGGCCAGCACGTTTTCCTCGACCACATAGGCCAGCCGGTCGGTCGCCTGCTGGCTGGCCTGCGTGATGCGGTGCAGGCGGCGTGACAGCACTTTCATGACCCAGGCCACGGCCGGAAAGATGCACAGCACGATGATGGTGAGCTTCCAGTTGATGTAGAGCAGGTAGGCCATCAGCGCCACCAGCGTCAGCGAGTCCTTCAGCAGCGACAGCATGGCGTTGACCAGCAGCGTCGTGCCCGTCTGCACTTCGTACACGACCGTGTTGGACAGTGTGCTGGCCGACGACTGGCCGAACAGCGTCATGGGCGCGGCCTGCAGTGTGGCAAACAGCCTGCCGCGCAGCGCGACCATGGCCTGGTTGGCCATGTAGGCCAGCGAATACTGGGCAACAAACCCGGCCAGCCCGCGCAGCGCGAACAGCCCCATGAGCGCGGCCGGCACGACCCACAGGCTGAACGCACCGCCCTTGAAGCCGTCGTCCAGCAGGGGTTTCATGAGCGCGGGGATCACCGGCTCGGTGACGGCGGCCAGCACGGTGGCCAGCACCATGCTGGGCAGGGCCCAGCCCGCGCCGCGGAAGTAAGGCAGAAAGCGCCGCAGCCGCTGCAGCACCGTCCCGCGCGATGCGGGCGTGCCGGCTGGCGCGGCGGGCTGGCTCATGCCGCAGCCTGCTCGCGCAGACCCAGCGCCAGCATCAGGCCGATCATGATGCAGAAGTATTCGCCGATCAGCGCGTCGAACAGCGACGAATTGAACAGGCAGGCAATGGCCAGGGCCGCCACCACCGACACGGCGGCATGCCGTACCGGCGTACGGAGCGTCCAGGCATCGCGCACGACCGCACCCATGAACGCCAGCAAGAGCACGATGCCCCCGACGCCCAGCATCACCCCCCACAGCAGGTACTCCTGGTGGGGGTTGCGCACCTGGGCCATGCCAGGCGCAGCCCTTCCGTTAGCGGTTTCAAGCCGCTGGAACTCGCGGTTCCAGCTGCCGGCGCCGAAGCCCGTGAGCGGCCGGTCCTGGATGAGTTGCAGCGAGCGGGTCCAGAAAATGAGCCGCTGGCCCGACGAACTGGGCGTAGGGTCATTGGCCTGATGGGCCTGGGTCTCATGGACGGCCACCATCAGGCGCTGGTTGAACTGGGGCGACAGCACCATGGCGGCGGCGACCAGCACCACGGGCGCCGTCAGCGCCGCGATCCGCCATTTGGGCGGCGCGGCCCACAGGACCGCCAGCGACATCACGCCGATGGCCGCCACGTGGCCGCTGCGTCCCGGCAGCATGACCAGCGCATTGACCAGCGCCAGCGCGGCCAGCGCCGCGCCGATCCAGGCGCCGCGCCGGCCCGGGAACTCGTGCCGCATGTGCCAGCAGATGGCGGCAAAGGCGGCGGTCATGATGGTCTGGTCCAGGTAGCTTGAATACACCGTCGCCACGGAATTGCGCGCGGCCGGCACCCAGGGCACGGGCACGCCCAGATAGAGCAGGCAGGAAGTCGCCACCACGAATGTCTGCGACGCGACGTAGACCATGAGCGCGACCGACGCCTCGCGCGGGCTGCGGATCAGCAGGACGATGGCCGGAATCAGCAGCAGCTTGAGGTATTTGAGCGCGTCGCCCGCCGCGCCGGCCGTGGCGGTGGTCCAGGTCAGGCTGAGGATCAGCGCCGCCAGCATCAGCAGCGCGACAACAGGCGTTCGCAGACCGCGTAGCGCCGGGTCCAGCGGCCTGCCGCGCAGCAGGCCGGCCAGCACGGGCAGGCAGGCCAGGAACGCGAGCAGTTTGGCGATGTTGGTGGCTGCAAGGGACAGCGGAATGGACGCCGCCAGCATGTACACGGGCCAGGGCCTGATGGCGTCCCAGCTTCTTGTTTGCGTCACCCGTCACCTCATAATTGCGGACAAGGCCCGGATTATCCACACTGACCTGTCACCCAATTACTGAATGCGCCTGTCCGTCATCGTCATCACCCGCAACGAGGCGGCCAACCTGCGGGACTGCCTGGCATCGGTGGCGTTCGCCCATGAACTGATCGTGGTGGACAACGCCAGCACCGACGGCACGCCCGGCATTGCCCGCGACTGCGGCGCGCAGGTCACCCACACCGACGACTGGCCGGGCTTTGGCCCCCAGAAGAACCGGGCGCTGGCCCTGGCCACCGGTGACTGGGTGCTGTCCATCGACGCCGACGAGCGCGTCACCCCCGCGCTGGCCGCGCAGATCCAGGACGCCATGGCGTCGGGCCGGGCCGATGCGTTCGAGATCCCGCGGCTCACGCGCTTTTGCGGCCAATGGATTCGCCACTGCGGCTGGACGCCCGACCACGTGCTGCGGCTGTTTCGTCGTGGGGCCGCCCGCTTCAGCGACGACCTGGTGCATGAGCGCGTGGTGCTCGCGCAGGGCCGGCCGGGGCGGCTTGCAAGCCCCCTGTTACACGACAGCTACCCCACGCCGTCGCACTATTGGCGCAAACTAGAGGCTTACAGCCAAGCTTGGGCCGCGCAGCGGCATGCGCAAGGCCGCACCACGAGCATGGCTCGCGCGGCGCTGTCCGGCTGGGTGGCTTTCATGCGCAGCTACGTGCTGCGCCTGGGCTTCCTGGACGGCGCCATGGGCTTTGCGGTGTGTACGATGCAAGCCCAGGCCGCCTTCGGAAAGTACTTCGCCCTGTATTGTTTGAACCGACAAGATGACCCTTCTCCCCCTGACCAACGTGACTGAAATGGCCGGCGCAGCCGGCGTGCCGCGCCGGCTCGTGCTGGGCGGCCTGCTGGCCGGATCGCTTGCGCCGGCGCTCGCGCAGTTCCGCGTGGAAGTCTCCGGCGTCGGCATGACGCAGCTGCCCATCGCGGTGACGGCGTTCCGCAGCGACGACGCCGCGCCGCAGAAGATCGGCGCCATCGTGCAGGCTGACCTGGAACGCAGTGGCCAGTTCCGCAGCGTGGACGCATCCGGCGTGTCGCTGGACGAAACCAGCCGCCCCGACGTCGCCCTGTGGCGCCAGCGCAAGGCCGACTCACTGGTGACCGGCAGCGTCACGCGCCTGGCCGACGGCCGTTTCGACGTGCGCTATCGCCTGTGGGACGTGGTGCAGGCGCAGGACCTGGGCGGCCAGAGCTATGTGGTGACGGCCGGCGACCTGCGGCTGGCCGCGCACCGCATTGCCGACTTCATCTACGAAAAGCTCACGGGCGAAAAAGGCGTGTTCTCCACGCGCATCGCCTACGTGACCAAGGCTGGAAACCGCTTCAACCTGTGGGTGGCCGATGCCGACGGCGAGAACGCCCAGAGCGCGCTGGCCAGCCCCGAACCCATCATCTCGCCGTCCTGGTCGCCCACGGGCGGGCAGTTGGCCTATGTGTCGTTCGAGTCGCGCAAGCCCGTGGTGTACGTGCACGACGTGTCCACGGGCCGCAGGCGGCTGCTGGCGAACTTCCGGGGCTCCAACAGCGCGCCGGCCTGGTCCCCTGACGGTCGCTCGCTGGCCGTCACGCTCACGCGGGACGGCGGCTCGCAGCTGTACACCATCGACGCCGGGGGCGGCGAGCCGCGCCGCCTGACCCAGTCCAGCAGCATCGACACCGAGCCCACGTACTCCGCGGACGGACGCAGCATTTATTTCGTGAGCGACCGTGGCGGCGCGCCGCAGATCTACCGCATGCCCGCCACGGGCGGCGCGGCCGAGCGCGTGACCTTTACGGGGGGTTACAACATATCTCCTGCCATCAGCCCCGACGGACGCTGGCTGGCCTACATTTCCCGCGTCGGTGGCGCGTTCAAGCTGCAGGTCATGGAACTTGGCAGCGGAAACGTGAACTCAATCACAGAGACGTCTGCCGATGAGAACCCCAGTTTTGCCCCCAACGGCCGGCTGATCGTCTACGCGACACAGCAGCAGGGCCGTGAAGCGCTCATGACGACGACGCTGGACGGCAAGATAAAGGCCCGCCTGGCGGGGCAGGGTGGAGACATACGCGAACCGGACTGGGGTCCGTTTCAGAAGTAATCCTATTTTCAGGAGGTTTCAGGATGTTCAAACGTGTCTTTCTGGCGGCGGCAGTGGCTGCCGTGCTGGCCGGCTGCGGCTCCAGCGTGAAGCTGGACGATGTACCGGTGGAGGACAAGAGCGGGACCGCGGTCACCTCGACCCCGGCCGTGCCGTCCACGGGCGCGGGCTCGTCCGGCGCGACGCAGAGCAACGTGGCACCGGTCAACCTGGGCGCCGGCCAGCAGCCGGGCGCGGGCCCCACGGGCGTGGCGCGCATCGTGTACTTTGACTACGACAGCTTCGTGATCAAGCCCGAGTTCCAGACGGTCATCGAGTCGCATGCCCGCTTCCTGAAGGCCAACAACGGCCGCAAGGTTGTGATCGAAGGCCACACCGACGAGCGCGGTGGCCGCGAATACAACCTGGCGCTGGGCCAGAAGCGGTCCGAGGCCGTGCGCCGTGCGCTGGGCCTGCTGGGCGTGACCGACAGCCAGGTCGAAGCCGTGAGCTTCGGCAAGGAAAAGCCCGCGACCACGGGCATGGATGAAGCAGCGTTCGCCCAGAACCGCCGCGCCGAGATCGCCTACCGCTGATGAGCAAGCTTCCTGCGCGCCTGGCCCTGGCCGCCACTCTTGTGGCGGCGCTGCTGGTATCCGGTGGCCCTGCGCATGCGGGGCTGTTCGACGACGAAGAAGCCCGCAAGGCCATCCTGGACCTGCGCCAGAAGGTCGAGGCCAACCGCATCGCCACGGAGAGCGGAAACGCCCGCCTGGGCGAGGAGCTGCGCCGCGCGAGTGACGAGAACGTGCAGATGCGCCGCAGCCTGCTGGACCTGCAGAACCAGATTGAGCAGCTGCGCAGCGAGCTGGCGGCATCGCGCGGCCAGAGCGAGCAGCTCACGCGCCAGCTCAGCGAAACGCAGCAGCGCCAGAAGGACCTGGCGGTGGCGGTCGAGGACCGCCTTCGCAAGTTCGAGCCCGTGAAGGTGACGGTCGACGGGCAGGAGTTCTCGGTCGACCCGGCCGAAAAACGCGACTTCGAAGCGGCGCTTGCCACCTTCCGCAAGGGCGAGTTCGCTCCGGCGCAGGCCGCCTTCGCGGATTTCGTCAAGCGTTACCCGCAAAGCGGCTATGTTCCGTCGGCCCTGTTCTGGCTGGGCAATGCGCAGTACGCCAACCGCGACTACAACGGCGCCATCGCCAACTTCCGGGCGCTGCTCACGCGCTCGCCCGACCATGTCCGTGCGCCCGAGGCGGTGCTGTCCATCGCCAATTGCCAGATCGAGCTGAAGGACACACGCGCGGCGCGCAAGACCCTGGACGACCTGATGAAGGCCTACCCCCAGTCTGAAGCGGCCGGCGCGGCCCGCGAACGGCTGGCCCGCCTGCGTTGAGCATCGCCGCCGGGGCTTGACCCCGGCGCCGTGGCGGTTGCCCGTGCGCGCCTAAAATCGCGCGCATGCAAGACCCCAATATTCCCGCCCTCACCGCGCAGGTGCTGTGGGCGGCATTCTTCCTGTCGGTGCTGTTCGGCGCCATTGCCCAGCGCACCCATTTCTGCACCATGGGCGCGATCAGTGACGTCATGAACATCGGCGACTGGACGCGCATGCGCCAGTGGCTGCTGGCCGTGGGCGTGGCCATGATCGGCTTTGCGGCGCTGGTGGCCACCGGCAGCGTGGACCCGGCCAAAACACTGTATGCGTCCAACCGGTTCATCTGGCTGTCCGCGGCTGTGGGCGGCGCCCTGTTCGGCTTCGGCATGGTGCTGGCGTCCGGCTGCGGCAGCAAAACGCTGGTGCGTATCGGCGGCGGCAGCCTGAAATCGCTGGTGGTGTTCGTGGTGATGGGGGTGACCGCATTTGCCACGCTCAAGGGCATGACCGCCGTGCTGCGCGTGTCCACGGTGGACAGGGTCGCCGTGGACCTGGCGTCCGGCACGGCCGTGCCGGGATGGCTGGCCGCGGCGACCGGCATGGCGCCGGGACAGGCCTGGCTGCTGGTGGGCGGCGTACTGGGCGCGGCGCTGGTCGTGTGGGCGCTGGCCGGGCGCGACTTCAGGACCGTGAACAACCTGCTGGCCGGGCTGGGCATTGGCGGCGTGGTGGTGGGCATGTGGTGGGTCAGCGGGCATCTGGGTCATGTGGCCGAGCACCCCGAGACCTTGCAGGAAGCCTTCGTCGGGACCAACTCCGGCCGGGCCGAGGCGCTGAGCTTTGTGGCGCCCGTGGCCTACACGCTGGACTGGTTCATGTTCTTCAGCGACAAGAGCAAGGTGCTGACGCTGGGCATTGTGTCGGTGTTTGGCGTGATCGCGGGCTCGGCCGTGGCGGCGCTGGCCGGCCGCAGCTTCCGCTGGGAAGGCTTTGGCAGTACCGAGGACGTGGCCAACCATCTGGCCGGCGGCGCGCTGATGGGCGTGGGCGGCGTCACGGCCATGGGTTGCACCGTGGGCCAGGGCCTGAGCGGCATCTCCACGCTGGCCGTCACGAGCTTTGTGGCGGTGGCCTTCATCGTGGCGGGCGCGGCGGCAGCCTTCAAATACCAGATGTGGCGCCTGGAGCGCATGGCTTGACCGGTTTGCTGCCAGACGCCGACCTGCAGCGCCGCTTTGGCGGCCTGGAACGCCTGTACGGGGTCGCGGGGGCGGCGCGCATCCGTGCGGCGCATGTGGCGGTGGTGGGCATCGGCGGCGTGGGCTCCTGGGCAGCCGAGGCGCTGGCCCGCAGCGGGGTGGGGCGCCTGACGCTGGTGGACCTGGACCACGTGGCCGAATCCAACATCAACCGCCAGGTACATGCACTGGACGCCACGCTGGGCCAGGCCAAGGTGCAGGCCATGCGCGAGCGCATCGCGCAGATCAACCCGGCGTGCGATGTGCAATGCATCGAGGAGTTCGTCGATCCATCCAACTGGCCGCAGCTCCTGCCGGCGGTCACGGACGCCGTGATAGACGCCTGCGACCAGATCAAGGCCAAGACGGCCATGGCGGTGTGGGCGCGGAAGACCCGTGCACTGTTTGTGAGCGTGGGCGCCGCCGGCGGCAAGCGCCACGCGCACAAGGTGGACGTGGACGACCTGTCCCGCACCACGCACGATCCGCTGCTGGCGCAGGTGCGTTACCGCCTGCGCAAATCACATGGCGCGCCGCGCGATGGCAAAACGATGGGCATTGCCTGCGTCTTCAGCCGCGAAGCCGTGGCACCGCCCGATGCGTCATGCGTGATCGAGGGCGCCGACGGCTCCCTGAACTGCCACGGCTACGGCTCGGTGGTGAGCGTGACGGCGACGTTCGGCCAGTGCGCGGCCGGCTGGATACTGGACCGGCTGGCGGCGTCGGGGCAGGCTAAATCAACGCTATAATCGAAGGCTTTGCTGCGGCCCGTTCGCGGGCAGCAGCAAATGGTGAGGGACGTTAGCTCAGTTGGTAGAGCAGCGGACTTTTAATCCGTTGGTCACAAGTTCGAATCTTGTACGTCCTACCAGGAATCCCGAGGGGACAGGCTTTCATGGCCTGTCCCCTTTTGTTTGGGACCCGTTTTCAAGCCTGTGCGGGGCGCTGCCTAGAATCCCGGCATGACCCTCCCACCGCCTCTCACCACCGACGCAACCAAGGTCCAATTGCCTGCGGGACTGCTGCTGCACCACAAGCTGCGCATGTTCCTTGGCCACTATGACCTGCGCGTCATGCTCACGGACCGCAGCTGGGTTGATGTGGACCGCGGCTCTTTCGACGCCTGCCTGGTCGTCAAGAACACGATCGACGGATTCCAGGGCTGTGTCGGCACCGTCGGGCAGTTCTGTACTTTCGCCACGGGCAGCGAGCTTTTTGGGGGTGGTGAGCACTGGAACGACCTGCCGGTCAACATTGTTTTCAATTCCGTGCCGATGTTTGCGGGCCGCGCCGGCGCCATTGCCAGTCTGAATCCCAAGCCCCAGGTGCCATTTGCCGTCGGACACGGTGTTGTCGTATCCGCCCACGCCCGGGTTTTGAGTGGTGCGACAGTAGGGGATGGTGCGGTCGTGGCCGCCGGCGCCGTGGTGGCCGGGCAGTTGCCGGCTTTCACCATCTGCGGCGGCATCCCTGCGCGGCCCATCAGGCCGCGCTTTGACCCGCAAGCGGTGCAGGTTGTGCGCTGGTGGGATTTCGACACGCTCTACATGGCCAACAACCTGGCGCGGCTGCAGGAGCTCGCGGTCGATACGTCGGCTGCCCATATTTACCGCAAACCCCACCCGCGCCTGGTCATCCGCTTCAACGTGGAGCGCAATGAACTGGCGGCCGGCATCGTGGTGGAGGGTCTGCACCGGCCCATCCATGAAGCACCGCAGCGGGTGCAGGACTACATTCGCCAGATCGCGGGCCCGGGCCCCGACTACGTCTGGCTGGCCGATGTCTGGAACTGAACGCGTTCTGCACACGCCGCCGGCCGCGCATTGCATACTGCGGGACTTCGATGTCCTGGAGAACTCCCCATGCACATTCTGGCGGTGACGGCCGCGCGCTACGACGATGGTGACCTCGTGGGCCTGGCGTTCGGTCATGCCGATGCCGACACCCATGCCTGGATCGCCGCGCCGCGCGAAGTCCCGGTGCTTGAAGTGGTGGACCACCTGGCTGACGGCGATCAGGTGGCGACGCTGTTTCCGGCGGAGGGCGGCCGGGTGACACCCGGTCCCAACCTGCAAATCATCGTGCTGGCCAATGGCGCGGAATCGGTGGAAACGGAAGGTGCCCCTGCAGGGCGCCGCGTCGCTGATCTGCCGCGCTTGTCCTACAGCGTTCCCGCATCCCGCTGACCATAGTGAAGCTTCTTTTCAGCAAAGGAGCTTTCCATGCAACAGATCAAGGACGTGATGACGCGCGGCGTGCAGGTCATCAACCCCGAAACGCCGATTGCCGAAGCAGCTCGCCGCATGCGCGATGGCGATTTCGGACTGCTGCCTGTCGGTGAGGACGACCGCATGGTCGGCACCCTGTCCGACCGTGACATCGTGTTGCGCGCCGTGGCCGAAGACAGGGACGGGTCAGCGCCCGTGCGTGACGTGATGACCAGCGGCATTCATTGGGTTTACGAGGACGACAGCGTCGACAAGGCCGCCGCGCTGATGGCCGAACACCAGGTGCGGCGCCTGCCAGTGGTCGACCGCGACAAGCGGCTTGTGGGCATCGTTTCGCTCGGCGACTTCGCTGTCGACGCCGGGGCGTTGAAGCCCGCGGCCAAGGCCTTGTCCGAGATTTCGCAACCTGCCTGACCGGTTTAAGTTTTGTGACAGAAAAGGTCGTGTGCGCGAATCCATGGAGGCGGTCCTCGCGTAAAACCAATCCATGGCACAACCGATTTACGACGACTCCTACGATCCCGCAGACCTGAAGGTCGCCATTTCCGAACTGCTGGTCGCCACTGCCGACGGCTCCGACGAGCTGGTCGATGGCTCGGTGCCTGAAGTGCTGCGGCTCCTGCGCCAGCACATGAACATGGACGTGGTGTTCGTGTCCGAATTCACCGGTGGCCAGCGTGTGCTCCGCCAGGTGGATACCGCGCCAGGCGCCGAAGTGCTGAAGGCCGGCCGGTCAGACCCGCTGGAGGAGTCCTGGTGCCAGCGCGTGGTGGACGGCCGCCTGCCCCAGATGATCCAGGACGCGACCTTCCTGCCGGCCGACGCCGCGCCCAGGCCGGCGTTTCCGATCGGCTCGCACCTGAGCACGCCCGTCGTGCTCAAGGACGGCAGCGTGTACGGCACGCTGTGCTGCTTCAGTTTCACGGCACATCCCAAGCTCGCCGAACAGGACCTGAAGAAGCTGCAATACACCGCCAAACTGACGGCCGCCAAGATTGACCAGGCGGCCGCATTCAGGCAGCCCGTGCGCTAGACCTGCTCATCCTTCGAATCGTCGCGCATCAACGCGCGCCATTCATCGCAAAATTGACGCCATTGCTTCAGCGCCTCAATCCCTTCGTCGGTGTAACGGCCACGTGCTTCACCGCTGCCAACCAATACCGCAGACAGAAATTTCACCGCGCCCGATGGACCCAGGTCACCGACCATCAGTGGCTCCGCGACCAAAGCCGTCGTCGTGATGCGGGTGGATGTGTTGAGCGCCATGTTTTCCCATGTGCGGTTCTTCGAAGGATTGAGCAGGTTTTCCTGCAGGCGCTTCAGTTGTCCCGCGGGTTTGACCTGGAGCTTGTTGCCGCTCACATAAGCCGTCAGCCCCTTGGACAACTCCTGAATCATGCCGAATCCCGTGCGCAGCCCGGTGTAGACCATGATGTCTGTCGCGCCCTTGAAGGGTGCAAGTTGTGCATAGGCTTTTTCGGGTGCCCGCATGTAGACGGCGATGGTCAGCATGGCGTCCAACGTGCACTGGGTGCCCGTGCTGAAGGTCTGCAGGCGGGCTTGCTCGTGGTGCTCCAGCGGCTGTCCCTTTCCGTCCACGATCGCACTCTCGGGCCCAACGCCCTTGAGGACTGCCGAAACGGCTTCGCGGGCGATGCTGCAGACAATGGACCCGACGCTGTCGGCCACCAGTGGCGTCATCCTTTCCAGCAGGTCCTGCACCGGATCGTTCGATGCCTCACCGGCCATCGATTGCACGATCAGCGACACGATGATGATCTTGCCCACCGGCAGGGCCCCCGGCGCCAACTCCAGTGCGCAATACAGCAGGTCGTAGACCTTCCCCTCGTTCAGGTTCTGCAGGCTGCGCGTCATTTCACCACCGTGGATGTCGTCGCG
>JAYRLC010000048.1:0-25707 GCA_041905405.1 Ramlibacter sp. | reverse complement strand
TGGTGTTATGTCTTCCACAGAGTGTTGCGTCATCTTCCATTTGTAGGGAGAATGCCGCCTAGACTTCAAAAGGCTTTCTTTGAAAGCCGAGTAGCTGGTGGATCGAGGAGACTCATGGCGAAGGCAACAGACGCGGAACTACAGCGCTGGAGGGAGCTCGAGGCGGAAGTGGTGCTGAATGCGTTGGCGGAGTTCGCAAAGCGCGATCCCACATTTCGTCCGATAAAGGACCAAGCAACGGTCAGATGGCATGCGAGCGCACGGCACCGTGATTTCGAGTTGCTGCTGACGGGGCCGCGGTTCTTCGACTCGAGGGCAGCAAAAGGCGGCGGAGGTGCCATCGACCTAGCGATGCACTTGCTGCAGACCACCTTCGTTGACGCGGTGAAGGCTCTCCGAGCAGCGGGCATCTGATGCGCTTGTTTCGCACCGATGGGGGTTTCGTTGAGCACGGCGTGGCGAGGCCAGGCATTCCCTTCCTGTGCGATTCCGATATGGAGTTGGTGCAGGCACCGAACGCGTTCTTGCGCTACGTCGCCATCACGAAGGGCCGCACTCGATCGCAGAATACCTGGATCACTTACGGACAGCACCTCTACGAGTTCTTTGCGTTCCTCGAGGAAAACGGATTGGACTGGAGTGCGGTCACTTCGGCGCAAGTCGCCGCCTGGCGCGACAGCATGCTCGGCCGGGGCTGCGCGAAGTCCACTGTGAATCAGCGCATTCGATGCGTTCACCGGTTCTATGAATGGACACAGCGTGGACGCACCGAGGGAGCGACCCCATTCACAACCGAGGAAGTGTGGGTGACGCGGCCCACGGGCTTCCTGGCGCACGTCAGCGCAGCTGGCATCAAGACTGCGGCGAACGAACTCACCTTACGTACGTTCAAACGCGCACCCACGTTCCTAGTTCTCGACAAGGCAATCGCATTCCTGGAATGCCTGACGCCGCATTCTCTCAAGCTCATGGGCTACTTAGCGCTGTGTACCGGCATGCGGCGCGAAGAAGTCACGGGCCTGGACTACCGGGTTGTGCCGAACCCGGCCGGGTGCGATCCGCAAAAAGCGCTTCCCATGGTCCTGAATCCCAGGCTCACCCCGACCAAGGGCGACAAGCAGCGAACCGTCTTTATTCCGTACGACCTCGCTGCCGCACTGTGGGACTACTTCTGCCTGGAATGGCCGAAGCGCTGCGCAGCCTACAAGTCAAAGCATGGCAATGAGAGTACGCGCTTCTTCCTCTCGGTCTATGGGGAAGAACTGTCCGTCCGATACCTGAACAATCAGTTTGCGCGAGCCAGCGCGAAGTGCGGCATTCGCTGTCACCCACATTTGCTTCGGCACACGTTCGGCACCTATGAACTGCATAGGATGGTCGCGGCCAAAGGCGAGTCGAAGGCACTGATGTGGGTACGTGATCGGATGGGACACAGTTCCATCAGCGTCACCGAGTTGTACATCCATACGGCGGATCTGCTCGGAAATGCAGACGTCGATGGATATCAGGCCGAAATCTGCGAGGCGCTCCGTCATGGCCATTAGCCAGAAGAGAATCTCCCGCAAGCTGAAGGCCGGCGACGCAGGCACCGTTGCAGAGTTCCCGCCAAGCTGGAGCTTCGAGTTGGTGGACGAGCGAGGCGAAAAGACGCGCTTCGACTTCCATGAGCTCAGGGTCGCCGGCCGTGAGCAGCTCGCCACGCAGTTGCGAGACGCGGTTTGGTCACAGCGTTTGGAGTGTCGTCCTTCAACGCTGAAACGCCAGGTCTGGTCGTTTCAAAGCTTCTGCAGCTTCCTCGACGAGCAGCCTCCAACAGGTGGTCGAGTGACAAGTCTGAAGCAAGTCGATCGCCAGCTGCTGGACAGATTCGTCGGGTGGCTCAACTTGCAACTCGTCTCAGATGCGAGCAAGCCCGGCTACGGGCAGCCGCTCGCACTGGGTAGTCGCTCGTCGATCTACGCCAGCTTGAAGTCGTTCTTGGTCAATCGCCGGAGACACGTCCCCGGCGAAGTCAGTCCGCAATTGAGCTTTCCTCGCAATCCGTTTCCCAACAAAAACAGAAATGCGAGAAGGCGGGAGGGCTATTCGGACGCTGAGCACAAGCGCATCGTCTCTGCCTTGAATATTGATCTTCGTTCGATCCACGGCCAGCAGGCTTCGTTGCCGCCGCTACAGGTCCTGGCAGTCCACTTGCTTGTTCTGGGACTCGCGACGGGGCGCAATTTGCAGCCTTTGCTGGATCTGACTCGCGACTCCCTCCATGGGCATCCCGCGCCCGACCGCGACCTTCTCGTCACGCATAAGAATAGAGGCTACAGCACGCATGCGACCTCCGTTCGGAAGGCTAAGATTGAGCCCACCAAGACGATGCTGGCGATTCCGGCAAGCATCGGCGATCATCTGCGATTCCTCTGCGACCACACAGCGCACCTCGCCGACGAGGCTGATGGGCTGAAGGAATACGTCTTCCTGTGGCGGCATACGAAGTTCGCGAACAAGGGCCGGATTGCTGTGCTGAACCAGGGCAACGCACACAACGCGATCAAGGCATTTGCCGAGCGCCACGAGCTGGTCAACGATGACGGCACTGCGCTGGTATTGAACATGGCGCGGCTCCGCCCAACATTCGCAACCGAGATCTACCGGCGAACCGGTGACGTTCGTCGGGTACAGCAAGCATTGGGACACGCCAGCGCCCGGACCGCAGCGCGCCACTACATTGGGGTCTTGCCCGAGTCAGAACGCAATCATTCATTCGTCATCGAGGGTATGACAAGCCAGTTCACGCGGCATGTCGTTGAGGGCAAGGTCTTGCTTGCTGCTGACGGCTCGATCCCTGCGTCAGACGTGAAGGACTTGCTCACCGG
The DNA here is from genome assembly GCA_041905405.1 of Ramlibacter sp. Taxonomy (GTDB): domain Bacteria; phylum Pseudomonadota; class Gammaproteobacteria; order Burkholderiales; family Burkholderiaceae_C; genus RAM1. The sequence continues at coordinate 22,840 of JAYRLC010000048.1, read as the reverse complement.
AGGGTACAACACCGGGATCGCCAGCTGCCAGAACCCGTTTCGCGATGCTGACTCGGTATGCAAGAAGTTCTTCTCCTGCTTCAAATGCCCGAGCATGATGGTCTTCGAAGACGACCTCTGGCGCTTGTTCAGCTTCTACTACCGCCTTCTCTCCGAGCGCGCCAAGATTGGCCCGGCGCAGTGGCTCAAAACGTATGCGCCGATCGTCAAACGCATTGACGTCGATATCGCATCACAGTTCCCACCCATTGCGGTGAACGATGCCAGGCTGCGTGCGCAGGCGTCCCCGCATCCGGCTTGGAGGTGAGCGTGATTCCCGAACTAGTTTGGTTGCCCACCGACGCGATGACTTACAGCGCCAAGTGCGCCATGCCCGTGTCACGCACGCGTTTGCCCGATGGCACCATGACCGTCATCAGTTGCTATGGCGATCAGACGTGGGATTTCTACCCCTATATTCCTCAAGACAACCTGGAGCCCAGCGCCAAAAGGCTCAGCTGGCATTTGACACTGCCAGATGGGCGTCTGCTGACGGATCGGCATCATCGCGCATTGCTGGAGTCGGTCAAGGATCTGGTATGGACCAACTTTGTGAGCCCACCTGAGGGTAGGCCTCGCAAGATGGCGCTGACGCTGATCAAGAATGCTCGGCACCTCGCGCCCTTGGTCCGCTGGATGGTCACGCAGAACATGACGAGATTCGCCGACATCGGGGATCGCGCATTGGACTACGTCCCGTTCGCACGCCAAAGCGCTCGAACTGGCGGCGAGACGACCGCCAGCACGGTTGCCCAACGCCTGTTTCTGGTCGAGGACCTGTTTCATCAGCGTCACAAGCTTCGTGACGGCCTGAAGGCACATCCGTGGCCACTTGAGACGGCATGCGCGCTGGCGGGATTCAGGCAGGCTGCAGCGGATACGGGACCAAAGACAGAATTCATTCCCGACGCCGTCGCCGATCCCCTGGTTCGTGCGGCGTTGGACTATGTTCGAGTCCGCTCGACATCAATTCTGGACTGCATTGAGGCTGCCAATGCTGCTGCCGCGAAGAAAGTGGGACTGTCCAAGAACAGTGAGTCGGACGCCCGAACGTTCGTCGCCCGCGAGTACGGTTACAAAGGATTTCGTGAGGTCTACTCCGACTTAATCCGACTGCGCACGGCTTGCTACATCGTCATCGACATGTTCAGCGGCGTCAGGGACTCGGAGATGGTCTCGCTTGAAGAGGGCTGCGTTCGCAGAGGTCTAAGCAAGGACGGAAGCACGGAACTGGCGTGGATGCACGGCACCATCTACAAGACTGGAGCGAGGCCCAAGAGGTGGTTGATTCCCGATGCCGTCGTGAACGCCCTGGACGTCCTGACGCGGCTTACCGGCCCCCTGCGCGCGCGAATGCGCGCTGACCTGGACAAACTCGCAAAGCGAATGCACAACGCGACCGGCGAAGAGAAAGCCCGTCTCTTGCGCCGCTTCAATCTAGTGAAGCGGCAGCAACGCAAACTGTTCCTGTCGATGCCCAAGGGCTCAAGGTTTGGCGGCCCCGCTGCATTGACGGGCATGACGGTGAACAACGATTTGAAGGCATTCTGCATGGAGATGAACATCCTGCGCAGTGATGGCAAACCGTATCAGCTGCACTCCCATCAATTCCGGCGCACGTATGCGCGCTCCGTTGCCCGGGCCGAGCTTGGGGATCTGATGTACCTCAAGGATCACTTCGGTCATTGGTCACTCGACATGACGCTCTACTACGCGGACGGAGGCGCGGATGACTTCGAAGCCGACACGGAACTGCTGGAGATGGTTGCGGAAGAAAAGTCTGCCCGGCATACCGAAATCGTCGATAGCCTTCTTCGCTCCGACCGGCCGCTTGCCAACGGGGCGCATTGGCTTGCTGATTGGCGCCGCAGCGTTCGCACCGCCAAGAACAAGGAACAGCTGATTGCCGACTACTCGGGAACGATCATGCTCAATGGCACCGGGCACTCTTGGTGCATCGGCAATTCGCGAGGAAATGGTTGCGGCGGACTGTGTGTGCTACAGGCTCAGATGTGCGTGGACTGCGCATATGGCGTGATCGGCCCCGAGCATCGGCCAGTATGGGAAGGCATTCGGGAACAGCAAATGGAAGCACTCGCTCTCAACGACATGGGCCCGGGTGGCCAGGCAAGAGCCAAGGAAATCTTGACCAAAGCAGAAGGGGTGCTCCGCAGGCTCGACGGCGAGAATTCGGCATGAGCCCGGTCTCCGCTGCCGCACGACGAGGACTGGCTTCCCACCAGGAGAGGTCGATACAAGCCACCCGCAAGGAGCTCGAGCGCGCGCTTGCGCGGATCGAGAGCGGCAAGACCAAGGTCGTGAAGACGGGCGCGCGGATCAGTGTCGCTGCCGTGTGCGACGAGGCGGGCATCGAGCGCTCGACCCTCTATCGGTACCATGAGCCCGTCTTGCGGAAGATTGGCGAGGCGAAGAAAAAGATCGAGCACAGCGACAGCAAGCATCGCCGGGCCGAGCAAGCACGCGCGGCGGCCAAGCAACACGACTATCGAGCGCTCGCGGAGGAGGCTCAAGCAGAAGCCGCCGCCCTCGCCCGCATCAACTATCGGCTCCAGGCGCGGATATCCGAATTGGAGGAAATGCTTCGGGGCAGGGATTCGGTCATCCAGGGCATGAAGGACCGAGTGAAGCCGGTCCGGTGACCGACTTGGCTCACTCTGCTTCCCGCGATCCTCAATTCGGGGGTGCCGTTGCGCAACATGATGAGTGTTGCTTCAGACCCGTTGCACAGTGAAAAAACCAATACGCAACACTTCTTCTGGTTACATAAATGGTGCGGCGCCAGCAGCACGTGCGCGCGCAGCGCCGCTGCCTGGCCAGCCACCAGGGCGGATTCCTGCGGCTGTTCGATGTCGCCCACCAGCAGCGCCACCGGCCCGGCGCCGCCGCGCGCCGCGATGCGCAGCACGCAGCTCACGGCGTTGGGTTTGACCGCGCCGCCGCTGTAGGGCTGCGCCGGGTGCAGCGCGTCAAACCGCACGCCGTCCCATTCCCACCCCTGCCCGGCGGCGCAGCGCGTGGCCACGGGGCGCAGGCCCAGCAGCTCGTGGCCGTCTTCCAGCGACGCGAGCAGCGCCGCCCCCGGCTGCTGCGCCAGCAGCGCGGCCGCACCGCCGGTATGGTCGCTGTCGCGGTGGCTCAGCACCAGCGTGTCCACCCGCTCGTCCAGCGCGCGCAGCAGTGGCACCAGCACGCGGTGACCCGCGTCGCTTTCCGGTCCCCAGCGTGGACCCGCGTCGTACACCAGCGTGTGGGCCGACGTGCGGACGATCACCGCGTTGCCCTGGCCCACGTCGGCCGCCAGCAGCTCGAAGTCACCCGCCGCCGGCCGCAGCGGCTGCCACCACAGCACCGGCAGCAAAAGAGGCACGCCCAGCAGGCGCAGGCTCCAGGGCCAGCGCATGGCCAGTACCGCGCCGCCCAGCACACCGGCCGCGCCCGCCCACAGCGGCGGTGCGGCCACCGACACCGACGCATACGGCAGCGCCGCCATCCACTGCAGCAGCAGGCCCAGCGCCTGCACGGCCCAGGCCGCCGCGTCCCACAGTGGCGGCGCCAGCACGCCGCCCATGGCCAGCGGCGTGACCACCAGCGTCACCCAGGGGATGGCCAGCAGGTTGGCCGGCAGGCCCACCACCGACGCCTGGCCGAACAGCAGCAGCGCCAGCGGCGTGAGCGCCAGCGTCACCACGGCCTGTTCGCGCAGCATGGCCCGCAGGCGGCCCGCGGCGCCCGTGGCCGGCTGCCGCCCGCCATCCGCGGCAAACAGCACCCCCACCGCCACGAAGCTCAGCCAGAACCCCGGCTGCAGCAGCGCCCACGGGTCGACCGCCACCACCACGGCGCAGGCCAGCAGCCATGCCAGCGGCCAGGGCCAGCGCACCCCCAGCAGGCGCAGCAGCGTGAGCGTGGCCAGCATGGTCACCGTGCGCTGCGCCGGCACGCCCAGGCCGCTGAACAGCGCATAGCCCGTGGCCAGCAGGAGCCCACCCACCAGCGCCGCATGCTGCGCCGGCCAGGCCAGGCACAGCCGCGCGCTGCGCCGCCATAGCCAGCCCACGATAGCGGCGGCCAGCCAGGCGAACATGGTGATGTGCAGGCCGGAAATGCTCATGAGGTGGGCCACCCCCGTGGCCCGAAAGACGTCCCAGTCGGCCCGGTCGATCGCGTTCTGGTCGCCCGTGACCAGCGCCGCCACCACCCCGGCCAGCCGCCGGTCGTCCACGCGCGCCAGGATCGCGTCGCGCACGTTCTGGCGGGTCAGCTCGACCGGGTGCCGCCAGGTCGCGTCCACGCGCAGCGGCGCCGCGTCGCGCGGGCCGGCGCGCACGTAGCCCGTGGCCTGGATGCCCTGCTCCCACAGCCACAGCTCGTAGTCAAACCCGTGCGGGTTCAGGTTGCCGTGCGGCGCCTTCAGCCGCACCGTCATGCGCCAGCGTTCGCCCGCGCGCAGGTCGGCGCTCTGGCGCGTGAGCTCGCCACCACCCGCGCCACCCCACCAGCCCAGCTGAATCAGGGGCGGCAGCCGCACGGGCGCGCCATCCAGCCGGGCCGACTCCACCGCCAGCCGGAAACGCAGCCCCGTGTCGCTGCGCTGGGGCATGGCATCCACCACGCCGGTCACCACCAGGTCGAGCCCCTGCAGCGCGGGGTCCAGCGCCTGGCCCGCAAAGACCTGGGCCCGCCAGCCGCAGCCCGCGCCGCCAGCCAGCAGCGCACCGGCCAGCGCCAGGGGCCAGGCCAGGCGGCGCGCACGGCGCGCGGCCACCAGCAGGGCCAGGCCCAGCGCGAACAGGCCGATGTAGACGGGCAGCGCCCACAGCTGGGGCTGCTGCAGTTGCAGCGCCGCGCCGGCCACGGCGCCGCCCAGCACGGGCACGATCAACGTCCCGCCGCCCTCCCCTGTGTCGCTCACGCCCGGCATGGGGCGCAAGCATAGCGGGCCGCGGCGCGCTTACACCGTGGCTTACACCGTGGCTTACACCGTGGCCTACACCGTGTAGACCATGCCGTTCTGGATCGTGCCGATCAGCGCCGCCTGGTTCTCGGGCGATTCGCTGAAGCCCACCAGCACGTCGGCACGCGCCATGCCGCGGCCCAGGTTGCCGGTATGGAATGACAACCCGCTGGCGTCGGGCCCGCGGTGCAGCACGTTCTGGTACAGCTGCGTCACGAACTGGCTGTCATTCAGCGCGCCATACGTGCGCTGGAACTCCGGGCTGGCAATGAAGTTGGCCGCCACCTGCGACAGCGCCGCGCCGTTGTCCAGCGTCTTCATCTGGAAGCCCAGGCCGCCCTGGTCGGGCGTGCGGTTGAACGCGGCCTGGTACAGGCGGTACGCCTTGCCCGCGTTGCCGGCCGTGTCGTAGGCCACCAGCGCATCGCTGAACTGCAGGCGTTCGATGCTGGTCAGCGTGTCGGTGCCATCGGTGCCGCTGTTGGCGCGCACGGTCGTCGTACTGCCCGTCGTGGTCACCGTGTAGCTGGCGCGCGCCTGTGAGAAGACCGCGGTGTCGATGCCGGCGCCGCCATCGAGGGTGTCGTTGCCCGCGCCGCCTTCCAGCTTGTTGCGGGCCGGGTTGCCGATGAGCCTGTCGTTGCCGCCCGCGCCCACCGCGTTTTCGATCAGCGCGCCGTAGGCGATGTACACGTTGGCCGGCACCGTGGACAGGTACTGTTCCTGGCTCAAGGTCCAAAGGTTCGTGACACCGCCGGACAGCGAGTAGTTGGACGCAAAGCCGATCTTGCTGCCCTGGCCCTCGCGCAGGTCGATCAGCACCGGATGCGGATTGCCCGCGTTGGCGGCGATGCGAAACGAGGTCGAGCCGGCCAGCGCGTGCGTGGCGCGGATCGTGTCGTTGCCACCCCCGTCCCAGATGGTCTGCATCTGGATGCCGGTGACATCGAAGTCATACACCGTGTCACCCGCCTTGTGACCCAGGTTGTAGCCGTACATCGACTGGATGGCCAGGATGTCATACACCATGGGCGTGGTGGGGTACGCGTTGATGATGTTGCCCGTGAGGGTGCGGGTGTAGGACATCACGGTGTTCTGCGTGGTGTCCTCGACCACCGGCAGGGCGGCGGTGGTGCGCGTCTCGCCCTGCTCGAAGAACGGGTGCGACAGCCCCAGCGCATGGCCGATCTCATGCACCAGCGTGTGGTAGTTGCGCATGGCAAAGAAGTCGTTCCCGTCCTGCGGGTTCGCGGCCGAATAGTTGGCAGGGTTGGTGAACACCTGCGTGGACGTACTGCCGTTCAGCCAGACGTCGCCGGCCTCCGCGCTGCGCGGCGCGAGCGTGAAGGCATGACCCAGCTTGGACCCCGTCAAGGCCGATGAAAACGCAAACCGCAGCTCCCCCACGTCCATGCCGTCGGCCACCTCGACAAAGGTGATGTCCGCCACGTCGCTCCAGGTGGACAGCGCCTTGCGCACGGCCGCCTTCTGCTCGGCATTCAGCGGCGCCCAGCCGGCCCGCACCTCGCCCGTGCCATAGCCGTTGCCACCGTCGAAATAGGCGCTGCCCGTGGGAAAGCTGTAGGTCATGACCAGCGGGTAGCCCGCCCAGACCTTCAGGCCGTTGGCCGGGCCCTGCAAGGCCGCCGCCCGGTAGTCGGACGACACGTCCCAGTTCCAGGTGTTGCCGCCGGTGGTGTAGGCCACCTGCGGCTGCTCGCCATTAAGTGCTTTTTCTTCGTTCATGGACAGCTTTCCTTCGCAACGGCCCGTGGCCGGTGGCGCTGGATGCTAAGCATGCCCGGCATGCGGTCATATCCCCCGAGCATGTCTTGACAGGACGCGCCCACACGTCGTAGCGCGCGTCGCCACCCCATGGATCGTCTACGCTGGCTCGGACCTTGCTACCATGCATCGCATGTCGATCCATGCCGCCCTGAACCACGTCACCCACTACAAATATGACCGTCCGGTCAACCTGGGGCCGCAGACCATCCGGCTGCGACCGGCGCCGCACTGCCGCAGCAACGTCATCTCATATTCGCTGAAGGTCGAACCGGCGGGCCATTTCATCAACTGGCAGCAGGACCCGTTCGCCAACTACCAGGCGCGCCTGGTGTTCCCCGAGAAAACCACCGAGTTCAAGGTCACGGTCGACCTGGTGGTGGAAATGGCGGTCTACAACCCGTTCGACTTTTTCCTGGAGCCGGCGGCCGAGAACTTCCCCTTCAGCTACGACAAGCTGCTGCGCGACGAGCTGGCGCCCTACCTCATGACCGCGCCCATGACGCCGCTGGTCAAGGCCTACCTGGACAAGATCGACCGCAAGGAGCGCCGCACCATCGACTTCCTGGTCGGGCTGAACCAGCAGGTGGCAAGCGACATCAAATACCTGATCCGCATGGAGCCCGGCGTGCAGACGCCTGATGAAACCCTGCAAAAGGCCAGCGGCTCCTGCCGCGACTCGGGCTGGCTGCTGGTGCAGCTGCTGCGCCACATGGGGCTGGCGGCGCGCTTCGTGTCGGGTTACCTGATCCAGCTCACGCCCGACGTCAAATCGCTGGACGGCCCCAGTGGCACCGACCACGACTTTACCGACCTGCATGCCTGGTGCGAGGTTTACCTGCCCGGCGCCGGCTGGATCGGGCTGGACGCCACATCGGGCCTGCTGGCCGGCGAGGGCCATATCCCCCTGGCCTGCACGCCCCAGCCGTCGGGCGCCGCGCCCATCGAAGGCGGTGTGGACAAGTCCGAGGTCGACTTTGGCCACAGCATGGTGGTCACGCGCATCTACGAGTCGCCGCGCGTGACCAAGCCCTACACCGAAGACCAGTGGGCCAAGGTGCTGGCCTTGGGCGACGCAGTGGATGCCGAGCTGACGGCTGGCGATGTGCGCCTGACCATGGGCGGCGAGCCCACCTACGTGTCCATCGACGACCGCGACGCGCCCGAGTGGAACACCGACGCGCTGGGCCCCACCAAGCGCGGCTTCGCGACCGAGCTCGTACACAAGCTGCGCGCCGAATACGGGCAGGGCGGCTTCCTGCACTTCGGCCAGGGCAAGTGGTATCCCGGCGAGCAGTTGCCGCGCTGGGCCCTGTCCATCTGCTGGCGGGCCGACGGCCAGCCCACCTGGCGCGACCCCACGCTGTTTGCCGACGAGCGCACGCCGTCGCACTACACGAGCGACGACGCCAGGCGCTTCACCTACCTGCTGGCCAGCAAGCTCAAGCTGAGCGACAAGTTCATCCAGCCCGGCTACGAGGACACCTGGTACTACCTGTGGCGCGAGCGCCGCCTGCCGGTCAACGTGGACCCGTTCGACGCGCGGCTGGACGACGAGCTGGAACGCGCCCGCCTGCGCCGCGTGTTCGAACAGAAGCTGGACAGCGTGGTGGGCTACGTGCTGCCACTGCAGCCGGACACTCAGACGGGCGCCGGCCCGCGACTGTCGGGCACGCTGTGGAGCACGGGGCCCTGGTTCTTCCGCGACGAGCGCATGTACCTGATCCCCGGCGACTCGCCCATGGGCTACCGCCTGCCGCTGGACTCGCTGCCCTGGGTCAGCAAGTCTGACTACCCGTACCTGATCGAGCAGGACCCGACGGCGCCGCAGCAGCCGCTGCCCGCCGCCACGGCCTACCAGGCGCGCTACGCCACCGCAGCCGGTGCAGACACCGGCACCGGCGCGGGCACCGCCCCCAACGACCGCGACCTGCCCTACCTGGCCGGCGCCACCCAGCCCGGCGAGGCGCAGCGCATGCGCCAGGACGGCCTGGGCCGCTACGACACCGCAGGCAACGCTCGCGAGCCCGGTCAACCCGAACCCGCAGGCTTCATGCAGCCGCCCACGCGCTTTGAATCGGCCCACGGCTACACGCGCACCGCGCTGTGCGTCGAGGCGCGCGACCCGCGCCGCGCGAACGGCCCGAAGGCCGAGGCCATCGGCCAGAAATCGGGCGTGCTGTACGTCTTCATGCCCCCGCTGGCGCGGCTGGACGACTACCTGGACCTGCTGGCGGCCGTCGAGGCGACGGCCGCCGAGCTGGGCGTGAAGATCGTGCTCGAAGGCTACCCGCCCCCGCGCGACGCGCGGCTGAAGCTGCTGCAGGTCACGCCCGACCCCGGTGTGATCGAGGTCAACATCCACCCCGCGCACAACTGGCGCGAACTGGTGGACCACACCGAATTCCTGTACCAGGCCGCGTTCGAATCGCGCCTGTCGGCCGAAAAATTCATGACCGATGGCCGCCACACCGGCACGGGCGGCGGCAACCACTTCGTGCTGGGCGGCGCGACACCGGGCGACAGCCCGTTCCTGCGCAAGCCGGAGCTGCTGGCCAGCCTCATCCTGTACTGGCACAACCACCCCAGCCTGAGCTACCTGTTCAGCGGCATGTTCATCGGCCCCACCAGCCAGGCGCCGCGTGTGGACGAAGCCCGCAACGACCAGCTGTACGAGCTGGAAATCGCGCTGCGCGAGATCGAAAAGAACCGCGAGGTCTACGGCCAGGACATGCCCCCGTGGCTCGTGGACCGCACCCTGCGCAACATCCTGATCGACGTGACGGGCAACACCCACCGCAGCGAGTTCTGCATCGACAAGATGTACTCGCCCGACTCGTCCACCGGCCGCCTGGGCCTGCTGGAGCTGCGCGCGTTTGAAATGCCGCCGCACGCGCGCATGAGCGTCGTGCAGCAGCTGCTGCTGCGCGCGCTGGTCGCCCGATTCTGGAAGGCGCCGTACAAGGCGCCCGCCACGCGCTGGGGGACCGAGCTGCACGACCGGTTCCTGTTGCCGACCTTCGTCAAGATGGACCTGAACGACGTGCTGGCCGAAATGCGCGACGCGGGCTACGCGTTTGACACGGCCTGGTTCGCGCCGCATTTTGAGTTCCGCTTCCCGCTGGTGGGCGAAGTGCAGTCGCGCGGCATCGAGCTGACACTGCGCAACGCGCTGGAGCCCTGGCACGTGATGGGCGAGGAAGGCGCGATCGGCGGCACCGTGCGCTACGTGGACTCGTCGCTGGAGCGCATCGAGGTGCGCGTCACGGGCCTGAACGAAAGCCGCTACGTCATCACCGTGAACGGCAGCGCCCTGCCCCTGCAGTCCACCGGCACCATGGGCGAATTCGTCGCGGGCATCCGCTACAAGGCCTGGAACCCGCCGTCGGCCCTTCATCCAACCATCGGCACGCACGCGCCGCTGACGTTCGACATCGTGGACACCTGGATGAAGCGGTCGCTGGGCGGCTGCCAGTACCACGTGGCCCACCCCGGCGGGCGCAACTACGTGACCTTCCCCGTCAACGCCTACGAGGCCGAAAGCCGCCGCCTGGCGCGCTTCTTCCGCATGGGACACACGCCGGGCACCCTGGACGTGCCGCCGGCCACCATCCACGTGCCGGGCAGCCGGGAGTTCCCGTTCACGCTGGACCTGCGGCGCAAATGACCGCGCCAACGCCAGGAACCGACTAAAATTCGACTTTATTTCGTCGAAATTCATCATGGACGCACTCCTGTCGACTCGCAGCATCGGCATCTCCGATCTCCGCGAAGCACCGGCCAAGGCCTTTGCCGAAGCGGGAGACGAAGCGGTCGTCGTGCTCAACCACAACCGGCCCGCGGGCTACATCCTGTCGCCCCGACTGATGGCGCACGTACTCGATCAGCTCGCTGACCGCGTCATCACCGACAAGGCGCGTCAGCGCGCTGGCACCCTGAGCAAGGCGCGCAAGATCAGCATTGATGAGCTATGAACTGGCCATCCATCCCGATGCCGAACGGGAATGGGCGAGGCTTGACGAGAGCGTCAGGCGACGGTTCAGGCAGAAACTGGCGCGTGAGCGGCTGGTCCAGCCCCGCGTCGCCAAGGACGCGCTACAGGGCCTGCCCGACTTCTACAAAATCAAGATCATCACACCGCAGTACCGCGTGGCCTACCACGTGGACGACAGAAAGCGGCTTGTGACACTCGTAGCCGTGAGCAGCCGCGATGACGTTTATGCGCTGCTGCGTGACCGTTCCGTATAGACCCGTCGTGACCATGCAACAACGGCATGATTCCGCACCAGGGTCGATGTGACAATGGCGTGACGTGGACAAACGCAACGATCCGGTCGACTCCCTTTTCGCCGCAGACGCCCAGGAAGCCCCCGCCGATCTGGCGGCGGCGCTGGCGCCCCCCGCCGCCGCAGGCCATTTCGATGAGCTGCGCGGTGAGGCCGCTGATGCTGTGCCGGGCCCGGCCGGCGAACGGCCCGCACCCCTGGCGCCGCACTGGGCACGCTTCTTCGAGAACCTGGGGCGCGAAGGCTTCAACGACCTGAACCGCCGCACCGTCAACCTGGAACGCCAGGTGCGCGACAACGGCGTCACCTACAACGTCTACGCTGACGCCAACGGTCCGCAGCGCCCCTGGTCGCTGGACCTGTTCCCGCTGATCGTCCCGCCCGATGCATGGCGGCAGATCGAAACCGGCGTGCTGCAGCGCACGCGGCTGCTGGACCGCATCATGGCCGACGTGTACGGCCCGCAGCGCCTGCTGGCCGATGGCCTGCTGCCCAGCGCGCTGGTGCAGGGCCACCCCGGCTACCTGCGCCCCATGCACGGCGTGCGGCCCAGCGGCGGCACGCACCTGCACATCGCGGCCTTCGACCTGGCCCGCGACACGCAAGGCCTGTGGTGGGTGGTGTCGCAGCGCACGCAGGCGCCGTCGGGCCTGGGCTACCTGCTGGAAAACCGGCTCATCACCTCCCGCCTGTTCCCCGAGGCCTTCCGCGACCTGCACGTGCAGCGGCTGGCCGCCTGCTACCGCGCGCTGGTGGACGGCCTGCGCCAGCAGAGCCCGGCCGGCGCTGACGCGCGCATCGTGCTGCTCACGCCCGGCCCGTACAACGAAACCTATTTCGAGCACGCCTACCTCGCCCGCTACCTGGGCCTGACGCTGGTCGAGGGCAGCGACCTCACGGTGCGCGACCAGCGCCTGTTCCTCAAGACGCTGCAGGGCCTGCAGCCGGTGCACGGCCTGCTGAAGCGGCTGGACGACGAGTTCCTGGACCCGCTGGAGCTGCGCAGCGACTCGCGCCTGGGCGTGCCAGGGCTGCTGCAGGCCATTCGCGCGGGCAACGTGCTGGTGGCCAACGCGCCGGGCTCGGCGTTCCTGGAGTCCCCCGCGCTGCTGGGCTTTCTGCCGGCGCTGTCGCGCCACCTGCTGGGCGAAGAGCTGAGCCTGCCGTCGCTGGCCACCTGGTGGTGCGGCGAACGCGCCGCGATGGAGGCCGTGCTGCCGCAGCTGCAGGCCAGCGTCATCAAGCCGACCTGGCCGGGCGGCGACATGTCGGCGGCGCTGGGCGGGTCGCTGTCGCGCCGCGGGCTGGACGAATGGGCCGGCCGCATCATGCGCCAGGGTGACGAACACACCGTGCAGGCCTACATGCCGCTGTCGCAGATGCCCACCTGGAAGTCCGACGCCACGGGGGATCACATCGCGCCGCGCTCGGTGCTGCTGCGCGTGTTTGCCGTGAGCGACGGCGCACAGTCCTGGCGCGTGCTGCCCGGGGGGCTCGCGCGCATCGCCAGCGCCGACCATGAAATCGCGTCCATGCAGCGCGGCGGCAGCAGCGCCGACGTGTGGGTGCTGACCGACGGCGAGGTGGACGCCACCACACTGCTGCAGCACGACCAGCACGGCCCGGCCATGACCCAGCGCAGCGGCCTGGTGACCAGCCGCGCCGCCGAAAACCTGTTCTGGCTGGGCCGCTACACCGAACGCACCGAGAACACCACGCGCCTGGCGCACCTGGCGCTGCAGTGCCTGAACGGCGAGGACCAGTCGTCGCAGCCGCTGCTGGCCTGGCTGTCCGGCCTGGCCGTGGACCATGCGCTGGTCACGGGCCGCGTGCCGCCGGCCACCCATGCGCGCCGCGTGTTCGAACGCTCGCTGATCGCAGCGCTGGCCGACACCGAACACGCCACCAGCGTGGGCTACAACCTGTGCGCGCTCAAGAGCGCGGCGTCGGCCGTGCGCGAGCGGCTGTCCCTGGAGCAGTGGAACGTGATCGTGCGGGCCGAAACCGAATTCTTCCGCCAGTGCGCCATCTGCACCGAGGACGGCGACTACTCCCCGGTGGAGGCCATGCGCATCCTGGAAGGCATCAACGGCTACACGGCCGCCATGACCGGCGCGCAGACCGACCGCATGACGCGCGACGACGGCTGGCGCCTGCTGTCCACGGGCCGCCACATCGAACGCCTGGGCTTCCTGGCGTCGGCGCTGGCGCAGGCCTTCGAGACCGGCGCGGTGTTTGACGAAGGCGGCTTCGAGGCCGTGGTGGCGCTGTTTGACAGCACCATCACCTTCCATTCGCAATACCAGCAGCGCCACGACGTGCCCGCGCTGCTGGACCTGCTGGTGCTGGACCGCGACAACCCCCGCTCGCTGGGCTGGGTGGCGCAGACACTGCGCGGGCGGCTGGCCAAGCTGGAAGGCACGGCGGCCGGCGTCGTGCCCGACATCGCACAGGACGTGCCCGACCCCAAGGCGTGGACGCTTGAGGCACTGTGCGAGCGTGATGACGAGGGCCGCTACGCCACCCTGATCGTCGAGCTGGAGCGATGCTGCGACGCCGCGTGGCGACTGTCTGACGCCCTGAGCGCCCGCTACTTCACCCATTCCGACCCGCGCCAGAGCGTGGGAGCCTGACCATGCTCCTGCGCGTCACCCACGAAACGGTCTACGACTACGCGCCGGCCGTCAAGAACGCCCAGCACATGGCGCACCTGAAGCCGCGCGCGGGTGCGGGCCAGCAGCTGCTGAGCCACACGCTGGCGATCTCGCCCGAGCCGGCCCAACGGTCCGAGGCCGTGGACGTGTACGGCAACACGCGTGCATTCTTCAGCCTGCCGTCGGCGCATGACGAGCTCAAGGTCGTGGCGCAAAGCGTGGTGTCCACCACCACGCCCGCGCCGCCCGAGCCGGGCCTGCCCTGGGAACAGGTGCGCGAACGCATGCGCTACCACCGCGGCGCCGACTACGACGCCGCGACCGAATTCACCTTCCCCTCGCCGTACGTGCCGCGCCATGACGACTTCCTGGCGTATGCGCGGCCCAGTTTCTCGGCGGACCGTCCCATCATGGAAGCCGCCTGGGACCTGATGGAACGCATCCACGAGGACTTTGAATACGAGTCGCAGGCCACGGACGTGAGCACGCCCGCGCTCGAATCGCTGGCGCAGCGCCGCGGCGTGTGCCAGGACTTTGCCCACATCATGATCGCCTGCCTGCGCGGCATGGGGCTGCCCGCGCGCTACGTCAGCGGCTACCTGCTGACCGAGCCGCCACCGGGCCAGCCGCGGCTGGTGGGCAGCGACGCGTCGCACGCCTGGGTATCGGTGTGGTCGCCCGCGAAGGGCGGCGGCGGCACCTGGTACGACCTGGACCCCACCAACAACCGCGCGCGCGGCGAAGACTACGTGACACTGGCCGTGGGCCGCGACTATTCGGATGTTTCACCGGTCCGCGGCGTGATTCATGGGGGTGACAGCCATACACTGCACGTCGGCGTGACGGTCGAGCCCGTCACAGAAACACAGACCGACATCCAGGAGCCCAAGCCATGAGTGTTTACGACAAGCTGAAAGAACTCAACATCACCCTGCCGCCGGTGGCCGTGCCCGCCGCGGCCTACGTGCCCTTCGTGCAAACCGGCAACCTGGTCTTCATCAGCGGCCACATCGCCAAAAAAGACGGCAAGCCCTGGGTCGGCCAGCTCGGCAAGGACACCGACACAGAGACCGGCAAGGCCGCCGCACGCGCCATCGCCATCGACCTGATGGGCACGCTGCACGCAGCGGTGGGTGACCTGAACAAGGTCAAGCGCATCGTCAAACTCATGAGCCTGGTGAATTCCACGCCCGACTTCACCGAACAGCACATCGTCACCAACGGCGCGAGCGAGCTGATCGGCCAGGTGTTCGGCGACAAGGGCGCGCATGCGCGCAGTGCATTCGGCGTGGCGCAGATTCCGCTGGGGGCCTGTGTCGAAATCGAGCTGATCGCTGAGATCTGATTTACTCGTAGTGGGTCCACATGCGTAGCACACGCACCGTGCGCTCCTTGTTGAAGACTTCATAGACCAGGCGATGCTGGATGTTGAGGCGCCGTGAGTAGGCGCCGTCCAGATCGCCCACCAGCTTCTCGTACGGCGGGAGATTCTGAAAGGGATGGCTTGACACTACGTCAAGCAGTTCCTGCGCCTTGCCCCTCAGCCCCGCCGCAGCCAGCTTCAAGCGGCTCAGCCATGCCCTTCTTGACGGACTCGCGCATGCCGGGAACAGCGAGCAGGTACAGAGTTTCCTGAATCGACTGCCAGTCTTCGGCGCCCACCAGAACAGCGCTGCTTCGCTTGCCTGAGATCAGGACGGGTTGATGAGACTCGGATGTCTCATCAATGAGCCGACAAAGACTGGCGCGCGCCTCGCTTGCAGTAATGGGGGTAGACATGACGATCTCTGTGGAATACGGTAAAAGCGTACCACCTGTCAAACAGGCGAATCGCATCGCACGTAGCTCTACTCAATGCGTTCCACCGCCACCGGCTTGAACACAAAACTCCCATCCTTCCCCTTGCGCCCCCGCGCTGCCCGCGCGTTGTTCAGCGTGCGGATTTCCAGCACCTCTTCGCGATCCTTCTCGCGGAACGTGCCGGCGATGCGCACGCTGCGGGTGTAGGCGGCAGCGCCTGCAAGGCTGTCTTTCTTGTCCAGATCCATCAGCATCAGGCCGCGGCCGCCGCCGGCCATGGCCTTGAGTTCGGTGATCTCGAAGGTCAGCACGCGGCGCGTGGCCGATACGCAGGCCACGTGCGTGGCGGGCACGTACAGGCCTGACGGCACGGTGCCCGCCGGCGCCGGGACGTTCGCCGGGGATGGTTTGCACACCACCTCGCCCTCGCCCACGGTGATGAAGGCCTTGCCGGCTTTCTGGCGCGAGATCATGTTTTCCACCGTCGCCAGGAACCCGTAGCCGCCGCTGCTGGACAGCAGCAGCCATGCATTCGCCGCGCCGGCAAAGTAGTGCAGCAGTTGCGTGCCGGCCTCCAGCTCGATCAGGGTCGTGAGCGGCTGGCCATCGCCGCGCGCGCCGGGCAGCGCGGACACCGGCACCGAGTACACACGCCCGTTGCTGCCAAAGGCCAGCAGCGTGTCCACCGTGCGGCATTCGAATGTGCCGTACAGGCCGTCGCCGGCCTTGAACGCAAAGCTCGCCGGGTCGTGGCCGTGGCCCGTGCGGGCACGCACCCAGCCTTTTTGCGAGACGACGACGGTCACGGGCTCGTCGACGATCTTCACTTCGGCCACGGCCCTTTTCTCGGCCTGGATCAGCGTGCGGCGCTCGTCGGAGAACTGCTTGGCGTCCGCCTCGATCTCCTTGACCATCAGGCGGCGCAGCGCCGCCGGGCTGCCCAGGATCTCTTCGAGTTTTTTCTGTTCGTCGCGCAGGGTGGACAGCTCCTGCTCGATCTTGATGGCCTCCAGCCGCGCCAGCTGGCGCAGGCGGATTTCAAGGATGTCCTCGGCCTGGCGGTCGCTGAGCTTGAAGCGCGCGATCAGCGCGGCCTTGGGTTCGTCGCTGCCGCGAATGATCGCGATGACCTCGTCGATGTTCAGCAGCACGAGCTGCCGGCCCTCCAGGATGTGGATGCGGTCCAGCACCTTGGCCAGGCGGTGCTGCGATCGGCGTTGCACCGTCTGCTGGCGGAAGGCGATCCATTCCTGCAGCATCTGGCGCAGTGATTTCTGCACCGGCCTGCCGTCCATGCCCACCATGGTCAGGTTGATGGGCGCGGACGTTTCCAGGCTGGTGTGCGCGAGCAGCGCGGTGATGAGTTCCTGCTGTTCGATGCGGCTGGTCTTGGGCTCGAACACGATGCGCACGGCCGCGTCCTTGCTCGACTCGTCGCGCACGCCGTCCAGCACGGCCAGGATGGACGCCTTCAGCTGAGTCTGGTCCTGTGTCAGCGCCTTCTTGCCGGCCTTGACCTTGGGGTTGGTGAGCTCCTCGATCTCTTCCAGCACCTTCTGCGCGCTCACGCCGGGCGGTAGCTCGTTCACCACCATCTGCCACTGGCCGCGCGCCAGGTCCTCGATCTTCCAGCGGGCGCGCACCTTCAGCGAGCCGCGGCCCGTGCGGTAGGCCTCGGCAATGTCGGCCGCGGGGCTGATGATCTGGCCGCCGCCCGGGTAGTCGGGGCCGGGCAGGATGGCCAGCAGTTCCTCGTCGCTCAGTTGCGGCGTTTTAATGAGCGCCACGCAGGCCTGCGCGACCTCGCCCAGGTTGTGGCTGGGGATTTCGGTGGCCAGGCCCACGGCAATGCCGCTCGCGCCGTTGAGCAGCGTGAACGGCAGGCGCGCGGGCAGCTGGCGGGGTTCTTCGGTGGAGCCGTCGTAGTTGGGCGTGAAGTCGACCGTGCCTTCGTCGATCTCGTCCAGCAGCAGGCTGGTGATTTTCGCAAGGCGCGCTTCGGTGTAGCGCATGGCGGCGGCGCCGTCGCCGTCGCGGCTGCCGAAGTTGCCCTGCCCGTCGATCAGCGGGTAGCGCTGGCTGAAGTCCTGCGCCATGCGCACCAGCGCGTCGTACGCGGCCTGGTCGCCGTGCGGGTGGAAACGGCCCAGCACGTCGCCCACCACGCGGGCCGATTTGACGGGCTTGGCCCCGCTGTTGCCCGAAAAGCCCAACCCCATGCGGGCCATGCTGTACAGGATGCGGCGCTGCACGGGCTTCTGCCCGTCGCACACGTCAGGCAGCGCGCGGCCCTTAACGACGCTCAGGGCGTATTCAAGGTAGGCGCGCTGCGCATAGGTGGCCAGGTCCAGCTGCGAGTCGTCGCGGCTGTCGAACGGGATCAGGTCTTGCTCCATGGTCGTCAGGGGTCAATGGATCGGGAAAATGGATCGGATGTGAAAGGGTCGAAAACTGTCTAAGGCGGTCGGACAGGTCAGGCCTGCAGTTCCTCGGCGCTGACCGAGACGATGCGCCGCTCGGTCGGCGAACGCACCTGCTCGTCCAGCAGCACGCCCATACGTGCGAGCAGTGACTTGGCCGACAGCCCCGCCAGCGGCACCGCGGCCACCACCATGCGCAGCTGGAGGAATTCAGCCGGGGCCTGCGGCAGCGGTTCCTTGAGCGCCGCCACCAGAATGCGCGTGCCCACCTGCGACGCGCCCTGCGCGAGCGACACGCCTTCGGCCAGCACGGCGATGCGACGATGCGAGATGCGCGCGGCCACGTCAGCCTCGCCCAGCGCCTGGCGGATGCGGCCGGCCGCCGTGAGCACGGCGGACTCCGCCACCTCGGGGCCGAACTCGCGCATCAGCGCGTTGAGGTTTTCGATCTCCACCAGCAACAGCACGCTCGGGTGCCCATAGCGGTGCAGGATGGCGCGGGCCGCGTCGATGCGGTCCCCAAAGATCAGCGGCGTGCTCAGGCCCGTGAGCGGGTCGGTCACCTTGCGTGCGTCCACGCGCACCCGTGTTTCGGCAAACAGGCGGCTGCGCCAGACCGTGGCCAGGTAGGTGCCAGCGGCCCATAGCGTCAGGGCCGTCGCCAGTGGCAGCGCCGCGCCTTCCATGACGCCCAGCGTATGGGCACCCAGGTTGATTGCCGCCAGCAGCAATGCGATCAGCGACGCACCGAGCCACCAGGCCCAGGGCTGGCTTTGGGGCCAGGCCCGCAGCATCACCAGCAACACGCAGGCCGCGAAGGCGGCCGTGCCCGGCAGCAGCACACTCCACCGCCCCAACGCGCCCGCCACCGCCAGCACGGGCAACAGCAGGCTCATGCCCAGCAGCACCTGACGCAGGCGGCGCATCGCGCCGGCATGGTTGACCAGCTCGCGCAGCATGAGGCAGGCCAGGCCCAGCTGCACCCCCAGCGCCGCTTCGGCCAGCCAGTCGTGCGCGTCGCGTGGCAATACGCGGGTGGATGCGTACAGCACCAGCAGGCCCACGGCCACCGTCAGCGCGTGCAGGTACAGCGCGCGTTCACGGTAGGCGCCGGCAATCAGCACGCTGAAGAGCACCACCAACAGCTGGGCCCCCGCCAGGCCAGCCAGCAGGAGCATGTCGGTTGGACTGGCCGGTGCGAACGGCATCGTTCAGTCGCGCTCGATCTTGAATTCAGCCTGAACGGGTGCGGCAGCCACGGGCGTGACGGGCAGCGCAAGCGGCGCCACCATGTTGCCGCGGCCCACGGCCCCGCCCACGGGCGCGGGCATCTGCACGCGCACGCGCGTGGGCGCGCGGCGCTCGGCCACCACCTGCGGCGGCTTGAGCATGGTGTACAGCTGCATGACCGTGCGCACGTAGTTCTGCGTTTCGCGGTAGTTGGGGATGCGGTTGCCGGCGCGCTGCACGGCGCCCTCGCCTGCGTTGTAGGCGGCCAGCGCCAGCTCGATCTGTCCGGGGAACAGGTCAATCAGGTAGCGCAGGTAGCGTGCGCCCGTGCGGATGTTCACGCGCGGGTCCACCAGCTTCTTCTGAACGGGGGTTCTCGCGTCACCCGACACGCCGAAGCGTTCGGCCGTGGCCGGGATCACCTGCATCAGCCCGATGGCGCCCTTGGGCGACATGGCCGCGGCGTCAAAGCCGGATTCGGTCGCGATCAGGGCCTGCAGCAGTTCGTAGTCAATGCCGTGGCGGCTGGACGCTTCGCGGATGTGGTGCTTGACCTGTTTGTAGCTGGGCGACACATCAAAGTACGCCAGCAGCTTGGACTGCACAGCGGGCACAGCCACCGGCCGGGGCATGTGCGCCACAGGCGTAACGCCTTCGGCCGTGTCGAAACGCTCGTCACCACGGAAGAACAGCTCGTAGCGGTCGTCCAGCTTTTCGGACGCGAAATGCGCCACGCCCTTGGCGTCCACAAAGCCCCAGATATCGGCCCGCGCGGCCAGCGGGAACAAGCACAACACCAGCAGCGCCAGCAACGCGGTCTTGAGCCCCGGCACTTGCCGCAGGCCGTCCCAAGCGCGGCGCGCAAGCCGCTTCATGCAAACATCTCCCGTCCCTGGCCGCGCCGCGCGGAGAACTCCGGCGCCAGCATGGACATGACGATCAGCGAGTCGCGCCCGCCGGCCACGCGCACCGCGTCGCGCAGGCGGCCTTCGAGCGTGAAGCCTTCGGTCTGGTACAGACCCTGGGCGCGCGCGTTGCGCTCCTTCACGTCCAGCCAGAAACGGTGCGCGCCCAGGTCGTCAAAGGCCACCTTCTTGGCCACGCGCAGGGCGGCACGGCCGTAGCCCAGCCCTTTTTCCTGCACGACCATGCGCTTGAGTTCGATGGACTGGTGCGGGCTGCGGCAGCCGATCAGGATCACGAAGCCCGCGGCGTCCAGCCCCGAACCCGCCTCGATGATGAAGTGGCGGAAGTCCGGGAAGCGGATCGCCGCCTCGTGCTGGGTACGCTCCCAGGGCGTGATGAACGGCAGGTTGGCCGGGTCCTGTTCCAGCGACAGCACGTAGTCCAGGTCGCTCTGCATGGTGGGGCGCAGCCGCACGCGGGCGGGCGCCTTGGCAGGGGTGGACGCGGTGGCGGTCGTCATGGCGGGGTCAGATGTCGATTTCCACGCTGTCACCATGCAGCTCCATCAGCTCGCGGCGGGCCGCGGCCTCGCCCTTGCCCATGAGCTTGGTGATCAGGTTTTCGGTCTGCAGGAAGTCCAGGCTGCCCAGTTGGACCGGGAGCAGCCGGCGCGTATCCGGATTGAGCGTGGTTTCCCACAATTGTTCCGCGCTCATTTCGCCCAGGCCCTTGAAGCGGCTGATGCTCCAGGCGCCTTCGCGCACGCCTTCCTTGCGCAGCTTGTCCAGGATGGCGGTGAGTTCACCTTCGTCAAGCGCATAGGTTTTGGACGCCGGCTTTTTGCCGCGCGCCGGGGCGTCCACGCGGAACAGCGGCGGGCGTGCCACGTAGACGTTGCCGGCCTCGATGAGCTTGGGAAAGTGGCGGAAGAACAGCGTGAGCAGCAGCACCTGGATGTGCGAGCCGTCCACATCGGCGTCCGACAGGATGCAGACCTTGCCGTAGCGCAACCCGGACAGGTCCGGCGTGTCGTTGGGTCCGTGCGGGTCCACGCCGATGGCCACCGCGATGTCGTGGATTTCGGTGTTGGCGAACAGGCGGTCGCGCTCGACCTCCCAGGTGTTCAGCACCTTGCCGCGCAACGGCAGCACGGCCTGGCATTCCTTGTCGCGGCCCATCTTGGCGCTGCCGCCGGCGGAATCGCCCTCGACCAGGAACACTTCGTTATGGCTGGTGTCGCGGCTTTCGCAGTCGGTCAGCTTGCCGGGCAGCACGGCCACGCCGGAGCCCTTGCGCTTTTCAACCTTCTGGCCGGCCTTTTGCCGGGTCTGGGCGGCCTTGATGGCGAGTTCGGCGAGCTTCTTGCCGTAGTCCACATGCTGGTTCAGCCACAGCTCCAGCGCCGGGCGCACAAAGCTGGACACCAGCCGCACGGCGTCACGCGAGTTCAGCCGTTCCTTGATCTGGCCCTGGAACTGCGGGTCCAGCACCTTGGCGCTGAGCACATAGCTGGCGCGGGCGAACACGTCTTCGGGCAGCAGCTTGACGCCCTTGGGCAGCAGCGCGTGCAGTTCGATGAAGCTTTTGACCGCGTTGAACAGGCCGTCGCGCAGGCCGGATTCATGCGTGCCGCCTGCGCTCGTGGGAATCAGGTTGACGTAGCTTTCGCGCACGGGCTGGCCGTCTTCGGTGAAGGCCACGCACCAGGCGGCGCCCTCGCCTTCCGCAAAGTTGTCTTTTTCGTTGCTGGCCTTGTCGGCGTAGCCTTCGCCCTCGAACAGCGGGATCACCGGGTCGCCGGTGAGCGTCTGCATGAGGTAGTCGCGCAGGCCACCCTTGTAGGCCCAGGTCTGCGTGTCTTTGGTCTTTTCGTTGACCAGCGTGACCGTGACGCCGGGCATCAGCACGGCCTTGCTGCGCAGCAGGTGGGTCAGCTCGCCCATGGGCAGGGCGGACGATTCAAAGTATTTGGGGTCGGGCCAGACACGCACCGTGGTGCCCTGCTTGCGGTCGCCTTCACCGGCCTTGCGCGTGACCAGGGGTTCGGTCACGTCGCCGCCTTCGAACACCAGGCGGGCCACGCTGCCGTCGCGCCAGCTGGTGGCTTCCAGCCGCTTGGCCAGGGCGTTGGTGACGGACACGCCCACGCCGTGCAGGCCGCCCGAGAAGCTGTAGGCGCCGCCCTTGCCCTTGTCGAACTTGCCGCCGGCATGCAGGCGGGTGAAGACCAGCTCGATGACGGGCGCCTTTTCTTCCGGGTGCAGGCCGAACGGGATGCCGCGGCCGTCGTCCTCGATGCTGGTGGAGCCGTCGGCGTGCAGCGTAACCTTGATCTTGCGGCCATGGCCGGCCAGCGCCTCGTCGGCCGAGTTGTCCAGCACTTCCTGAAGGATGTGCAGCGGGTTGTCGGTGCGCGTGTACATGCCCGGACGCTGCTTGACGGGCTCCAGGCCCTTGAGCACGCGGATCGAGCCCTCGGAGTAGTCGGAAAGTGGTTTGGTTGCCATGGGAGGGGCGATTGTAGACCTGTATGAATTCACAGTTTTCAGGCCCAACTATGCCATTCTTGCGGCGGCGGCATCAATGGGCTGAAAAGCTTTCAAGAGCCAGGAATGACGGCTTTCTGTACATTCACCGCCATGACAACCCATAACAAATCCCTTTCGATGGCGCAGGTGCTGATCTGCGGCGCCGCCATCGTCACGCTGTCCATGGGCGTGCGCCACGGTTTCGGCCTGTGGCTGC